>CAIQCK010000118.1 GCA_903870275.1 uncultured bacterium | reverse complement strand
GATTTTTTGGGAAGAAAAATCACTGCGCTAGCGCAGTGAAAAACCAGCCAAAAACGCATGTTTTTCGGAGGTGAAAACATGCGTTTTCCAATGGACTGAGCTAGCGCTGCGCTAGCGCAGTCCGCGAAAAGCTCTATTCGGAGGAAAAAACGGCGATCTTACCGTTGCATACTCGAAGGATGAAGCCGAAGGCTTTGGACTGCTGTGGGAACCACAGCTTTCACCGCGGTCTCGGCTATGCGGTCGCGCGCAGAAAGCTGCGATCCTCGCAGCAGTCCAAAGCCTTCGGCTTCATGCGAGCTACGTTCATCATTCAGATTTGCAACGACCCGATGAGCGACGCCAACTGTCGGCAAGCCGGCGTCACCACCACCAGCAGCCTCACCGTCACGGGACTGATGAGCGGCATCAATACCGGTTCCGCGCCTGCGCCATACTTGGCAACCGGCCAAGCGGCTGGAGCGCCCACGCACTCTGCATGACGCCGTAAACCATCGCGACCCGCACCCGCGCGAAAGAGCCGGGGCCAACGCTCCAGCTTTTTCCACGCGCGGGGTGCTCGGTTGGCCTTGGCCGGTCCAATCGGATGTTTGCCACGAGTGTAAATGTTCTGGACACGCCAAAAAGGCAGCGCGAAAGTTCGGCATGTCGTCTTGCGAGACGTCAATCAGGATGTCGAATACTTGTTGGGCGTTTCCTGCTTCTCATGAAATCGAAGCATACCAAGTTCATCGCCTTGCTGCTCGTGACAGTAATCGTGGGCACTTTCATCTGGTGGCTTCGCAACCGACCTTCACCGTCACTGAGTTTCGTAGAATTCCGCACCGACCAGCATGGGCAACTTGTCGCAGTCTTTCGCGCGAGCAACACGTCCGATCAGCCATTTTCGTATTTGGGCTACAGCGCTTCGATGCCGTGGTATTATTACCGCTTGCCGACAGCCTCGGGCTGGCGGCAAGAAAGCGGTTTCGACTGCGGAACCGGCATCGGCTATTTTGAGTTTCCTCCGCACTCTGCCCTCGACTTCAACGTTTGGCCACCCCACGCCGCTCCAAAGTTTGCGGTAGGCGTGTCCTTCGAGCGGGCTACTCCCGCCGAGATTCACAGCAGGTCCCGGAGTCTTTTCGCCGAACTAAACCATTTCATATGGGGATTGCTCACCACGCCACAGCGGACCTGGAGCGAACCGGTTACAATAAAACGACCGGAAGCGCCTAACCACGCGCAACAGTGAACGGCTCCAGCTGTCACGCTGGATGCTCGACCACCCCCGCTGGCGAAGCCTTCGCGCCAGCCTCCGACCTAGCCAAGCCTATGACGTTAAGAACGCGCCACGCTTGAAGGGGCGGCGGAAGCGTGCGAGCATCGGGGGCGAGATCGCATGGTTTATCTGTTTTCGGCAACTCTGTTTTTCAGCGCCACGCTGCTGTTTCTGGTGGAGCCGATGGTCGGCAAGATGATCCTGCCGCTGCTGGGCGGGACGCCGGCGGTGTGGAACACGTGCCTGGTGTTTTATCAGGCGGTGCTGCTGCTTGGCTACGCTTACGCGCATTTCTCGACGCGCTGGCTCGGCCTGCGCCGGCAATCGCTGCTGCATCTGGCGCTGATGGCGCTGCCGCTGGCGGTGCTGCCGATCTACATCTCCGACCCGGCGGTGGCGTCGTTGCGGGGCGCGGATAATCCGATTCCCTGGCTGCTGCGGTTGCTGGGAACGACAGTGGGCTTGCCGCTGTTGGCGGTCTGCACGACGGCGCCGCTGTTGCAGAAGTGGTTCAGCCAGACGCGGCACCGGCAGGCGCACGACGCTTATTTTCTGTATGCCGCCAGCAACGCCGGCAGCATGGCGGGACTGTTCGGCTACATCGCGCTGGTGGAGCCGAACCTGCGACTGTGGTCGCAAAGCCAATGGTGGACGGCGGGCTACGCGGTCTTGCTGGCGCTGACGACGGCATGCGCGTGGGTGCTGTGGCGGCAGAAGGGGGAGGAATCTCAAATTTCAGATTCCAAATTTCAAATTTCAGATTCCCCTCTTCCATCTCCCAACTGCCCACTGCCCACTGCCCACTGCCCACTGCCGACTCTCCTCTCCCCTCTCCGCCGCGCGCGCTGGGTGCTGCTGGCGTTTGTGCCGTCGAGCTTGATGCTGGGCGTGACGACCTACCTGACAACGGATGTCGCGCCGTTTCCGCTGTTCTGGGTGCTGCCCCTGGCGCTGTATCTGGGGACGTTCATCCTGGTGTTCGCGCGGCGGCCGGTCTATGCGCCGCCGTGGATGGGGCGCGTGCTCTGCCTGCCGGCGCTGGTGCTGATGGTGGCGTTCATCATCGAGGCAACGCATCCGCCGGCCGTGTTCGTCACGCTGCATCTGCTGATGTTCGTGGCGGCGGCACTCATCTGCCACAGCGCGCTGGCCAAGGACCGCCCCACGAGCGAGCACCTGACGGAGTTTTACCTGTGGATGTCGGTCGGCGGCGTGCTGGGCGGGATGTTCAACGCGCTGCTCGCGCCGCTCATCTTCAAGTCGGTGCTGGAGTATCCGCTGGTGATGCTGCTCGCGTGCGCGCTCGCGCCGCGCGTGGGCGAACAACGCGGCTTCAATCGTCAGGATCTGCTCTGGCCGGCAGGACTCGGACTGGCGACGCTGGCGTTGATCTACGGCGCGCAGGCGGCGGGCGTGGAGCCGGGGCGCGCGAGCACGCTGGCGATCTTTGCCCTGCCGGCGCTGACGACGTATCGGTTTGTGCTGCGGCCGATCCGGTTCAGCCTGTGTCTCGCTGCGATAATGGCGGCGAGTTTTTTCTACGTCGGCGCGCACGGCCGCGTGCTGCTCGCGGAGCGCAATTTTTTCGGCGTGCTGCGCGTGACCGAGGACGTGAACGGAAGATTCCGCCAACTCGTCCACGGCACCACGTTGCACGGCCGCCAACATCTCGATCCGGCGCGCGCGGGCGAGCCGCTGGCGTTTTACCACCGCACCGGCCCCGCCGGAGACGCGTTCAGGCTCTTCGACGCGGTGGCGGGTTCGTTGCCGCCGCGCGTTGGCTTGATCGGCCTCGGCGCGGGCGCGCTCGCCGCCTACGCGAAGCCGGGCCAAGCGTGGGATTTCTATGAAATTGATCCCGCCGTGGAGCGCATCGCCTGCGATCCGCGTTACTTCACGTTCATGAGCCGCTGCGCCGCGTCGCAACTGCGCGTGGTCCTCGGCGACGCGCGCGTGCAACTGCGAACCGCGCCGGACGCCCACTACGGAATGCTCGTGCTGGACGCGTTCAGTTCGGACTCGATTCCCATTCATCTGCTGACGCGCGGGGCGCTGCAACTATATCAGGCCAAACTGGCCGACGGCGGGATCCTCGCCTTTCATGTGTCGAACCGGCGGCTGGACTTGGAGCCGATCGTGGCCAGGCTCGCCGCCGACGCGGGCCTGGCGGGCTGCGACTGGCAGGATTTCGATATCAGCGCCGCGGATCGTTTCGATGGCAAAGAGACCAGCGAGTGGATCGTGCTCTCGCGCCGCGTGGAGTTGGTCCGCCAACTCGAGCGCAGCGGACGATGGCGGCCGCTCTCGGTGTCCAACGGCGTTCTGTGGACGGATGATTTCTCGAATCTGCTGACAGCGCTTCGCTGGCGGTGAGCCGCAACGCTATTTCATCTTATGAAAACGACCCTCGCACGCACACTTGGCATCGGTTTTCTCTTCATTGCCTGCACCCTCGCGTCCCACGCTGGCGATGAGATCGCCTCCCGGCTGTCGGACATGCCGCGGCCGTGGAAAGAGCCGGCGCGGCGGCCGGGCTTTGCCGAGATCGCCGCGACGCTCCGCTACTGGTCGGAGAAACACCCGGACATGTTTACGCTCGAAACGCGCGGCACAACGAAGGAAGGACTGCCGATCTTCCTGGCGCGCATCACGAACAAGTCGGTGCGGGACGATGACAAGCAGGTCGCGCTTATCACCGCCACTCACGCCGGCGCGGAGCGCACCGGCACAACCACCCTCATGCATTTTGCGGAGTGGTTGCTGGGCAACTCGCACGAGGCGGTCGAGACGCGCCGCAAACAGGTCGTCCTGCTGATGCCCGTGGTGAACCCGTGGGGTTACGGGACCGCCGAGAGCAACGCCAACTCGCAGGGCATCGATCCCTACAGCAGCCAGCGCGGCAAAGCATGGAACCTCGACACGCTGACGCTCAAGGAGCCGGGCAAGGCGCCGGAGGTTGTCGCGCTCCAGTCGGTGTTCGACGAGTTCAAACCGGACGTGCAATGGGACATGCACGGTGTGCCGCTGCGTTGGAACGGCAACCAGACCGTGGAGTCGTGCGGGACGGCTTACTCCAACTACTCCCTCCGCCCATGGGACTGGCGCGTCACGGAAGCGATGATTGCCGAGGCGCGCAAAGCGGGCTACGGGATTGACCGCGGTGAGGCGGACACGCAACGGCTGTTCTTCGGGCCGGACATGCCACCGCTCGCGGACCGGCTCTGGGTGGGCCGGCCGTTTTTCTACACGGCGATGTATGGCTACGCGCGCTACCACACGCTGCTCGGCACTTGCGAGGTCGGCTACGAGGAAAGCGGCGTGGCGCGGCTGCGCGGGCTGATGCGCATCGGCAACCGTGTTTGGGACGGCGAGAACATCGAGGGCTATCCGGTCAATGTGGTGAAATCGCTTGTCGGCCAATGGGTCATGGCCGCCGGACGCAACGCCGCCGAGCGCCGTCACAGCCGCGTCGAACTCTGGCAGCGCCAGGGCGCGTTCACGATGGGCGTGCTCTATCCGCAAACCGATTGTCGCATTGGGCTGGCAATGGCGCTTACCGCGAAGGGAGCGAAAATGATGGATGGCGATACGAAAAAGTTTGTCGCGAACATCGAGTCGCTGCCCGCCTGCAACGCGGCGGCGATCCGGACTTTTCTCGAAGCCGGGCCGGAGACGAAGATTTACTTCGAGCCGGCCGATCGCGCGCCCGAGGACCGCCCGCTCAACGCCGCGCTCGCGATCCGGCTCCGCATCCCCTATCGAAACCCAAAGCTGTGCGACTTGCGCCTCAACGGCCAACCGCTTGCCATGGACGCGCGCGACGGTTTCACGCGATGGCATGGGGACGGCTATACGCAGGTGCAGATCAACATTCCGCCAGAGAAAGCGCGCCAGAGTGATTTGCTCGTCGTGACCTGCGCCTACGCGCCGGACGTTCGACGCGGCTACGGCTGGCGTGCGCCGGCGGAAGTCCAGGAAAAGCTGAAGTAGAAAACGTCGCGAACCCAACCGCGGCGCTTAATTTCGCCGCAGGATGCGCAGACCTTTGAGGATGTCGAGCGCCCGCGACAACGCCACATCCGCCGGCTGCTCCACCTTCACGTTCTCGTTGCGCGTTTCCTTGTCCACCGGCGGCGGCGCGCTCGTTTTCGATTCGGGGGGCGCTTCTTTCACCTTCGACTTGTCTACTACTACGTCCGCGCCGAGCGCTCGCACCAGTTCGGCCTCGTTGAGACGATGCTTGGTGACTTTCGGCTCCATGCTTGCCCGCAGGCTCTTCTGCGCGTCCGGACCGAGCAACAGCTTGCGCTCCAGCGCAAGGTCCACCTTCACCGGCACGTCCGGCTCCAAACCCCGCGGGAAAATTTTCTTGCCGCCCGGCATGACAATCTCCGCAACGGCGAGCGCGAGCTTGCCGCCGCCGGTCAGCGGCAACTCCACCCGATCCACCGCCTCGCCGGCGGTGGTGCCGCCGATGAGCACCGCGCGCTGTTGGTTCCCAAACGCCGCCGCCAGCGCCTCCGCGCTGCCGGCCGTCTCGCGGTTGATCAGAACGATCAACGGCGTCACGGTGCACGGCTTTTCATACGACACCCTGAAACTGCGCGCCGCCCGTTTCGCGCCCACCAGGGTGAACAGCGGCGCGCCCTTCGGCACAAACCGGCCCGCCATGTCGGCCGCGTCAGCGAAGTCGTCGCCGCGGACGAAACGCAGATCAAGGATGATGCCGTTGAGTTTTTCGCACGGCACCGGTCCGAGCGCGGCGTCGAGCGCCTTTGCCGTGTCGTGGCCAAGCGCGCCGAGGCGGACGTAAAAAATCTGCTCACCGAGCATCTCGGTCTTGGCGATGTCGGGGCCGCCGTTCCTGGCGGCGGCGGATTTCGCATCGAGAATCTTCGCGCCAATGCCAAGGCGGCCGAGCATGCCACGCGCGGCGGCTTCGTTCAGTTTGCTGTCCGTGACCGCCGAGGGATCAAGATACACGCTCCGCAACGCAGCGGTCACCGCCGAGAGATTGGAAAGGTCCAAAGGCTCCGTCCCAGTGGGGGCCGCGCTTTTCGGCGCGTCATCCGACGCGATCAATCCGGATGCCCCCGCGCACAATGCGGCGGCAAGAAAAGTTGGAGCAAGTTTCATGTCAGATTCCGTTTCGCATTATTCAAACCGCCGCCTCCGCCCAACCGGGCGTGCATTCCAGAACTTTGAGCGCGCGCAGGCCAATGTCCCTGCGATAATGCGCGCCGTCAAATTGAATGCGCGCCACCGCTTCGTAAGCGCGCTCGCGGGCCGCCTTCAGGTCGCGTCCGAGCGCCGTGACACCGAGCACACGGCCGCCGCTGGTCACGATGGCGTCGCCGCTGCGTTTGGTGCCGGCGTGAAACACCTGCACGCCGTCCAGCTTCGCCGCGTCGTCGAGGCCGCGGATCGGCTTGCCCTTCGCGTAATCGCCCGGATAGCCGCCCGAGGCCATCACGACGCATACCGCCGCGTCCCGCTTGAACCGCAGCGCTGCGCCCACCAGCCGCCGGTCCACAACCGCTTCCAGCGCGTCGAGCAAGTCGCTCTCAAGCCGCATCATCAACACCTGCGTCTCCGGATCGCCGAACCGCGCGTTGAACTCCAGCACCTTCGGGCCGTCCGCGGTCAACATCAACCCCGGATACAGCAGGCCGCGATACTCAATGCCCTCCGCCGCGCAACCGCGCAGGAAAGGCTTCAGAATTTTTCCCTCGGCGGCTTGCATGATGGCCGCCGACACCTGCGGCACCGGCGAGATTGTGCCCATGCCGCCGGTGTTCGGACCGGCGTCATTGTCGCCGACACGCTTGTTGTCCTGCGACGACGGGAACAACCGGTAGCTCTTGCCGTCGAGGAGCGCGTGGATGCTCGCTTCCTCGCCCTGCATGAACTCCTCGACAATCACCCGCTCGCCCGCTGCGCCAAATAACTTCTGCTCCATCATCTGCGTGATGGCCGCCGCGCTTTCCGCCGGCGACCGGCAGATGATGACGCCCTTCCCCAACGCCAGGCCGTCGGCCTTCACAACGCACGCGTCGAGCGACGCGGCGAACTTCTTCGCCTCCGCGCTGCTGGAAAAGTTCCCGAACCGCGCCGTCGGGATGCCGTGGCGCTGCATGAACTGCTTGGAGAAAATCTTCGACGCCTCGAACCGCGCCGCCGACGCGCTGGGTCCGAACGCCCGCAGGCCCTGCTTCTCGAACAAGTCCACCACGCCCATCGCCAGCGGATTGTCCGGCCCCACCACCGTCAGGTCCGGTTTGATCTCCTTGGCGAGCGCCAGAAGTCCCGGCAAATCCTCCGCGCCGACCGGCCGGCATTCCGCCACCTGTGCGATGCCGGCATTGCCCGGCGCGGCAAAAAGTTTTTTCACGCGCGGCGACTGGGAAAGTTTCCAAGCCAGCGCGTGCTCGCGACCGCCTCCACCGATGAGCAGCAGTTTCATGAGTCGCGCAGAATGCCAGACCGCGCCGAGGGTGTCAACGGAACGCCCAACCGGGACTTTTGCCGCGGGCGCGTCTGTTATCAGTGATCAGCGCCAAGTTATCCGTAATCAGTGGTCCGTGGGTATCCTTTGGAGTTTGCTTTCGCACTCCAGCGGCCTCCGACCGCCGGCCGCTGGATCGTCAATTCTTTTTCTTGATGGCGTTCAACAGCTTCAGCGCCCCGGCCCAGTCGTCCGGTTTTCCGGTAAACTGTCCGTTCCAAATCAGACCGTCCACGCTCATCATGAAAACCGCGTGCATTTGCGGGCCGTCAACGCCCTCACTTTTGAACCGGAAGACCACATAGCTGCCCTTGCAATGAGCGCCCACAAACCCTTCCACCTCACACTTCTCGCTGGCCAGCACCGCTTTTCCTTTTTTCACCGCCGCCACAAAATCACCAGCCAGATTGCGCACCAACGCCGGAATCTCCTCGGGCTTCGCGGGAGGCGGCCATTTGTAAAACATCAGAAGTCCGCTGCCGGCGGGTTGTGGAACGACCGAATAAAAATCCAGTCCGTCGGTCCCCTGGTATTCCATTTTCCATCCGGCCGGAACCGGCACGTCCAGCGGCCCGTCCGCTGCGGCCGCGAGCGGGCAACGTGCCGCTGCCAGCATCAGCATCGCTGAAAGTATGCAACGCATGGTTTCTCCCTGGTCGAAAAACATTCAACAATCCATTTCGTTTGTCTGCGCCGGCAAGTCGGACTGCGGAACCCGGTCCTTGACGTGCGCAAAACAATTCCATATTTCCGCGCCGGAGGCAAACATGACATTCGCCCTACTCGCCGTCGCCCTGCTGCTCGCCGCGCCGCAACCCCGCAAACAGGCCGGACCCGCGCCCGCGCTCGCCGGCCTCAACACGCCGCCGCGTATTATTACGTCCGCGTCGAGCAAACCGATGGTCAGATGGCCTGGGCCAGCCCGATCTGGGTCAACCGGCGGTGAGGCTTCCAAAAGCGTCCGTTGGCGCGGAGACTCCGAGAGGTGTGTTGAATCTTGAGGGCGCAGTCCATACAATGGCGGCCTGACCATGCGACGCATTTAGGCTTTTGAAATGGACACGCATTCCCATGAGTCTGGCTTGCGGCAGATTCCAGTGTTGTTGCGAGGCGAAACCGATTCGATCAGCGGGTGGCTTGCCCGGCCCGACACGCGGCGCGTGGCGCTCTATATTGCGGTCATTTTCGCCGGGGCGGGCCTCTACGGCGCGGCGGTGGGTTTCTGGCGCGCCCCGCTCCAGGCTGTCTATAACGCCATCAAATTCCCCCTGGTTGTGTTGCTCACGACGCTCGCCAATGCGTTGATCAACGGCATGCTGGCGCCGCTGCTGGGGCTTGACCTGCGGTTTCGCCAGTCATTGCTCGCGGTGTTGATGAGTTTCACCGTTGTGGCGGTCATTCTCGGCTCTTTCAGTCCGGTGGTGCTGTTCATCATCTGGAACACGCCACCGATGGGCGCAGACCCGGCGGTCGCGGCGGGGGCGCACAGTTTCCTGCTGGTCAGCCAGGTGGCGCTCGTTGCGTTTGCCGGCGTCGTCGGCAATCTGCGTTTGTGGCAATCCCTGCGGCGGCTCGGCAGCAACAACAACGCTGCGCGCAAAGTCATGCTGGCATGGCTGGCGATCAACCTCTTTCTCGGCAGCCAGATTTCATGGATGTTGCGGCCGTTCGTCGGCGCGCCGTATTTGCCGGTGGAGTTCCTCCGCCACGACATCTTCGCCGGAAGTTTTTACGAGATTCTTTTCAACCACATGCGCCGGCTGCTGTTTGAGTGAATCATCAACCAACGAAAACAAATCCCACAAGGACCCAATCATGAGTGAATCCAACGCCAATCCACCACCGCTGCCGCCGATCATCCCGCCGGTTGTTGCCCAGCCCCCGCCGCCCGACAAACCTCCCGTCGAGCATAAGCCGATCGACGGTTTCGTCGCCGCCGTCGAGGCGCTTCTGCGCGAGCCGCAACGCGTGGTGTTTCAGTTGACCCAGCCGGGCGCGGAGCGGCTGATCGCGGCGCTGC
Source organism: uncultured bacterium (assembly GCA_903870275.1). Lineage (GTDB taxonomy): Bacteria > Verrucomicrobiota > Verrucomicrobiia > CAIQCK01 > CAIQCK01 > CAIQCK01. Next base: position 4,096 of record CAIQCK010000118.1, on the reverse strand, counting down.
TCGCGTCGGCCATCGGCTGCGCGCTGGTCTACGGCGTCGTGGTCGGGATGTTTTCCGGCGGCACACAGCTTTGGGCGGCGCCGCTGAAAATCGCGGTTGGATTGTTGTTAAGCGCGGCCATTTGCCTGCCAAGTCTTTACATCTTCGCGTGCCTGAGCGGGTCCCATGCGCGATTGGCGACGGTGTGCGGTCTCGTTGCAGGACTGCTGGCCCTGGCAACCCTTCTGTTGCTTGGGTTCGCGCCTGTGGCCTGGGTGTTTTCGGAGTCCACGGAATCGGTGGTGGGAATGGGCGCGATTCACCTGGGGTTTTGGTTCATCGCAAGCTACTTTGGCCTGCGCTTCCTGCACGAGGGCTTCAGGCAGCTGGATGCCAGCACCGGCGGCGCCCTGATAGCGTGGGTGGTGGTGTTCATGCTCGTCACGCTTCAGATGACCACCGCGTTGCGGCCGATCGTCGGCACTGAGCCGACGTTGTTGCCGGCGGAGAAGCAGTTTTTCCTGGGCCACTGGATTGAATGCATGGACGGTTCCACCAAGAAAAAGTAATGACGGGCTCCCACAGAACAGTTCCCAGCCGGAACCATTGTCTGGCTGGATCATAAAAACATCGTCGAAAAGTTTCCCGTGCTCCGGTAACGTGCGCCGGCATGATTTGGCTGCAAACAACGCCCGCGCCGCCCGCGCCACTTTTCCTTCCCATTTTTTCCACCTCCAAAGCGGAGACCCACACATGAACTCATCATCCTCGAACAAAAACAGTCCCGACGCGAAACCCTGTTCCACGCCCGGGTGTTGCGGCAGATGGACCCGGCGCGATGCGTTGAAAATCCTCGGCTGGAGCGCGGCGGTCGCCGCCGGCGCGCGGCGTGCCGCGATGGCCGGGCCGTTCACGCGGGAAGACTTCGAGAAGTTGGTCCCCGCCGACAAGAAGCTGAGCGCCGCGTGGGTGAAGTCGCTGATCGCCCGCGGCGAACGCGAGGTTTATCACGGAGCCGAACTGGAGCGAATCGGCATGCCCGTCGGCGGCATCTGCACGGGCCAGCTCTACCTCGGCGGCGACGGGCGGCTGTGGCATTGGGACATCTTTAACAAGCACGCCAGCACCGGCGCAGAACACTACGCCAAACCGATGGAAGCCAAGTCCCCGCTCGCGCAAGGATTCGCGCTAAAGATCACCAGCGGCGGCAGGTCGCAGGTGCGCGCGCTCGACGCCGGCGGTTGGAAGAATGTGAGCTTTTGCGGCGAGTATCCCATCGGGTTCGTTGAGTATCGCGACCCGGAGTCGCCGGTGAGCGTCTCGCTGGAGGCATTCTCGCCGTTCATCCCGCTCAACCCCGACGACTCTGCGCTGCCGGCAACCGTGATGCAGTTCACGCTGAAAAACACCGGCGGCGAAAAGGCCGAGGCCGAGCTGGGCGGCTGGCTGGAGAACGCCATTTGTCTTCACACCGCTCAACCGGGCGAAGGCGAACGTCGCAATCGCATCCGCCGCAGCGGGCGGACAACAATGATCGAGTGTTCCGCCGCCGCCACGCCACAAAAGGCGCAGGCGCGCCGGCCCGACATCGTGTTCGAAGATTTCGAGAAAGCGACCTACGAAGGCTGGACCGTGACCGGCACGGCGTTCGGCAGCGGACCCGTGGAGCGGAAAAAGATTTATGAGTATCAGGGCGAGGTCGGCGGCGAAGGCAAGCGCGTCGTCAACTCCCATGCCAGCGCGCCGGGCCGCAACGTCGGCGAACGCGATAACGCCACGGGCCGGCTCACGAGCCCCGAGTTCACCATCGAGCGGCGGTTCATCCGCTTCTACATCGGCGGCGGCAACCATCCCGGCAAGACCTGCCTGAACCTCCTCGTCGGCGGCAAGGTCGTCCGCTCCGCCACCGGCAAGAACAACAACCAGATGCGGAAGGAGGCGTTTGACGTGCGCGAGTTCGAGGGCAAGACCGCGCGCATCGAGATCGTGGACGAGCAGCAAGGCGCGTGGGGCAACATCGGCGCGGACCAGATCGTGTTTACCGACGAGGCTGCGCCACTCGGCCCGCTGGAGAAACGCGGCGATTTTGGCACCATGGCGCTGGCGTGTCTCGACGCGGACGCGACGCCGATGGCCTCGCTCGCCGATGGCGATCCGGCGGCACAGGTTTTTTCCGCGGCGATGAGCGACTCCACCGCCAAACCCTTCGACCAAAAGCTTGTCGGCGCGCTCAAGCATAAGATGACGCTGGAGCCGGGCGCGACGGCGAAGGCGACATTCGTCCTTGCGTGGCATTTCCCGAACCACAAGCTCGATCCGGTGAAAGGCTCCGAGGGCCGGCGCTACGCCGCGCGTTTCGCCAACGCCGCTGCCGTTGTCGAGCATCTCGCGAAGAACCTCGATTCACTCGCGTCGCAAACACGGCTCTGGCACGACACCTGGTATGATTCGACCCTGCCGTTCTGGTTTCTCGACCGGACGATGCTCAACACCTCCATTCTCGCCACCTCGACGTGCCACTGGTTTGCCGACGGGCGGTTTTACGGATGGGAAGGCGTCGGCTGTTGCTCCGGCACCTGCACGCACGTCTGGCATTACGCCCACGCCGTCGGCCGCCTCTTCCCGCAACTCGAGCGCGACCTGCGCGAGCGCACCGACTACGGGCTGGCGTTCAATCCCGACACCGGCGTCGTGAAGTTTCGCGGCGAGGGCGCCGGGTTGGCGATTGACGGCCAGTGCGGCATCATCCTGCGTTCGCTGCGCGAGCACCAGATGTCGGCGGATGGCGATTTTCTCAAGCGCAACTGGCCGAAGATCAAAAAGGCGTTGGAGTGTTTGATCGCGGAAGACGGCGACGCCAACGGCATTCTCGAAGGCTCGCAACACAACACCCTCGACACCAACTGGTTTGGCCCCGTCGCGTGGCTCAGCGGTCTCTATCTCGCCGCGCTCCGGGCGGGCGAGGAAATGGCGCGCGAGGCCGGCGACGACGCGTTTGCGCAGCAGTGCCACAGCATTTTCGAAAAAGGCCACAAGGGCATTCTCGATCTCTTCGACGGCGACTACTTCATCAACAAGCCCGATCCGAAACATCCCGAGGCGATCAACTCCGGCACCGGCTGCGAGATTGACCAGGTCTTCGGCCAAAGCTGGGCGTGGCAGGTCGCCTTGGGCCGCGTGTTGCCGGAGAAGGAAACGCTCACGGCGCTGCGGTCGCTCTGGCGCTGTAACTTCTCGCCCGACGTCGGCCCGTATCGCGCGGTTCTCAAGCCCGGCCGCTGGTATGCCATGGCCGGCGAGGCGGGGTTGCTGATGTGTTCGTTCCCGCGCACGGACTGGGATTACAAGAAAGCCGCCGGCAAAGGCCCGGAGTGGGCCGCCGGTTACTTCAACGAGTGCATGAACGGTTTCGAGTATCAGGTCGCCGGCCACATGGTCTGGGAAGGCATGTTGACCGAGGGCCTCGCCATCGCGCGCGCCGTCCACGACCGCTATCATCCGTCACGCCGCAATCCGTGGAACGAAGTCGAATGCGGCGACCACTACGCGCGCTCGATGGCCAGCTACGGCGTGTTCCTCGCCGCATGCGGCTTCGAGTATCACGGGCCGAAAGGCCACATCGGTTTCGCGCCGCGCCTGACGCCGGGAAATTTCCGTGCGCCGTTCACCAGCGCCGAGGGATGGGGAACTTTCGAACAGAAGGCAGATGGCGGAAGGCAGAATGCAGAATTGCAAATGAAGTGGGGCAAGCTGCGGCTCAAGAGTCTGTCACTGCCCGCGCCGAAAAATGGCTCCGTCCAGTCGGTGAAGGTCACGATTGACGGGAAGCCGGTTTCCGCCAAAGCCAGCATTGAAAACCAAAAGCTGCTGGTGCGGCTGGCCGACGAGCAGACGCTCGCTGCCGGGCAAAAGCTGACAGTGGAGGATATCCGGTAGGGGTTGTCTCAAAACCCCGGCGGCGAGCGCGTAGGATCGCGTAGAACGGGCTGCTATGAGTAGTGTCAAGGGTGGATGAGCGCCTGGTTGGATTTGTTGTGTCGTTCCTTTCGAGCTGTCGGGTCGAGGCAGGACGTTCGGCCGGCTCAGAGCGGCTTTCCAGCGTCGCTCAAACTGCTAT
>CAIQCK010000117.1 GCA_903870275.1 uncultured bacterium | reverse complement strand
GCGCCCGCCTTCAGGCCGTCGGGATTGCGTTTGCGCCAGTCGTTGAGCACCGCCAGTTCGTGCGTCACCCCGTTGGCCTCCGCCCCAAACACGTCGATCACCTCGCCCATCGCCTCGCGGTTCAACTCGCCGCTGACCACGAGGTGCGTCAGCGCAGTCTCCAGCGTCTCGGTCAGGTAATCCAGCCCGGCGGTGCTCGTCTTCAGCTTGCTCTCGCCCTGAATCACCCCGGCTAGCTTCCAGCGCGCCCGCTGGCCGGCCCTGGCCCGCTCCCGCTCCCGGGCGCCCTCGCCCACGCTCACGGCGATTTCCCCGCTCTCGGCCTTCAGCACACGGCGCTTGCGCCAGTAACAGGTCACGATCTGCTCCACCAGCATCGCCTCCAACGGGCCGACGGGCGCGCAGTGTTCGAAGAACTGCCGGCGCAGGGCCTGGAGCTGGCTGGCGGATTCGCGCAGGCCCACGCCCTGCACGAGGGCGGCCTGCGCCAGCAGGCCGTGCTGGAGGGCGTTCATGCGGGAGCGGTCCCTGCCCCGTGCGGTTCGTGGCCCGGTGGATTTCATGGCGTTGCGGCGGTTGGCCGCGATCTGTTTCGGTGTCATGTTCTTGGTGTTGCCTGGTCTCATGCGGTCTCCTTGTAATTGGAAGGTCATTTCTATCGCGCCGCGCCGGACCGCCCGTGGGGGCGGCCCATTCCGACGCCGGGCGCAGGGTAGGTAATTTCTCTTACCTTGGCAAGAGAAAAATACTAACTTTTTGCGGTGCGAGGGCCGCCGGCCTGGCGCGTGTGTCCGGGTGCGCCCACGGCTGATGCACGAAGAAGCGCAACTGCCGGCGCCGGCGGCACTGCGAGCAGAAACGGACTTGGAAGTCCGTTCTACGGGAAGACCACGCGCCGGCCTCGTAGAACGGACTTCCAAGCCCGTTTCTTTGGGCGAGCGTGCCCCTTTATGAATACGCCGTGGATTGCGCCCGGCGCAGACGAAAAGCCGCGTTATATACCCGCCGCAGACCGCGCCTGCTCCGGTGGACACATGAGAAGGCCAACCGCAAACCATGCCGCAGTCCTCCGATGGATGATCTTTGTTGCCCTGACCGCCGCCGGTGGTATTCTCGCGCCGTGCGTAATCGTCCCGCGTTGTGACCGAGGAGGTCGCCAATGAAGAAGCGCATCCTTTCAGACAGGCAGCGGCGCTGGCTCCAGACAGAACTGGCCGACTGGCGCGAGCAGGGCATTGTCTCGCCGCAGCAGACGGACAACATCCTCGCGCGCTACGAAAACACCGAGGAGGCCGGCGCGCGCAAACGGTCGCGGTTCACGTTCACCATCATCGGCCTGGCGGTGCTGCTGTTCGGCGCGGCGGCGTTGTTGCTCATGGGCTACAACTGGCAGGGGATGCCGCGCGTGGCGAAATTCACGATGGTTTTCACCGTGCTCGCGGCGACGCATGGCGCGGGACTGTATCTGCGGTTTGTGCGCGGCGCGCGCCGGGCGTCGGAACTGGTGTTCTTCCTGGGCTGCCTGTTTTTCGGCGCGGGCATCTGGCTCGTGGCTCAGGCGTTTCACCTCAACGCGCACTATCCCGACGGGTTCTGGTGGTGGGCGATCGGCGTGCTGCCGTTCGCTCTCTGCCTCGACACGCTGCTGATTCATTGCCTCTACGCCGGCCTGCTCGCGGCGTGGGCGGGCACGGAGATTCTCGGCTACCGGCATCTGGGCTGGGCGCTGGTCGAAGGCTGGCCCAACGGCGCTTTCAGCCTGCCGCTGCTGGCGCTGCCCGGCCTGGCGTGGGCGTATCGCCGGGGTTCCGCCGGCGCGGTGTGGCTCTACGTGCCGGTGGTGGCGTGGTGGGTGATCCTGCAATCGTTCTCGTGGGACCTCGACTGGCAATCGGTTTTTCTCATCGGCTCGGTCGGCGCGCTGTTGTTGATCGTCGCGGAAAACCATCGGCCGGGAAACTCGCTGGGCCTTCCGTATCGTTTCTACGGCGTGCTGCTGACCGCCGGCGCGCTGGTGCCGCTCAGCACCGACGGGTTCTTCCGCGAAATCGCGCGCGGCTATGATTACTGGTGGCACTCGGCTTGGCGAACGCTGGCGTTCGCGCCGGTCATCGCCATTCTCGTGTTGCTCGCGGTGACGCTGGCGCTGACGGGCCTTTTCAAACCGGACCCCGCCGGCAGCGCGCGCGGTCCGGGCGAGCGGCTGCTGGACGTGCTGCGCGCGCAATGGCTGCCCGCGGGCCTCGCGCTCGCGATGGCGTTCATGGGCCTCTGGAGCGCCGCGCGCCTCCACAGTGGGAGCACGGCGCACGACTGGGTCGTGCCGTTGATCGTCGCCAACATCGCCACCATCGCGCTGGCGCTCTGGCTGATGCGCGTGGGCATCCGCGACGACCGCGGGCTGCCGTTCGCGTTCGGCGTGTTCTGCTTCGTGCTCTGGGCAGTCTGCTGCTACTGCCATTTGTTTGGCGGCTTCGGCGGCATACTCGGCGCGGCGCTGATGTTCGCGATCTGCGGCTCGGCGCTGCTGGGGCTGGGCATGTATTGGCGGAAGCGGAAGGAGGTGCGCCATGGATGAAAGTCACATCAACGCCGATCCCGAAGCGGCGCCATTCGTCGGCCCGGCGTGGCTTTACCGTGTGGCCGGCTGGCTGCGCCAACGCGAGCGCGCCGTGCTCTGGACCACCATCGCGTTTCAACTGGTCGTGCTCGCGAGCATGATCGCGCTGCACGCCGCGCCGCTGATGTTCGGCGAGACAATCCGGCTGAAGGTCACGCCGGTGGACCCGCGCGACGTGATGCGCGGCGACTACATCATCCTCAGCTACGCCATCAGCAGCGTGCCGGGCGCGGGCATCGAGGGCATTCCCGACGCCAACAATCACGCGTGGCGTTATTGGGATCGCGATGACTGGCTCGATGAGCGGACTGTTTACGTGACGCTGGAGCCGGATGCGGACGGCAAATTCTGGCGCAGCGTGAAAGCGAGTGTCAACAAGCCGGCTTCCGGGAAATTCATTCGCGGCAAATACATCCGCTACGGATCACAGGGCCTGCCGGAAATCCAGTTTGGCATCGAGGCCTACTACGTGCAGGAAGGCGCGGGCAAAAAACTGGAGCAGGCCCGCAACGCGCGCAGCCTCGTCGCGGAGGTCGCGTTGATGCCGTCGGGCCAGGCCGCGTTGCGCGACCTGGTCGTCGAGTCGTGGAAACGATGACCCGGAGCCGGCTGGAACAAGCGACCGTTGAAAGGAACGAGCGACCATGAGTGAAACAATGGAACCCCTGCTGGTGCTTCTCGGCTTGGTGCTGCTGGTGGCGCCGATCATCTCGATTGTTCTGGCGGTGATGAATCAGCGCAGGATCAGCGCCCTGGAGAAAAATCTCGCCGAGCGCCGGTGCGACATTGACGGGCTGCGTGCGGATTTGAATCAACTGACGGCCCAGCGTTCCCAACCCCCAACGCCGGCCACTCCGCCGCAAGCCGCGCCGCCGGCTGTGCCAGTTGAAACGCAAGCGACGTCGTCCTGGGCGCGCGCCGAAGAAAAAACGACCCTTCCTCCTCCGCTGCCGCCAGTCATCGCGAAGACGCCGCCACCTCCACCGCCACCGACTCCCGTTGCGCCGCCAGTTCCGCCGCTCGTGCCGAGCGACTCGTTTCGCGACGTGGACGCAACTCCGGCCGCCACCGCGCCGCCGTCATCATCGCCTCCGCCGCTCCCGCCGATTCCCGTCCTTCCGCCGCAGGTGGCGTCATTCGACTGGGAGGCGCTGCTCGGCGTGCGCGGCGCGGCGTGGCTCGGCGCGATTGCGTTCGTCATCGCGGCGAGCTTGTTCCTGAAATACGCCTTCGACAACAACCTCATCACGCCGCCGATGCAGGTGGCGTTGATCATCCTGTCGGGCATCGGGATGCTGGTGGGGTCGGAGTTCGGCCTGCGCAAAGGCTACGCCGTCACAGCCAACGCGCTCTGCGGCGCGGGCGTGGCGGTGCTCTACGCCGGGATCTTCGCCGCGCACGGCGTTTATAACCCACCTCTCATCTCACTCCTGCCGACGTTCGCCTTGATGGCGATGGTCACGGTCGTGGCGTGTCTGCTGGCGGTGCGGTACGATTCGATCTTTATCGCCGTGCTCGGCCTGCTCGGCGGATTTGCGACGCCGATTGTGCTTTCGACCGGCGAAGACCGGCCCATCGGATTGTTCAGCTACATCCTGCTGCTCGATGTCGGTCTGCTCTGGGTCGCCGTGCGCAAACAGTGGAACGCCATCGTCCTGTTGAGTCTGGCGGCGACGTTCGCCGTCGAAGTCGGCTGGTTCCACAAGTTCATGACGCCGGAGAAAATGCTGCTTGGCGTCGGCATTTTCGCGCTGTTCGGGCTGCTTTACCTCGCGCTGCCGCTGGCCGCGAAGAAGGCGGACGAGAAAACGACGGTGCGCGCGGCGATGCTCGGGGGACTGGCGCCGTTTCTGTTCGCGTTCTACATGGCCGGCCAGCGCGGCTACGCCGTCGAGTGGCCGCTGCTGTTCGGCTTCATCGCCTGCCTGGATGTCGCGCTGCTGGTCATCACGCTGGCGCGCGGGCAGGTCTGGCTCGCGGTCAGCGGCGCCATCGCGACGGCGCTGACGTTGTTCGTCTGGTCCACACAGGCGCTCGCGCAGTCCAACGCCTGGGGCGCAAGCCTCTCGGCCATTGGCCTCTGCGCGCTCTTCAACCTCCTGCCGCGCGCGGCGCGGCGGTTCGCGCCGGCCGTGGAAGCCGGGGCGCGGGAGATTCTCGAAGCCACCGGGTTGATTGCGGGCAGTGGCCTGGCGCTGTTCACGTGCGTGCTCGTTGGCGAAAAACTTGGCGAACCACCGTGGGTGTTCCTTTGCCTGCTGGCGGCGATGGCTGCGGTGGTGTTCGAGCGCGGCGGCGTCAACGGCCTGCGCTTCGTCGCGCCGGGTGGCGGGATTGTGCTGGGCCTGCTCATCCAGTTCTGGTTTTTCCGCGGCACCGTCGGCGAAACGCTGTTGCGCAACCTGAGCCTGCCGTTGTTGCTCGCGCTCGGCTGGTCGCTGGTGTCGGCGCTGCGCCAGGCGAAGGAACAAGCCAGTGCGCCGCAGCGCGCCGACGTTCATGAAACCGGCGCGGTGGCGACGGCGCTCATTGCCGTCGCCGGCCTGTTCGGATGCCTCGACACGCGGGAACTCGGCGGCGACCCGTGGCCGCTGTTGCTGGCGATGGCGTTCCTCGCGATGCTGCTGGTCGGCTCCGCGTTGCGCCGCGACTGGTCGTGCCTCGTCGCGGTCGGGCTGGCCGCGTCGGCGGCGCTGGCGACGGCGTGGCATTTCAGCTACTTCCACGATTCGGACGTGTCGGTGGTGATGCCGATCTACGCCGCGTTTTATCTGGCGTTCCTGGCGCTGCCGTTTGCGATGCCAAAGTCGCTCGTGCCGATGTGGCCGCAGCGGCTCTGGCCGTGGCTGGCGTCGGGGCTGAGCGGGCCGTTGTTCTTCCTCGTGCTCTACCAGGCGTTCGTCGCGGCGTGCGGCAAGAGCTACGTCGGCGCGCTGCCGGTGGCGATGGCAGGCCTGTCGGTCGCGGCGCTGGCGCAGGTGATGAAGCGGTTTGCCGCCGAAGGCGGGCAGGATGCCGGCGCTCCCCGACTCCGTAATATCGCGCTCTTCGCCGCCGTCGCGCTCGGCTTCGTCAGCGTTGCGATCCCGCTCCAGCTAGACAAACAATGGATCACCCTCGGCTGGGCGTTGGAGGCGGCGGCGGTGTGGTGGCTGTATCGTCGCGTGCCGCACCCGGGCTTGAAATATTTTGGCGCGGTGCTGTTCGCCATCGTCAGCGCGCGGCTGTTGCTGAACCCGGAGGTGTTGCATTACCAGGAGCGCGGCCTGCCGATCCTGAACTGGATTCTTTACACCTACGGCGTCGCGGCGGTCTGCTGTCTCGTCGGCGCGCGACTGCTGCAATCGGTCGAGTGCGACCGCATGGACGAGAACGAGCGCATGTTCTTCTACGGCGGCAAGCTCGGCCTCGCGCCGGTCGTCGGTTTCCTCGGGCTGATTCTCATCTTCGCGCTGATCAATCTCGAAATCGCCGACTGGTATTCACCGGACCGTTACATCAGTTGGAGTTGGGAACAAGACTACGGCCCCAACCTGACGATGTCGCTGGCCTGGGGCCTCTACGCGCTGGTGCTGCTGGTCGTCGGCATGTGGCGGAAGATCAAGCCGTTGCGGTTCATCTCTCTCGGCTTCATGCTGCTGACCATCGGCAAGGTCTTTCTCTACGACCTGTCGAGCCTCACCGGCATGCCCCGCATCCTGTCGTTCCTCGGTCTGGCCGTCGCGCTCATCGCGGTGTCGCTGCTTTACCAACGGTTTGTCTTTCGGAAGGAGACGCAAAATGAAAACGCCGTCGTCTGAGAACCTCACGCAAAGACGCCAAGGTGCAAAGCCAGGTCGTGCTGCTTTCGCGTCTTTGCGCCTTTGCGTGAAACTTGCCTTGTGTCTTGGCGCGACGCTGCTGGTTGCCACCGGCGGTTTCGGGCAAACCGCCGCCAATACCGACGAGGCGCGCAGCGGCTGGAAGTTCCGCCGCAGCGTCACCGTCACCACTGCCGGCCAGCCGGCCGCCTTCGCGGCGCTGCCGTTGCCGCCGGAGGTCGCCGCCGCCGCGCAACCCGACTTGCGCGACCTGCGGCTCATCGGCGCCGATGGCCGGGAGACGCCGTTTGTCGTGGACCGGAAAACCGACCGGAAGGTGGCGCGCCAATGGGACGGCGACCTGACCGACACGCGCTCGGACAAGAAGCTGCGCACCGTCTGGACGGTGGATTTTCGCGAGCCGCGGCGGTTCGACACGATCGAACTGCGGATTGGCGACACGAATTTTGCCAAGCGGTTTCGCGTCGAGGCGTCGGATGACGCCACCGGCTGGCGCGAACTGGCTGCTGACGCCGGCATCTTCGACCGGCAATGGAACTTCCGCGTCCACCACACCGTCATCCGCCTGCCGTCGCCGCAGACCGCGCGCTATGTGCGGCTCACCGCCGACGACCAGCGGTCCGCGCCGATTTCAATTCGCGGCGTGGCGGTTCACATCGCCCGGGATGTGGCCGGCGAGCGCTGGAGCCGGCGGGCCGGCATTGCACAGGAATCGGACGCGGGGACCACAAGCCGCTACCGGCTCGACCTGCCGCCGGGCCTGCCGATCGAGAAAGTGGAGATCGAATCGGACGACGTGGCGTTTTCGCGCTGCTTGGCGCTGGTCGAGGAACGGGAAATCAGCGGCCGGCGGACGAGCATCACGCTCGGCAGCGGCGAAGTCTATCGCCTCAAACTCGAAGACGACGGGTTGAGCGGCGAGACGCTCTCATTTTCCGTGGGGACTCCGCAAGGCGGCGGGCTGACGCTCGAAGTGCAGAATGGCGACAGCCCGCCGCTGCGCAACTTGCGCGTGACCGTGAGCGGCGTCGCTTCGCGCGTGCTGTTTCCCGCGGCCGGTGCTGATGGACAGTGGACGCTCTACTACGGCAACACGGCGACGCGCGCCGCGGTTTACGACCTGGAAATGCTGAAGATGCGCCTCGGCCTCAATCCGCGGTTTGTCGCCGCCGGGCTTGGCCCCGAAACGCGCAACCCGCGTTACCAGCCCGTGCCGCCGATGCAGTTCGTCGCCCCGCACGGCGCGCCGCTGGAGGCGCGGCAATGGAAAATGGCGCGGGCGCTGATGCTGCCGAAGGTTGAAGACATTTACACCGTCACGCTCGCGGCGGCCGATCTGGCGTTGCTGCGGCCCGACTTCGGCGATCTGCGCGTCGTCGGCGTTTCGGGCCGGCAAATCCCGTTCATCCTCGAATCCAACGCCGCCGAGGCGGAAGTCGCGCTGCGTATCGAGCCGGACACGCGGCCGGCCAGGCGCGGCCAACGCGGCAACGTCAGCCGCTACCGGCTCACGGTCCCGGATGCGGGCGGCAAACCGATGACGTTGCCGCTGCAACAACTGCGGCTCGATGCCGCCGAAACTTTCTTCTCCCGTCCGGCAACGCTGTCGGCGCCGTCGCACGATCCGCGGCACGGCGACTACACGCTGTTCGCCGGCGAACTGTCGAGGCGCGCCGGGCGCGACCCGATTCAAATCCACGTGGACGGCGGCCGTTACGACACGTTGTTCCTTCAGATCGAGGAAGGCGACAACGCGCCGCTCACGCTGGAGAAGGCCCGCGCCGCCGTCTCGGTGCCGCGCGTCGTTTTCAAACTAAAACCGGAGGAGGAGAGCTATCGCCTGCTGCTCGGCAACGAACACGCGCAACCGCCGCGCTACGACATTCAGACTCTGCGCCGCGAGGTGCTCGCCTACTCCGCCGTGCCGGTGTCGCTCGCGCCGTTGGAGTCGAATCCCGCTTACCGCCGGTTCGCGGCGGACTATTTCAAGAGCGCGCCGCCAACGGTGCTGCTCTGGGCCGTGCTGCTCGTGGCGGTCGTCGGGTTGCTCGTGCTCACCGTGCGGTTGCTGAAAAAAACGCCGGTGTAGTTGCGATTAAGCCGGCGATTTAACAGGGATGGACAGGATGAGCAGGATAACAACAACTTCTGAAACATCCTGACCATCCTGTCCATCCCTGTTCAATTTCTGTTCACTGCTTGTTTTCTTTCAATTCCCACTGCTCGTCAAAAAGCCCGGCCAGCGCCACTTCCTCGCTCACGTCGCCGGCCGCTGATTTCGTCAGCTTCAATACCGCGTAGTCGCCGAGGCGCGGGAAGAGCAGCGCGTTGGTGCCGCGAAACTCCTTCTCGCCGAACGTGTGGCCGCTGTTGAGTACGACATAACGGGACGGGTTGAGCGGGTTCGGATAAATCATCACCAGCACGTGGTCGGCGGCGCTGAACGTCTTGCCGCCGAGCGTAATGGTGTCCTTTGTCCACTTGATTGGCAATTTATCGGCGATCTGCGCAATGAGTTTGTTGCTCGACGGATCGCCAAAGAGGATCAAGTTCTGATTCGCGATGTCGTCCTTCGTGATGGCGGTGTCGTCTTTCACCTGCACGTCGCCGCGCATCCACTTCGGAAATTCCTTCGCGAACAACTCCAGTCGCGCCTTGGCGCCGTCGTTGGCGAGCGCGTGGTTCGGCGCGCCCGTCGGCCGCACGCAGAGGAACGGCTCCATGAACGCGTCGTCAATCGGGCCTTGCAGGCCGTGGCGTTTGCGCATTGCAAAGGTGTTGTCACTATTTGCAAGTAATGACCATTTTCCATCGCGCCTCTCAAATGTGATCTGCGACGGTTTATCCTTGGAGAATCGGAAGGGTTGCGGTTTAGGTGTAGCGGTCGTGTGGTCCCGAATCGATGCGGTGCGAGCGGCATGAAAATGAAAGCTCTGTCCGTCAATGGCGAGATCCAACCCTTCCAGCAGCACTGAAATCGTCAGTCTTGAGACATTGGAGGTTTTCACACGAAATCCCTTGCGGGGGGCAACCTGCTCGGCGTCAACTTCCGCGCGCTGGTATTGTTTTTCCAAGGCGGCAATCGTAAACCCAAAGCACAGGTTGAACCGCGTCGTATAGGTGACGAATCGCACACGCGTCGGAGACTGCCGGCCGCCCGCCACCGCCTCATTGATGAACTTGTCGCTGGCCGCCTTGCTCTCCGGATGCCAGCGGTGCGGCGTCTTTGGGCCCACGAGGAAGATGGCGCGCAGGTCGGTCGTGAGCCAGTTCAGGCCGTCGGGCTTGAATTTGAAGCCTTCGCGCTCCAATGCCTCGCGCATGGCGGTGGTGCATCGGAGCGCCGGGTCGTCCTCGCCGGCGTAGGCGACCAAGGGAACATTGAAGGCGTTGAGCGCGTAGTCCTCGGCATCGTAGATGTGCAGCGTCGTTTCCTGCCACGGCGGCAGGTCCGAAAGCTTCGCGTATTTCTTCGTGTCGGTGAACCCCGCGCCGGCTTCGACGGCGGCCCATTTGTCGGGATAGTGCAGGCCCAGATGCCACGCGCCCGCGCCGCCCATCGAGAAGCCGCGCAACACAATGCGCTTCGCGTCAATGTTGTATCGCTGCTGGACTGACGCGAGCGCCTCGAACACATCGGTCTCTCCGGCCCAGCGGTAGGCATTGTTGACGCGGCCGAAAACCTCCAGCGTGATGTAGTTCTGTTCCGGCGGCACCGGCTTGCTCTTGGCGTCAGCGTCGTGCGAAGCGATGAAGCTGACTTCGTTGAGCGTTCCGCCGCGGCCGTGGAGCACCAGGTCGAGACGCACAGGCTTCTTGCCGTCGTAGCTGTCGGGAATGATCAATCCATACGGCTGGACGCTGCCATCCACGCGCGACCGATAGGCCCGCACCAGCCGTCCCTTCTGCGCCGGCCATGACGGCTTGTTCGCGGCGAGCTCCTTCGCGCGTGCCAGCCCGCGGTCGAGCGCGGCAAGCGCGTCGGCCACATAACGCTTCGAATAAAACTCCTCGTCGGCGTAACGCAGAATCCACTCGGCGGCCTTGTGATAAACCTCGACGTCGGCCAGCAGCGCGGCGTCGGGCTTTTTCGCGGCGAGTTGCTTCAACGCCGACGCCAGTTCGCCGGCCTTTGCGCGAATCTGCTGCTTCTCGTCATCCGTCGGCTGATACGGCGGCGCGGGTTTTGACGCTGCGGAGGCGGATAAAACGAAACCGATGAACAAGGTGAATGCGGCCAGGAGGCGGGTTCTCATAGCGGCGAGATTATCCGCAACGCGAGCCGCGCTGCAAACTTTTCTCCGCTCGGCAGCTACTTGCCGGACAGTGTCACGAAGACCACCGCGTGCGGCGGTATCTCGCACGTCATCCCGCCGCCGTCGCACGTGACGGGGAAATCCGACACGGCGTCCTCTTTTCGCGCCAGCAGCGGTTTGCCATTGAGATCATTGGCCGTCAGCAAGATGCCCGCCGCGCTTTTCGCCGGGAAATTTTTCAGCCGCACACGGCACGGCACGGTGCGCGTCCACGAACCGTTGGCGATGACCAGATACATCGCCCGCCGGTCCTTGCTCAGCGTCGCCAACACCGGCGTGAGCGGGCCGCCAAGCTGCTCGCGGTCGGCCTGGCGTTGCGGCTCGTAAAACGGCGCGACGCCGTCCGTCGCCAGCGCCCATTCGCCGACGTGCCGGTTGAAGTAGTAGTAAAGCCAGTAGAGCATGAACCGCTTCTCCGGCGCTTCCTGCGAGAGGATGCCAAAGCCTGGCGCGTCGAGCCGGTTCAGCATCTGCCAGCCACTCGCGCCGCGCAGGATGCCTTCGCGGGCGTAGTAGATCAGCCGCACGGCGCGGTGCAGCGTGCCGATGATGTTGGCGTTGCGCCCTTCGTCGTCGGCCTCCCTGCCGCCGGGCGCGCTGCAAATCATGCCCCACTCGGTGTCATATTGATACGTCTCCCGCCGCGGATTGTAGGCGCGCAGGAGCGCGTTGACCCGCAGGGCGCGGTCGAGCATCCGGTAGTTCTCGGTGAGCGCGATTTCCTCGAACGGCAGACGGTGCAAATCCGCGCCGCAGTAGTAGTGCGGCGCGACGAAATTGTAATCGCCGGCGAGTTGCTTGAGCAGGTAGTTACCCCACTTCACGTCATTGTGATGAATGTCCATGCCGAGGCGCGCCTTCGGGTCCGCTTTGCGAACGGCGCGACTGACGGCCTTGAAGTGCTCGATGAACGCGTCTGAAGTCGGAAACGCCTGACCGTCGCCCCACATGGCGGAGTAAGGCTCGTTGGCGATCTCCCAGTGATGAAACTTGTAGCCGTGCCGCAGCGCGTAGCCGACACCGCGCGCCCACGTCTCCGGCGACAGCTTGGTCCGCGCGCCCTGTTCCTCGAACTCCACCACGCAATGTTCCTGCGCCACGCCCACGCGCCGCAGCACCTCGGCGAGCTTGTCTATCGCCGCCTCGACGCCGAACGGCTCGTCGCCGACGGCGTAGAAGCGCGTCATCGGCAGCCGCATTTCGCGGATGGCCGTCTCCAGTTCCGGCGCGAGCGTGTAATCGCCCTTCTTGTTGTAGGGCTGGCCGGTCCAGCCGCAGACGCGGTGGAACGACACGCCGCCCGCCTCCTGCGTCGCGCGGCGCAAACGCTTCGTCGCGTCCACGGTGAACTCCAGCCGTTCGCCGGGCCGCAGCCGATGCTGGAGCGCATCGTGGGTCAGCGTGGTGTCGTTGAGCAGTCGTATTGGATTCGGGTCGGGCCGCTCGGTGACGCGCACGTCGTCAAGCCACAGCGTCCGCTCCTCCCGCGCCTTCGCCGCCGCGTGGAACGTCAGCAACAAGAACCGGCTCTGGTCGGCGAACAGATCGAGACCCTCGCGCACCGAAAACGTGAACTCCTTCCACTCGCCGCCCGCGTCGAACTTGAACGCCCCCGGCGACGCCGCGTCCTCGAACGGGCTGATCGTCCGGTAGGCCGTCCACTGAAACAACGCCGTGCCCGGCTTGTCCGCGCGCGCCCAAAACGAGACCGTGTAAACCATCGCCGGCTTTGGATGGATGGCGCGGTCAGGCGACGACACAATGTAGCCGCGGGTATCCATCGGATGATGGATGCGGAAACTCGCCGCGCCGCCGTGCGCGCAGGAGGTGTCGCGCGTGAAGTCGGCAGCCACCTGGAACTTCTTGTCGCCCCACATCGTCCAGCCCGGCGGCGGGCTTTGCCGCGAGCCGTTTTCAAAATCATCGCTGAAGATCGGTTGTCCTTCGTCGGCTGTCGCCGACAAAGAACCCACAAGCAATAAAAACCAAAAGAGACACTTCATAATGAAACCCCGACATGCCGCCGCAAACTCCGGCGGGAGTTACAAGTTAGTTTCGGATTTCCGGCGCTGCCTACTTCTCCGACACCTTCCAATTCTCGTCGAACAATCCCTGCGCGACGCTCGTGCCTTTGATCTCGCCGGAGGATTCCTTGGACAGTTTCAGCACGTCGTAGTCGGTTTCCTGCAGCCAGTTGAGCGCGACGGTCTTCCGAAGCTCGCGGGTGCCCAGGAGATTATCGCCGCAGTTGACGACCATGTAGCGGCGCGGGTTGAACGGATTCGGGCAGATGAACGCCGGCAGATGTTCGTTCGCGTCGAAGCTCTGCTTGCCCACGCGAACGTGGAGCTTGTCCCACTGGATCGGCAGCTTGTCGGCGATCTGCGCGAGGAGCTTGTTGCTGCCGGCGTCGCCGAAAACGACGAGGTGGCTGTTGGCGATGTCCTCTTTCGTCACCTCGGTGTCGTTCTTGATGCGGATGTCGCCGCGCAGCCACTTCGAGAACGACTTCGCAAAACGGTCCACGGCGGCCTTCGCGTAATCGTTCGCCAGCGGATGCTGCGGCGTGCCGGTCGGCCGCACGCAGATAAAAGAGTCCATCAGGAAGTCGTTGACGGGACCTTGCAGGCCGGGGCGCTTGTGCGGGGTCTTATCGACCAGAGACTGCGCGTCGGTGATGTAGCTCGACTCCCATTTGCCTTTTTTCTTTTCAAACAGAATCTGCGGCGGCGCGGGCGGTGGCGCCGGTGCGACGCGACGCGCGCCAAACGCGGCCACCCGCGTTTGCGGCCTCGGCTGCTGCATCGGCGGGAACGGGAACAACTGTCCATCGAGCGTGAAACTCTGGCACGCGACCGGATAAGGCAGGAGCATGCGCGCGACGTTCCGGGTCTTGAGGGTGCGCTGCTTCTTATCGGCGCTGGTCACGGAGTCCACCTCGGTGCGAGCGTAGCCGGCCTCAACGCCGTCCACGTTGATGTCGAAGCAATGGTTGTAGCGCAACGAGTAAGAAACGAACCGGATGTGTGGCGGCGCTTGACGGCCTTTGACACAGGCCTCGTTGATGAACTTGTCGGATTCGGCCTGGCTGTCGGGATGCCACTTGTGCTCGGTCTTCGGGCCGATGAGGAACACGCAGCGGATGTCCGTCGTCGTCCAGTTGAGGCCGCTGGGCGTGAACTTGAAGCCTTCGCTCTCCAGATGTTCGCGGCTGGCCTTGAGCGCGCCGAAGGGCGTGTCCTCCTCGCCGCAGTAGCCGACCGTCGGGACGTTGGCGGCGTTGAGCATCCAGCCGATCGTGCTGTAAATCCGCCCGACCGCGTCCTGCGCGGACGACGGCTGATCGTTCTTGAACCCGCTCGACGAGCCGCCCGCCCCGCTGCCGCCCGCCTCGAACGCCGCCCACATGTCCGCGTAGTGCAGGCCCATGCCCCACGCGCCCGCGCCGCCCATCGAGAAGCCGCGCAGCACGATGCGTTCGGGATCGATTGCGTAACGCGCACGCACCGAGTCCATCGCCTCCAGCACGTCGGTCTCGCCGCACCAGCGGTAGCCGTTGTTGAGCCGGCCGAACACTTCAAGCCGGATGTACTCCTGGCCGGCTGTGGCGGGCTTGCCCGAGTCGCGCTGGGCGATGAAGTTGGCCTCGTTCATCGTCGGCCCGAACCCGTGCAGGATCACGTCGAGCCGGATCGGCTTCTTCGGGTCGTAGCTTTCGGGGATCTTCAGCGCGTAAGGCTGCACGCTGCCATCCACGCGCGAGCGGTAGCCGCGCACGAGGCAGCCCTTGGCCGCCGGCCACGCCGGTTTGCCCTCGGCGATTTGTTTGATGCGCGCGAGACCCAGATCAAGGGTGTCGAGCGTGTTCTTCACGTCGTTGGCAGTCCAGAACTCCTCCTTCGGATAGCGCAACATCCAGTCGGCGGCCTTGCCGTAAACCTCCACGTCGGGCAGCAGGCTCATGTCCACCGGGAAAATCTTCTTCTCCATCTTCTCCATCGTGGTGAGTACCCGGCCAATCGGCAGCGCCTTGTAGGCCTTCTGGAACTCATCGAGCTTGCCGCGGATCGTCGCCAGCTCCGCATCGGTCGGTTGGTAAGGCGGTGCCACGTCCGGCTGCGCCGCAAACACACCGCTCGCCAACAACGCCGTCACCGCTGATATCAGCATCTTCTTCATGATCGTGTCCTTTCAGAGTCAAACCGCCATCGCACTGCCAAGCCCGTTCATTTTTTGATCGCCGCGACCGCCGCTTCCTGAAACGCGCCGCGGACGACGGAGCCGTCGCCGTTCGGCTGCTGCTTCAGGCGCTGAATCATCATGACGACGATCAGGTCTTGTTTCGCGTCAATCCATCCCTGCGTGCCGTGAGCGCCGCCGTGGCCAAACGTGCCGAGCGAGAACATTGCCGTCACGCCGGCCGGCTGGCGCACGACGCCCCAGCCAAGTCCGAACGACATCCCCTCGACGAAACCGGTCTTGAACTCGCCCGTCTGCGTGCGGGTCATTTGCTCGACCGCGGCCTTTGACACGTAACGCCGGCCGCCGCTCTCGCCGCCGTTGAGGATCATCCGGTAGAAACGGACGAGGTCCGGCGCGGTGGAAAACAATCCGCCGCCGGGAATCGGCGTGCGGTCGCGCGATGTCAGTTCGCCTTTGAGATGAGTGATGCCTGTTTCCACCAAGCCGCGGCCGTTTTCGCCGGGCTGGTAGGATTTCGCGATGCGCCGCGCCTGCGCCTGCGTCGGCCAGAGCGTCGTGTCCTTCATGCCGAGCGGCTTGAGCAGGCGCGCGTCGAGGAACTCCGCGTACGGCCGGCCCGACACGACTTCGACCACGCGGCCGAGCGTGTTCATGCCGCCGGTGGAATAAGCCCACTTGCTGCCCGGCTCGAATTGCAACGGCTGCTGCGCGTAACCCATCACCAACTCGGCGAGCGAGCTGTTTGGCCGGGGTTGTTCCACGTTGCCGAGGCCGGAGGTGTGCGTGAGCAGGTCGCGCAGCGTAATCGGCCTCGCCGGGTGCTTGAGCGTCAGCGACTCCTTGCCGCGCTCGGCGATCATCCACTGGCCTTTGAACTCCGGCAGATACTTCTCGACCGGGTCCTCGACGGAAAGTTTGCCCTCGTCCTGGAGCATCAGGACGCAGGTGGCCGTGAACGGCTTGGTCATCGAAGCGATCCAGAACAGATCGTTAACGCGCATCGGCGTCTTCGTCGCGAGATCGCGGAAACCGACCGCGTCGAGGCAGACGCCGCCTTCGCGCCGCGCCACGAGCGTCACGGCGCCGGCGATGACGCCGTCGTCCACGAACTTCTGCATCTGCTGCGGGATCTCCTTCAGCTTCGCCGGGTCCATGCCGGGCACGGCGGGATTCGGCGGCGCGGCGGTGGAGGAAACAGCCCAGAGCAGCAACGACAGGAGCGCGAGACTGGAGCGGAACGCGGTTTTCATGCGACGGATGTTATAGAGGAGTTCATCCCGCGCGGCGAGTGTGTTTATGAATCTCCCGATTGGGATTTGAAGTGTCGTGCCATCTTATTGCCTTATTGCGACACACCCCAGAGCTTCTTCAGTAGCGCATACATCTCCGGGTCGTGCTCCTTTAATTCGGCGCTGACGAACGGATAGAAATCGTTGGTGCCGAAGAACGCTTCAGTACTTTCCGCAAAGTATTCCTGGTCGTTGTTGAGCGCGTAGTGACGCTTGTGCTGGCCGTGAATATAAAGGACGGCGTCGTATTTCTTCGACTCGACGGCGTGCTTGTAGCATTCCTTGATCCCTGCGTTATCGTGGCCCAGCACCTTGTGGTGATAGGCATGCGCCAGCTCATGCAGCACCATCCACGGCTGCTCGTGCGTCCATGCGAGGAAGTTCTTTGCGTTGGCCAACTCCACCGCGCCGGCCTTCGCCGGGTTCATCCCGTGCTCGCGCAGCCATTCCGGCGACGGGTGATAACACATGCACTTGTGCTTCGGGTGAGCCAGCTCCACCCAAATCGGCACCCGCCGCAACTTCGCCAGCGCTCCGGCGGGCACGACGTAGCTGATGCGGTAGAGGTGATCGCCGAGCAACTTCAGCGTCTCGTCGCAGAGCTTGCGTTGCTCATCGCAATCGAGCTTCTGGTTGACCAGCACCCGCCAGCCTTCGACTTGGCGCTCGTGGTAGGCGGTGACCGGGTCCCACGGTTCCGACGACGCTGACTTGAGCGGCGCAGACTGAGCCCGTGCGCTCGACGACGCGAGTGCGAAAGCGATCCATGCGACGGCCAGACAATTTGTGAGCAGGTTCATGGTGTATTCACTTTCTCAGTAATGTTCACACGGCTTGTCACCCACGCCACGGCGCGCGGGATGAAATCCTCCAGACCCGGTGTTTGTTCCGGGTGCGGGCTGCTGACGATGACGCGGCCCTTGCCGCAGCGTCCGGCGACGATGGCGGGCGAATTGATCATGACGCCTTTTGGCGAATCGTGTTCGGCGACTTCCGTCCGAAAAAACGCCAGCGGCTCGTAGTCGGGCAGCGACTCGACGCGCGCCGGGCAGAGAATCGGGCCGTTGGCGTATTTGCAATCGAACGCGCCGTTACGGTCGCCGAGGATTTCTCGGCCGTGGCGGGTCAGTTCGACCTTCACCATCGCGTGGCCGCGCTCCCATTTCGGCGAGGGGGTTTTGGCATTGAGGATTTTCAGCCCCCACGAAAACCCGCTCGTTGCCAGATACGCGCCGGCGCAAATGCCGACGTAACCGCCGCCGTCTTCGACAAACTTCCGGATGCGGGCGCGGCCGCCCTCGCCAAGCGCGGCGGCTTCCCGGCTGCCGCTGCCGCCGGGAACGGCAATCGCATTGAATTGGTCAAGCGCCCCACTGCCGATGTCATCACCGCAGACACGCACGGCGATGGCGTCCGGTTGCCTGCCGACTTGTACAATGACGCGTTCCGCACCGATGCCGCCAGTGCCACCGGAGTCGTAAACGGCAAGGCGAATCGGCGGCGGAGTGTTGGGGTGCTGGAGTGTTGGAGTGTTGAGGGAGACTCGCTCGGTCATCAGTTCGGGAGTGACCGAGTCGTCAATCATATCCAGATGTTTCAACAGCGTGTGCATCATGATTCGATGCTGCCGGGCGCGCACGGACAACGCCTGGGATTTGATTGTTGTTTCCAGAATCATCGCGTGCGCGCCGAGGTGAGCGCCGGTGGCGCGGGCGAAACTGCCGTCGATCGGCGGACCGCGCAGCGTGAAGCGGTGGCTCAGGTTGGTGATGGTGGCGTTGACGGCGGCTTGAATCGCCAGCGCAACGGCTTTGTCGTCCGGCGTTGGGAAAGCGATGACGCTGCTGCCGACGCTCTTGTTGGTCATCCCGTTGAAATCGGTGCCTTCGTGCAGGTCAATGACCCACGTCGGTTTCTGTTGGCGCGCAAAGTCCCACAACGCCGTCGCCAGCGCGCCTCGCGGCGGGCCGTCCTCCTTCGCTTTGGGGAAATTGCGGTTGAGGTTGGCCTGTTCGACCGGCTCGCCGGGCATCAGCCGCCTGTTGGCTTTCAGAGCGACGACGTTGGCGCGCGGCACGACGATGAGTTTGCCGCGGGTGATGGGCCAGTGGCGAATTTGGCCGGCGGCATACGCACCGGCGGGCTCATCGCCGTGGACGCCGCCGCTGATCATCACGGTCGGCCCGGCCTTGCCGCTGTCGCGAACATAATAGGGAGTGGCCGCTGGCGTGCCGTCGGCGATGATGCCGGACAGCTCCGCGCCGAGCACGCAAGTCGCGGAGAGAAACCCGAAGATGAACCATGAAAGTTTCAAGAGACGCGCTGGTGGCAAAACGTAGCGGCTCGACCACCACGAGGAACCTTCGCCTTGTGAACGTTCAATCGTTGTCATCAGGGGTCATTGCTATTTCGCGGCCTCGACGCTGCCGAGCACGCGCATCACGGCGAGGTCGCCCTCATTGAAAAGGTGCACGCCGTCGGCGCCCGCCGCATACCACTTCGCAGCGCGGGCGCGGTATTGGTCGAGCGAAAGGCTGCCGCGGGGCGGCGGCTTCATCTTGCCCGCGGCGATGAGCTTGTCCTCTTGCGCGGTGAGGTCGTGGCCGGTGGTGATCGCCTCCTCGCCAAAATAAACCGCGCAGCCGGTGCCCTTCGCCATCTTCACGAACGGCGCGAGATCGAACTCGTAACCGCCGAGCGTGTGTTGCGCGAGCACGAGGTAGTCGAGCAGGCCGTCCTTGAGCCATCGCTCGATGTCGCAACCCCAGGCGCGGTATTCGCGCCAGTCCACGCGGGCCGAGAGACCGAGATGGCGGCCCTTGCGTTTGCCGGCGTCGTCGAGCATCGCGCGCACGGAGCGGACGAACTCTGTCATCACGTCGGCGCGCAGTTGCAGCCAGCGCGCGTCATCGGCCTTCAACTCGCGCGGGTCCTGGCCGAACTTTTCCTTGAAGGCTTTGATGAGCGGTTCCTCGTAGCCGAAGAACGCCGGATGGCGGAGAAAGTCGAGGTTGATGCCGTCAATGTCGCGCTCGGCGACCTCGCGCAGGATGCGGAGCTTGAAGTCGCGCACTTCGGGAAACGCGTAGGAGAGCTTGGTCCTGTCCTCGCCCTTCGTCCCGCGCACGCGAAACTCCGGATGGTCCCACCAAAACCTGCTGTTCAACATCCGCGGCAGCGACTCGCCCATCCAACTGGGCGGGTAATCGCCGTTCATTCGCAGCGAACCGTAGCAGAGCAGGCCCGCCTCGTGGCACGCGTCGGCGACCGCCTGCGTCAGGTTCACGCCGCTGTCAGCGATGGCGCGGAGCGTGTCATACACCTGCTTGTCGCCGCGGCGCGGAAACTCCGTGACGCCGTCGCCGATCAGCTCCGTCACCTTCGAGGGATAGTTCACGCGGCTGCCCGACAGGAAACACCACTCCAGCACCGCCACTTGCGTGTCGCGGTAGGCGAGGATGCGTTTGCGAACATCGGCCGGCGATTTGTAGGCGCCGCCGTAGAACGCGCTGAACCCATCGTCGTTGATGACAACCGCTTTCGGCGCGTTGCGAGGCTTGGGAGCTTCGGGTGGCGCGGCGGTTGTCGTGAGGGGCAGCAGCGCGACGGTCAGCGCTGGCAGCCACGGTTTCCATCCAGCGAATCGCTTCATGGGCGCGAGCGTATCAGCAACGCCCGCGAAGGCAAGTCGTTAGCGGTAAAACGCCGCGCTGCAAAAACTGACAACCGAGTTCGTCTCCGTCTCGTGCGACTGGCCGTAGTCGAGGAGCCGCGCCGCCGCCGGCTGGAGCGCCGCCAGCAGCGTGTAGATGGCCGGGTAGCCGCAGACGCGCCGCGCGTCCTTGTCGGCGGCGATGTTGCGGTGAAACTTCTCCGCGTCGCACGAAAGGATCGCGTCGAGCGTGACGCGGTCGTCGCGTTTCAGCCGCGCGCGGCGCGGTTCGTCCATCGCCTCCTCGTCGCCGAAGCGCCCGCCGATGTGCGCCATATCCACGCCGGCGATGACGCAGACCTTGCCGCGCCGGGCGTCCACGAGCTTGCGCAACGCCCGCGCGAAGCCCGCCACCTGCGGGTCGCCGAGCGGCGACGCGCCGGTCT
Source organism: uncultured bacterium (assembly GCA_903870275.1). Classification (GTDB taxonomy): domain Bacteria; phylum Verrucomicrobiota; class Verrucomicrobiia; order CAIQCK01; family CAIQCK01; genus CAIQCK01. Next base: position 7,969 of record CAIQCK010000117.1, on the reverse strand, counting down.
CGCTGAACTCGTGGAACGATCCGGCCAGCACCGGCACGATGCGGGCCTTGAGGTTGCCGCCGAAGATGTGCTGGAGCCAGACGGCCTGGAACTCGATGCTGTGCTCGGAGCGATGCGCCCACTCGTCGTCAAAAAAACCGAACGGCAGTTCCGCGGCGAGCGATTCCAGCGCGTCGCGGTCGGTCCGCGCCACGCCGAACGGCGTCTCGTAGTCCTTCCGCAGTCCGCCGAACCGCTGGCGCATCGGCTGATGGCCCGTGCCGAGAATGACGAACAACTCGATGTCGTCGCGGCCGCGCAGTTGGCGATAGGCGCGCACAAACGACGGTCCGCCGCGGCGCAGATCAATGTGCGGCACGATGATGCCGGCGAGCTGGCCGGCAGGCGGCGTTGCGCCGTCCGGGCCGCCGGCTGCGGCGAGATGGCCGTTGAGCATCGCGGCAAGTTCCGCCGGCTCGGCCGGGTAACTCCCGCCGGCGTGGGACGCTTGCCGCAGGGGCGACTCGCGAAATTCGCGTTCGAGTTGCTCGCGATACTTGTGGAACCGCTCGTTGTCGAGCAGCAGCGCCTCGTCGAGCTTGGCGATGACGCCATTGAGCGCCTCGCCCGGCAGAATCTGGCCGGTGGCGCGCGCGAATTCCGCCTGGATGTCGACGACGGTGTTCTTGCCGGTAAACCGCTGGAGGATGGGAATCAGTGTCGGCGAGACGACGACGGAGTTGTCCGTCCACCGCAGCGGATCGCGCAGCACAATCAGACGCTGGCCCTCGTGCTCGACGGGGAACGCCTCGATGGGTCGCAGCTTGGGTTTTTCGTTGGCGCTCACTTTGAGCGGTTGCGGTCGCGCAGCCAGCCGTAACACATGCCGGAGAAACCGGTGACGTAGGTCAGCGCCTTGCCGAGCATCAGCGACGTGAAGAGCACCGGGTGTTGCAGGATCAGCTTCCCGTGCCTGAGGTATGCGGCCCGGAATGGATTGTATTGGCGGACGGTCACGCCCTTGAACTTCTTGAAGTAAAGGTGCGCCGACTGGCTGTAGTAGAACTGCTTCCGCGCCGCCTGCAATACCGTGCAGCCCTCGTGGTGCCAGAGGAACGTCTCCTTCGCCACGCGATGCCGGAAGCCGGCCTGCGACAGCCGCGTGTGAATGTTGTAGTCCTCGGAAAAAAGAATCTGCTCGTCGTAGCCGCCGACCGTGTCGAACGCCTTGCGCGTCATGAACCGCGCGCCGCAACGGTCGGGGTCGTCGTCAATCACGATCTTCTCCAGCGCCCGAGCCCGCGCCCAAAGCGTGTTGCCCGTGGAGCGCTCCGGGATGGACAGGAAATCGAAATGCTCCTCCTCGGCGATCTTCACCAGCGTGGCAATCGTCCCCGGCGTCATCTCCATGTCCGAGTCAATGTGGACCAGATACTTCGTGTCCGTCGCCGCCACGCCCTTGTTGCGGCCGACGTGCCGCTCGACGGGCAGCTCGATGAGCTTTACGAACGGAAACTTCCCGCAGACCTCCTGCGTGCCGTCCGTGCTCAACGCGTCCACCACCACCACCGTGATCTTCGCCAGCGGATACTCCTGCCTGGCGACGCTCTCCAGCAACCGTTGCATCTCCGCGGCGCGGTTCCGCACCGGGATGATGATCGCCACCGTTGGTTGTTCCGTCGCCATATCGTGTTGTTCTTTTGATCGCGCTGCCGGGCCGCACACCATACATAACTCCGCCCTCCCGGCGTTCAAGTTCAAAGAATCGTCTTCCGAAACGGCGGCGGGGCGCATCTCAAGCCCCTTGCTCTGGCCGCTCTTTCCACAAATTCATTTGGGGTCGTGTTGCACCGGGTGCCATCAACCGCCACCGCGACGTTTTTCATATAACTAATGGATTTACAGTCTGTTATGCGAAATAACGATTTTCTCTATTGGGGTTCGTTTCGCAAAAAAATGTTCGTCGCGGGAGCCGGAGCGGATCGAAATGTTCATATTCCTACGGAAAAACGATGTTTTTGATTTTCGCTGCGGCCATCATTTGGGTTCGTTTTGCAAATTCTCTGAAACGCCGGCAGAACAAATTCCAGCAACAGGACTTGGGCAAAAAATCATCGAGCATAGAATCATGATTTCGCCTTCCATCTGTCCCAGCTTGCTGGGATGGGGTCGGATCTGGTCGGATCGGCCCCACTGGGAGCGCGGGCATCCTGCCCGCCGCCGTTTGCGCACCAGGCGGCGGATTGGAATCATGGAGGATGTCATAATGGCCTGCTCCACTCGGATTGGGTCGGATCGAGTCGGATTGGGGTCATGCGGTCGTAAAAAATAATAGTCGAAATCACTTTGACCCACTTTGACCCACTTTGACCCACTTTGACTCACTTTGACCGGGTTTGACCGGGGCGGCCGGAGCGAGACTCTTGGAGCCACGGATGGAACACGGATGAAACACGGATTCTTGAGTCCATGACAGACACTCTCTTGTTGGAGTTTTTTTGTTCCACGGATTTCACGGATTTCACGGATTTCACGGATGGACTGTTTTATGGGCGCTCCTGTCTGGCTTCTGCTTTTCCCGCCTGCCTTCCGCCCTCCGCTTTTCGCCTTCTCCAATCTGCCATCTCCTATCTCCCATCTGCTTTCCGCTCGCCTTCCGCCCACTGTTCTTTCCCTTCCGTCTTCTGACTTCTGACTACTGTCTTCTGTCCTTGCCTTTTCATCGTCGGCCACAGTGTAGTGAAATTCTCCAATCATGTCAAGCAAAATTCTCTACTTTTTAGCCTCTTCCCGCCGAACCCCGCTATCGTCGCCCAAGCCGCCGCCGCCAGAAAGTAAAACCCGGCTATTGCCTTGTTAAGCCAGCCGCGCAGCGATACTCTCCGCCGAAATGAAGCCACTCTGGACAGGCATCATTTGGCTATCGGGCGTCATCCTCACGGCACTGGTTGCGCTGGTGGGTTTCGTGGCGCAAGAATGGCTCGGAGGCAAGCCGTTGCCTAAACTGCCGCGGCTCCTGGCTTTTCTGCAAAGTCATTGGCTGGCGTTTGTGGTCGTGGCTGTCGTGTGGGCCGCCGTGCTCTGGCTGGTGCAATGGCTCAAGGATCGGAAGACTTCGAAGCCCGACTCGCCGCCATCGCCGACTGCCGGTGATCATCAGGCAACGACGACTGGAAATGGCTCTCCTGCATTCGGCGAAGTTTCTGGCGGACAGGTCTTCACCGGGCCGGTTACAATTGCTCAGCCACCGCCATCTCCGACGCCACCCGTTTCGCCATCGCCCCAACCTCTCCACCAGCTTCCCGCCCCGCCGGCCGACTTCACGGGACGCCTGAGTGATCTGGATGAACTGCGCCGCCATTTCAAAACCAAAGGCGCCGTCATCACCGGCCTTCGCGGCGCGGGCGGCATCGGCAAGACAGCGCTGGCGCTGGTCGTCGCGGACGAATTGAAGAAAGACTTTCAGGACGCCCAGATCTTTCTCGACCTCAAAGGTGCCAGCGATTCTCCCATGTCTCCCGCGCAGGCCATGGAGCACGTCATTCGCTCATTCGATCTTAAAGCCGGGATTTCCGAGGATCCTGAACTTTTGGCGGGACAGTATCACTCCATCCTCGACGGCAAACGCGCGTTGCTGCTGTTGGATAATGCCCGCGACGCGGCCCAAGTCCGGCCCCTGCTGCCGCCGTCTTCCTGCGCCGTTCTCATCACGTCTCGATGGAATTTCGAGTTGGAAGGCATGATGACCCGGCATATCGAAGAACTGCCGATGCCCGAAGCCAGAGCCTTGCTGCTGAAAATAGCCCCGCGCATCGCTGACCTCGCCGACGCCATCGCAGCGCAATGCGGCCGCCTCCCCTTCGCTCTGCGCTTGGCGGCTTCTGCTATCAAATCGCGACCCATGCTCAGTCCCGCCGACTACCTCGAACGGCTCACCCGAAGCCGGGCCAAGGAATTGGACGCCGTCATCGCCTCGCTGCGGCTCAGCTACGATCTGCTCGCGCCCGAACATCAATTGCCTTGGCGGCTGCTCGGCGTTTTCCAGCCCGGCAGTTCCTTCGACCGGCTTGCGGCATCTCAAGTCTGGGCGCTCGACGAACCAACGGCGCAGCCAACCCTCGAAAGCCTTTACGCCGCCTCCATGCTGGAATGGACCGGGTCCACAGGCCGCTATCACCTCCACGATCTGGCGGGCGACCTCGCGCGTGGCCTGCTCAGCCCGGCCGAACAAAGCGATGGCGGCTTCCGCCACGCCCGGCATTTCCTCGACGTCTTGAATGTCGCCGCCAAGTTGTTTACCGACAAAGACAAAGCCAAATCCCTGGCTGGCCTGGGGCTCTTCGACCGGGAAAGAACCAACATCGAAGCCGGCCAGCGATGGGCCGCCGCACTCCATGACCAAAACAAAGAGGCGCTCAAGCTGTTGGCGGCATTCTCAGCCAGTGCCAATGACTTGCTTGTCCTGCGGCAACATCCACGAGCCGAGCGCATCCCGTGGCTGAATGCCTCGCTCCAAGCCTGCCGAGTCCTTGGCGACCGTCGAGGCGAAGGCGGCTCGCTGGGTAACCTCGGCAACGCCTACTTCGTCTTGGGCGAGCCGCGCAAGGCCATCGAGTTTCACCAGCAGCAACTCGAAATTGTCCGCGAGATTGGCGACCGCAGTGGCGAAGGCGCCGCGATGGGTAACCTCGGCACTGCCTACGCCGTCTTGGGCGAGACGCGCAAGGCCATCGAATTTTACCAGCAAGCGCTGGTCATTGACCGCGAAATCGGCGACCGCCGGGGCGAAGGCACTGCTCTGGGCAACCTCGGCACTGTCTGCACCGTCTTGAGCGAGCCGCGCAAGGCCATCGAGTTTCACCAGCAAGCGCTGTTCATTGTCCGCGAGATCGGCGACCGCAGTGGCGAAGGTAACGTGTTGGGCAACCTCGGCGTTGCATACAAGAACTTGGGCGAGATGCGCAAGGCCATCGAGTTTCACCAGCAGCAACTCGAAATTGTCCGCGAGATCGGCGACCGCAGGGGCGAAGGCGCCGCGCTGGGCAACCTCGGCCTTGCCTACGCCGACTTGGGCGAGATGCGCAAGGCCATCGAGTTTTACCAGCAAGCGCTGGTCATTGACCGCGAGATCGGCGACCGCCAGGGCGAATGCACCGCGCTGGGCTGCCTCGGCCTGGCCTACGCCGCCTTGAGCGAGACGCGCAAGGCCATCGAGTTTTGTCAGCAGCGTCTGGTCATCGCCCGCGAAATCGGCGACCGCCGGGGCGAAGCTGCCACGCTGGACAACCTTGGCAATGCCTACGCCGACTTGGGCGAGACGCGCAAGGCCATCGAGTTTTACCAGCAAGCGCTGGCCATTGTCCGCGAGATCAGCGACCGCCGGGGCGAAGGTGCCACGCTTTATAATTCGGCCCGCCAGTTTTTCAAACTGGGGCAGAAGGCGGAGGCGGTGGCGCGGGCGGAGACGGCGCTGGCGATATTCGAGGCCATCGAAGACCCCCACGCGGCCCAAGTGCGGGCGCAGTTGGCGGCGTGGCGCGGGCAGGGCGCAGCCTGAGCAAAAGCCGCCGCGTGCGGGCGTCTGTTGACGGCAGCGGCGGGGGTCGGCTATGCTCGGCGCAGTGGTGCGCACGCAAACCCGATGATTGAATGGATTATACCGTTGCTGGCGCTGGCAGTGCTGCTGGCGCTGTCGGCGTTTTTCTCCAGCACCGAGACGGCGCTTTTCTCGCTGGGGAAAATCCACACGCGCCGGCTCGCGGAGCAATCGCCCGCGCTCGGCGCGATTGTGACCGACCTGCTCGCGACGCCGTGGCGGCTGCTCTCGACGATTCTGCTCGGCAATACCCTCGTCAACACGACGGCGACGGCGCTGATGTTCTGGTGGCTGATACAGCGTCACTCCGCGTCCAAGGCGGCGCTCGGCACGATTGTCATCATGGTGGTGCTGCTGGTGACGGTGGGTGAACTGCTGCCGAAACTGCTGGCCGTGCTCAATCCCATGCGGGTGGTGCGGTTCGTGGCGGCGCCGATCCAGACGCTGGCGCGGATGCTGGGGCCGCTGCTGGCGCTCTCGCAAGGCGTCTCGGACGGACTGTTGCGCCTGGTCGCACCGAAAAGCTCCAAGGCGGCGGCGGGGTTGTCCGACGAGGAAGTCGGCACGCTGCTGGAAATCAGTTTTCAGGAAGGCGTGCTGCGCGAGACCGAGAAGCACATGATCCAGGAAATCCTCCGCCTGCGCCGCCGCACGGCCAAGGACCTGCTGACGCCGCGGGTGGACATGGTGGGCGTGCCGGCGACGATGCCGAAGCCGGAGCTGATCGCGTTCCTGAAAAAATCGCGGCACCGGCGCGTGCCGGTTTTTGACGAATCGCCGGACACCATCGTCGGCATTCTCGACGCGCGGCGGTTCCTGTTGTCGCCGGAGGAGGACGTGGTGGAAATCATGGACCCGCCGTCGTTCGTGCCGGAGACCATGAACGCGGTGCGGTTGCTGAAAAGTTTCCAGACGCACAAGCAGCCGATGGCCATCGTGGTGGACGAGTTTGGCGGCACCGAGGGCGTGCTCACCATGGCCGACATCCTCGAGGAGATCGTCGGCGACATGGCCGGCGAGTTTCGCCAGCCGGAGCAGGACGTCCGGCTGTTGCCGGACCGTTCGTGGCTGGTGCGCGGGGAGATGCGGCTGGACGATCTCAACGAGCGGCTGGACCTGCGGCTGGCGTGCCCCGGCGTGGAAACCGTCAGCGGGCTGGTGGCCACGCGGCTCGGCGGCATTCCGCGGACCGGCGCGCAGGTCCGCATCGGCGACGCGCTGTTCACCGTCGAGCGCGTCGCCAAGAACCGGATCGTCGAGCTGCGGCTGAACCGCACGGAGACGGGCGCATGAGCACGCTGACTATCATCCTGCTGCTGGTCTGCGTGGCGCTGTCGTTTTTCTTCTCCGGCATCGAGACCGGCTTGCTCTCGCTCAACAAAATCCGCCTGCGCAACCGCGCCCGCCGGCATGATCCGCGCGCGCTGATTCTCCAGCAATATCTCGACCGGCCGGAGCGGCTGCTGGCGACGGTGCTGGTTGGTAACAACCTCGTCAACGTCACGGCCACGGTCATCGCCATGCAGGCGGTGTTGCGCCACTGGTCGCTGCGGCCGGGCGTCGGCGTGCCGCTGGTGATCGCGCTGATGGTGCTGGTGCTGTTGATCGTCGGCGAACTGGTGCCGAAATCGCTGTTCCGGCTGTATCCTTTCAAACTGAGCATGATGCTGGCCCGGCCGTTGCGCTGGAGCGCGGTGGCGATGACGCCGCTGACGGTCTCGTTCGAATGGATGGCGACGGCCTTCATGCGTCTGGCCGGACTCGAACGCGCGAAGAAGGAACTGTTCGTGAGCCGCGAGGAACTCATCTTCATCGCCCGCGAAGGCGAACTGGCTAGCCAGCCGGACGCGGAGCAGCGCAAGATGATCGGCGGTGTGTTCGAGATGTGCGCCACGCCGGTGCGCGACGTCATGGTGCCGATGGCGCAAGTGCTCGCCGTCACGCCGCAGACCTCCATCGCCGAAGTGTTGCGCCAGGCGCGCGAGCGCAACGTGACGCAACTGCCGGTGCTCGACGCGGCCGGCCAGCTCGCCGGCGTCGTCAACGTCTATGAGATTCTCTTCAGCGACGGCGATGTTGCCGCCAAGACCGCCGCGGATTTCTGCCGGCCCGCGCCGACGGTGGACAGCACCGAACTGCTCGACCGGGCGCTGGCGCACTTGCGCGGCGTTGGCGGGGCGATGGCCGTGGTGACGGACGTCAAACGACGGCCGCAGGGCGTGGTGACACTGACGGACCTGGTGGAGAAGATCGTCGGCTCAATTGAGTTGTGAGCCGCCGCGCCGCGGTCAAGAAGGGGACAACGCAGAAACCCAGCGCGGCGGAGCCGCAACCCAAGACGGTGGGGCGAGACTCCGTCGAGCCTCCTTCTTGGAAGTGTCGAGCTTTCAGACT
>CAIQCK010000116.1 GCA_903870275.1 uncultured bacterium | reverse complement strand
TCAGACTGCGGAGGCTCGACGGAGTCTCGCCCCACCGATCATAAATCTTCGCGGCCTGCGACGACTCTTCGACATTGTAATACAGATTCACACGGATAAGGCTTTCATCCCCTCCGCGTTCATCTGTGTTCCTCTGTGGTTCCATCCGTTCGACCTTCCCCTTTCGTGCATTTCGTGGTTCCGAATCCGCGTGCCGGTTGTGCCGGTAAACTTCTGGCGGGCGTCGCGCGCGTTTGCTACTGTCGCCGGCTTGATGCGACCAGCGGAACAGAAACTCTGGCGACGGATTGCGCTGGCGACGGCGTGTTTCGCGGCGCTGACCGTCACGGTGCACGTGCGCGCGCTGGACCGGTTCGATCATGTCACCACCATCTGGCTGAACGCGCATGGCAACCGTCTGTTGGATTGGATGATGAGCATCGCCACCGCCACGGCCACTCCCGAACTGAGCCTGTTGATGCTCGCGGCGCTCACGGTTTTTCTTTGGCGGCGGTTCGGCTGGCGGCCGGCGGTGTGTTTGTTCGCCGCGTTCGCCGGCGGGATACTGCTGGAGGTCGCCTTCAAAAACTGGGTCGTGCAACCCGGCCCGTCCGGCATGATCGAACGCTATGTGTTCGGGCCGGGGATGATCCACGTTTCGCTGCCCTACGCCTATCCGAGCGGCCACGCATTGCGCGCGGTGCTGCTCGCCGGCGCGATTGCGTTGTGGGTGATGCCGCGCGCGGCGGCACTCTGGTGGACGCTCGGCGGGTTGGTGGGCGTCAGCCGCCTTTACCTCGGCCACCACTGGACGACCGACGTGCTGGGCGGAACGCTGCTGGCGGCGGTGTTGCTGATGATCGTCGCCACGCAAATCCAATCGCGCGCGACGGCGGCCCGCTAGGCAGGCTAAGGGACGCCAAAGTTCGAAGGGACGAAAGGGGCTGAAGGGACGGCCGATCTCACAGCAGATCGCTCCGACTTTTCGCGATTCTTAGAGTATTTCGCGGGCAGCTTCTGGTTCCCCGATCCGCTCCAGCGCCCATGCGGCGTGTTCGCGCACCAGCGGCTCGGCGTCTTCCAACGCACGCTTCAGCGCCGGCACGGCGCGCGGGTCGCGGGCGTTGCCGAGCGCGACACAGACATTCCGCAACAAGCCGCGGCGCTTGGCGCGCAGGATCGGGCTGCGGGCAAACCGCCGCCGAAATTCTTCCTTGTCCAGTTCCAGCAACCCGATCAATTCCGGCGTCGTGAGGTCCGCGCGCGGCGAGAAAGCCGGCTCGCGCGCCTGCTGCGCGAAGCGGTTCCACGGACAGACCTCCAGACAATCGTCGCAGCCGAAGATGCGGTTGCCGATGAGCGGGCGCAGTTTCGGCGGAATCGCGCCTTTCAATTCGATGGTGAGATAGGAGATGCAGCGGCGCGCGTCCAGTTCGCGCGGCGCGACGATGGCGCGCGTCGGGCAGGCGGCGATGCACCGCGCGCAACGGCCGCAGCGGTCCCGCGTCTCTGGCGCGTCCGGCCGCAGCGCCACGTCGAGCAGGATTTCGCCGAGGAAAAGCCATTGGCCGAACCGGCGGTGGAGCAGCATCGTGTTCTTGCCGATCCAGCCGAGTCCTGCGCGCTGCGCCATCTCGCGCTCCAGCACCGGCGCGGTGTCCACGCACGCCTTCGCCTGCGCGCCCGGCGCGAGCGCGCGAACCGCCTCGATCAACGCCGCGAGTTTCCCGCCGATGACTTCGTGATAATCGTCGCCGAGCGCGTAGCGCGCGACACGGCCCTGCCGTGTTCCTGGCGCCGGGTCGGCGGCGTGGTAGTTGCACGCGACGACGACAAGGGACTTCGTGCCGGGCAACAGCCGCCGCGGGTCGCTGCGGCGTTCCACATTGCGCGCGAGATAGCCCATCTCCCCGTGCCGGCCCTCGGCGAGCCAGCGCTCGAACAACGCGAAACTCGCGAGCGGTTCGGCCGAAGCGATACCGGCGAGGTCGAAACCGAGCGCGAGCGCCTTGCTTTTGATTTGATCTTCGAGAGTCACAACCGTTGCGTCACCGTCAACGAATAGCGCGTCCCGACTGCGGTGGCAAATGGAGAAGCAAGTGCGGAATGACCCGGAAGATGAACAGGGAAGGCGGGAAGGGTGTTGGTGTGTTCTTCGCGTCTTCGCGCCTTCCCTGTTTATTCCCGCCCGTTCCACGCATTTCGTACATTCCGAATTTCCCGCGCCGACGGCTGCCCCAAACAACTGGCGGGCGGCGCGCGTGTCTGTTACTGTTGCCGGCTCGATGGAACCGGTGAAACAAAAAACATGGCGATGGATGGCGCTGGCGGCGGCGTGCGGCGCGCTGGCGTGGACGTCGGCGACGGCACGGGCGGTGGAGCATTTGAAGCCGGAGCCGGAGCCGACCGCATTGACCCGGCCGGTGTGGATGGAGGACGAGGGGATCATACTGGCGGAAAGCTGGCGGTCGCCGGCGCATCGCGCGCGGGCGCTGGGGCGGATGGATTTTATCCTGCCAGCCAGCGAGGCGGAGGGGTTCCGGCGCGAGCACAGCACGGTGATGATGGAGGAGTTGAAGAAGCTCGGCGTGACGATGGTGTTGCTCCATTATTACGAGGGATTCGGCTTCAAGGCGGAGGAGGCGGGGATGAAGGACGCGTGCGCGCTGGCGGAGATGGCGCACAAGGCCGGGTTGCGCGTGGGCGCGTATATCGGCGGCACGCTGGGATGGGAGCCGCTGTTCCAGGAGATGCATGACGCAAACGTGTGGCAGGCGGCGACGCCTGAGGGCGAACCGATGTTGGAGGATGCGAGCGAGCCATTCCGGCGGGCGGCGGCGGTTCAACGGCCGGCCTACAACGACTATTTGGAGCGCGTGCTCCGCCGCGCAGTGACGGAGATGGGAGCGGACCTGGTTTACTTCGATCACGTGGGCGTGGGGAGCGACAGTTGGGACCGGTTCACGATGATGCAGTTCCAGGATTTTCTGACGGATCGCGGGTTCAAGGATAGCATCCGGGTCAAATTGCCGCCGCCGCGGGACAACAGCGACAATCCGCTGAGTCGCGCGTGGGTGGATTTTCGCACAAAGATCGCCGCCGGCCATTACCGCCGCCTGTCGCGCTATGTGCGCAGCCTCAACCCGCAGTGCGCGGTGGCGTGCAACGCCGGCGCGGTGGACGCCGACAGCGCGGTGATCCGCGGCGTGGACCACGCGCAGGTGCTGGCGTTCAGCAACGCGTTCCGGGCCGGGGGTGAAAAGCCGGGCTGGAGGGACAATCACGCGGTGACGCGCATTCCCTCGTTGAAGGCCGGGCAGGCGTTTGACAGCGCAACACTTCTCGATGCCGAGTCGCCGCTGGAGATGGCCGAGAGCATGGCGTTCAACCTGCGCTGTCTCGGCAGCCTCGCGTGGTTCGAGAACGGCCGGGTGGTTCCGCCCCGCTCGCGCCTCGGCGGCATCAGCGCGTTCCTGAAGCCGTATCTGGATTTCTACGCGACGCATGCGGAGTTCTACCACGGCGCGTCGCGGGCGGCGGACGTGGGGGTGCTGTGGACGTATGAAACATTCGCGCACGGCTCCCAACCGAAGCGGCGCGCGATTTGCGACGCCGAACAGGCGTTGATCGAGTCGCAGACGCCGTTCGCGATTGTTTTTGATCCCAACTGGGACAACCTGGACGTGTATGGGGCGCTCATCGTGCCGGACGAAAGCGACCTGAGCGCGGCGCAGCGCAAACTGCTGGACGGCTACAAGGCGCGGGGCGGCGAGGTGATTCCCGCGGCGACGTTTCAGGGCGATCCGCAGCGGGCGCGCGAGCGGCTGCGGGAGCGGTTGCGTGTGCAGGTGACCGCGTCGGCGGCCGTGGCGGCGGAGGTGACCGAGCGGCGCGCCGTGCCGCAGGTGCTGGTGCATCTGGTCAATTATCGCGTCGAGCAGCCGCAGAAAAACATACCGGTGACCATCCACACCCGCCGGCTGCTGCATCCATTGCGGGCCGAGTATTGGAACCCGCTGCAACCGAAGCCGACGTTGTTGAAGATGACGCGCAGCGGCAATCAATTGGAGTTGACGGTGCCGCAGGTGGACATCTACGGGCTGATCGTGATTACCGGCGCGATGTTGTGAGCGGGGCGCGGCCAATGACCGTTTGACATCCCGCCGACCGTGTCGTTACATCGAACGGCGAGACCCGCGGACAGGAACCGCGGCGTTTTTGAAAAAAAGAAGCGTTTCACCCAGATATTCCGGATTTTATGTTGACCGACAACCAAGTGCGCGAGGCGTTGAAGCAGGTGAAGTATCCCGGGTTCACGCGGGACATTGTTTCCTTTGGCATCGTCAAACAAGTTGCCGTCAGCGGCGGCGACGTGGCGGTGACGATGCAGTTGACCACGGGCGATCCGAAGATCGGCGCCCAGATTCGCGCCGATGCGGAACAGGTGTTGCGGCAGTTGCCGGGCGTTGGCCGCGCGAGCGTCGAGATCAGCGCCCAGGCGCCGGCGCCCGCCGCCGGTCATGTCGGGTTCGAGAAGCGGCGCGTGCCGGGCGTGAACAAGATCATCGCGGTCGCCAGCGGCAAGGGCGGCGTGGGCAAGAGCACGGTGGCGGTGAATCTCGCCTGCGCGCTGGCGCAAACGAAGTTGAAGATCGGGCTGATGGATTGCGACATCTACGGGCCGAGTGTGCCGCTGATGATGAACGTGCACGAGCGTCCCACCGCCAGCGACCCGGACCACATCAACCCGCTGTCCAACTACGGCGTGAAGCTGATGAGCATGGGATTTCTGGTCGAGGGCGACGCGCCGGTGATTTGGCGCGGGCCGATGATCATGAAGGCGGTGCAGCAGTTCATCCACGACGTGAACTGGGCGCCGCTCGATGTGTTGCTGGTGGATTTGCCGCCGGGCACGGGCGACGCGCAACTTTCGCTGGCGCAAGTGACGGAACTGGACGGCGGCGTCATCGTGACCACGCCGCAAGACGCCTCGCTTGGTGTGGTGCGCAAAGGCATCGGCATGTTTCAAAAAGTCCACGTGCCGATCACAGGTCTCATTGAGAACATGAGCTACTTCGTCTGCCCGCACTGCCACACGCGCGCGGAGATCTTCGACCACGGCGGCGGGCGGCGGGAGGCGGAGCGGCAGCACGTGCCATTCCTCGGCGAAGTGCCGATCTATCCCGAAATCCGCGCCGGTGGCGACGCGGGCGTGCCGGTGGTGGTGGGCGCGCCGGAATCGCCCGCCGGCAAGGCGTTCACGGAGATCGCGCGCGCGCTGTTGGAAAAAATCAAGTAGAGAGGCCGAAGCGGAGCCAGTTTCCCACCCGCGCCGCGAAGTTACTTCGCCGGTTGCAACAGCACGCGCGCCTGTTCGGCGCGAATCCACTCCGGATCGGGCGCGCCCGTGATGCGAATGTCACTCAGTTCGAACTGCGAGTTGGTGTCGCCATCGAAGCCGAGCGTGACGGGCGCGTCGCTGTGAGTCAGGCGCGTTTCGACACGGACGGGCGCTTGATCCAGGTCGCGGCGGTGCATTTGCGATCTCAGCAAGTCGCCCGTCTGCGAGCAAAAGAAGGCCAGCGTAGCGCGGCCCGAGCCGAGCGCGACGGGATGGCGGTTCAGTTCCAGCAACACGCGGCTTGACGCGCTGCGCTTGCCGATGCCGAAGCCCGCGGCGACCGAGCCGTCGCTGGTGCCGGCGCTGAACAGGCCGAGGCCGGCGGCGAGCCACGGCGCGTCCTCGCCGCTGCCGTAGCGCAACGCAAGGTGGCAGGCCACGGCGCCCGTGGTTTGCACGCGCCACGAAACCGTGAAATTGCCCCGCAGCCGCGCGCGGAACCAGAGCGGTTTGGCCGGGCCAAGCCGGCGGCTCAATTGCCCGTTGGTAACGACCCACGACGCGGGTGTGCCGGTCTCCCAATCCGCCATGTGCTCCGGCTTGCTGAAATCATAAGTCCACTCGATTTTGTCGCCGCCGAGTTCCTTCACCTCGCCTTTGAACAGCGAGGTAATCGGTATCTGCGACGCCTTTAACTGCTGCGGCGGCGCCAGCGATGCGAAACTTGGCGCGTTCGTTCCGGCGACTCCGGCGAGGTTGGTCACGGTGTTCGCCGGCGGCGTCAGCGTGGCCGTGGCGTTCGTGGCAAGGGCGTCCGGACCGAGCAGCGCGATGGCGCGCGCGGCGGCAAGCCAGTTCGTGTCGAGCGCGCCGGTCAACCGCACCTGCGAGAACCGCGCCACCGTGCGGTCCGCCGCCAGCGCCACCTCGCAAACGGCGCGGGCGCGCGGCAGCGTCGCCTCCAGCGTGCCGATGTCCGGCACGCTTTCGACCAGCTTGTTGCCTTCGGTTCCGACGATCAGCGGGAACGCGCGGATGCCGGTCGTCTTCGCACTGAGATTGGTGATCACGTCGAAGGAGGCCGCCTCGCGACTGACGATGCGCAGCCCGCTGGAAAGATCCGCGACGGCGGCGAGCCGTTCGTTGGGGAACGACAACACACCGGCGACGACCGCGCCTTTCTCAACCACGGCGTTGAACTGCAACACCACGTCGCCCTTGAACCGCGCGTGGTGCGCCAGCAGCGCTTGGTCGAGCACGACCTTCCGCACGGCGTTGGTGGCGACGGCGAAACTCGGCAACGCCGCGACCGTCCCCGTCGTGGACGCCGCGCCGACCACGCGCCAGTCGGCCAACTGGTTTGTGCCGGCGAAATCATACTTCAGTTCGACGCGGCCGTCGGGCAACTCGCGCACCGCGCCCTGGAACAGCGAGGCCAGCGGAATCTGCGCGGCTTGCGTGCGCTGCGTCTCCGTCAACGCGGGCGGCACAATCGCCGCCAGCAGCGCGCCGGACTCCGCCAGTTCGCTTGGCGTGGTCTCGGCGGCGTTTTTCAGATATTGCTCCCATCGCCACGCCGGCCAGCGCACGCCCGCCTCGCCGCCGTCGTCGGAGAGCGTCACGCCGCCGCTGTCGGAGGCCAGCCGCAGGTCGCCCGCTGCGGGCGAAATGAAGCCGCGCACCGCCGGCGCGTGCCGGCCGCGGCGTAATGCCGTGAGCGAGGCGTAAGACACCGGCGCGATGACCGACGCGCCGTCCTGGCCGGGAAAGAGTTCCTTCCAGTTTTCGTCACCGATCGTCGGTGTCTCGTCCGCGTAGCGCACCACATAGGCAAGGTTGCGGTCGCCGGTGTAAGTCAGACCACTGCGCATCAGTTCGCGTGTCCACACCGTCGAAGCAACCCGCTGGGCCACCACCACGCTGTTGCGGAGGCTGAACGCAAACCGACGCTCGGCCGCGCGCCGGCCGGTGTTGAACACCGTGCCGGCCAGCATCCAAAGCGTGCAGTGATTCATCTCGACGCTGTAGCGGGGCGCGGTGTCCCGGAACGGCATCGCGAGCATCGCGTCCGAGTCGGGTGCGGCGATCAGACAGTTGTTGAACGTGAGACGCCAGTCACTGTTGCACTCCGCAAACAGCGCGACGCCGGCGCGGCGCGGATCGAACGGCCGGCTGAACGCGCAACCGCGAACGGTCAGGTTCGTGCCGCGTTGATACAGCGCCGTGCCGCTGAACTGGAAGTGAAGGTTCTCCAATTGCCAGTTGTCGCCGCACGCCATCACGAAACCACCCACGGCGTTGGTTCCGCTGACTGTCGCGTCGGTGATGACTGGCAACGTGCCGCCGCGGCCGTAGAGCACGATGTTTTGTTTGCCCGATCCGTCGAATTTCGACGCGACATGCGCGCCGCCGTCCAGCTCGATCGCGTCGCCGTCATCGGCTTTCGTCAGCGCATCCTGAAGCGATGCCGCGTTGCCGCCGCCATTGGCGTTGACGATCCAGATATAACCGCCGGCTTTTTGAATTCCGCGCCGGCGCGCGATGTCGCCGAGCGCCGCCGCTTCTGCAAGACCGGACTCGGCGATCAATCGCCGCCGCAGAGTTTCGATTTCAGTTTGCGTGGCCGATGCAATGGCTTCCGACGCTGCCGCATCGTCCAGTTGCGCATCCAGCGTCGCGAACACCGCCAGCGCCCGTTTCCAGTCGCGCGCGTCGGTGGCGCGGCCAGCCTCCGCGAGAGCCAGACGCGCGGCCGGCTCGGCCGTGGTCGCGCTCGGTGGCGCCGCCAGCAGCCGGTCGCGCGCGGCGGCGAGGTCGCTGCCGGCGGCGGCGACGGCGACCGTGTTGGTGTAGCGCGTGTCGAGCGTCAGCAACCTGGCGAAGGCCGCGGGCCACTGGCGCGCGGCGAGTTGCGCGCGCAGATCGGCCAGCGTCGCGACGGCTTCCCGCTCGGCTTGTGCCTCCGCGATGCCGGTCATCATTTGTTTGAACGGCTCGGCCGCGGGGCCGGCCACGTTCTGGAGCGCGGCGCGCGCCGGCTCGACGTGCCCCTCGGCGAGCGCCAGCAACGCGCCGTTGAGCTGGTCCTCCGCGTCGCCGGGTTTCAACGCGACGGCGGCCAATTTCAAAAAATCGTCCGGCGGCAGCATTAACACCGTGTAGCGCGCGCTGACGCCGGCGATTTTTTCGATGGTGACGTTGCGCCCGGCGGTGACGGCGGTGACGGTGCCGCTGATTCGGCTGAGCGCAATGGTCTTGCCGCGCAGCGGGCTGTCGGCAGCCAGCAACCTGGCAACGAAGCGGCTGATTTGCTGCGTGGCGGCGACGTGCGCCGCCAGAAGTTGCTTTTGCGGCGCGAGGTTCGGGTCGGCGGCGGCGGCTTGCGCGGCCAGCAGCGCGCCGGCGTAATCGCGCCGCGCCAGCAACGCCAGCCACGCGGGACAAAACTCATGATAGGCGGCCAGCGCGGTCTGGCGGGCGCGCGCGGCCTCCTCGGCGGCACGGCGTTTTTCTTCGGCCTCCTTTGCGGCCAGCGCGGCTTTGCGCTCCGCCTCGGCTTTCTCGGCTTTGGAACGGGCCTCGGCCTCGCGGCGCGCGGCGGCCGCAAGCGCGGCGCGTGTGGCCGCGTCCTGGCGCGCGCGCTGTTTGCGCGCCTCGTCGCGGCGCTTTTCCCATTGAGCGGACTGGTCGGCGGCCTCCTCGGCGAAATCGGTCTTGGGATAGGCGCGCTGGACGCGCGTGAAGCGGCTGATGATCTCGTCGCTGTCGAGCGGGTGCGCACGCGCGAACTCCACGGCCTCATAGTAGGCGCGCGCGGCGGCGTCAGCCTGAGCGGCGACCATCTTGTTCTTCAGTTCGGCGCGCAGTTCGCTTTCGCGTTGTCCGCTCAGCACGAACAGCACCCCGCTGCCGAGCAGGCAGAAGACGATCAGGGCGATGCCCGCCCACATCATGGGCGTGAGGATCAAGCCTTTGGTTTCGAGCACGATCACCGGTGCTGGCTCAATCGCGCGGGCGAGCCGCTCACCGGGCGCGGCGTTCTCGCGTCGCAGCATGGTGGAACGGCCCGGCGCCACGCGGGCGTTGACCGGATGGCGGCCGATGCGCACGAGTTGGAGATCGCTGATCACCTCCGCCCAGTTCTGGTAGCGGTCGTGACGGTCCTTGGCCATCATCTTCTCGATGACCATGCAGATGGCCACGGATAGTTGCGGCTGGAACTGGCGCACGTCGGGCACGGTTTCCTTGACCTGTTTCATCATGGCAACGGCCGTGGCGGCATCCTCGAACGGCGCGTGGCCGGTCACCATGTGGTAAAGCGTCGCGCCCAGGCCGTAAATGTCGCTGCGCGCGTCGAGGTCGCGGCCCTCGGCCTGTTCGGGCGAAATGTAAAACGGCGTGCCGAGCGTCATGCCGCTGCGTGTGAGCTTGAGCGACTCCGGCCCGGTGACGATCTTGGCGAGACCGAGATCGCAGAGCTTCACCACGCCGTCGCGGTCAATGAGAATATTTTCCGGCTTCACGTCGCGGTGAATGAGTTGCGCCCGCTCGAACGCGTACCGCAGCGCCATCGCCACCGGCAGGACGATGTCGAGCGCCTCGGTCTCGCTCATCTTGTCCTTGGCTTCCACGAGCGCGTGGACGGACTTGCCCTCGATGAACTCCATCGCGAGGTAGTTTGCGTCATCGGCCTTGCCCGCGTCATAGACCTGGACGATGTGGCGGTGTGTCAACAGCGCCGCGGCGCGCGCTTCGTTGCGGAAACGGCTGATGAACTCGGTGCTCTGCGAGAACTCCGGGCTGAGCAGTTTCAACGCGACGACGCGGTCGAGGCTGACTTGCCGCGCTTTCCACACGGTGCCCATGCCACCCTCGCCGATCTCCTGCAACAACTCGAATCCGCCGATGCGCCGCGGTTTGGACTGTTCCTCAGACATTTGCCGCCAAGTATAAGCAGACTGAGGCGGGCCGCGCCATCTGTAATCCGCTTCGGTGGAGCCAGGACGGGCAAACCCCGGCTCGGTCGGCGGTAGGTTTGCGGCGCTGTTGGCGAAGGACGGATGACGAGGACGGCATTCTTGTCTTTGCGGCGAAGCGCGATTGGTGTATGAAGGTGCCGCTTCGCCATTCTGGTTAAACCGAGCGAAAAAGAGTTGTGGGATGAAATGAAGTCCGCGTTCAAGGCTGAGAGGAAAGTTTTGCGAAAAACTCATTCGTCCCGATTGAGCCGGGCAACCGTCAAACTCAAGACCAGCACCGCCCAACTCAAACAGACGAGAGATGCCACGGGTCGCAGCCAGGCCCATTTGGCGGCGGCCCAGCGCATCGCCCACGTGGGCAGTTGGGAGGCGGAGCTGCGAAGCTTGGAGGATTTTTCGCGGAATCCGTTGTGGTGGTCGGAGGAAACGTTCCGCATTTTTGGTTATGAACCGGGCGCCGTGGAAGCTACCCACGAGCTATTCGGAAAAGCGATTGCTCCAGAAGACCGGGGCCGAGTGTGGGCCGAGGTCCAGGCCGCCCTGCACGAGCGCAAACGCTACGAGGTCGAACACCGGGTCATCCGTCCCGATGGATCGGCCCGCGTCGTCTTGGAACACGCCGAAGTGATTTATGACCGGACGGGAAAACGGCCCCTCCGGTTCATTGGCACCGTCCAGGACATTACCGAGCGCAAGCAGGCGGAGGAGTTGCTCGGGGAATCGTCCAAAGCCATTCAAGACCTCTACGACAACGCGCCATGCGGATATCACTCGCTGGACAGGAGCGGCGTCATCGTTCGAATCAACGACACCGAACTCAAGTGGCTTGGCTACCGCCGCGAAGAGATCGTCGGCAAGATGAAGTTTTCCGACTTGATCACGCCTGAGGGCTTGCAGATTTACGATCAGACCTTTCCCATGCTGAAGGAGCGTGGATGGGTCCATGATATCGAGACCGAGATGATTCGCAAAGACGGCACGGTGTTGCCGGTGTTGCTGAGCGCGACAGCCCTCCGGGACGACAAGGGCGACTTTGTGGCGACCCGGTCCACCGTGTTTGACATCACCGAGCGCAGGCGGATGGAAAACGCGCTGCGAGCGAGCGAAGCCCATTTCCGACAGACTGTCGAAGCGTCGGCGGTGCCGCTTTCCGTGGACGGCGCGGACGGAAAGATCGAGTATCTAAACCGCAAATTCGTTGAGACGTTCGGCTATACGCGCGAGGAACTGCCCGATCACGCGGCGTGGTTTGTCCGCGCCTATCCGCAAGCGGAATACCGGCAGGCCGTGGCCCGGCGATGGGACGCCGCCGTGGCGCGGGCCGTCACCGAGGGAAAACCGATTGGTCCTGTCGAAGCTGATGTCACCTGCAAGAACGGCTCGGTCCGCACGGTGGAGTTCGTCGGCACGGCCGTCGGCCACCGGTTGTTGATCGCCGCCAAAGACCTGACGGAGCACAAGCGGGCGGAGGAGGCGTTGCGCCAGAGCGAGGAAAAGTTCCGGCGGATCGCCGCCAACATCGAGGACGCGATCTACAGCGTGGACGCGCGGACGCGCGAGTTTTGTTACCTGAGCCCCGCCTTCGAGAAAATGCTCGGCTACACGCCGGACGACATCCGCAGCATGGGAGGCCGCAGCGCTTTTTTGTCGCGGGTGATCTACAAAGGAAAGTTCGACGAACAAAAAGGGCGTTTTGAACGATGGAAATCGCCGCCGTTGGAGATCGGGGCGGTTTGCGACGAGGAATGGTGGCGGTGCAAGGACGGCACTCTGAAATGCATCGAAGACCGCTGGATGCCTGTTTACGAAGCGGGCCGGCTCGTGACCACCGACGGCGTGCTGTGCGACGTGACCGAGCGCAAACGGACGGAGCAGGCGATCCGCGCTTCGCTCGAGGAGAAGACCGTCCTCTTGAAGGAAGTGCACCACCGCGTGAAGAACAACCTCCAGATCGTGGTCAGCCTCTTGAATCTCCAGGCCGTCCGCGTCAAG
>CAIQCK010000115.1 GCA_903870275.1 uncultured bacterium | reverse complement strand
GCCTCGATGGCTTTTGCGTCGTCGCACCCGCCCAACGGGTCATACATTGGCGGCCAACCGCTTCCCAGCCGCTGGCCGCCGCCATTCCCGCCACTGCCTCTAATCATGCGTTTGGGCAACAGGCCCGTGAGCCGTGGGGATAAACGGGTCGAAGGACAAAAGCCCCGTCAGGGGCGACAGAAAACGCATCCGTCGATGAATGATTTCTTTCGCCCCTGACAGGGCTTTCGTTTTGCGTCACGAGACCCACGGCTCACGCCGTGGGCTACTATCTGGCGCCGCTCCGCGGCTGAAACGGCGGATCGTAGACACCCTCGGACGCTGCAGCGCGGCGTCCCCACCCCAACATTCCGCTCGTTCTTCCGTTTTTTTCATCCACTTTCCGCCGGTTCCCGCTAAACTCTCCGGCCATGTTCACCAGACTGAAATACCTCGGGATCGCGGCGACTCTTTTGGCGACAACCGGCATGGCCGGCGAATGGCCGGCCTGGCGCGGGCCGCTCGGCAACGGCGTTTCCGACGAGGTGAAAGCTCCCATCCACTGGAGCGGCACCGAGAACATCGCGTGGAAAACCGCCATCCCCGGCGTGGGCCATTCCTCGCCGGTCATCTGGGGCGACCGCGTTTTCGTGACGACCTACGTTCCCGAGGGCGAGAAGCGCGATCTGCTCTGCCTCGACCGGCGCAGCGGCAAGACGCTCTGGGAGCAGACCGTGTTGACCTCGCCGCCGGAGAAGATGAACAAGCTCAACAGCTACGCCAGCGGCACGCCCGCCACCGACGGCCAGCGCGTCTGGGTCGCGTTCCTGCAAACGCCCAACATCGTCATCGCCTGCTACGACATGAACGGCAAGGAGCTGTGGCGCAAATCGCCCGGCACGTTCGCCTCCAAGCACGGCTTCTGCAGTTCGCCGGTGCTTTACAAGGACCTCGTCATCCTCAACTGCGACCAGGACGACGTCGCTTGGATCGTGGCGTATGAGAAAAACACCGGCGTCGAACGCTGGCGCACCGACCGCCCCAACCGCACGCGTTCCTACTGCACGCCGGTCATCGTCCAGGCCGCCGGCAAGACCCAGATGGTCCTCAGCGGCAGCAAGTGCGTCGCCAGCTACGACCCCGCCACCGGCAAGCAGCTCTGGATCATGGACGGCCCGACCGAGCAGTTTGTCGCCAGCCCGGTTTTCGCCAACGGCATCTTCTTCGTCACCGGCGGGTTCCCGGAGCATCACTTCGTCGGCATCCGGCCGGATGGCACGGGCAACATCACCGAAACGCACATCGCGTGGCACAACAAGCTCGATGCGAAGGTCGTCTCCTACGTCCCCTCGCCCATCGCGTGCGGGCCGTATTTCTTCATCGTGTCCGATGCGGGCACCGCGAGCTGCCTGGAGGCCAGGACCGGCAAGTGTCTCTGGCAGGAAAAACTCGGCCATCATCACTGGCCGTCGCCGGTGCGCGTCGGCAACCTGCTCTACTTCCTCGACGACGACAGCAACACCTACGTCGTCAAAGCCGCGCCGAAGTTCGAGCTGGTCGCCACCAATCCGCTCGGCGAGGACAAGGAAACCTGCCACGCCTCTCCCGCCGTCAGCCGCGGCCAGATCTTCATCCGCACCCTCGGCAATCTCTACTGCATCGGGAAACCCTGAAGGTCTAAACAACGTAGCGGCTTCGTCGTGGCACATCCGTGATGTCGCGCGCCGGAATTCGCAGCCGTTTTTGCCCCATCTTCGACATTGGCAGGGATTGCCACTAACGCGGGAAGAAACCGTAGCGACCAATATTGGTCTTCGTGAAATGATGTCGAGTGAATGGGCTCTTCAAATCTGAAGGCGGGTCTTCGTTCTCAAACACGATTACCTGACCATCAGCCAAACCGGCCGCAAGCGTGCCGTAAAATGCCTCCTTCACTCCAGCTTGACGTAGCTTCTGAGCCTCTCCGTCGGCTGAGTCAGGTTCTTGATATGCGACAAGGGGTGAATCCAAAACAACCAGTGACGGATGAGGTAATTCTTTGCTTCGGCAATGTTTCATGATGCTGAGAATAAATGCGGCACAAGTGAGCGCACGAACTCCCTTCCCGTGCGAAGCGCGAGAATGCCCGCCAATAACGAGGTCTTGGTCTGTCTCAGAAAATATGACACGGCCGGGACTCGGATATTTCCAAGCGCCAAGAACGGCTTCGACCATGCGGGCGAAGGAATCCATTTCGGCGGTCGTGGCGGTCGTGGCAATTTTCGGAGAAGCGGTTTTTCCAGCAGCCCTCAGTGATTCGAGGTCCGCTACGTAGTGCTGTAATTTTGCGATATTCTCTGTGATGCCTTTTGCTCGCAAGAGGACGTCTCGACGTCCATTTTGAACCGCTAGGGTTTGAGCCGACTCCGTAACTCGCGGCGTCAACTCTTGGTTAATCTGAACCTGAACACCAGTCACAGCAGCAATTGCGGCATCAGCTATACCCCGAAGCTTATTTCTTTCTGCAATGAGGTCGTTCAGGACGCGGCCGAGATCTTTTTTCAAAGTCTTAACCTTTTCGGATTCCCTAAGCGCAGCCGCCTGCACGACCGCAGGCTGAAACTGTTCTCCTCCATGATCTAGCCGATGGGCATCAGGTGGAGCTCCGCAAACAGGGCAGGACTTGTTCGGCAGAACCGTGAGAAGAGACCCAGTTTCTTCAATCGTTGCAAGTCGGTTGATGTTGGATTCGTAATGCGTATCGAGTAACTCAAACCTCTTGATTAACCCCTCGACAACAACTAGGCGCGTCTGCGCCTCGCGAAGATTACTTGAATGCTCCTTCAGCGTTTTTTCCAATTCTGTCACGCTGAGCCGTGCCCGTTCATAATCGGCCAAGGCTTTTCCTCGCGTTTGCTCAATCGCAGCCAACTCAGTATCGAGTTCATTCTCTTTCAGTTGAGTCTTTTTGAAATCAGCCTGTGCACTCTCGATCATGCTCGCGACAAGTTCGAGTTTGGCGTCGATACTTGCTATGTCCTCCTTACCGGGGACAACCAGCACCTCTCCACTTTCGTTGCCTGTGATGAGCATTCGAAACACCTCGCTCTCCACAGTTCGCTCCGTGAAGCTGTCGGAAAGATGGGGCGGCCGTTCCGCGATAATGCGTTCTTCGTCCACTACGCAAAGGTAGGCGACATCTCGAAAGCTTAATGACCTGCGCTCGCCTTTCGCGTTCTTACGGACCTGACGACCCCACAATTCAGTCAACTGAAGAAAGACTCCAGACAAGGTGTTCGCGTCTTTCGCGTTGTGCTTAAATGGAATTATCGAGTCTTCAATTGCGTTCCCTGCGCTGTCCTTACGAACAACTCGAACGTCTCCGCCTGCCAGTGCCCGCTCGACAATAAGCTGCTCCCGATTTGCTCTGGAGGTCAGATGGAGTGAGACGGTTCTATAGCCTGTTACCTCTGGAATCCCACGAGGCGCGTGGCGTGCGCCAAACGCAAAATCGATACAACTCAACGCAAAGGATTTACCAGTGTCCGAAGCTCCCGACACCACATTGAGGCCATCCGTGAAAACAAGCTCTGCATCTGGTTTTGCTGGCCCGCTTACCATGAGTTTGTTGATGAAAAATCCCCACGAGCTGGCACTCATAGTTGATCCTCCGGTTCATCCACAACAAACTCGGTCTTCCATCTCCCGATGGTTTTTTCAAGAAGTGTTGCTGCGTCAGCGTCAGGCAGTGCGCCAGCCGTCTCAACTGCCCATGCCGCGCGACTGCGAAGAGCGGCGCCGTAGGTCGAAGTGAACGCGTCGAGAAATGCCGCTGCGAGCTCTTCGGCTGCATAAGAAATGCCTGCCTCGTTTGCAATGCGAGTCACGAGTCCTTTTGTTGCAAACAGATGTAATCCGTCTTCAATCAATCCCCTCCGCACAGAAACTTCCCCGGCGCGCAGCGGACTCGGTGGATGAAGACTTTCTGGACCGCCTTCCAGATCCCCTGAGTGCACCAAAAGGTAATCCAGAATCACGAGCCGCTGAATGTCCAACGGCTTTGGGTGCGATTCAGCGAGAAGCATTAGTGCGCGCAAGCCAAGTTCAACCGGACTGTTAAATACAGATGAGGGTTTCATGGCCGCCATTTTACGTTGGGATTGTCGTTTGCAAGCTGGTGGCACATACCACCCTTGTCGGTTGTTGTAACACGTGTGACCAAAGCATTTGATGCAAGAGATAGACCTTTGGCCTGTTTGACCGCTGCAAGGACTCTCTCTACGGCGTCGGGGTGCGACGCTTGGACCACATCAATGATGCCGCTATAAACCTCATCGAGGAGACCATCAAACGTTCCGGGCGGGACATTATCTTTCGAGAATTCTCGCAGCGATTCGGCACAATAAAATTCACGTCGAGATCGGTGCAAATGGTCAATCAGCAGCACGTCAACTAGATCGGCAATTGAAGCAAGCTGGCATTTCAAACGATCTTCATACGCATTCAACAGGGCACGGATGTATTGAGTTTCGCTGGCCGCAATGGATGGCGGAGGCGTTGGAATTGGCGGTCGGATTGGAAGCCCACCACCGAACCGCGCCGCGTGCCACGGTGTTTGCCTATGTTCTTCAATGACTGTCAGGGGCGAGATTGCGCGAATTCGCGAGAAATCGAGCGCGTCTATATGCGCTCGCAGCGATGCATCAAGCGGGATTTTCCGTGTTGAGGTAATGTTTGTTTTGCATTTACCGTCCCATGCATCGAGCAGCCCTTGCCTTAGTAGCATTGGAGAACGAAGCAGCTTTGACAGTTTGTTTCCTGCCCCTTGCGGCGACACAAAGTGATACGCGTAGGGAAATGTGTATTCGCCAATATGAGTGTAATAGCAGAGTTTCCCCAGCTCACACCAGACATCGGTGGGAAGCAGCGGGTGGTCATAATGTTTGCACTGATAGTTGTCCCAAGGGTCTGTTTGCCCACGGGTTTGGTACGCAACCACATCACGCCCCATGTCGCCCGCGCCGCCACACTTCTCCACCAGTTGGTATTTGGATTTTAATGAATGCGCCCATTCGAGAATAAAATCTTCCCATTCCGCTGGGCTCATGATGCGAAGGCGCTCAAGAGATGGAATTGCTGGACCTGCCTGAGCCACATCAGCCATCAGTGGCCCGGTTGGCGTCGGGACTTGAGTGAGTGGTACTGTGCTAAGCGGCATACAGCAGTGAGTTCAGTTGGTTGACGACGTTGCGGATCTGGTCTGCGGCACCGCATTTGCCGATGATTTCGTTCAAGTTGCCATGGTGAAAAATGGGCAGGAGTTCCAGCACGTCGAGGAGCTTGAATTGGAGTTCGCCGACTGTTTGCAGCATGGGCGCGACGCATTGGCGGCAGGTAGTCACTTCGCTGACTCCGCCAGCCTGATGGGGTGGTTCCCGATAGTGCATCGCTTTCCTCGGTTCATTGCGACAGCCTTGGTGGGACGGATAGTGCCAGCGGCAGTCGTTTTCCGCAACGGGTAAAACAACAGTGTTTGAAAGGGCCGGTCCTTAATCCTGCGCGGTGGAACTGGCTGTTGGAAATACAGAGAATTTCTCTTTACACGGCGGGGGCAATTCGCTAAACTGTGGCCGACGATGAAAGGAGACGAAGTAGAGAAGACAGAAGTCAGATGTCAGAAGACGGAAGGAGCAGAATGCAGAAGGCGAAAGGCGAAAGATGGAAGTTGGGAGCGGACGGGCAGGCGGAAGACAGATTCCATCCGTGGCTCCAACGGCATCGCTCCGGCTGGGACCTGTGGCCCGAAACCGGTTGTGCAGGCGCTACGGCAAATTTGCGAAACGAACCCAAATGATGGTCGCGATTAAAACCAAAAAACCTCGTTTTCCAATGGAAAATGAACATTTCGCGTTGGAGAGGTTCCGGTGAGAAATCACTTTTTTGCGAAACGAACCCAAATCGAGAAAATCAAGAAGCGTGATTGCAGTATGTTATGAAAAACACCCGACAGATGGAATAACAAAGCGAACCCAAATGAATCGGTCGAAACATGTAAGACCTTGCACCACAGGCAGTTGCATCCAAGTCCAGAACGCCGAAACCGGCTCCCGGAAAACGCGGCCATCTGGTTCGATCCGGCTCAATCCGGCTGAATCCGACCGGCCGTTTTCCCCGCGTTGAAACCGCGGGGACAACGGGTTAGTCTTTAATCCCATGGACAAGGCGAAGGTAGCTGAAATTCTCGGTGAGATCGGGACGCTGCTCGAGTTGAAGGGCGAGAACCCGTTCAAGTGCCGCGCCTATCACAACGCGTCGCGGTTGATTGACGGTCTCCAGCAGGACCTCGGCGAGCTGATCGAGGCGGGCAAGCTCGGCGAGCTCAAAGGCATCGGCGAGGCGCTGACGGAGAAGATCACCGAGCTGTGGAAGACGGACCGGCTCGGCTACTACGAGGAATTGAAGGCGTCGCTGCCCGCCGGGCTGATGCAGATGATCGCCATTCCCGGCTTCGGGCCGAAGCGGGCGCAGGTCGTCTATAAGAGGCTGAAGGTGGACTCGGTCGAGAAGCTGGAGGCGGCGTGCAAGGACGGGAGCGTCGCCGCGCTCGAGGGCTTTGGCGAGAAATCGCAGGAGAAAATCCTCCAGGGCATCGAGCAACTGCGGCGCTTCGCCAAGCGGCATCATTATCACAAGGCGTTCGCCGCGGCGCAGCCGATCCTCGAGGCATTGCGCGGCCATCCGGCGACGATCCGCTGCGAGGCCGCCGGCAGCCTGCGCCGCCGACGCGAGACGATCGGCGATCTCGATATCTTGGTCAGCGCGAAGGAGAAGGACGCGCCGGCGCTGATGGAAATGTTCGTGAAACTGCCCGGCGTCGTCGCGGTGAACGCGAAGGGCGACACGAAGTCGTCGGTCGTGCTCGACGGCGGCATTCAGGCGGACCTCCGCGTGGTCGCCGACTCGCAGTTCCCGTTTGCGCTGAATTATTTCACCGGCTCGAAGGAGCACAACATCCTGTTGCGCGGCCGGGCGCTCCAGCGCGGGTTGTCGCTCAACGAATACGGCTTCAGCACGGCCGGCAAGGAGAAGGACGCGGGCGGCGCGCGCGACGGCGGCAGCGTCGTCAAGTGCCGCACGGAGGAGGAAATCTACAAGGCGCTCGACCTCGATTACATCCCGCCGGAACTGCGCGAGGACAACGGCGAGATTGACGCGGAGGAGGAGGGCGAGCTGCCGGAATTGATCGAGAAGGAAAACCTTCGCGGCGCGTTGCACAATCACACGACCTGGACCGACGGCCACGATACGCTGGAAGCGATGGCGGAGGCGGCAATGGAACTGGGCCTGGATTATTTCGGCACCGCCGACCACAGCAAGAGCGAGTTCCAGGCGCGCGGCCTGAAGGAGGAACAGATTCCCGATTACCTCGCCGATGTCCGCAAGACGAACGAGAAATTCAAGAAGCATGGCTTTCGCGTGTTCGCCGGCATCGAGGCCGACATTCTGGAGGACGGCTCGCTGGACTTCAGCGACAAGATCCTGGAGCAGTTCGATTACGTCGTCGGCGCGGTGCATCGCGGCTTCACGATGGACGAGAAGAAAATGACCGCGCGCATCGTGAAGGCGATGGCCAACCCGCTCGTGACGATGCTGGCGCACCCGACCGGCCGGCTGTTGCTCTCGCGCGAGGCTTACGCGGTGGACATGCGCGCCGTGATCGAGGCGGCGGCGCGCCACGGCGTCATCATCGAGATCAACGCGCATCCCTTCCGGTTTGACATGGACTGGCGCTGGTGGAAGTTCGCGAAAGAGCGCGGCGTCAAGTGCTCCATCAACGCCGACGCGCACAACGTCCACGGCCTGCAATATCTTGCTCTCGGCGTCGGCATCGCCCGCAAAGGCTGGCTGACCAAAGCCGACGTGATCAACTGTCTGCCGGCGAACAAAATCGAGGCGGCATTGAAAGCGAGGAGGAAGTGAGCTCGGCTAGTGGCCGGTTTTCAGTGGTCAGTTGTTTCATCTTTGAATCCGCCGACCTCAACCAATTGAATCCCATTCACTGACCACTGACCACTGACATCTGACTTCTGTATTCCAATCTCCAATCTCCAATCTCCAATCTCCAATCTCCAATCTCCAATCTCCAATCTCCAATCTCCAATCTCCAATTTCCAATTACCAATTACCAATCACCGAGCCCTCCATGTCCACCCCTCACTACCTTTCCTCCCTCGCCCGCCGCTCCAGCGACCCGGCGATTTCGTGGTTGATGAAACTGACGCTGGACCAGCCGCATCTGATCTCGCTGGCCGCCGGTTTCACCGACAACGAAACGCTGCCGGCGGCGGAAGTTGGCGCGCTGGTGGGCGAGTTGCTGCGCGACGACGCGACGGCGCTGCAATACGGTTCCACGGCAGGCGACCCGGAACTGCGCAAACTGACGCTCGACCGCGTCTGCGCGCAGGACGGCATCGCGCCGGGCGCGGCGCTGGCGGCCGACGACGTCGTCGTCACCAACGGCTCGCAACAGTTGCTCTATCTGCTCAGCGAAGTGCTGTGCGATGCGGGCGACATCGTGCTGGTCGAGGACCCGACCTACTTCGTTTATCTCGGCATCTGCGAGGCGCTCGGCATTGACGCGACGCCGGTGCGGATGGAACCGGACGGCATTGCGCTCGACGACCTCCAGCGGACGCTGCAGCGATTGAAGGACAGCGGCGCTCTCGGCCGGCTGAAGTTCGTTTATCTCGTCACCTATTTTCAGAACCCGACCGGCTGGACGACGAGCTTCGAGAAAAAACGCGAGGCGCTCGCCATCCTGCGCCACTATGAAGCCGCCGCGGGCCATCCGTTGTTCGTGCTGGAGGACGCCGGCTATCGCGATCTGCGTTTCGCCGGGCCGGACACGCCATCGCTGAAATCGCTCGACGCGGCCAATGAGCGCGTCGCCTACTCGAACACCTACACCAAACCGTTCGCCACCGGCATCAAGGTCGGCTACGGCGTGCTGCCGCGGCCGCTCGTGCGCCACGTGTTGCGCTCGAAGGGCAACCACGACTTCGGCTCGGCGAACTTCAACCAGCGGTTGATCGCGCTTGCGTTGCGCTCCGGTGTTTACGACCGGCACCTGCCCAAAATGCAGGCCGGCTACCGGCGGCGGAAGGAACGGATGGGCGGCGCGCTGACAAAATATTTTCCGCCGGCGGCGAAGTGGCAGGAAACCAGCGGCGGGCTCTACTTCTGGCCGGAGCTGCCCGCGTCATGCAACACGAGCCACGACGGCGCCATCTTTCGCGCCGCGCTCGACGCCGGCGTGCTCTACGTGCCGGGCGACCTTTGTTTCGCGCCGTCGCCGTTGCGCCCGAAGCCGAAAAACTGCATGAGACTTTCCTTCGGCGGCACGCCATCGGCCCAGATCGAGGAGGGCATCCAGCGGCTCGGCGCGGTGCTGCGGTCACAAGGAATGTAGGCGGCGTGAGCCGGGTTCTACGACTTCTTGAACCGCCGACAAACGAAGTGCAGCACCAGTTGTTCCGCCGCCAATGCACACAGGCTGGCGATGGGCGAGATGCGCGCGCCGAGCGATGGCGCCGCCTTCACCAGCGTCGTCACCGCCAGCACGAGCGTGGTGATGTTGAGGAGCTTCGCCGCCGTCAACACGCGGCTGTGGCCGGCGGCGAGCAGTTTGCCGTTGCGGTATTCGTTCCAGACGGCAATCAGCGGCATGAACATCGAGATGCGCAGGACATCTTTCACCAACGGCAGCAGCGCCGCCGGCGCTTGGAACGCGTGGAGCAGCAGCCAGTCGCCCATCGGCGTCCATGCCAGCAAGCCGATGATCACCGTGGCGCCGACGCCGGTCTGCACGCAGAACCAGCCGACAGTGCGGTCGCGCCGGTCGTGCGGATGCGCCCCGACCAGCGGCGCGCTGAAGAACAGCGACACTTGGTGGATCATAAACAGCGGCCCCATGAGCAGATACGTGACGACGCTCCCGATGGCGGCGGTGGCGATGACGCTTTGCGGATGGGGAATGCGCGAGAGGCCGGCGTTGATGACGGACATGGTCATCGCGCCGGTGATGGCCGCAACCACCAGCGGCAAATAGAACACCGTCACGCGGCGGAACGTCAGCGGCGGCGCCGACGGTTCGGTGCGTGGCGCATGTTGCGGCAACGAATGAAACCATTTTCGGAAGCTGCTGAACGCCGACACGGCTTCGACCGCCATGCCCGCGAGAAAAATGACGCCGCCGCGCATGCCGCTGTCGAGCCAGCCGGTTTGCGTGAAGAACGCCGCCAGCGCGAGCATCACGATCACGCGCAGCGCCATCCCGAGCGTGACCCAGAGCGTCTTTTGTTTCACCAGCAGCACCGAATGGAAAATGCTGCGCAACGCCGAGAACAGCGAGACGAACATCAACACCCGGAACGCATTGACCGCCGCGGGAAACATTTCATCCCGCGCGCCCATCCAGTGGTGGATGACCACGTGGGCCAGCGGCGTCCACGCGATGGCCAGGCAGAGGAGTTGGTCCACCGCGGCGGCGAGCAGCGCCACGCGCATGTAGGTGGCCCAGCCCGCGCGGTCGCGCACGAGGGCCGCGCCGGTCTGCCGCAACATCACCATCGGCGACTCCGCGAGCACGCAAATGGAGTTGGCCACGGCGTAGGAGGCGATCGACGGCGTCGGTTGCGACGTGCGGTTCAGCGAGCCGTTGATAATGGCGTGGCTGATCGTCATCATCGCGTTGCTGGCCGCCAGCGGGGCGTAGAACTTCCAGAGCGTCCATTGGCTGACGCCGCACTCCGGCGGCGCGCCAACCGGCGTTGCGACCGGCATCTCCTCGTTGTCAAAAGGCTCGCTCACGTTCGCATCGCAGTGTGCGGAGTCGCGGCGGGAATTTCAAGCGAACGGCGGCGGTTAAACAAGATGGGTGGAGTTCAACGCAAAGGCGCAGGGGACGCAGAGATTCGCAAAAGCTCTGCGGCTCTCCGCGTCCCCTGCGCCTCTGCGTTTCGTTCCACCACCGCGCTGTTTACCGCGCCGTCAGCCTTGCCGCCGCCGCCATGGTCGCTTATAAGGTCTGCATGACCACTGAATTCGTTCGTCCTGACAACCGCCGGCCCGACCAGTTGCGCCGCGTGCGCATCCGCAAAAACTACGTCCGCTCCGCGCTCGGCTCGGCGTTGTGCGAGTTCGGCAGGACGCGCGTCATCTGCGTCGCCAGCATTGATGAAGAGGTGCCGCGCTGGATGAAGGTGCAGAAAGTTTCCGGCGGCTGGATCACCGGCGAATACGCGATGCTGCCCTACGCCGGCGGCGACCGCAAACAGCGCGAGAGCACGCGCGGCAAGCTCGACGGCCGCACCGTGGAAATCCAGCGCCTCGTCGGCCGCGCCCTGCGCGCCGTGATTGACCTGGAGAAGCTCGGCCCGCGCACGATCTGGGTTGACTGCGACGTGCTGGAGGCCGACGGCGGCACACGCACGGCGGCGATCACCGGCGCGTTCGTCGCACTCTGCCTGGCGCTGCGCAAACTGGAAAAGGAGGGACTGATCACCAAATGGCCGATCAAACGGCAGATCGCCGCCGTCAGCGTCGGCATCCTCGAGGGCACGCCGATCCTCGACCTCTGTTACGCCGAGGACTCGAAGGCCGCCGTGGACATGAACGTGGTGATGACCGATACCGGCGAGTTCGTCGAGATCCAGGGCAGCGGCGAGGAGGCGACGTTCACCGCCGCGCAGCTCCAACAGATGCTCGCCCTCGCCGAAAAAGGCGCCCGCGAGCTGATGGTGTTGCAGAAACGGGCGATTGGGTGAAGATCAGTTAAGAGTTAAAAATGAAGAGTGAAGAGTTTCGGAAAGTTCGGTCAGTGGCGCGCGTCCTCCGCCAACTCTTAACTCTTCATTCTTAACTCTTAACTTTTGATAAAACGATGTTCCGCCACTCCTTCATCCAAATCCACGGCGTCGGCCCGAAGCTGGAGCAGGCGCTGTGGCGCGAGGGCGTCACCGACTGGCAGACGGCGCTCGATGTGCCGCTGGAGCGGATCGCGCACGTCAAGGCCGACTGGGTCAAGCACGGCTGCGAGGCGGCGTTGCGCGCGGCGGAGCGCGGCGACCTGGCGCACTTCGCGCAATGCTGGCCGTCGCGCGACGCGTGGCGCTGGCTGGCGGAGTTCGCCGACCGCGCCGTTTATCTCGACATCGAAACCACCGGCGAGCCGAAGGAGATCGGCGACATCACCTGCATTGGCCTCTACGACGGCCGCGCGCCGCGGATGCTCGTCCACGACCGCGACCTCGACCAACTGCCGGAGGCGCTCGCGCCATATTCGCTCGTGGTGACCTATAACGGCGGGCCGTTCGACCTGCCGTTCATCCGCGCGAAGTTCCCCGGCATCCGCCTGCCGCCGCTGCACGTGGACCTTTGCCCGTCGCTGCGACACGTCGGGCTGAAAGGCGGCCTCAAGAGCATCGAGCGCCAGGCTCATCTCGACCGGCCCGAAGTGGTCGAGGAAGCGGACGGCTGGACCGCCGTGCTGCTCTGGCGGCGGCATCTGGCCGGCGACGACCGCGCGCTGCCGACGCTGTTGCGTTACTGTGCCGAGGACATCGTCGCGCTGCAACCGCTCGCCCACATCGCCTACAACCGCCACCTCGACGCGCTCGCCGCCAGACCGCCGGCCGTGGCGCGGTTGCCACAAGCGCCGCGCCCGTGGCTCGACATGCCGTTCTCGCGCGAACTGCTGGCGGAACTGACAGGCATTCATCTACCATCCGCCCCGTCGGTGGTCCGCGAAACGTCGCCGCCCTGGCAGGCGCTGGTCCGGCCGCTAGTGATGCATTCAGCGCACGAGAAGGCGATGGAGTGGTTGAAAAAGAAAACCGAAGAGAAGTAAGATGTGACGCGCCGATGCGGCATCGCGATGCAGCCGAAAGGAGAATGTCCTATGAACAAACTCGCCATTTCATTGGTTCTCGTCTTCGTTGCTTGGCTGTCATCGCCTCGCGCTTTCGCCTCGAGCCGCGTGCTGGCCGAGAACTGCAAGAGCGATTACGCCATCCGGCTCTGCGCGGAGCCAACCGCTGCCGAGCGCCACGCGGCGGAGGAGTTGCAGCGCTTTCTCAAGGAAATCACCGGCGCGGATCTGCCGGTTCGCGAGGCCGGCGCGCTGCCGGAGCACGCCATCCTCGTCGGTCGCGACGCCGAGGCGGAGCGCCTCGCGCCGGGCGTGGACTGGGCGAAGCTCGGCGACGAGGGACTCGTCGTGCGCACGGCCGGGCCGCATCTGTTGCTCGCCGGCGGACGGCCACGCGGGACGCTCTACGCCGTGTATTCGTTTCTGGAGGACGAACTCGGCTGCCGCTGGTTTGCGCCGGATTGCAGCCGCATTCCGAAACAAAAGCGGCTGGTCGTGCGCGACCTCAACCGCACCTTCGCGCCGCCGCTCGAATACCGCGAGAGTTATGAGTGGAGCGCGCTGGATGGCGATTGGTCGGCGCGCAACTTCAACAATGGCCAGTCGCCGAACCTGACCGGCGCGCACGGCGGCAAGATCATCTACGAAGGCTTCGTCCATACGTTCTACCCGCTGCTGCCGCCGGACAAGTATTTTGCGCAGCATCCGGAGTGGTATTCGGAGCGCAACGGCAAACGCACCTGCGACCGCGCGCAGCTTTGCCTGACCAATCCCGAGGTCGTCACAGCTGTTACCGACGCGGTGCGGGCGCGGCTCCGCAAACATCCCGAGGCGACGATCGTTTCCGTTTCGCAAAACGACTGGCACGGCTGGTGCGAGTGCGCCAAGTGCAAGGCGGTGGACGACGAGGAAGGCAGCCAAAGCGGCACGTTGATCCGTTTCGTCAACCAGGTGGCCGAAAACATCGAGAAGGAATTCCCGCATGTGGCGGTGGACACGCTGGCCTACCAATACACCCGCAAGCCGCCGCTTCATATCCGCCCGCGGCTCAACGTGATTGTGCGGCTTTGCAGCATCGAGTGTTGCTTCACCCATCCGTTGGCGAGTTGTCCGCAAAACAGGTCGTTTGTCGAGGACATCGTCGGCTGGTCGAAAATTTGCCGGCGGCTCTACATCTGGGATTACGTCACGAACTTCGCCCACTACCTGCTGCCGTATCCAAACCTTGACGTGCTGGAGCCGAACATCCGCTTCTTCATCGCGCATGGCGTGCGGGGCGTCTTCGAGGAGGGCGCCTACCAGACGCCCGGCGCGGAGATGATGGAACTGCGCGCCTACATGCTGGCGCGGCTGCTGTGGAATCCCGCTTATGGCGCTGCCCGCGCGCGCGACGAATTCCTCGACGGCTATTACGGCCCGGCCGCGCCGCCGATCCGCCGTTACCTGCGGCTCATTCACGACAAGGTGGAGCGCGAGAAGATTCACCTGCGTTGCTACGTGCAGCCAAGCGCGCCGTGTTTCACGCCGGAGTTGATCGCGCAGGCCGAGAAGCTTTTCACCGAGGCCGAGCGGCTTGCGGCAAAACAGCCGGAAATCCTCAAGCGCGTTCGAGTCGCCCATCTGCCGGTGCAATACACCATGCTGGTCAACGGCCGCGCGTGGGCGCGCGCGGCGAAGCGCGCCGGCAAGACCTCCGGCGCGTTCGGCGCGGGTTGGTCCGAGAAAGACGTTGCCGACAAGTTTCTCGCCACCGCCAAGGAGATTGGCGTGAAACACACAAGTGAAGGCGGCCAGTTCGCGCCGTTCAAAGAGAAGATTCTCGCCCGTGTTACCGTGCGCCGTTCCAACGCCACGCCGCCTCCCGGCACGGAGAAGCTGCCGGCGGGACGCGTGATTGACGTGCAGGATGACGAGTTCGGTTTTTACAAGGAAGGCACGCTCTGCGGCGTCCGAACCGACGACACCGCCTCCGACGGCGCGTGCGCGTGGCTCGACGGCTCGACGAACGAATGGGCGATTCAGTTTCATCTGCCGCTGAACTACTTCAAAACCGGCAAACATTACCGCGCCTTTGCCGTCGTGAAAATCCGCAAGCTGGCCGACACCGGCAACGCCTTCAGCTTCGGCCTCTACGACACCGCCGCGAAGAAGAGCATCACCAGCCGGCGTGTGACAGCGAAGGACGCGACGACCGATTGGAAGCCTTACGACCTCGGCGTCTTCGATCCGAAGGGCCAGCCTTACGTGTGGTTTGCCGGTTGCAAGAATGACGCCGCCGTGCCGGAGATTCTGATTGACCGAATTTATTTCGTGGAGGAAACAACGAAGCGCAGCAAGGCCCCCTGAAGGCGGCTAAATACTTTTCAGTGGCGAACACCACCGTCACATTCTCCACTGGCGCTGCTTGCCGCGATCAGCACGAAGCACCCGGCCCGCCTGCCGCCACGCGATCCTCGCCAGGCCGCCCAGTGTGGCGCGCATGGACTGCCAGCGGTTGCACTCGTTGAAACAGAGCGTGCAGGGCTTGGCGGCAAGCTCGGCGCGAAACTGGCGTGCGGCGGGCGAGCGCCAGAGTTTCCGCGCGTCGAAATCGAACTCACGAAGGTTGCCCAATTTGCGGCCGAGCACGAGGCACGGATAAACGTTCCAGTAAGGGTCAATGTAACCGAACGCCGTCCCGGCCATGCAAGCAACGCCGCTTGCTGGATTGCGCAGCCATTGACGGTGGCTCTCGATGAAATAATTCTGGCCGAAGCCGGGATGCTTGCGTTTCAGTTCCTCGAGGATGCCGGCGAGTTCCTCGCGCGCAGCAACAGGCTTCAAGGTCTTCTCGTTCCGGTAGTAGTGCGCCGACGGCAGCGCGCCCATGAAAGCGATCTTGTCTGGCGACACACCTTCCTTGACGAGCCACTCGACCAGCGCGGGAAACTCGCGGTAGTTGGCGGCGGTGAGCGTGCTGGAAATCTCGGCCCGGTAAAACGGGTATCGCCGCTCTTGCTCGCGCGCCCACTGAAACAGCCGCCAGGCACGGGCGAAGTTGCCGGGAATGCCGCGCACACGGTCGTGGATCTGCTCGATGCCGTCGAGCGAGACGGCGAAGTGGCGCAGATGACGCCCGCTCAGGCGCGAGAGGAGAAAACGTTCGCGCTCCAAGATGAGGTCGGTCTCGATCGCGTTGGTGGCGCAACCGGTGCGGTGACCGCGGCGGTCCAGCGCCAGCCAGAATTCGACGATGTCGCCGCGGTTGAACGGCTCGCCGCCGGTCGTTACGATCTGGGCCAGTTGCGTGTTGCGGTCGAGGAACCGCTCGAACTCGGCGAGCGTCATCTCCTGCGAGGCCGCCTCCGGTTGCTGAAAATAATTCGCCCAGATGTTGCAGTGCGAGCAACGACTGTCGCACCGGTAGGTGACGCCGACGAGGAATTGCGCGGGAAACGCCGGTGTCGGGTTCGTGCCGCACCGCAGCCAGCGCCGCGCGTCATTTCGCCACGCAGCCACGAGCCAGCGCGCCCACAAACGCAGGCCGTCGCGGCCGATGGTGTCGAAGGGAAGTTGAAAAGCCATGCTCCGGCGATGCGTGGCGGCCGAGGCGGCGACCGCTGCCGCGCGATTATTGTGCGGCCGGTTTCTTCTTCACGGGTTCAAAATCAATATCGGTGGACGTTTTCTTGGTGGAAGCTCCGGCCGTTGCCGTCATCCCGCTCAGCGGCGTATTGAAACGGTCCCACTCGTTTCTGGACACCGGCGTCAGTTTGACAGCCATGTCCACGTAGGTCTCGGTGTATTGGTCAAAGTGGTAGAACTGCGAAAGCCAGGCGATGGCAACGAAGTTGGCGCCGCGCACCGCAGGTTGCTGGGCGTTGGCCGTGGCGTCATAGGTGGCGAGCAAGGTCAGCACCGACGCGGGAGACAAATCGTGCCACGCCACGGGCTGTTCGGCGCGTTCCTGGGTGAATACGATTTTGCCAGCGTCGGCCCTGGCCGCTTTGCCGGCCAGCCGCACATTGGCACGTGTCGTCAGGTCGTTGCGGACGTAGGGCGATTGGGCGACGCCAGCGATGACCTGCGCTTTGAGCGCCGTGAGCCGTTGGTAAATCATGGTGCGATCCTGGGCGACCTGTTTCACGTCGGGCGATCCCATTTTGTCGGCGGCGGCGGCGTAAGCCTTCGCCAACGCTTCGAAGTTGCACTCGTTGATGGCGGCAGCCACCGTCCCATCCACCTGCTCCAGCGATTGCTTGTCGAGAGCGAATTGCTCGCGCGTCTGCTTGGCGTTCTCCTCGTTTTGCAGTTCTTTCGCGGTCACGGCGATGGCGGCATCAATGGCAGAGAATTGGGATTGCAGAAGCGGTTGTTTCACCTGCGCTTTGAGGGCCGTGATTTTCTTCATGGCTTCCCCTGCGTTCCTGTCCGCGTTCAGTTTTTTGGCTTCCGCAAGGCCCTGGGTCAGCAAATGAATTTGTCTGGCGATGGACTGCGCATGCGGCTGATAGAGCGTGACCCAACGCGGGTCCAAGTCGGTCTTCGCGGCGACATAACTGTCAAAGAACTTGGCGGCGTCCGCCAGACGGCCTTCGCCCAGCGCCTGGGTGCCGAGGTAAAACTGCGCGAGAATCCACGCGGGCGGCATCTGTTTCTTGAGCGCCGGCTGAACCTCATCGGGCCTCAAACCGCCGCCGATCAACTGACCCAGCACGGCGGCAAAATTGTCGCGCGTAATTTTTTCCGGCAACACGCCCAGATCCGTTTTTTCGCCGGCGGCGGAAAAGGATTTGCGGGCGTCGTCGGGTTTGCCCATCAGATACAACGCCGCGCCGACCTGGCAATCGAGGACGATTTGCCGGGGATTGTCCGCGAGCTTTTCGCGGGCTTTGCGGTAACCTGCGATGGCCTTCTGGTATTCGCCGGCATTGAGGTCGTTGTCGGCGACGTCCCAAATGTCGATCCAGCTTTGTCCCTCCGGAGCGGCGGGCTGAGACGCCGGCTGTGACGCGCCCGCAGATGTTTCACCACCGCCGAAAATCTTGTCGCGTTTCACCCAAAGAACGGCGCCGCAGGCGATGCAAACCGCCAGCACCACCAGCGTGGCCACGACGCCCTTCCAGGAGCCGGCTCGTGCGGCCGGCGTGGCGGCGCCAGCCCGCGGTTTGCGTTTGTTTTCCGACATCTCCTGCCGGCGGGTCGCGATAGCGCGTTTCGCCTCTTCGAGATCGTCTATCAATTCCTCGTAGGAGGCGTAGCGTTCCTCGCGGTTTTTCCGCAACATCTGGCCGATGGTCTGCATGGTCTCGTCGCAGATGTCCGGCGCAAAAGTTTTTAGCGACAGCGCCGGTTCGCGCAGGTGCTTCAGCACCACCTCGGTCGCGGAGTTCGCTTCGAACGGCGCGCGGCCCGCCAGCGCGTGGAACAGCGTGCCGCCGAGCGAATAGATGTCGCTGCGAAAGTCTTCGCGCTCGCCGCTGAGTTTCTCCGGCGAGATATAATAGGGCGTGCCCCAAATGCCGTCTTCCTGCTTTTTCTCCTCCTCGGCGCCGGCAAACTGCGCCAGCCCGAAGTCCACGACCTTGGCCTGGCTCTCGGCATTGAAAAGGATGTTGCCAGGCTTGATGTCGCGATGGATGACGCCGCGCTGGTAGGCTGCCTTGAGGGCGCAAGCGACTTGAATGCCGATGTTGAGCACATCCAATTCCGCAACGCGCTTGTGCGTCTCGATCATATGATCGAGGCTGCCGCCTTCCAGCAATTCCATGACGATGTAATACTGGCCGTTGGTCTCGTCGGTCTGGCCGAAGCTGAGGATTTGCGCGATGTTGGGATGATTGAGTGCAGCGGCCGCGCGCGCCTCGCGGGTGAAGTCAGCGACGAATTCCTTGTTCGAAGCCAGTTCCTTCTTCATCAGCTTCACCGCAACGAACCGTTGCAACGCGGAGTCGAACGCCTTGTAAACCGTTCCCATGCCGCCGCTGCCCACCGGCGTGAGGAGCTGGTAGTTGCCGATGACCATCGGCACGAGCAATTTGGTGCTGCACGCCGGGCAGATGGCGCGGCTGAACGCTTGCAAATCCGTCACGTCCAGATGCTGGCCGCAACTGGAGCAGGCGATCTTAATCTTTTTCTTTGATGCTGGATCAGACATGGTCAAGGGGAGGTATTTAACATGCGCCGGCCCGCCACCGCAAATGCAAAGCCATCGCTCATTTTCATAAAGGCGCATCCGGGCACACGCATCAGAACGACCGGCCCCTGTAGCGCAAACTTTCCAGTTTGCAGGAATGCCCCCAAACCCGCATCGCGTTGTAAAACGGACCTTCGCGTCCGTTGAGCTTCGGTTTTTAAGCAGAACGGATGCCAGTCTGCCGGACTTTGATTTCGGATTTTAGCCGGTGTGGAATCGTGCATTTGCAATATCATGGATTGAGTTTTCACCCGGATTTGGTCGGATTCAGTCGGATCAGGTCGGATCGAGCCGGATTGGGGTCTTGCGGTTGTAAAAAAATAATAGGCGGAATCACTTTGACTAGCTTTGACTGACTTTGACCAAGGTTTGACCAAACCGGGTTGAACCGGATGACCGCGAGCCGGAACGACGCAATGGCCGCAACCCCTCACCCCGACCCTTTCCCCGCTGACGCAGGGAGAGGGGGAAATTCTTCGCGTGGAGCGCAGGCAAACCGTTGGGTGCGTGTGATGGCAGAAGCGATCGATTTCCCTTTCCCCTCGCTGGCGATGAGAGAGGGCCAAGGTGAGCGGCGCCGTCCATGGATTGTAACTGCGTGGTTCCGGACAAGATCCAGAAACTGGCTTCGACTGCTTGGGCCTCCCATAGGTTGATCTGCTGAGACCGTCTCAAGACGGGCTTGGCCACCGTAGAACGGATGTCCACATCCGTTTGGCAACGGGCTTGGAAGAACGTTCCACACGACCCCATGCGCTCGTTGCGGAAATTTTGAGACCGTCTCCGCTCGCGAATCCCTCGCGGCAGCCGTGTACTCTTCCCGTTGCGTGTCATACATGCCTCCTGTAAATGTTCGGGTGGTCGTCAGCGTCACTTGGCCACCGTCCACTGATTTCTGTTCACTGTTCACTGGCCGTGGGCACACCGCGCCCAAAAGAACTGGCGTAGCAATTACACACGGGGATTTTTGGGCAAGAAAAATCACTGCGCTAGCGCAGTGAAAAATCAGCCAAAAACGCGTGTTTTTCGGAAACCAAAACATGCGTTTTCCAATGGACTGCGCTAGCGCAGTGCTAGCGCAGTCCTCGGAAAGGTCTATTCCGTGAAAAAATGGCACCCGCACTACGATCAAGTCCATTTCAGGACTTGGTGCGGTGTCCAGACGCGTCCTTCCGATGACAATGCCGGAATCGCCGGCGGCAGCGGCTTTTGTTGAACCGCCCGCCGGTGTCGGCTACACTGCCGCCACCTTGAGGAACATGGATGGCGGAATCAGATGATCAACTAAATACCGGCGCTGGCGCCATTGCGGTGCCCGAAGATGTGGCGCAAATCGAACGCCGCGCCTTTCGGAAGGCCGGGATTCTGTTTGCCGCGCTGCTCGTGCTGTTGCTGCTGACCTCGCTGCCGCAGGTCCGCCACTTTTTCACCGAAAATCTGCCGCGGCTCAAACAGTTCATTCAGGACTGCGGGCCGTGGGCGCCGGTCGTGTTTATCCTGATCGTGGCGGCGCTGGTCGCGGCCGGCATCTCGCGACTGGCTTTTCATTTTGTGGGCGGCGCGTTGTTCGCCTTTTGGGGCGGTCTGGCGTGGAGTTTGCTCGCTGCCATGATCGGCTACTCTGCCGTCTTCCTGCTGGTGCGCTGGCTCGGACTGAGCGAGTCCATCTTGCGCAAGCACCCCGCATGGCAAAAACTCGCCACCAGACTCAAACACAACACCGTTCCCGCCGTCATCATCTTCCGCCAGCTTCCGCTGCCTGGCATCGTGACCAACACCGTGCTCGCGCTCTCGCCCATCCGCCGGCGCGAGTTCTTCCTGGGCACGGCCGTCGGGCTGGTTCCCGAAGCCGTGCCGGCGACGTTGATCGGCGCCGGTTTCCGCAAGGAGCAACTCGGCCTGACCGCCGCCTACATGTTCGGCGCGGTCGCGCTTTTCGTCGTCGTCTGGATTGCGTGGGGCATCTACACCCGCCGCGCCGCGGCCAAGGAAGGGATGCTGGACCAGAACATGGACGCCGGTTAGGCCCACAAAGCGTAGAGCGAGGCGAGAAACCTTTAGCCTTCACATTCCCAACTCTTCACTCTTAATTCTTAACTCTTCACTCGCCTCCCCTTCCCTCCTTCCATTGCCTTTCCGCCGCTCGACCGCTACGCTATTGCCATGAGCGCATTTCCCGTCGGCCCGGAAAAGGAAACCCAGCTTGCCCAGCGTATGAACGCGCTCGGCGTGCGCGAAGCCGACATCGAAGAAACCTTTGTCCGTAGCGGCGGTCACGGCGGCCAGAACGTCAACAAGTGCGCCACCTGCGTGCAGTTGATCCACCGTCCCACGCGGCTCCAGGTCAAATGCCAGACTACGCGCCAACAGGGCCTCAACCGGTTCCTCGCCCGCCGGCTCCTGCTCGACAAAATCGAAGCGCTGCAAAAGGGCTTCGTGAGCGCAGAGCGCGCTGCGGCGGAGAAAATCCGCCGCCAGAAACGCCGCCGCAGCCGCCGCTCCAAACAGCGCATGCTCGCCGACAAATCCCACCAAGCCGCCAAGAAAGAATCCCGACGTTCTGTCGCGCCGGAGTAGGTCAACCGATTCGCTCAGAGACAAATCGAACGTCCTCGGCGACTAGCTGCCGCCGTTGACCTTCGCGTTAGCAGGATTCTCACGCAGCATTAACATTTGCTTGCCGCTGGCAAATGGGGCGTGTTTGGCGCATCTTCTGGGGATGGCAAAGAAAAAGAAATCGCAGTTCCATCGTGATATTTCGATATTTCACCGGGTTGCGGCTCGGAAAACAAACCCGTTGAAAGGCGTCAGCCGCAAGACCGCCCCGACGAAACCGCCGAAAATCGGCTGATCCCGAAAACCGAAGTTGTGCCGGCAAGGATGCCGGCGCCACGGTCAACTTCGGTTATTGGATTGATTGGTCCGCACATCCATGAGTACACCCACACCCGCTTTGCTTTCCGCCAACGAAGTAGCCCTCAGCTTCGGGCTTGAGCGCGTGCTGGATGGGGTGGTGCTGTCGGTGACGCCGGGAGAGAAAGTGGGGCTGGTCGGGCGCAACGGATGCGG
The DNA here is from genome assembly GCA_903870275.1 of uncultured bacterium. Taxonomy (GTDB): domain Bacteria; phylum Verrucomicrobiota; class Verrucomicrobiia; order CAIQCK01; family CAIQCK01; genus CAIQCK01. The sequence continues at coordinate 12,539 of CAIQCK010000115.1, read as the reverse complement.
GAAGACCAGTTTGTTAAAAATCCTCGCCGGCGCCAACCAGGCCGATGCGGGAGACATCTCGCGGCGGCGCGGGCTGCGGGTCGGGTATCTGCCGCAGGAGTTCGAGCTGGATGGAGGCAGGACGGTGCGGGAAAACATCGAGGCGGGGGCGAGCGATTTGATGGAGTGGTTGCGCTGTTACGAGGCCGGCCACCGCAGCGACGCGGAGATGGCGGATCTGTTGCACAAGATCGAGATGGCGGACGGCTGGAACTTGCAGGCGCGGATCAAAGCCGATGCGACGGCGCTGGGCACGCCGCCGCTGGACGCGCTGGTGGGGCCGTTGTCGGGCGGCGAAAAGCGCCGCGTGGCGCTCTGCCGCGCGTTGGTACCGCAGCCGGACTTGTTGTTGCTTGATGAGCCGACGAACCATCTCGACGCGGAGACGATCCGCTGGGTGGAGGAGTTTCTCCAGAATTTTCCGGGCGCGGTGATTTTCGTGACGCACGACCGCTATTTCCTCGATGTGCTCGCGACGCGGATCGTGGAACTGGCCGATGGCCGGTGCTTCTCGCATCCGGGCAATTACACGGCGTATCTGGAATCGAAGGCGGTCCGGCAGCAGATCGCGGAGCAGTCGGAGCGGCGGCGGCAGCGGTTCCTGCGCGTGGAACTGGAGTGGGTCCGCGCCGGCGTGCGGGCGCAGCGGTCGAAGGCTCGACATCGAATGGACACGTTTTACCAGGTGGCCGGGCTGGAGGCGCCGCCGGAGGAGCGGGAGATGGATTTGTTGATCCCGCCCGCGCCAGAGCTGGGCAACATCGCGGTAAACGTGGCCGAGGCGGGCGCGAAGGTCGGTGAAGACGCTGGCGAGCGCTGGCTGTTTCGCGGGATGACGTTCGCGTTGAAGCCGGGCGAATGCACCGGCGTAGTGGGCCGCAACGGCGTCGGTAAGACGACGTTGCTGCGCATCTGCATGGGCGAACGCGCGCCGGACGAGGGTGCCGTCACGATCGGGAAGAAGGTGACGTTCAACTACATTGACCAGGCGCGAATGCAACTCAACGGCGCGAACACGGTGCTGGAGGAGATTTCGGGCGGCAGCGAGACGATCCTGTTTGGCGACCAAAGGCTCAGCGCGCGATCCTACCTGCGACGGTTTCTTTTTACTGATGAGCGCGTGAAGGAACCCGTGGACCATCTTTCCGGCGGCGAACGCGCGCGGTTGATGCTGGCGAAGGTGCTGCGGCGCGGCGGCAATGTGCTGGTGCTGGACGAGCCGACCAACGATCTCGATCTGCCCAGCCTGCGGATGCTGGAGGAGGCGCTGGCGGATTTTGATGGCAGCGTGCTGGTGGTGAGTCACGACCGCTATTTTCTTGATCGTATTTGCGACCAGATTGTGGCGTTCGAGGACGGCGGCGTGTTCGTGCAGCCGGGCAACTATTCGTATTACCTGGAAAAGCGGAAGGAGCGGGAGGCGCGCGGGAAGCGCGCGAACGACGCCCCGGCGAAGGTTCTTTCATGCGAGCCGGAAGCTGCGGCGCCGAAGCCCGACCGCTCGCGCAAGCTGAGCTTCAAGGAGCAACGGGAACTCGCGGGCATGGAAGCGGCGATTCTGGCGGCAGAGAATCGCGTGACGGAATTGGAGGCGACGCTGCACGATCCCGGCTTCTATGCCACGCGCGCGAAGGAAGCGCCGGCCCTGATCGCGGATTTGGAGGCGGCAAAAGCGGAAGTGGTCCGGCTTTACGCGCGCTGGGAGGAACTGGGCCGGATCGGGAAGTGAAAACGCCCGCCGTTAGAGCAGCAAATCGCTCTACGCATCCCTTCCGATTTTATCGCCGGCCTGCGTCCAGCAGGGAAACCGCCGCTACTTCATTGGCGAGAAGTCGGTCGGCTGCATGAAGACGGATTTGACGCCGCCTTCCTTCAAGGTCAACGGACCGCCGGCGGCCTTCTCGGAGTCGGCCTTTACTTTAACCCATTCGGGATTGGCGCGGAACGCTTTCCATGATTCCGCGGCGGCGTCTTTGCTCTTGTGGGCGACGATATAGATGAGCGTGTTGTCTGCGCCTTGCTTCGGGTCGGTGGGCGTCCAGTAGGCGACGCTGGTGATGCCGTGCTTCTCGAACAGCTTGACGGTGTGGTCGCGGAAGCGCGCGAGGAGGTTGGGCAGGTTGTTGGGAGTGGCCGTGTAGGTGCGCAACTCGAACGTGCGCGGCGCGGCGGCGCAGCAGGGTTTCACCTCCGGCGAAAAATCGGTGGCCTTCATGAAGACGCTCTCGATCTTCTCGACGAGCTTGCCGTTCTCTTCCGTTTTCTTGAAATAGGCCTTCCGGTCGGGGTCGTCCATGAACGCCTTCCATGACGCCGTGGCCGCGTCGCGGCTGGGGAACGCCAGCACGTATACGAGCTTGTTGTCCGGGTTCTCCACCGGCACCCAGTAGCCGATGTTGGTCATGCCGTATTTCTCAAAAACCTTGCAGGTGTAGTCGCGGAAGCGCGCCACCAATGCGTCGAGTTTGCCCGGCGGGGCGTAATAGGTTCGCAACTCAAAGCAACGCTCGTCGGCGGCCTGGCCGGCGGCGGCGGTGAAAACAAGCGCGAGTGAAAGGGATGCGAGGCAAAGGGAGCGAGTGATCGGTTTCATGATGGGCAATTTCTAGCAGCGAAGACGGGACGATGGGAAGAAGTTTCTGTAGGTTGCGGCTCCAGCAACGTTTGCAGCGCCTGTGTGTGGACATGGTGCGGCGGGTTTGCTAGCCTCCCGCGGCTGATCGGAGGCAAACTTATGTCGCCTTTTCTTGCGGAACTGCTCGGCACGATGCTCCTCGTCATCCTCGGCGACGGCGTGGTTGCCAACGTCGTCCTCCACAAGACCAAAGGCGAGAACGGCGGGTGGATAGTCATCACGGCCGGTTGGGCGTTCGGCGTGGCGGTGGCCGTCTATGCGGTCGGGGCGTTCAGCGGCGCGCACCTCAACCCGGCCGTGACCATCGGGCTGGCCTCGATCGGCAAGTTCGAGTGGACCTCGGTGCCGGTTTATGTCGCGGCCCAGATGACGGGCGCGTTTCTCGGCGCGACCGTCGTCTGGCTGGCATATCTGGCGCATTGGCCGGTGACGGAGAATCAGGGCGCAAAGTTGGCGGTGTTTTGCACCGCGCCCGCCATTCGTAACACCGTGGCAAACCTTCTCACCGAAATCATCGGCACCTTCGTGCTCGTGCTGGGCGTGCTCGCCATCCTGACGCCGAAGAACCTCAATCCCGCGCACGGCTGGGACGTGGGATTTGGCCCGTGTCTCGTCGGTGTCATCGTGTGGGCCATCGGGTTGTCGCTCGGCGGGCCAACAGGTTATGCAATCAACCCGGCGCGCGATCTCGGCCCGCGACTCGCCCACGCCGTGCTGCCCATCGCCGGCAAAGGCGGCTCGGATTGGAGCTACGCGTGGGTTCCGGTGGTTGGGCCGGTCATCGGCGGCATCGTTGCGGCGGTGCTTTACAAAATGTGCTGGCCGGCTTCGTAAAGAACCGCCGTCGGTAAAAGGTCTTTCATGAAACACATCCTCGCTCTCGACCAAGGCACGACCAGTTCGCGCGCCATCGTCTTCGACGCCGCCGGCAATGTTGTCGCCGCAGCGCAGAAGGAGTTCCGCCAGATTTTCCCCAAGCCCGGATGGGTGGAGCACGACGCGCGGGAAATCTGGGCCACGCAATTGCACACAGCCACGGAGGCCATCGCGAAAGCCGGCCTCAGCGCCACCGACATCGCCGCCATCGGCATCGCCAACCAGCGCGAAACCACCGTGGTTTGGGACCGCAAGACCGGCGTGCCGGTTCATCACGCGATCGTCTGGCAGGACCGCCGCACCGCCGCCGCATGCGACCGGCTCAAGGCGAACGGGCTGTCGCCAAAGATCAGGAAAAAGACGGGTCTTGTGGTGGATGCTTATTTCTCCGGCACAAAACTGGACTGGATTCTGCGCCACGTGCCGGGCGCACGCGCCAGGGCAAAGGCAGGCGAACTGGCGTTTGGCACGGTGGACTCGTGGCTCGTGTGGAACCTCACCGGCGGGCGCGTCCACGTGACCGACGCGAGCAACGCCTCGCGAACGATGCTGTTCAACCTGAACACGGGCGACTGGGACGATGACCTGCTGGACCTGCTCGATGTGCCTCGCGGCATATTGCCGGCGGTGCGCTCGTCGAGTGAGGTCTATGGCGAGACGACGCTCTTCGGCGCGGCGATACCCATCGCGGGCATCGCCGGCGACCAGCAGGCGGCGCTGTTCGGCCAGGCGTGCGCGCGGCCCGGCATGGTGAAGAACACCTACGGCACCGGTTGTTTCATGTTGATGAACACGGGCGCGAAGCCGATGGCGTCGAAAAACAACCTGCTGACCACCGTGGCGTGGCGCATCGGCGACCGGACCGAGTTTGCGCTGGAAGGCAGCATCTTCATCGCCGGCGCGGTGGTGCAATGGCTCCGCGACGGCCTCGGCATCATCAAGTCCTCCTCGGAAATCGAATCGCTCGCCGCCCGCGTGCCGGACACGCACGGCGTCTATCTGGTGCCGGCGTTTGCCGGGCTGGGCGCGCCGCATTGGGACGCCTACGCGCGCGGCCTGCTCGCCGGCATCACGCGCGGCACGATGGCGGCGCACATCGCGCGCGCGGCGCTGGAGGGAATCGCGTTTCAAGTGGCCGACGTGTTGCGGGCGATGGAGGCCGACGCAAACATCCGCCTGAAGGAACTGCGCGTGGACGGCGGCGCGTCCGCGAACAATCTGCTGATGCAGTTTCAATCCGACCTGCTCGGCGTGCCGGTGGTGCGGCCGAAGGTCACCGAGACCACGGCGTTGGGCGCGGCGTATCTCGCCGGACTCGCCGTGGGTCTCTGGAAAGACCGGCAGCAGATCGCCGCGCAGTGGCAGGCGGACCGCCGTTTCGAACCCACGATGAAGCCCGCGCAGCGCCGGCAGCACATGGCCGGCTGGCAAAAAGCCCTCTCGCGGGCGCAACACTGGGAAGACTCGGGCGACTGATTTTTTCAATGTCGTTCTCCCCAACGCGGCGAAGCCGCAACCCCACTGGATGACCGCAAGAGAACGCAAAGATCGCAAAGCGATTCTCTCTTCACTCAGCGTTCCTTGCGTTCTTTTGCGGTCAAGAATCCTGCCAGGAAAACAAAACCTTGAGGGATTGCAATACGGATGAAACGCCGATGGGCGGGGCTGAATCATTTGGGTTTGTTTTCGAAAAAAAGCTTTTTGATTTCCCCACCCTTGGACACCGAAACAGACGATTTCCGGTGGAAAATGACGTTTTTCAGTTTTAACCGGGGCCATCATATGGGTTTGTTTTCGAAAACAAACCCATCTGATTAAGGGAGAGGATGATCGCCTCGCCAGCGGCAGCCGCCGTCCATATTGGGGGTGAATTCGCCACTCTCGGCGGCCGGGATGCGATGTGCACGCCAGACCGGCCACGATCGGCTCCGCCAGCGCCTGGCGGCTGGACGCCGTTGGGCGCGTTTCCGCGCACTCCATGCAATCCGCGGATTGTTTCCGGTTGCCCTTGGGGGCCTCCGGCGGGACGGCTTCTGCCCGCATGACGGCGGTCTTCATTGCGGGTTGAACAATATGGTGAATTCTCTATTATGTCAAGAGAAAATTGCTATTATTTTCACAAGACCGGCCTGGCGGAGGGGCCGCTTCACGGGCTTGGGCGGGAGGCGGCGCGACGAAGGCCGGAGGGGAAGCCACGGATGAACCCAGCGTGGCGGAGCCGCAACCTCCGTCAGCCGCCGTTGGTCTTCGCCAGCGGCAGGCCGTTGAGTTTCGCCTGCAAGAAGCCTCCGCGCAGGTTGGCCACGTTCTCGAAGCCGTGGCCGTGCAGCGCGCACGCGGCGAGATAACCTCGCAGGCCCTTCTGGCAATACGCCACCATCCGGCCTTCGCGCGGCAACTCGCCCAGCCGGTCGCGCAACTCCGCCAGCGGGATGTTCACCGCGCCGGCAAGTTTGCCAAACTCCTCCAACTCGTCGGCGTCGCGCACGTCGAGCAGAAACTCGCCGCCGGGCTGCCACGTCTCCGGCGCGACGGTGGCGACGTCGCCGCGCGCAATGTGGCTCGCCACAAAGCCGGCGACATTGACCGGGTCGTTCGCCGAGCCGAAGGGCGGCGAATAGGCGAGATCGATGTCCTCGAGGTCGAACACGCTCATCTTCGCCGTGATCGCCGTCGCGAGCACGTCAATGCGTTTGTCCACGCCGTCCTCGCCGAGCACCTGCGCGCCGAGCAGGCGGCCGGTGCCGTCCTCGGCGACGAGTTTGATCATCAGCGGTTTCGCGCCGGGATAGTAGCCGGCGTGGCTGTTGTCGCGCGTGAGGCTCGTGAAGAAACTGAAGCCGGCCTTCGCGGCCTGGGCGCTGTTGAGGCCGGTGAACGCCGCGGTCATGTGCAGCACGCGCACGATGGACGTGCCGAGCGCGCCGCGATATGTCAGCTTCGCGCCCGCCGCGTTCGCGCCGGCGATGCGGCCCTGGCGGTTCGCCGGACCGGCGAGCGGGATGCGCACGCGCGCGCCGGTCAATGCATGGATCGTCTCCGCCGCGTCGCCGACGGCGTAAATGTCGGGATCGGAGGACTCCATGCGGCCGTTGGTTTTCACGCCGCCGGTGACGCCGATTTCCAAGCCGGCGGCCTTGGCAAGTTCCACTTCCGCCTGAACGCCCACGCTCAGCAAAATCAGGTCCGCCGGCAGCGTGTCGCCGTTGTCGAACTCGACGCCGCGCTCTGTGAACGCCCTGGCACTGACGCCGGCCTTCAACTGGAACTCGTCGCGACGGACCTGGTTTTGCAAATGCTGCGCCATATCATCGTCGAGCAACGGCAATATGTGGGGGTTGCGCTCGACGATGGTGACGTGCATCCCGCGCCGGTGAAACGCCTCCGCCATTTCCAGACCGATGAAGCCGCCGCCGATGATCACCGCGCGGCGCGGCTTGCGCTCGTCGAGAAACGCCGCGATGCGGTCCATGTCTGGGATGTCGCGCAGCGTGAACACATGCGGCAACTCCACGCCCGGCAGCCGCGGCACGAGCGGCTGAGCGCCCTGGCTCAGGATGAGCTTGTCATACCGCTCGTCGCGTTCGCTGCCATCGGGGGCCTTCACACGCACCGTTTTGGCGGCGCGGTTGATCGCGACGACCTCGTGGTTGACGTGGGCATGAATGCGCGAGCGCGACCAGAACGTCTCCGGCTTCATGATGATCAACTTCGCGCGGTCGTTGATCTCGCCGGCGATATAATACGGCAACCCGCAGTTGGCAAACGACACGTAGGGGCCGCGGTCGAAGATGTGAATCTCGGCGTTCTCATCCACGCGGCGGGCTTTCGCGGCCGCCGAAGCGCCGCCAGCCACGCCGCCCACGACAATAATGCGACGGGGAGTTTTCATGGAGTCCGGTCAGTGTTTCACTGTGCAGCAGGTATTGGATTCGCAAACCGCCTGGCGGTTCCAAGGCATTTTGGCGAGCAGCATCGCCAACCCACAAGTGCCGGTGAGTCCCGCGAAAAGCAGGCCGCAACCGGTGAACAACGGGAGGATGGCAAAAAGCGGATTCACCCACAGCGCCGCCGCCGCGCCCGACCCCGATATGACGCCGATCACAATCTGGACCTGCCGCATCAAGGGCAGCACGTTGCTCTCGCCGCGCTCCACCGGAAACCCGGCGTCCACCCACGCCTGCGTGCCGCCTTCCACGAGCACACAGCCGTTAAAACCGGCGCGCTGGAATTTTTCGATGGCCTTGGCCGCCCGCCCGCCGGACTGGCAAATGACATACAGCGGCCGGCTGGCGTCGCCGCGCCCCCGCAGGAACGCCGCCGGGTCGAGCTGGTCGAGAGGCACGAGTTGGACGCCGGCGATGTGAACGGCGGCGTGTTCCGGCGGCGTGCGGACGTCGAGCAAATCGGCCGGGGCGCCCTCCGCCAGGCGGCGTTGCAGTTCCCGCACCGGGACGCTGTTTTTATCATGGACAGAGTTATTATTCATGTTATAATCATATAACCATAAGGTTATGTATTATGCAAGTTAAAAACAACCCGCCGTTGCCTCCGGAGTGCCTGGAGCGGATTGCCGCGCGCTTCAAGGTCCTCGGCGAGCCGATGCGACTCCGCATCCTGCAGACGGTTTGCAAGGAGCCGCACAGCGTCAACGACATCGTCGCAGCCACCGGCTCGACGCAGGCCAACGTTTCGAAGCACCTGTCGCTGCTGACCGCCGCCGGCGTTCTGCAGCGGGAGAAGGACGGCCAGCGCGTGTTTTACGGCGTCAAGGACAAGCTCGCGGTGAAGCTTTGCGAACTGGTGCGCGCGCAGGTCATGGAGTAGCGGCGCGGGCCGGCGGCAAAGGCGTGACCGATGAGCCATGGGCGTCGGTCGCGAAGAAATACTCGCTCTCCAGGTTCGAGCCGCGCCGGATTTCCAGCACGCCGACGCCGTGCCGGAGCAGGATCTCCAGCACGCGGGCATTGGTCTCCGCTGCGCGGGCCGTTTCGTCGAAGAACTTCACGGTCAATTCCGCGCCTTCGAGCGCCTGTTCCCACGTCGCGCCCGGCAGCGCCTGCTGCAATTCCGCCATCGGCAGCGGCCGGCCGGCCGGTTCCAGAAAATACGTCACGCGGCGGCTGCGGCGGGTGAGGCTGTCCATGCTGTCCTGCCGGACCAGCCGGCCGGCCTCGATGAACGCCGCGGCGTCGCACAACGTTTCCAGTTCGTGGAGGTCGTGCGAACTGATCACCACCGTCTGCGTGTCGTGCCGGCGTTTGAGGATGGCGCGGATGCGCGCGGCCTCGCGCGGGTCGAGGCCGCTCATCGGCTCGTCGAGCAACACCAGTTCCGGCCGGCCGAGAAACGCCTGCGCGATCGTCAGCCGCCGCATCATGCCGTGCGAGAGCGTCCGCACGGGCGAGCGGCGCCGGTCGCGCAGATGCACCCACTCCAGCACTTCGTCAATGGACTCGCGCAACGTGCCCTCGGAGAGTCCTTGCAGCCGGCCGTAGAACCAGAGCAAATCCTCGACGCGCGCGTGCAGCGGCAGGCGCGAGTCCTGCGGCAGCAGCGTCACGCGGCCCGCGTGCCGTTCCGGGTCGAACATCCCCTCCCCCAGCAGGCTTACCGTGCCCGCGTCGCGGCGCAGCAGGCCGACGCTGACGGCCAGCGCCGTCGTCTTGCCCGCGCCGTTGCTGCCAACGAGGCCGAAGATCGCCCCGCGCGGCACGGCGAGGTCAAGGCCGTCGAGCGCGCGGCGGCTGCCGTAGGTTTTCACCACGCCTTTGAATTCCAGCGCGCAGTTCACAGGTTCCTCCGCGAAAACGACACGTAGCCCGCCAGCGCATAGGCCGCGCCGAGGCACAACACGAACAGGGTCCCCGGCAACGCGTGCGGCACATCGGTCAGCCACAGGTCCATCTGGTGCCCGCCCGGCAGCAACATGTCTACCGTGTCGAGAATCGTGCGCCACGGTTGCATCGTCACCCAGCCCGCGACGCTGCTCAGGATGCCGACGGCCACCATCGCGACGAAACCGAGCGCGGTCGCGACGTTCGGACTAGCCACGGCCTGTGAAATGCCCGTGGCCAGGCCGAGGAAGGCAATGCCGTAAACCCATGCCTTCAGCGCGAACAGCAGCAAGTCGAGCGCGTTGGGCAGCGGGGCAAAGAACGCCATGCGGCACCAGCCCGTCACCCACGCGGCCAGCGCGCTCAACAGCAGCGCCACGAGCAGTTGCAGCGCCTGGCCGGCGAACTTGCCCGCGCACCACGACAGCCGCGACGTGCGGAACATCACGAACCGCACCGACCCGCTCCAGATTTCCTCCGAGATCCGCGACGACGACATGAGCATCACCAGCAGCGGCGTGAACGTGAACGACAACCAGCCGTAAAAAAGAGCCAGCGGCGTGAAGCTGAGCAGCCGTGTCGCGGCATCGCTGCTGCCGACGAAGTGGGTCAGCATCTCTTTGAACTGCCGGTTTTTCCACAAGGCCGAGGTGGTGCCGCCCACCCGCTGCGCCTCCGCGACGCCGACCGCTTTCTCCAACTGGTTCTCGATTTCGTGCAGAGCCTTCACGAACAACAAGGTCGCGGCCACCGCGCCGAGCACGTAGAGGATCAACAACACAATCGCCCGCCGGCTGCGGATGGAATCCGCCAGCTCGTGCAACGCCACCGTCCAGGTATTGCGAAGAGTGGAGCGCGCCACGCGGCCTCCCGGCTACTGGTCCTCGACGCTGATGCTGGCGCCGTTTTGTGACCGCCCGCCGCGTTGACGGCGGTTGAGTTTGTCCTGCACATCCGCCAGCGGCAGCGCCACGGCGGGATCAATGAAGTTCATCAACTCGAAATCGCCCCCGGCTTTCTCGCGCCAGCCAGCCGGCAGCGTCTGATCCATGTCGCCGTAGGTTTTGGCCAGCACACCGCTCAACTCGTTCATCATCTTGATGCCGTCCTCGCTGCTCATCTCGTCCTTCTGTTTCAGCGAATCAGCCCATTGCTTGATGCCCTGTTCCAATTGCGAGTTCATCACCGCCATCGTCCCGTCAAACATGGCGATCTGCTGAACGTTCAAACCAAGGTTGGTGATGAAACTGTTCCGGGACATCTCCACCCGCGTGTTCCACAAGTCCATCTCCTTCTTGAGATTCTCGCCGAACCGCTCCGACGTGTTGGTGTTCCGTGTTTTGTCAGGTTCAGGTGTTACCGACGGTGCGCTGGCGTCCGCGGCGGGACGGAACGGCGTCGTCTTTTTGGGAGGCGAAGATTTCCGCGCCCTCGAACGCGCCGCCGACATTTCGTCGTCTTTCACCTGCAACATCGCCTTCACCGTCTCCATCTTGCCGGTGGCCGCGCCGCGTTTGCGCAGTTTGGCTTCCATCTCCTTGATTTGATCGCGCGCCTGGCGCAAATCCGTGCGCGGCCCCCAGCCGCCGAGCGCCAATCCCACCAACAACGCCAATACCACTGCGATTCCAGTTTTCATTGTGCACCTCTGTGGCACGGCCCAACGCCGTTGATGCCGGCCTCCAAGCCCTACGCATACCGCCTCCCATCCATCGCGGAAAGAAGATTCGACAGCGAGACGGGGAGCTTCCGTTGAATCATCCATTCCGCTACTCTCGCGGCCGTGAATTCGCGGCAACTCATTGTGATCGGCGGCGGGCCGGCGGGCATCTTTGCGGCCATCGCGTGCGCCGGGGCGTCGCCGGGGGCCAGGATAACGGTGCTGGAATCCGGGCCGGAGTTTCTCGCCAAGGTCCGCATCTCCGGCGGCGGCCGATGCAACGTCACGCACGCCTGTTTCGAGCCGCGCGAACTGGCGGAGCGCTACCCGCGCGGCGGCCGGGCGCTGATTGGACCGTTCAAACGGTTCCAGCCGCGCGACACCGTCGCGTGGTTCGAGTCGCGCGGCGTAAAACTGAAAACGGAAGGCGATGGCCGCGTGTTTCCCATCAGCGACGACTCGCGAACGATTGTGGATTGTCTGCTGCGCGCGGCGAAGACGGCGGGCGTGACATTGTTCGCGCGGCGCGGCGTGGAGCGCGTGACGCGGCGGGCGGCGGGCGGTTTCGATCTCACCCTCGCCGGCGGTGACACGCTGTCCTGCGACCGTTTGTTGTTGGCCATCGGCGGTTGCCGCACGGCGGCGGCGGGAAACCTGGCGGTGTCACTCGGCCACACGCTGGAGCCGCCTGTGCCGTCGTTGTTCACATTTCACATCGAGACGCCCTGGCTGCGCGCACTGGCCGGCGTGTCCGTCGAATCGGTCGAGGCATCGGCTCCGGGCACGGGACTGCGCGAGCGCGGCCCGTTGCTGGCGACGCACTGGGGCTTGAGCGGGCCGGCGATTCTGCGGTTGTCGGCATGGGGCGCGCGGGAGTTGCACCGCCTCGATTACCGTTTCCCGTTGCACGTGAACTGGCTGCCGCACCTCGGCGCGGAAGCCGTCGCGGCGGCGTTGCAGTCGCGTCGCGTCGGGCAGCCGGCTCGGTTGGTGGTGAACACGCCGGTCCCTCCGCTGCCGGCGCGGCTGTGGGAGCAATTGGTCCTCGCCGGCGGCGTGAATCGCGACACGCGCTGGGCGGCGCTGACGCGCGCGGCGCAGCATCGGCTCGTCCAACAACTGATCCGCACGGAATTGCCGGTGACGGGCAAGAGCATGAACAAGGAGGAGTTCGTCACCTGCGGCGGCGTGCGGTTGAACGAGGTGGATTTCAAAACCATGGAGAGCCGCGTTTGTCCCGGCCTTTATCTGGCCGGCGAGGTGCTCGACGTGGACGGCATCACCGGCGGTTTCAACTTCCAGGCCGCGTGGACCACCGGCTGGATCGCGGGCCGCGCGATGGCGGGCGAATCTGAAAATGGATGATGTCAAAACTCTTTAGAAATGTCCCCTTGTTAACTCACGAGAGAATGTCCCCTTCGTTGCTTGTTGTCTGCGACCCTCTTCAGCCCGGCTGGGGGTGCGGGACGGAGGGAGGCCGAGCGAAGCGAGG
>CAIQCK010000114.1 GCA_903870275.1 uncultured bacterium | reverse complement strand
TCCAGTCGAACACGCGATACGTCGTGTCGGAATTTTGCTGGATTTCAAAAATCACCAAACCGTCGCCGATGGCGTGAACGCGACCGCTGGGCAAAAACATGGCGTCACCGGCGCGCACGGGAATTTTGTGAAAACAATCCGCCACGCTGCCGTCGGCAATTTTCTTTTCAAACTCCGCGCGCGTCACGCCGCGTTTGAGGCCGACATACAAACTCGCGCCGGGCGCGGCGTCGGCGATGAACCACATTTCGGTTTTTGGCTCACCGTTTAATGCCTTCGCCTTGCTCGCGGGCGGATGGACTTGCAGCGACAATTTTTCACGCGCATCGAGAATTTTGCAGAGCAGCGGAAACCTGCCTGCCGCCGCCGGTTTGGCGTCGCCGAGAATTTCCGCCGCGTGATTTTCCATCAGCCAGCGCAAATCTTTTCCGGCAAATTTTCCGTTGGCGATGACGCTGGCGTCGCCGGGGCGGTCAGAAATTTCCCATGCCTCGCCAATGTTTCCGGCGGGAATTTTTTTGGTGTAAAGCCGTTCCAGTTCGCGCCCACCCCAGATGCGGTCTTTGAAAATCGGCCGGAAAATAAAGGGATAAAGCATGGTCAGGCGGCGACGGCGGTTTCCACGTCGCGCGGCGGCGTCATTTGCGCCGCGTTACCGGCCTTCTCGGTAAAATGGCCATGTGCGCGGAATTTTTGGTAGCGCTTTTTCATCCGTTCCGGCACGGGCAGCGCGAGAATTTCTTCAAGATGTTTGAGCAGGTGAGTTTTTAATGTCGCCGCAATTTCACCCAAGTCGGTGTGCGCGCCGCCGAGCGGTTCGGGGACAATTTCATCCACGAGTTTGAGTTCGAGTAAGTCCTTCGCGGTGATGCGGAGCGCGGCGGCGGCCTTGGCGGCGTTGGCGCGGTCTTTCCACAAAATCGCCGCGCAACCTTCGGGGCTGATGACGGAATAATAGGCGTTCTCCAAAATCAAAACGCGGTCCGCCACGCCGATGCCGAGTGCGCCGCCGGAGCCGCCTTCGCCGATTACCGCCGAAATAATCGGCACTTCGAGCAAGGTCATTTCGCGCAAATTGACGGCGATGGCCTCGGAGATGTGGCGTTCCTCGGCGCCGACGCCGGGATAAGCGCCGGGCGTGTCAATGATCGTGACGATGGGCAGCCCAAACCGCTCCGCCATTTCCATCAGCCGCATCGCCTTCCGGTAACCTTCCGGGTGCGCGCAGCCGAAGTTGCGCAAAATGTTCTCCTTGGTGTCGCGGCCTTTCTGGTGACCGATGACGACGACGCGCACGCCGTCTATCGTCGCGAAGCCGCCGACGATGGCGCGGTCGTCACTGAAACGGCGGTCGCCGTGCAGTTCGATGAAATCGGTGGCAATGGCGGCGAGGTAGTCGAGGGTGTAGGGCCGCCTCGGATGGCGCGCGAGCTGGACGCGCTGCCACGCGGAGAGGTGGGTGTAAACGCTTTGCTTGGTTTCCTCGACGGTCTTTTCCATCTCCGCGATCTGGTCGTGCAGGTCCACGTTTTGCTCCGTGGCCATGCGGCGCAGTTCTTCGAGCTTCCGTTCCAGTTCGAGGATCGGTTTCTCGAAATCGTAGGTAATGAGTTTGGGGGCGGCTAAACGCATGGTTTACTCCGTCACTTGCACCGGCGTGCCCGGCGGCAGGATGATGAACAGTTCCTCGACGTCTTCGTTGATCAGCCGGATGCAACCCTGGCTGGACTGGTGGCCGATGGTCTCCGGCTCCCACGTGCCGTGGATGCCGTAGTGCGGGATGTCGAGCGCGAGCCAATACTTGCCCAGGACGTTGGCTTTGTCGCCGAACGGGATCGTCTGGCCGTCCTTCCACCACGGCGGGTTCGCGATGCGGTCGGTGATCTTGAACGTGCCGACCGGCGTGGTGCTGTATTGGCCGGTGCCGCAGCGGTAGAGCTTGAAAAACCTGCCGTCATCGCTGACGAGCAGCGTGTTCTGGCTCTTGCTGACGGTGACGGCCAGTTTCGTCGGGGTCACCCGCAGCCGCTGCGACGGCTGGATGATGATGGACTCGTGCAGGCCGTTGGCTTTCTGAATGACTGCGATGGTGGTGTTGAACTGCCGGGCGATGCGGCCAAGGCTGTCGCCGGACTGCACCACGTAATCCACCTTCTCCGGCGCGGGCGTGGGCGTCAGCAACAATTGCATGTTCACATCGCCAAGCGCCTTTTGGGCGTCGGCGGCAAGCTGCGCGTCGTTGGTGTGCGTCAGCAGGTCGCGCAACGCCTCGCGCGCCTCGGCGAGCTTGCCGGCCTCGCGCAGCGCCAGCGCCTTCTCCAACGGCTCGCGGTTGGCCTGCGCCGGCGCGGGTGTCGCGGACGCTGCGGCCTTGGCGGGCGCCGCCGCAGCCTGCTCCGCCGGCGTGGCGGCCGGCGATTCGCCCGGCGCGGCGTTTTGCCGGCGGCCGAAGCCGTAGGCGATCAACGCCACGGCGGCGATCAGCACGAGCAGGAGTGCAAATTTGACGCTTGATTTCATTTAATGACACGGGTCGCCGCAACATCGCCCACCGGCGAACCTCGCCAGCCAGCCTACGGTGATCCACAGGCGCGAAGGATAGCTTTTTTCCAGCGCCACCCGCAAGCCGGGATTTTGTGCTGATGACGTTCGGGGCGCAATTTGACACACGCACACATTGGGTGGGGCGAGCCGTCCCCGGCGAGCCGCGGCCTTTGAAACGTGGGCGATTACGGCTCAGCGGGGACGCTTCGCCCCGTCACTCCGCAATCCGCATTCGCTTCGCTGTTCGCCTCCGGCTGAAAACTGATCGCTGACTGCTGACCGCTTTCCTCCTTCGCCGCCGCGCAAACGCCGTCCCGCGTCGTCGTCCATGATTCTTCCTCATTTCACCCAGACCGGCAGTGCATCCGGCAGGAATCAGGAAACGCTCCAATGACATCAACGGCGGAATGGCGAATTTAATTCGCTGCTCCCAGCAATCGTGTGACGCCGGCATCTCGTTGTTTCGCGGCCTCCTCCAACTTGGCCCGTGTCGCGGCCAGCCAGGCGCGATCCGCTTTGAGGCGCTCGCGTTCGCCCGCCAACATCCGCGCAACCTCAGCCGACTGCGGTCCGCCGATCGGCTTCGCCGATTGAACCATGTTCTCCGGAGTCAATGCGCGACGGAATTGGGCTTCCGTCAGCGGGAGAGAGCGTTCAATCCCGAATTCTTTGGCCGCTGCCACGAAAAGCTGCTGGGCTTCCTTGAAGGGAATCTCCGCGGGTTTCAATTTGTTCTTGCGACCATAGGTGACGAGTTCTGAAGCGAAATGATGTCCGACGCGGAATGGCACCTCGGCTTCGCGCTGTAACATGTCGGCCAGCTCGGTTGTCATCGAATAGTCACTGTTCACTTCTTGAAGCGCACGCTCAGGATCAAAGACCAGCGCCTTCAGCATTGTGGCAAGTTCCCGGTAAAGATCGCCGGACGCCAGTGTGACCTCCAACGGCATCTCGCTTTTGTAGTCATTCATGCCGGACATGACGTTATTGCACTTTATGTAATAGGTGACGGCCTTGCCTGTGACGAGACTGGTGTGTTCATGAAACAGCTCCAGGAGATATGGGTTGCGCTTTTGCGGCATGATACTGCTGCCGCCGGTTCGTTCTTCGGCGAAACGGAACCACGGAGTCGGATTGGCGTATTGGACGGTCAAATCAGCCGCAAACATGCTCAGCGTCAGTGCGCCAGACACCGCAATGCTGGAGAACTCGACACCCACATCCTGAATCGAGATATGGCCTGAATCGAAAGAATTTACCACGAGACCATCAAAGCCCATCAGTTCCGCGAGCCGCTGGCGGTTGATGGGAAAACTGGAGGTGCCCCCGGCAGCGCCGCCGAGCGGTGAGAGATTGAGTCGCGCCCACGCTTGTTGGTAACGGTCCGATTCACGACTCAGCGCTTCGAGATAGCCACCGAGGTAGTGGCCGAGTGTGGTGGGCTGAGCCTGCACATTATGAGTGTAGAAAGGCAGGATGGTATTGGCATCGAGTTCGGCCATCTTCAGCAGAGTTTCGCGGGCCTTGATGAATTGATCGAAGGTGGCGAGCACCGCATCGCGCAAGTGGCAACGCCGCGTAGTCTGCCCCAGATCTTGTCGCGAGCGTCCGGAATGAATGCGCGACACCTCAGGGCTGGCGATTTTGATCATCGCCTTCTCGATCTTGAGATAATCTGTGGGGCGTGCCGCGCCGGCCTTTGCGCCCTCGGCAATCACCTGCGTCACCGACTGGGCAATTTTCGCGGCGAGAGCCTTCGTCACGATGCCCTGCTCAGCCAACATGATGATCGAGGCCTTGTTTTGTTCGCCGATCCAATAAAAATCGTCATGCGACAGCGCAGCATGGTCTTTCGCCGCGACGTCTGTGACTTTGCAAACGGCAATAACAAGAAAAGGTAACACCAGGCTTCTGAACCGAAGCGTCAACCCGTTTGGCAAAAGATTGCGGAGCGTTTTCATAATCAGGATGGTTCGAAGGATAACGTGCGCGGAGCGCCCGCTCCATCTTTATCGTCTCGCCGTCGCGCCGCCTACCACCCGAGCCCGTGGAGCGCTCCATCCGCTAGGCCAGCCCTGCGAAAATAATAGTAAATTTCGCTTGACATGATTGTAAATTCTCTATATTCTGTGCCTTGCTATGAAGCCTGCGGTCATGCAAGCAGAGGCAGTCCCGTCGGAAACCCCAAAGGGCAACCGGAAGCAAGCCACGGATTGCACGGAAACGCCCCCAATGGCATCCAGCCGCCGGACCTGGGTGGAGCGGATTGTGGCCGGTCTGGCGGGCACGTCGCATCCAGGCCGGCGAAAGTGGCGAAAAGGCCCCCCACATGGGCGGCGGTGGGCGGTGGCCGGGCGATCATTCTCCCCTTCAATCATAAGGGGCTGTTTTTCAAAACGAACCCATATGATGACCCCGATCAAAATTGAAAAACGTCGTTTTCCCCAAGGAAAATGGATATTCGCTGTCCAAGGGAGGGCAAATCAAAAAGGCTTTTTTACCAAACGAACCCAAATGATTCAGCCCCGCCCATCGGTGTTTCACCGGTTACCACAATGTCGAAGGATCGCGCATTCCCAATGGCGTTCTCAAGCCGCCACCGCGCTGTCAGCGCCCCGCTTGTGGTTGCGGCTTTGCCGGCAAAGCCGGGATTTTGTGACGGCGCAGAAAAACAGGATTTTGGCGGTCGGCGCCCTGAATACCAGGGATTCAAAGCAGTCTAAAGCGGGAACTTCAGAACGAAATCTTTGCAATAGCCCTGTAGCGGCGGTCTCTGACCGCCGAATGATCGTGGAACCGACACGATTCGGCGGTCAGAGACCGCCGCTACAGTGTGGCCAATGGCTTTTGCGGAGACTTCCGGAACGGGTTGCCGGTCAACGGCGCAGAGGACGGCGCGGAGAAGCGTCGCAGGCAGCCTAAGCAATGGAACAGACGGAAAAATGAACGTGGATGGAAAAATGGATTTGATTTCAGGGATGGATTCTCGCTTGCAATCGGCAACGGCGACGGGAGAATCGGCAAAAGTGAAAACGTTGCGCTTGCTCGGGATCTATACGCTGACGGTGCTGGCGGTCGCGCTGGTGTTGTCGTTCCCGGTGGAAGGGATTTGCGAGCACTTTGGCTGGTTCATCCATAAACCGTGGGGGAAATTTTTCCGGCGGTGCGTGATGATTGTGGCGGTGGCGGGCTTGTGGCCGCTGCTGCGGGCGCTGGGCATGGCGGGTTGGGAGCGGCTGGGCTTGCGGTCGCCGCTCGTGCCGGCGGCGGCGAGGGTGGGGGGCGGATGGGTCCTGTCGTTTGCCGCGGTGATGCTGGTCGGATGGGCGGCGGTGTTGACAGGCAACCGGGTGTGGGAGGGCTTCACATGGTCGGAGGCGGCGAGGCCGGTGGCGGTGGGCGCGGCGGTCGGGATTTTTGAGGAGTTGTTTTTCCGCGGCGTGATCTTTGGCGCGCTGCGGCGTGACTGGGGCGTGGCGCGGGCGCTGTGGGCCAGCAGTTTGATTTACGCGGCGCTGCATTTCTGGAGCGCGCCGCCGAAGGAGATGGCGGGCGTGTTGCCGGCGCTGGTGTCGTTGACGGGACTGGGAACGCTGCTGGCGTGGTGTTACGTGAAGTCGGGGTCGCTGTTCCTGTCGATCGGCGTTCACGCGGGCGCGGTGGCGGCGCTGCGGATCATGCTGGCGGTGACGCATGGCGGCGGCGAGGAGTTGAACTGGCTGTTTGGGTCGGGCGCGTTCACATTTGTGAACGGCGCGGCCGCGTGGCCGGTGCTGGCGTTGTTGTGGCTGGCGCTGGCGGGTTTTGAAGGGTGCATCGCGAGGTTTTATGCTCGGCGCAATCCAAGAATGGGCGAAGGTCGCACTGGAACTGGTTTACCCGGCTGATTGCGCGGTCTGCAAGGCGACGCGCGAGCCGGGGAGCCGCAGCGCGCTTTGCGGCAAGTGCCGCGAGGAACTGCGGCCGTTGCCGCGGCCGTTTTGCGAGCGGTGCAGTCTGCCGTTTGCCGGCCAGGCCGGCGAGCCGGTCCGGTGCTCGCACTGCGCGGACAAGGTTTTTCATTTTGAGAAGGCTGTTTGCGCCTGCCGGCTGACGGGCGTGGCGCGCGAGTGCATTCACCGGTTCAAATACAACGGCGCGCTCTGGCTGGGGCCGGAATTGGCGGAATTGTTCGTCGCCGCGGCGCGGGAGCGGATCGAATGGGCCAAGGTGGATTGCGTGGTGCCGGTGCCGCTCTTTCCGGCGCGGGCGCGGGAGCGGCAGTTCAACCAGGCGGAATGGTTTGCGCGGCGGCTGGCGCGGACGCTGTCGGCGAATATGATCGCCAACAACCTGCGGCGAATTCGCGACACGGCGACGCAGGCGTTTCTCAACGCGGCCGAGCGCGCCCAAAACGTGCGCGGCGCGTTCGCGGCGCGGCGGCCGGAGGTTTTTATGAAAAGCCGGGTCGTGGTGGTGGACGACGTATTTACCACTGGAGCGACGACGAACGAGTGTGCTAGGGTGCTGCGCTCTGCGGGCGCCGAGTCGGTAATGGTGCTGACGGTGGGCCGCGGTTGAGCCGGCGCGACGCCGGAGAAGAATTTATGGTTGAGGTCAAGAAATCAAAAGTTCCGAAAGCGCCAGCGAAGCGCGTGGAGATACCGCACGGGCTGTGGACCAAGTGCAAGTCCTGTGGCGAGGCGATTTATACGCGGGAGTTGGACCAGAACCTGCGGATTTGTCCGAAGTGCGGCTTCCATTTCCCGCTCGGCGCGTGGCAACGGATCGCGTCGCTGGTGGAGCAGGGCAGTTTTCAGGAAGCGGACAGCGAGATGATTTCGGTGGACGCGCTGAAGTTCACCGGCGTCTCCGCTTATGCCGACAAACTCAAACAGAATCGCCAGGAAACCGGCTTGAAGGATGCTGTGATCACCGGCGTCGGCTCGATGGGACCGCACCGCGTCGGGCTGGCGGTGATGGATTTTCGGTTCCTCGGCGCGAGCATGGGGTCGGTGGTCGGCGAGAAAATCACACGGATCATCGAGCGAAGCACCAAGGAACGGATCTCGTGCATCGTCGTCAGCGCGTCCGGCGGGGCGCGGATGTATGAGGGAATGCTGTCGCTGATGCAGATGGCGAAGACCTCGGCAGCGTTGTCGCGCCACGCGCAGGCACGGCTGCCTTACGTGAGCGTGCTGACGAACCCGACCTATGCGGGCGTCATGGCGAGCTTTGCCAGCCTCGGCGACGTTATTGTGGCGGAGCCGGGCGCGCTGATCGGATTTGCCGGGCCGCGCGTGATCAAGGACACGACGCAATCGGAACTGCCGCAGGGGTTTCAGACCGCGGAATTCTTGCTGGAACGCGGGCTGGTGGACCTCGTGGTCCACCGCAAGCAACTCAAGGAAACGCTGGTGAAAACGATGGATTACCTGTTGCCGGCGGCCACTGTCTGACGGGGCGTCAGCGGACGAGGACTTTTTCGCGGACCACTCCGCGCCGCACCAGGTCGCCAAAGTCGGCTTGGGCCATGCCGTACTGATCCACGGCAATTTCCGCGAGCTTGCGCGCCAGTTCCCGCTGGTTGGCGTCCTGCAACGCCTGCACCAGCGAACGAATCGCCCGTTCAATGTGTCCCTGCACAAGGGCGACGGAATTGTTTAGATGCAGATGGCCCGAGGGATCGCGGGCGACAGCCTGTTCCGTGGGAGCGAGTTTCTTGTAGACGATTTCCAGCGCGCGCCAGGTCTGGCCTCGATTGGGTGCGAGCATGAGGGCCTGGATCAACTCGATGGCCGAATCTTCCATCCGGCCCAGGTTGGCCAGCGCTTCGCCGATGCCTTCGTGGGCGACCGGCTCGCCGGGAGAAATCCGGGCGGCGTAGCTGAACGCTTCGAGCGCTTTGGGAAAAGCACCGAGTTGGGAATACACGGTGCCGAGGTCGAGGTAAATGAGAGGGTTGCCCAGCGTGAGCTTGAGGTCGGCGGCCCACGCGCGGCTGCGCAGGCGTTGCAGGCGGACCTCGGACGCCTTGCGATCCAGGTCGGTGGCGCGTTGCAGCGCTTCGGCGGCCTTGGCGTAAAGCGCGCGTGTTTCCGGCGACAGAGGCCGGCCGGCGGCGCGTTCAGGGGCGGCGCGCAGGTCCGCTTTCACGCCGCGGTAATGGCCGAGTTGCGCGCGGGCTTCCTCGTAGTCGGGATAAATCACCAGCGCCTTTTCGACTTCGGTGATGGACTCGTCAATGCGCGAGCCGTCCGGTGCGCTTTGCGACAGGGCGAAGGCGAATTGTTTGCGAGCTTTGGCGCTGTCCGGGCAGGTCATCGTGGCCGCCTGCCAGATCGAGAAATCGTTTTTCCACTCGCTGGTCCGCCAGAACGCGCGCAGGGTGAACACCGTGGCGATCATCGCGATGGCCGCGACGTAGGACGCCCAGCCGAGGCGTTTTCGGATGGCGAGCCGGTGCTGATAAGGCAAATCCAGATGATCGTTTAACAGGATCGTTTCAGAGCAGTCGGCGAACGCGGGCAGTTCCCCTTTGTAGGCCCACCATGGCGCGATGATGCTGCGCGTCACCAGATGAATCACCACGCCAATCAGCGCGCACATGCTGACGCTGGGCAGGTAGAGCCACCGTTCCGAAAAAATGACATCGCCCGCGCTGAACACCCCGAAGTTCGATGCGAGCGCCAGCAGAAACCAGCCGACCCAGAACGACAGCGCGCGCCATTGCCGGTGAAATCGCCAGGCCGCGTAGATCGTTCCCAGGACCGCCAGCAACGCCAGCACGCCGAGCCAGTCGTCCACGCGATGAAATCCGGTGCTCACGGGAACAATCTGGCTGAAGGAGTAATCGGCGCTGAGCCATTGCGGAAACACCAGCAGGCTGGCCGCTCTGCCCGTCAACTTGCACGCCGTCAGGAGCCGGTCGGCAATGTTCGACTCGACGAGCGGATTGTCCAGGAAGCTGACGAACTTCGGCTCCAGCCGCAGCAACACCACCGCGCGCATGCCCAGATAGCCGAGCCAGATCAGGAGCATCCACAGGTAGTTGCTGCGGAATTTTCTCAAACAGTTTTCCCAAAAATCGCGGCTCGGCCGGCCGGTGTGTCGCCGCCAATCGAAAAGCCAGTCAAACAGCGCCACCAGCGGCAGCAGGACGGCCGCGCTTTCCTTGGCCAGCAACGCGAGAAAAAACAGCAACCATAGCGCCAGCCGCAGCAGCCTTTGCAAACCGACGCGGCCGGCCGACGCCACGTGGCCGAGGTGTGCGAACAACCCCAGCAACACCAGCGCCGTCGCGAGCAGATCGGCCCGGCCCAGGGTGTAGGTGACCGCTTCCGTGTTGGCGGGTTGACAGGCGAACAGCAACCCCGCCGCGAACCCCGCGCGCGTCGAGCGGAAGACCACCGTCACCAGATAGAACACGAGCACCGCGTTAAGCACGTGCAGCGCCCAGTTCACCGTGTGATAGCCGATGGGGTTGGTGGCGTTGCCGAGGATGGTGTAATTGAACAAAAACGAGAGCGTGGTCAGCGGACGGTAGAGACCGTCGTTGGTGACGAGCGGAAAACCGTAGTTCTTGCCGAAGATGTCGTCGATGTGATCGAGGTCGCGAATGCGCGGATCGCCTTGCACCATCGAACGCGTGTCGAGGACAAGTTCGCCGGAGAACATGTTCACGTAAGCCAGCAGGGCCGTCACCAAAATCAGCGCGATCAATAGCGCGTCATACCGCGCCGTCAATTTCGGCAATCCCCATGGTCGGCCGGGCAGCGCGCTGGCGGACAGCGCCATCCGCGCCGCTTCGATGGGCGTCGCGCCCCGTTCGGGGCCGGGTGCCGCCTCCGGCGTCGCCGGGGGCGCTGGCAGGCTGCTTTCCGGTGGAGTTTCAGGTGATGTTGGCTCGACCACGATAATCTTGTCCGTTGATGCCGTATGGATAAAAAGTGCAGTCATTATAGACGCCGGCAGGCGAAGTGCAACCCTTGCGCTTGTCTTGCGGCGATGTTTTGCGGTAAACTCGTCCCGGAAGACAGACTGTGGGTTTTACTGGATGTGGATTATATGAAACGAAGCACGATTTTTAGTTCGATGATGGCGTTGGCAATTTGTTGGTTTGCGCCCGGCTGCAAAGAAGAGGGGGGCGCCTCGCTGCGCGTCTATGTGCAGGTCTCCGATCAACTGCCCGAAGAGCATCGCAAGGTTGTTGTCATCCGCAACCCGCCGATGAACGTGAGCATCAACCCCGTGTCGGAGCTGTCCGAATACGACCTGCAAACCGCTGTCGCCTTGAAAGGCGCGACGCGCAAACAGCTCGTGCTGCAGTTCGATCCCCATGGCGCGCGCGCCATTGAAAAGTTCACGGTCGAGCATAAGGGCGATCTTTACGTGCTGACGATCAATGCCGTCCCCGCGGCTGCGGCGGCGATCCGCGGCCCGATCCGCGACGGCAAGCTCGTCATTGACCTGGACATTGGCGACGAGGAATTGGACAAGATCGTCAAAGACCTCAATGTCTCGGCCAAGAAGGCTCACACCCTGGACAGGCTGTGAGGTTTTCGCGTGCGGAGGGGCGGAGGCTGTAGCATTTTTGTCATGTAACCGTGACGGCGCAGTCATTGACACTTTTGGGAAGGTAATGGTAAACTTCCGGGCCGTTATTGGATGGATTCGATACGGCGTACAAAATGTAACGAGCTATGGAAACGTTGCTGAATGGTAACGTATTGGTGCTGAACCGGCTCTGGCAGGCGGTCAATATCTGCTCGGTCCGACGGGCGTTGACGCTGCTGTTTGAGGGCCACGCGGAGGTTGTGTGCGCCGAAAACGGCGCGTTCAACACCTTCGACTTCAGCGAGTGGCGCAATTTCTCCGAACGGTTCCCCCAGGAGGAGGAGAGCATCCACACTATCCGCTTCCGCATCCGCATTCCGAAGGTGGTGCTCCTGCTTTTCTTCGACCGCCTGCCGCACAAGGAGGTCAAGTTCACCCGCCACAACATTTTCGAGCGCGACGGCAACACCTGCCAGTATTGCGGCAAGGTGTTCGACCGGCGCGACTTGAACATCGATCACGTCATTCCGCGCGATCGCGGCGGCACCACGGTCTGGGAAAACGTCGTCTGCTCCTGCATCGCGTGCAACACCCACAAGGCCAACCGCACGCCCGGCGAGGCCGGCATGAAGCTCATCCGCAAACCCAAGCGGCCCAAGTGGCGGCCGTTCGTGCAGGTCACCATCCCCAAGGCTGACGACAGTTGGAAGCACTTCCTCGACATCGCCTACTGGAACGTCGAA
Organism: uncultured bacterium; assembly: GCA_903870275.1. GTDB lineage: Bacteria > Verrucomicrobiota > Verrucomicrobiia > CAIQCK01 > CAIQCK01 > CAIQCK01. The sequence continues at coordinate 53,419 of CAIQCK010000114.1, read as the reverse complement.
CTCGGCGAAGAGACGTCGTAGGCGGTGGATGACAGTTTCTCGCGGCGATCAGCCTCGGCGTGCGCGTCGGGGCTGATTGCCTTTTGACACCCTCCGGCAACCTCGCTACAGTCATTTCGGTGGACGCTCAATTGCAAACCAAGTTCGACCGCCTCCGCGACCTGCTGCGCGGCTACGGCAGCGTGCTCGTGGCCTACAGCGGCGGCGTGGACTCCGCCTTTCTGGCGCGCGTTGCACACGACACGCTCGGCGCGAAGGCGCTGTCGGTCATCGCCGACACGCCCAGCCTGCCGCGGCGGGAACTGGCCGACGCGATGCGGCTGGGCGAGGCGTTCGCGTTTCCGGTCCGCGTCGTCAAGACCGACGAGTTTCAGAACCAGGAGTACGTCTCGAATCCGCCGAACCGTTGTTATTTTTGCAAACACGAGTTGTTCGCGAAGCTCGCACCCGTCGCGCGGGCCGAGGGCATTGCGGTGATCATTTACGGCGAGAACGCCAGTGACATCGGCGATTTCCGCCCCGGCGCGGAGGCAGCCGCCAAGTTCGAAGTGCGCGCGCCGCTCAAGGAAGCCGGCCTGACCAAGGCCGACATCCGCGCATTGTCCGCGCATCTGGGCCTGCCTACCGCCGACAAACCGCAGATGGCATGTCTCAGTTCGCGCGTGCCTTACGGCGAGCCGGTGACGCCGCAGGCGCTGGCGATGATCGAGGCGGCGGAAAATGCGCTCTGGGACCTCGGCTTCTTCGACGTGCGGGTGCGGCATCACCGCGGTGGCGCCAACGGCGCAGTGCCGTTCGCGCGCATCGAGGTCGCGCCGGACCAGATCGCACGGCTGGTGGAGAACGGCGTCCGCGACACCATCGTCAACCGGCTCAAGGAAATCGGCTACGCCTACGTCGCGCTCGATTTGCAGGGCTATCGCCGCGGCAGCGCCAACGAGGTGCTGGGGAAGCAGTGATTGGTAATTGGTAATCAGTATTCAGTGCATGAAACCCGGCGTCTTTGCCCATCACCAATTACCAATTACCAATCACTTATTACTGAACACTGACCACTTGCTTCATGACCGATAAACCCTCCAACCTGCAAATCGCCAACCGCGAGTTCACCTCCCGCCTGCTGCTCGGCACGGGCAAGTTCGCATCCAACGAAGGGATGCGCGACGCCATCGCCGCCAGCGGCAGCGAGATGGTCACCGTCGCGTTGCGCCGCGCCGATCTCAGCGGACAACACGACCGGTTCGCGAACATCCTGGAATTCATTGACGCCAAACGCATCCAGCTTTTGCCCAACACCAGCGGCGCGATGAACGCCGATGAAGCCGTCCGCCTTGCCCGGCTCGCGCGCGCGGCCGGTCTCGGCAACTGGGTGAAGCTCGAAATCCATCCCGACCCGCATTACCTGCTGCCGGACCCGATTGAAACGCTGAAGGCCGCCGAGGTGTTGGTGAAGGAGGGCTTCATTGTGCTGCCCTACATCAACGCCGATCCCGTCCTCGCCAAGCGGCTCGCGGAAGCCGGCTGCGCCACGGTCATGCCGCTCGGTTCGCCCATCGGCAGTGCCCGCGGCGTGGAGACGCGCGCCCAGATCGAAATCATCATCGAGCAGGCCACCGTTCCCGTCGTCGTGGACGCCGGCCTCGGCTCGCCCAGTCACGCCGCCGAGGCGATGGAGCTCGGCGCCGACGCCGTGTTGATTAACACCGCCATCGCCGTCGCCAGCGACCCGATTCGCATGGCCCGCGCCTTCAAAGCTGCCGTCGAGGCGGGCCGCGACGCCTACGAGATCGGCCTTGCCCCGCGCTCGCGCGAGGCGCAGGCGACAAGTCCGCTGACAGGATTTTTGGAGCGGTGAACGGAGCTTTCTCGTATGACGACCGTCGGCACCTTTATCCGCCAGACCGACGCGTCGCTGGCGTTGTCGCGGTTGCAGGCGGCGGGGATTGAGGGATTTCTGTTTGACGAAATCAGCCTCGCCGCAGTCGGTGCCGGCACGACCGCCATCCCGATCCGATTGGAAGTGGCTGACGAGGATGCGGAGAGGGCCGGCAGGGTATTGAGGGGCGAAGAAGGGGCGGGGCCGTTGCCCAATGATTTCATTCCGCCGGCGGAGACGGAAGTGGCGGAGGGAAATCTCCCGAAAATCACTTTCAAGGAAATAGCCTCGGCCTTTATCGAGGGCGGCATCATCACGCTGGCCACGCTCGGTTTGCCCGCACTGGCGGTCATGGCCAACGGTGGCGGGCGTCCGCCGACTATCAGCGGTCTGCTGTTGTTGTTCTGCGTCGGTGGCTTCGGCGGCGTGCTCGTGCATGTCTATCGCGAGGGCCAGAAGAAGGCGCAGGAAGAGAAACGGGACTTGTAACCCGGATATTTCACAGTGTGGCGGCGGCGCGGTTGGGATTTCCGATTTCTGTACACTCTGCAATATTAGGTGGCACACCCCGCGAGCATCAGAATTCAGGAGCCGACGCGCTTTAGATGATCATCTTGCCATTGATACGATTACTCACTCTTTTATCCGCTTTATCATTCACAATAAGGCTGAGACCAATAATTTTGCCTCGCTCTCGCTCAACTCCACGGGATCACCTTCTGGTGTAACCGATCGGAGGTGAAGTGACGAGTTGCCGACTAAGCAAAGCTGGATTTCATCGTCTGACAGCGTAAACACTTCTGTATTGGGGTTATTGTCATGATTCATGTGTGGTTGGGGAATGTGCATCTCTATTTGGGCTTCGGATCTTCGTCGTTGTACTTCCTTCGACTCGCTCCACCCGGCGAATGCGATTGTCGTAGCTGTAGCTCGCAGGATATGCTTGTGATTGAAAAATGGCCCAAGTGTATCCATCCGAGTTTCCACCGTTTATCTTGGAAAGAATGCGACGGTTTTTGTCTCTCACGAGAATCTCGGTATTACCTGCGAGATCGAGATCTCCCGGCCTTGGCTTTAGCATATCAACATATTTCACCGGCTTGTTGCCCGTGTTTTCCAAACGAACGGTAAAACTGCGATCCTTGTCCTGTACTGTGATAGACAACGCCAGTGGACGGGGGGTGCTCGTTGAAATCTGCTTGTGTTCATTGCGCTGCCGGGCCGGCGGCTCGCTTCGGGCTCCCTTGTAGGGGATCTCCCGCGTATCGGTCGGAGTCGCGCCTTGGTAGATGAGCTTGCCTTGTTTAGGATCGAAACCGTGAGCTTCGAAGCTAACCTTCCATTTGCGGTCTTCGGTGTCCTTGAACATCGGATCGTTATGAGCACCACCACCGCCGATCTTGTAAAGCACGGTGAACTTAAGGTCCGAGCCGGCGCGCATCACCTTGATGCCAGAATAAACAAAGGCACTGTTCACCTCCCAAAAGACAACCGTGATTCTGTGGGTTGCAGCGTCGAAATAGTATTCAAGGACCTTAAAATTCTGGGCGTCTGTAGGCCACTCGCCTGCAAAAGGATTGGTGTCTCCAGCTTTGGCAATCACCGCAAACGCAACTGTACAAAGACCAAGCAGAAGAATTCGGAGAGTTCGGATAATTGTGCGGTTGGTTTCCTGGAGTTTTCGGCCCGATTGTCGACTGGAGGAGGTGTGGTGGCCGTCTTTGAGTCCAAGCCTGGCACGCGCGGAGTGTCGTGGTGAAGCTTCAGCGCCCCCGAGCCTGCAGGGCTTCCACGTTCCAACCGCTTCCTTGTCCGGCTTCATAAAACTTCCAGCGCGAAGACTACGCCGATGCCCCGGAGCGTTAATCCCAATGCCGCATCGGATGCACGGCCATAACCGTTGCAGCCATGGCCCGTGTCCGGCTATCGCCGCTATTTTGGCGGTTCGAGTTTTTCGTTCTGAATATCGTATATCACTATTGCGCCTTGCTTGTCAGCTTCGCCCGGATTGTTGTAGTGAAGGATTATGAGCCCGTGCTTTTGGGAGTCATTGTTCAAAATCATTTGCTCTGCGGCTCGTCGCACGTTCTCGGGTATGCAGAAGGATATATCCTGCGGTTTTTCCTCAGGGGTTGTTGCCATCCTGAAGCCTGCGCCGACAATCCGCCCGCTCGTGTCTCTTTTAATGGCGATGAGCATCACGGCTTTTTTCAATCTGTAGGCATCCAGAAACTTGCCGACATAGTTTCCTTCTTCATTTCCTTGCGGATCCAGGATGCACCAATCGAGTATGGCGCCCTCTGGAAAACTGACGGCGTCTCCACGCTTGAGAGTTTTGATATGCGTCGTCTCGCTGGCGATTTGTCCATAGACAGTTTGACCGGCTATCTTGTTTACGGACACGAAGACCTGTTCGTATTTTCCGTCCTTGCCGTAGAACCGTGTCACAACCGAGAACCTGTGGCCTGCCGGCAACCCCTGGAGATACCGTTGCTTGGCAGCCGGATACGTTGTTTTGGCAAGATTGACGTAGGGTTGCGTTCGTTGCTCCAAATTGACGGTGGCTTTCATGGCGACGTCCTTGGGTGGAGTATTGTTTCCCTGCGACTGTTGGGCGTTCAACTGGCCCGCCAATCCCGCAACCAATATGGCAAAAAGAATTCGTGTCATTGTCATCTCCATTATCTCCGTTTTCATCCCGCCGCCTCTTTGCTCCTCCTCTGGCCGCTTGCACGGTTTATGGCCAATCGTTCTCTGTAGGCTAGTCCCTGATGTGGCAGTGACTGTTGTCGAATCCAAGCATAGCGTGTGAAGGGTTGGCATGATCAGTCGCCTAACGGACTCCACTTTTTGTTTTTGGAATAATATCGCGTGTCAGTGAAGAATCCTCTGCCATCGGCGTACGACACGACATATTCGTCGTCACTCCACTTATTGTAATACAGCGGTCCATCATCTGGAAGTCCGGCCTCGGAAAGGTTTGACGGCAAACGGCCGTTAATTGCTTTCCACTGTTCGATCTTTTCAACAAGGCGATTGCCTTCCTTCATCATGTCAGCTTGCCAGGCTCGTTCTGCTCTACGATTAAGCGACGGCAATACGCCAGCAAAGATCGCAATAGACAGAACAACAACCGCAATGAGTGGAGCGCGTGCCCTAAGGGATTCATATATCCATCGGTCCATGTTTGGCATTGTCATGGCTGATTACTTGTTTGTTTCTTTGTAACGGGTGCCTGGCTTGGAGCGCTGGTTCCGCCTTGTCTTCACAGCCGCATTGATCTCATTCTCATTTCTCACGAACATGCTTTGAAATCTCCATGGGGTAAGCGTCTTCCAAAAGCATGCGGTTGAGGCGAATAAGCGCTTGGCCCTGTGGATGTTTCTTTAGCAAGGCAAGTGTTGCTGGCGAAAGCTTTACGCCTGCAAACCGCTGGGGGTCGTAAAACGCTGCCTCGTAGGCCGTCCGGTTCAGTTCCCGCAGCACACATCCCCGTAGCAACCCGGTATTGGAGCCGGAACTTTGGTATTCAAGTAGTTCCTTCCGAAATACCTGGTCCGGCCTGTCGAGAAGGTATTGTGACACTCCATCCTTCGCATCTTTCAGTTTGGACGCCAACGCAGCGAAGTCCTTGATGTCCTGCATTGAAAACGCACCGTTGCGGACAACAAGGTGTCCGTTTTCAATCGGGAGGGAAACGTCTGTGCTGCCTCCGTGGGGCAAATCCGCCACGGCCAAACCATCCAGGCAGTATGTCAAGAAATGGATGCCATCCCACAAGTTGCCAGTTGGTGCCAGGTGAATGCCTTCAACCTTTTGCTGCAGCAGCGCTCGCGAAGCCCGAACTGTGAACAGGGTCTTGGGCAATTCTCGCGCTGCGTCAGGATGGGTCTTTCGATAGTCTTGAAAACGCCCTTCAAAGGTTTTTAATACCACTTCGAAAGGCGTGTCCGTGACTTCGAATCCCCCCATCGGGATTTGACTCAAATGATGTCCGAGCAATTGTTTGTCCTTATCGGAGTCCCAGCTTACCCATGGCGTGGGAGGGGCCTTGTGAAGCGCACATCCGTCGCGCAACCAGCGGAGCGGTTCCTCGCACCCAGTGCCTTTGATTTGCTTGATTGCCCCGTCCAGAAAAGGAATCAACTCCCTGTCCCAAGGCAATGTGGCAATGCAGTAGAATTTGAATTCCTGGTTTTTCTCTTCAATGACCGCCAACGACACATCCACTCTGGCGGCAGGAAGCTTCTCTTTCTGTCTCGATTCTATGTTCGGCAATGGTGGAGCGGGATGTTTTGGTGTTTCCACGCACTTCATGTAATAGAGAGACGGGTTGTGAAACGCTTTGTGAGTGTAAAAGTATTTTGCCAGCGATTGCAGGTATTTAGTCGGCATGGTGAGGCTGCAATCGGTGTCCGTCATGGCCCATGGCTCGATGAGCGTGTTCTCCGAACAAAAGGAAATGCGCAGCGGTTGCACGGAGGAATATCGCGGAAGGTAGGCCGTCAACTCGATGTCAAATGACCAGGCGTTCTTCTCATTCAGAAACGCCGGGGGAACGTCGGCCCCTAATGCCATACCGAACTCCAGGAAAAGAACAAAGGTGGCCAGTCTCATCAATCGCAGAGGTGAATTTCCACCCGCTACGCCTCCTTGCCCGAAGGACTTCCGCCTCCCAATTGCCACATTGTCCGGCTTCATCAAACCTCCTGCGCGCAGACTACGCCGATGCCCCTGAACGTCAACACTTCCGTTTTTCGCCAGACGGTCATTCGAGGCGTCCTTGCGCAACCGGTGGGCTTCGCGCTAACCTTTGCCGATGCAACAACCGAACAGCCTGACGCACCGCGCCCCGATCCGGGGCGATGGCGGATGTTTTGGATGCCCATGAGTTTCGTCACGACATACAACGAATTGCCTTTTGCGAAGATCGCTCAACTGGCCGAGGGCGCAACGACGGCCGATGTGGAGCGGGCGCTCGCTCGCGGCGGACATCGCTCGCTTTCGGATTTCGCGGCGCTGATTTCGCCGGCGGCGGCGCCGTTTCTGGAAACGATGGCGCAGGAGAGCCATGCGCTCACGGTGAAGCATTTCGGCAAGGTCATGCGGCTGTTCGCGCCGGTGTATCTCTCCAACGAGTGCGTCAACAACTGCCAATACTGCGGCTTCTCGCGCGACAACGCGATCCTGCGCACCACGCTGACGGTGGAGCAGGTGATGACGGAGGCGCGGCACCTGGTGGCGGAGGGTTTCCGCAACATCCTGCTCGTGGCGGGCGAGCATCCGAAGCTGGTCTCGGCGGCGTATTTGCGCGACTGCGTGGCAGCGTTGCACGCGGCGGGCGTGCCGAGCATCAGCATCGAGGTCGGCCCATTGGAAACGGAGGACTACCGGCCCATCGTCGCCGCAGGCTGCGAAGGCCTGGTGGTTTATCAGGAGACCTACAACCGCGACGTGTATCGCGAGATGCACACGGCGGGGCCGAAGAAAAATTTCGACTGGCGGCTGGAGACGCCGGAGCGCGGGTATGCGGCGGGCATGCGCCGGCTCGGCATTGCACCGTTGATCGGCTTGTGGAAGTGGCGCGAGGAGGCCATTGCCATGGCGGCGCACGCGGGGTATCTGCTGCGCCAATGCTGGCGCGCGCAGCTCACGGTGTCGTTGCCGCGGCTGCGGCCGGCGGCGGGCGAGTTTGCGCCGCGGTATCCGATGAGCGACCGCGAGATGGCGCAATTTGTGTGCGCGCTGCGGCTGACGTTTCCGCACGCTGGCATCGTGCTGAGCACGCGCGAGTCGGCGCGGTTGCGCGACGGCTTGATGCCGCTCGGCGTGACGATGATCAGCGCGGGCAGCCACACGGAGCCGGGCGGTTACACCGGCGCCGGCAGCGACAAGCTGCATCGGACGGAGCGGGGCAGGGTCGTCGCGGTGCCGGAGATTTCGTCCGAAGGCGAGCATTGTTGCGCGGCGGAGCAATTTGTGATAGCAGACCAGCGGTCGGCGGCGGAGGTCGCCGCCAAACTTCGCGCGCTCGGTTATGAGCCGGTCTGGAAAGACTGGGACCCGGCGCTGTCGGAGACCCGTTCGCCGTCATGAAAAACAGCGTCAATATTATCGCCAACGGCAAGCCGGCGACCGTCGAGTTGCCGTGTCGCATCACGGATTTCATCCAGCGGCAGGGTTTGGACCCGCGCATCGTCATCGTCGAGCACAACGGCGAGCCGCTGCGGCGCGAGCAGTTCGCGAACGTGGAATTGAAGGAGGGCGACCGGCTGGAGGTCGTCCGCATCGTCGCCGGAGGCTAGAGCGCGCATGGATAACGTCTGGCTTTTCGCATTTCTCCAAGGCATCGTCGAGGGCATCACGGAGTTTCTACCGGTCTCATCCACCGGGCATCTGCTCATCTTCGAGCACGCCTTCAAGAAACACTCGAGCGACTTGTTCAACATCGTCATCCAGTGCGGCGCGGTGGTGGCGGTGCTGCCGCTGTTTCCCGAACGGCTGAACCAGGTGTTCTTTCGTTGGCGCGAGGCCGCCACGCGCGACTTCATCCTGAAACTGGCACTGGCCTTTTTCGTCACGGGCGTGGGCGGCATGATTCTCGAAAAGCGTCATTTCAAGCTGCCGGAGGAAACGCTGCCGGTGGCCGTCGCGCTGGCGGTGGGCGGCATCCTTTTTCTCATCGTCGAACGGTGGATCAGGGACCGGGAGATGTCGGGCAGCGTCACGTGGACAGTGGCCGTGGCCGTCGGCCTGGCGCAACTGGTGGCCGCCGTATTTCCCGGTACTTCCCGCTCCGGCGTAACCATCCTGACCATGCTCGCGCTGGGCATGAACCGCCCCGCGGCGACGGAGTTCTCCTTCCTCGTCGGCATTCCAACGATGCTGGCGGCTGGCGGACTGAAAATCTTCAAGGCGCTGCATCATCCGCTGGCGGGCGCGCCCTCGGAAGACTGGGGCGTGCTGTTGTGGTGCACGGCGGTTTCCGCCGTCGTCTCCTTCATCGCTGTGAAGTGGCTGCTGCGCTACGTGCGGACGCACACTTTCAACGCCTTCGCGTGGTATCGCATCGTGGTCGGGATAGCGTTGCTGTTTTGGGCGTGCGAAGGAGGGTAGGGGACCGGCGGCAAGTTGCCCGATCCCGGCCCAACTCGTAGCTCTGAAACCGCCATCCCTCGCTACTTCCAGTCGTTCTTGATCTGGCGGTCAAGGATGTCCAGGAGGCGGTCAATCTGCTCGCGGGTGTGGTTGGCGTTCATGTTGAAGCGCAACCGCGCCGTCCCGATCTTGACGGCGGGGAACGCGATGGAGTCCACGTGGAAACCGTTATCCTCCAGCAAGCGGGCGCATTTCTCGCAGCGGGCCTCGTCGCCGATCAGGACGGGCACGATGCAGGATTGCTTCGATACCAGTTTCAGCCCCAAACCTTCCATGCGCGCGACGAAATAGCGCTGGTTCTCCCAGAGCCGGCGGCGGCGCTCCGGCTCTTCCTGGACGATGGACATTGCCTCCGACACCGCAAGGGCCTGGTCGGGCGGGAGCGTGGAGGTGTAGCCGTAGGCGCTGCAGGTGAACCGCAGGATGTCGGCGATGTATTTCTCGGTGGCGATGAAACCGCCGATGGCGCCGTAGGCCTTGCTCAGTGTGCCCATGGAAATGAGGCGGGGGCTTTTGACGTTGAACATCTCCGAGGTGCCCGCGCCGGTTTCGCCGAGCACGCCGGTGCCGTGGGCGTCGTCTATATAGACCATCGCGTCATGGTCGTCGGCCAGCCGCAACAGATCCGGCAGCGGCGCGATGTCGCCGTCCATGCTGAACACGGCATCGCTGACGATGATTTTGCTGGTGGCGTCGTTCTTCTTCAACTTCCGGGCGAGGTCGTCCATGTCGCAATGGCGATAAGTGACCTTGAGCGCGCCGGACATGCGGATGCCCTCGCGGATGCTGACGTGGTTGCACTCGTCGGAGAAATAGGCGTGCCGGTAGCGCGTGCGCGAGTGCAATCCATACACGCGGGCCACCGTGGCGGAGTTGGTCAGGCTGGAGAGGATTCCGAGGTTCGTCAAATACCCCGTGGCGAACAACAGTGCCGTCTCCTTGTCCTTGAGCTTCGCCAGCTTCGCCTCGAGGTCGCGGTAGATGTCCATGTCGCCGCCGAGCAGGCGCGACTCGCAGTTACCCACGCCATACTGGTCCAGACCCTTGTGCGCGGCGGCGATCAACCGCGGGGAATGCGCGAGGCCGAGGTAGTTGTTGCTGCTGAAGGAGACCATCGTCCGGCCTTCGCAGATGAACGTCGGGTCTGGCAACGATGAGACGCGGGAGATCGTGTGAAACGTGCGCCTGGATTTTCTGATCCAGTCATGGATGACCCGAAGTTCTTTCATAAAGGAATACTACGCCTGATTCGCGCACTTTCCCACACGGCATTAAAAAGCGCGCTGGAGCTGCAAATTGACGGGCGGATTCGTCGCACACCGCAGCGGAGCCGGCAAGCGTAAACGGGACTTTTCGCAAACATCTTTGACAAGCGGCGAGGCTTCTTCTAGGTTCGCGCCCGATGACAACCGAGGCCCAACTGAAACGCACGCCGCTCTACGAAAGCCATCGCCGGCTCGGCGCCCGGCTGGTGGAGTTCGGCGGCTGGGAGATGCCGGTGCAGTATGACGGCATTCTCGCCGAGCACAACGCGGTCCGCACGGACTGCGGCATGTTCGACATCTCGCACATGGGCGAGGTGCGCGTGAGCGGCCCGCAGGCGCTGGCATTCCTCAATCATCTGCTCACGAACGACCTCGCCAAACTCGGCGTCGGCCAGGGCCAATACAACCTGATGTGCAACGAGCGCGGCGGCACGGTGGACGACCTTTACGCGTATCGCATCGGCGAAGAAGAGTATCTGCTCATCATCAACGCGTCGCGGATCGAGGCGGACGTGCCGCACATCAACGCCGTTGCCGCGGGCCTGAGCTTCCCCGCCGCCGATCTTCAGATCGAGAACTGTTCCGACTACACGGGCGCGATCGCGGTGCAAGGCCCGCGCAGCGTGGCGGTGATGGAGGCGTTGCTGCCGGGAGTGTCGGCGGAGGTGAAACGGAACCGCATCGCGTGGAAATCGCTCGCGGGTGAGAACGTGCTCGTGGCGCGGACCGGTTACACCGGTGAGGACGGCTTCGAGCTGGTCATCCCGGCGGAAACGACGGCGGCGGTGTGGGATTTGCTGCTGAAGCAAGGCGTGAAGCCGTGCGGCCTCGGCGCGCGCGATACGTTGCGGACGGAGATGTGCTATCCGCTTTACGGTCACGAGCTGGATGAGGAGACCTCGGCGGTCGAGGCGGGACTGGCGAAGTTCGTCGCGCTCGGCAAAAAAGCGTTCGTCGGAAAAGAACACTTGCAACGCCAGACACTTTCTGGCACGAGCAAAACGCTCGTTGCATTTCGGATGAACGGCAGGAGCGCGCCGCCACGGCCGCATTACCCGCTGTGGGTCGGCGGACAGGCCGTCGGCGAAGTGACCAGCGGCACGCAGTCGCCGTCGCTGGGTGTGGGCATCGGCATGGGATACGTGCCGCCGGCCTGCGCGGCAAGCGGAGAGAGTTTGGAAGTCGAGATTCGCAGCAAGCGATTCCCGGCTGGGATTGTGACGAAACCGATTTTTCGTAAGAACGGATAAATATCATGAACGTGCCAAGCGATTTGAAATACACGGAGAGCCACGAGTGGGTGAAGTTGGGCAAGAACAACGAAACCGCCACCATCGGACTCACGGATTTTGCCCAGGAGGAACTCACCGACATCGTTTATCTCGACCTGCCGAAGGTCGGCGACGAGATCGAAGCCGGCACGGAGTGCGCCGTCGTCGAGTCGGTGAAAGCCGCCAGCGACATTTACGCGCCGCTCTCCGGCAAGGTCACCGAGGTCAATCAGGCCGTACTCGACGACCCCGCCATTGTCAACGAAGACGCCTTCGGCAAAGGCTGGCTTTTCAAGATCAAGCTCGCCGACCCGGTGGAGCTCGATGAACTGCTCAGCGACAGCGACTACGAGGAAATCCTCAGCGAGAAGGAAAGCCAGGACGAGGACGAGGAAGAGGAAAAGTGAATCGAAGGCGGAGTGAGGAGTGCGGTATAAACTGACGCACTTCGCACGAATATTCATTCCGCCATCCATTCCGAGTTCCGCATTTCCATGGATTACATTCCCAACACCGATGCCGATTTGAGCGCAATGCTGCGCGAGATCGGCGTTGCGGGTTTCGATGAACTGGTCGCGGCGGTTCCCGCGTCGTTGCGCAAGTTCAAGATGGAACTGCCGTCGGCCATGTCCGAGCCGGAACTGCAGCGCGAACTCGGCGCGATGGCGGCGCGCAACCAGCCGCTCGACGCGCTCACGTCGTTCCTCGGCGCCGGCGCTTACGAGCACTTCATCCCCAGCGCGATAGATCACCTCGTCTCGCGCGGCGAGCTTTACACTGCTTACACGCCCTACCAAGCCGAGGCGAGCCAGGGCACGCTGCAACTGCTCTACGAATACCAGTCGCTCATTTGCCGGCTCACCGGCATGGATATTTCCAACGCCTCGCTCTATGACGGCGGCTCGGCCGTCGGTGAGAGCGCCTATCTCGCGTTGAACGCGCACTCGAAACGCAGCCGCATCGTCGTCTCCGGCGCCTTGCATCCCGAGTATCGGCAGGTTCTCAAAACCTACACCGCCGGCATGGGCACGGAAATCGTGGAACTGCCGGTGCGCGACGGTGTCACCGACCTCGACGCGCTCGCTGCCGCGGTGAACGAGAACACGGCCGCCGTGCTGCTCCAGTCGCCGAACTTTTTCGGCTGCATCGAGCCGATGCAGCGCGCCGGCGAGTTGATCAAACCGAAGGGCGCGTGGTTCGTCGCCGTCGTCAACCCGCTCTCGCTCGGCACGCTCCGGCCGCCCGGCGAATACGGCGCCGACTTTGCCGTTGGCGAAGGCCAGCCGCTCGGCATCCCGGTCAGCTACGGCGGGCCGTATCTCGGTTTTCTGACCAGCACCCGGCAATTGGTCCATAAAATTTCCGGCCGCATCGTCGGCCGCAGTGTGGATACGGAAGGCCGCGAGGCGTTCTGCCTGACGTTGCAGGCGCGCGAGCAACACATCCGCCGTGAGAAGGCCGCGTCGAACATCTGCTCCAATCAATCGTTGATGGCACTGCGGGCCGCCATCTTCCTGATGCTGCTCGGTAAGCGCGGAATGCGCGAGATGGCGGAGTTGAACCTGCGCCGCAGCCATCAGGCCGCCGAGGCGATCAGTCGCGTGCCCGGCTTTGCGCTGAAGTTTCCGCGCGCGCCGTTCTTCAACGAGTTCGTCGTTACCTGTCCCGCCCCGGCACAAACGATTTGCGACCGGCTGGAGCGCGATGGCATTCTCGCCGGCCTGCCGCTCGGCCGGTTCTGCGCCGGCATGGAGCGCGACCTGCTCGTGTGTGTCACGGAAACAAAATCCACCGCCGACATTGAGCGACTCGCCGAAGCGCTTGGCCGCGCGGCCAGCGGGGAGGTTCAGCCGTGATGAGAGAATCGCTCATTTTTGATCTCTCGTCGCCCGGCCGGCGCGCCTGCTCGTTGCCGGCGTTCGACGCGCCCGCAAAACCGTTGACGGAACTGGTGCCGCAGGACTGCCTGCGCCAGCACGACGCGGATCTGCCCGAAGTCAGCGAGATTGATGTCGTCCGGCACGTTACGCGCCTGAGCCAGATCAACTTCAGCGTGGACACGCATTTTTATCCGCTCGGCTCGTGCACGATGAAATACAACCCGAAGATCAACGACCGCATCGCGTCGTTGCCGGGTTTCGCCAACATCCATCCGTATCAGCCGGCGTCCACGACGCAGGGGGCGCTCGCCGCGTTCGAACTGTTGGAGCAAACGCTCTGCGCGATCACCGGCATGGACGCGTTCACGCTCCAGCCGGCTGCCGGCGCGCACGGCGAGCTGACCGGCCTGTTGCTGATCCGCGCCTACCACACTGCCCGCGGCAATCCGCGTCGCAAGGTAATCGTTCCCGATTCCGCGCACGGCACCAACCCGTCGTCGGCGCATCTCGCCGGCTACCACGTCGTGACCGTGCCGTCGAACAACCGGGGCGAGGTGGACCTCGAGAAGTTCCGCGCCGTGCTCGACGACGAGGTTGCCGCCGTCATGCTCACCAATCCGAGCACGCACGGCGTGTTCGAGACGAACATTCTGGAAATTGCCGCGATGGCGCACAAGGCCGGCGCGTTGCTTTACTACGACGGCGCCAACCTCAACGCGCTCGTCGGCTTGGCGCGGCCCGGTGACATGGGCTTCGATGTTGTTCACCTCAACGTTCACAAGACGTTCAGCACGCCGCACGGCGGCGGCGGCCCCGGCGCAGGCCCGGTCGGCGTGAAGAAGGCGCTGGAACCGTTTCTGCCGGTGCCGCGATTGAAGATCGTTGAGCGTGAAGCGTTGAGCATTGAGCGCAAGAACGCCGACGCTTCACGCTTCACGCTCCACGCTCCACGACTCGCCTGGGACTACGATCGTCCGCAGACAATCGGCAAGATGCGCTCGTTCTACGGCAGCACGGGCGTGCTGATCCGCGCGCTCACCTACATCCTCGCGCACGGCGACGAAGGCATGCGCCGCGTGTCGGAGGTGGCGATCATCAACGCCAACTACATCAAGGCGAAGCTGAAGGACCTTTACGACGATCCGTTTCCGCAGGCGTGCATGCACGAGATCGTCTTTTCCGCCCGACTCCAGAAGAAGCAAGGCTCCAGCGCGCGCGACATCGCCAAGCGGCTGCTGGATTTTGGGTTCCACGCGCCGACGATCTATTTCCCGATGACGGTGCCGGAGGCGCTGATGATCGAGCCGACGGAAACCGAGAGCCGCGAGACGCTCGACCGTTTTATCGCCGCGATGCGCCAGATCGCGGAGGAAATCACCCGCAACGCCGAGACGCTGCACAACGCGCCGTTCACGATGCCCGTGACGCGCGTGGACGAGGTGAAGGCGGCGCGGGAGCTGGATGTGAATTTTGTGAAGCGTGATGCGTGACCCGTAATTGGAAATTGGTGATTGGGGATCGGTAGTGATGACGGGTCTCTGGTGATGTAATGGAGCGCCAAGTAGCAAAACCGGTCTTCCGGCACGAACCACAATTTACCAATTTCCAATTACGAATCACGAATTACCGATTACCAGTCACCAATCACGATTTCCCCCAACCCAAAGCTTGCGCGCGACGCCGGAGGCGTTATCCTGACTTGTGGTGAAACTGCCTGATGAAATCGCCGTCATGGCCCTGCCGAACGCAATCCTGTTTCCGCAGGCCGTGCTGCCGTTGCACATTTTCGAGCCGCGTTACCGCCGGATGTTGACGGACGCGCTGGAAACGCACCGGATGTTCTCCGTCGCGCTCATGCGCGAGGAACCGGTGCCCGGCCACCCGGACCCGCATCCTTGCGACATCGGTTGCGCCGGCATCATCAGCGCGTCCTTCCAGATGCCGGACGGCACCTCCAACGTCCTGCTCCAGGGCTTGCGCCGCGTGCGCTACACGGAATTTCTGCCGTCCATGCCTTATCCCATCGCCGCGATTGAGCCGCTCGACACTACGCACGCGCCCGACGCCGAGACCGGCAAGCTGGCCGCCAAGATCGGCAGGCTGGCGACGCTCCGGGCCGCCGCGGGCAAGGCCATTCCCAAACCGCTCCTGCAAGCGCTCGCGGCGCTGGGCGACGCGGAGATGTTGGCCGACCTCGTGTCGTTTACGCTGCTGAACAGCCTCCGCGAGAAGCAGCAGCTTTTGGAAATGCTTGACCTGCGCCTCCGCCTGCGAAAGCTGCTCCAGTGTCTCGAACACCAGATCAAACAGTTGAAGGTCCAGAAGCAGTTGAAACCCACGAAGACCGACCATGGCTTCGGCGTGAACTAAGCCCGTGAACATTCTCCAGCGTTACATTGCGCGCCAGATCGTCTTCACGCTTGTCATGGCGGTGGGGGTGTTCAGCGCCATTCTGCTGACCGGCAACGCGCTCAAACAACTGCTGGAATTGCTCGCCACCAAGCAAGTGCCGGTGGGACCGGTCTTGCGCCAGTTGCTCTACCTCGTGCCGTTCGTCATGACCTTCTCGCTGCCGATGGGAATGATGACCGCCTGCCTGCTGGTCTTTAGCCGCCTCTCGGCCGACAATGAAATCACCGCCATGCGCGCCTGCGGCCAGAGCTTCTGGCAACTCATCGCGCCGGTGCTGGTTATGTCCTTCCTGCTCTCGCTGGTTTGTCTCGAGTTCAACCTCCAGGAAGCGCCGCTGCTGAAGGCCGCGTTCCGCGAGGGACTCTCTCGCCTCGGCCTCAGCCACCCCACCGCCTTGCTCGCGCCGGGCCGGTTCAACGACGGATTTCCCGGCTATCTTATCTACGTCAGCAAATCCGACGGCGAGCGTATCAGCGATGTGACCATCTACCAGCTCGACGTCAACGGCAACGTCGTCCAGAAAATCCGCGCCACGCACGGCGAACTCCACCCCGATCTTCCCCGCAAACAAATCCTCATCACGCTGCACAACGTCAAATCCGAGGTGCACGATCCCAACGACCCCAACAACCCCCAGAAGATTCACCCCGGCGTCAACGCCAACGACGAGCAGCTCACCATGGACATTTCGCAGATGGTTGACGCCAAGCAGGTCCGGCGCGACACCAACCATCTCACCTTTACCGAGTTGGTCGCCGCCATCGTCAGCCTCAAGTCGCGCGGCGTCAATCCCAGCCCCTACATCGTGCGCGCCCACCGCCAATGGGCCATTTCGTTTTCCTGTCTGGCGTTTGCCATGCTCGCCATTCCCTTCGGCGTCCGCTCCCATCGCCGCGAGACTTCCGTCGGCATTGTCTGGGCGCTGGCGCTGGCCCTGGCCTACTACTTCCTCGTCATCGTCGCCGAAGCCCTCGCCAACCGGCCGAATTTCTTCCCCGAAATCATCGTCTGGCTGCCCAACTTCATCTTCCAGGCCCTCGGCATCGCCCTCATCTACCGCATCAGCCGCGTCGGCGTGATCTAAACAAGGCGCAGCCGGCAACACACGCTAATCATTCGAAAAGGTGGAGCGCGTTCTCCGAACACGCTGGATGTTGCGCGGATGAAGAATCGCGTCCGGAGGCCGCGATCCACCTCGTCATCTCCGCCTAGAAACGGCGGCCGTCGGGGGGCAAGCGGTTTCCGGTTCGGTGATGGCGTCGTCTCACCACGGACGGCTTCTAGCGGAAGTAGTTGTACGCTAATATGTATAAGTATGAGCTGAACAAACCTAATACCGGAACATTCAGCAGGATCCCGAGAATCGCGAAGATTCTTTTACGGTTCTTCTGGCACAAATCCGCTATTCCAAGCGCCAGACTGACGGGCATAAGCAGGAAGGCGAAGACAAGAATCGCGATAACATACGCGGGAAGCACACCATGGGCTGACTTCATGGTATCATAAACAAAATGACCTGTGAGTATGGCAAGGTATTGCCAAGTGATTAGGCATGTCCACTCCATGAGGCTTAACAGAAACGACGCGATACCCATTTTTGAGTTTTTCTTTTCCATCGCCGTTCTCCTTCGTCCGCATCCGCTTCGCCTTCTCCGCGCATAGTCCTCCCGGCGGCTGGCGGGGGCAAGCGGGAAAGCGGGAGGGAAGTGAAGAGTTCAGAATGAAGAGTGAAGAATGGAAGGACGCGCGCCGGCGGACCTTCGCTCCTGCTGAGGCACAGCCCGCAAATCGCGCCAAACAATCGAAAAGGTGGAGCGCGTTCTCCGAACGCGCTAATCATCAGGAACAATTACCGCGTTTGGAAAACGCGGTCCACCAACTCCGCCGTCCCGCCCGACCCCATCTGTCATCTCCCAACTCCCATCTCCCAAAACGGCCTCGCCTCCGATGCGAGTTTCCGCTTCGTTCAGGGCAGCGGCTTCACTACCCTCCGCTGCAACTGGCCCACGAGCGACCCCGCCATCCCCGGCGCGCTCTGGAACAACAACGGCGTGTTGAACGTGTCGAACGGATGGGGCAAAATGAGCCACGGATTAACTCGGATGGGACACGGATAAGGGATAGGATGCAATGACATGAACAAGCTCGGATTCCTATACAAGAAGGTCAGCGTTCCAACAGCGATATTGACCTATTTGGGGATGGTGATGCTTGCGATGGTTCTGCCGTTGGTATCGAAATGGAAAACGCATGGAGGCGGCTACGTATTGGCCATGGCACCATTGTTCCCTCTGGGCCTTGCAAAACATTTTGCCAAATCATTGGCTGACTGGGTTTCAGAAGTGCTTGCTTATGGGATATACACAAGCATGTTCGCGCTGTTCGTCATGCTGCGTCAGCGATATATTTTCGTGATCCTCGTGCTGGTGCTTTGCTTGATCCTCTGCCTCAATATGTCCGGCTGTGAGGACATTCTTCGGGAACTGCACTACAGCTAGAAAGACGAGCGGCCCACGTTACTTCAGCCCTCGGTGTGAATCCGTGTCCATCCGTGGCTGCATCCCGCCTGCCGCGGATTCCGCGGTTCTTCCGCTCTACTTCCTCTTCGCGGGCTTTTTCTGCGCGGGCTTCTTGGAGATCTTCCCCTGCTTGGCGCGGGGGGCGGAGGCTTTGCGGGGGCGGGTGCGCTGACGCTTCTTTAGGAGAGAGATGAGCGTTTCGCCGATGACGGCGGGCGTTTCGGCCACGGCGATGCCGGCGGCGCGCAACGCCTCGATCTTTGCGGCGGCGGTGCCTTTGCCGCCGCTGATGACGGCGCCGGCGTGGCCCATGCGGCGGCCCGGAGGCGCGGTCATGCCGGCGATGTAGGCGACGACCGGCTTCCTGCAATATTCGCCGATCCACGCCGCGGCTTCTTCCTCGGCGCTGCCGCCGATTTCGCCGATGAGCACGATGGCGTCGGTGGCGGGGTCGTCGTTGAAGAGCTTGACCGCCTCGAGATGCGAGGTGCCGTTAACGGGGTCGCCGCCGATACCGATGCAGGTGCTCTGGCCGACGCCGCGGGTGGTGAGCTGCCAGACGGCCTCGTAGGTGAGGGTGCCGCTGCGGCTGATGACGCCGACGCGGCCGGGCTTGTGGATGTAGCCGGGCATGATGCCGATCTTGCATTGGCCGGGCGTGATGACGCCGGGGCAGTTCGGGCCGATGAGCCGCGTGTCGTCGCGTCCGGCAAGGGCGCGCTTTACCTTTACCATGTCATTAACGGGGATGCCTTCGGTAATGCAGACAATGAGGGCGATGCCGGCATCGGCCGCTTCGAGGATGGCGTCGGCCGCGAATGCCGCGGGCACGAAGATGCAGCTCGCGTTCGCGCCGGTCTGTTTCACGGCCTCGGCGCAGGTGTCGAAGACGGGCAACTTGACGCCGTCGAGGTCCACCTCGCCTGCGCGGCCGGGAGTGACGCCGCCAACGACGTTGCCGGCGTATTTATGGCAATGCGTGGCGTGGAACTTGCCGGCCGAGCCGGTGATGCCTTGGAAAATGACACGGGTGTTTTGGTCAACAAGGATGCTCATGGGATCATTGGGTTATTGGAGTGTTGAAGTATTGGAGTGTTGGATTGTTGTTCGATCGCCGTTCCATCGTTCCAATACTCCACTACTCCATTTCTTTTACTCCATTTCCTCCCGCCGCCTTCACCACTTTCTCCGCCGCGTCGGCCATGCCGGTGGCGGTGATGATCGGCAGGCCGCTTTCCTGCAACATCTTCTTGCCGAGTTCGACGTTGGTGCCTTCGAGCCGCACAACGAGCGGCACGGGGATGTGGACGGCCTTCGCGGCGGCGATGATGCCGGCGGCGAGTATGTCGCACTTCATGATGCCGCCGAAGATGTTCACCAGCAGCGCCTTCACGTTATGGTCGCTGCACAGGAGCTGGAACGCCGCCGTCACCTGCTCGACGCTCGCGCCGCCGCCGACGTCGAGGAAGTTCGCCGGGCTGCCGCCGTAGTATTTGATGATGTCCATCGTTGCCATCGCCAGGCCCGCGCCGTTGACCATGCAGCCGATGTTGCCATCGAGGCCGATGTAGTTCAGACCGTGCTTGCTCGCCTCGACGTCGCGCGGGTCTTCCTCGTTCGGGTCGCGCATCGCGGCGATGTCGGGATGCCGAAAGAGGGCGTTGTCGTCGAAGTTGAACTTCGCGTCCAGCGGGGAAACGGAAACCTTGCCATCGGGGTCGGCGGCGACGGCCATCGGGTTGATTTCCACCAGCGAGCAGTCGCATTCCCAGAACAGGCGATAGACGTTCAACATCAGCTTTGCGCCGGCAGTGGCGAGGTCGCCGGACAGGCCGAGCGCGCGGCACAGTTTGCGCGCCTGAAACGGCATCATGCCCAGCGCGGGATCAATGATTTCCTTGACGATCTTCTCGGGCGTCTTCGCCGCCACCTGCTCGATATCCATGCCGCCCTCGGTGCTCGCGATGACCGCGGGCCGCGACGCTGTGCGGTCCAGGAGCACGGCGAAATACAGTTCGCGCTGCACCTTCATGACGCTGGTGACCAGCACGCTGCGCACCACGCGGCCCTGCGGCCCCGTCTGGTGCGTCACGAGCGTCTTGCCGATCATCTCGCGCGTCACTGCGGCGGTCTCGTCGCGCGTTTTGGCGAACTTCACGCCGCCGGCTTTTCCGCGCCCGCCGGCGTGGATCTGCGCCTTGATGACGACCTGCGCGTTTTGCCCATGCGCTGCCGTGATCTCATCATAGCGTGCCACCGCCTCTTCCGGTGTGCGGGCCACGCCGCCTTTTTCGACGGCAATGCCAAATCGCCGGAACAACTCTTTCGCCTGATATTCGTGGATATTCATCGTCGCCTAAAACGGAACTGCGCGGCGTCTTCAGTCCGTCGCGCAGAATGGAGGGAATGTAACACAGGACGGCGAAGCCGCAACCAAAGGTTGAAAAATTTGACGGCGAGGGCGCATCTCAGATTTTTGGCAGGTTGAAGCAACAGACTTCCAAGTCCGTTTTCACAATCCGACCCAACAGTGAGATGCGCCCGAACGCCCACGGCTGGTTCATGAGCGATTTCAACCTGTTCGAGCATTGGCTGATAGCATGAACACAGGCTTGGAGATGTCGCCGGCCTGGGAGCGCGGGCATCCTGCCCGCCGGTGAAGGAGTGGCGAAAGGGCGGCGAAGAACCGCATCGTTTTCGCTCGACAATGGCTTGGCGGGCAGGATGCCCGCGCTCCCAGGCCGGCCACGAAAAATAGTTGCGCGTCTTCCGCCTGCCGGTATAGTGGGCACCATGAAGATCTCTCGGCTTTCCCGGATCGTGGCGCTGCTCGCGCTGACGGTGCTTGCTGTTGGCATGATGGGGTGCGAGATGAAAGAAGGCGAGACCAACGTCCCGGACCGGCTGACCCGCGGCCTCGGTGGCGGCGGCCAGCTCGGTGGCAGTCCCAGCGGCGTCTTTGAGCCGCGCTGATGCCGGGACGCAACCGCGCTCGACATTTGCCGTGAGGTTCGCTACACCATCGCGCATGAAAGCGCGCTGCCTTGTCTGCCGCGATCCCGAGCAAGCGGCCCAGCATCCCGATTGGCGGCAACGCGACCACGCCGGAAAACCCTGTTCCACGCTCTGCTTGAATGGCGCATACGTTGCCAAGGTCGTCTGGCCGTGGATGACGCACGCCGCGGCGGATGCCGCGTGCGATTCGCTGGAGTTCAAGATTCCCGCCGCAGCCGGCAACCCCTGTTGGTGTGACGCCTGCACGCTGCACCTGAAGGAAGCCGGCCTCGATGCCAATGACCCCGCCGTGCGCCAACAGTTCGCACTCGACAGCGTTGCGCGATTCCAAAAAGAAACCGCCGCGTATGTGGAAGCCGTTCGGCCCGGCCTCAAAGTGAGCTTCACATGAACGAATTGAAACCGACGGACCGTCCCGGCGTCTGGTCGTTCGAGACCGACGCGATGAAAGGCGAACTCAGCGCCAACGCCGACACGCATCTGCACGGCATCACGTCGCTCACGCAGAAGAGCACGGGCCGGCAGGTCGTCCGCGAGAAACTTTTCTGCCTTCACCTCTACCGCGTGCTCGCGCGCAACCAGTGGTTCAGCCAGTGCCGCGACGTGCCGCACACCGCCAGGATCGAGGGCGACGAGTTGGTCGTGAACTGGCCGCTGGCCAAAGCCGAAGCGCCGGGTTTCGGCCCCGGCCTCGAAGCCGAGGCGCGCTATCGGGTCGCGGCGGCGAACGCCGTGGACCTCACCGTGACGATCAAGAACACCGCGCGCTGGCATCGCGACCTGGAATTGTTCACCTCCAATTATTTCGACCCGGCGATGAATCCCGCGTTCTACACTGTGACGCCGTATCGCGGCCCGGTCGGCCCGAAGAATCCCGCCGTGCTCACCCAGCCGCTCGACAACCCCTGCTCGCGCTTTTGCTACAACGCCTGGCCCCGCGACAATTTCGCCGCGCAAAAGTTTTTCGACGGCCGCTGGGAATACGGCACGCACTCGCCGGTGGCGTGGGCCGTCGGCCGCTGGTTTGCGTATCCGTTCGGTCTCTATGCCACCGGCGACCGCAAGACGGTCGCGGTGGTGATGGCGCATCCGGACGACTGCTTCGGCATGTGCGGCAGCTACCACAGCGACGATCCCAAGGACGGCGTCGCGCACCACAATTCGCTCTACCACAACCTGCTGGGCCGCGACGCCGGCCCCGGTTCGCAATACACGCTCCGGCAGCGGCTTGTCTTGGGCGATTGGACCGATGACGACGCGCCGTTGAAGGCTTACGAGGAATTCCTTCGCGCCGCGCAACCAAAGCCCGCCGGCAGTGTTTAAGCCTCCCGACAGCCGGAGGAACAACATGAGATTTGCCAGCGTTCTCGCGACGACGTTTTGCATCGTGTTCGCCGCGTCATCGGCCGAGGTTGGCCTGCGCGTGCGGCTCGGCCTTAATGACAAGGAACCGGCCAAATGGGACGGCACCATCAACCTCGATAGCGGCCAGGTAACGCAGATCACCGGCTGGCGGTTCGCCGACGGCGACGTCGTGCAAGACACGAAAGGCTGGAACTGTTCGACACGCCATCAGCCGGTGCCGGCCGCCCGCAAACTCGCCCAGCGCGCCGGCAAGCGCGCCGGCGCCGCGCCGCTCGGTCCGATGTTGGACAACGGTGTCATCGTCACGCTCGCCGACGCGACGGACGAGTCGCGCATCGAGGTCAAGACCGCGCAAGGCGGCTTCGACTTCCGGCTCGGCGACGTGGCGTTTGGCAAGCCGCTCACCGAACTCAAAGGCGCGGTCAGCGTCGAGCGCATCGTGCCCGCGACGCGGCTGACAACGACGCGCACCGATGACGATTACCCGGCGGTGGCGATCGCGCCCGACGGCACGATGTATGTCGCCTATGTCAGTTTCACGCCGGGCCTCGACCGCGACGTGCGGGCGCACGCCCTCGATGCTCCCATTAAAGACTTTGCGCCGCTCGCCAAACCGCCCGGCGGCGATCAGGTCTGGTTGCGCGTTTTCAGCGCCGGCAAATGGAGCGAGCCGGCGGCCATCACCCCCGGCAAAGGCGACATCTTCAGGTGCGCCGTCGCCGTGGACAGCAGCGGCCGGGCGTGGATTTTCTGGTCGGAGAACAAGGACGCCAACTTCGACATCTGGGCGCGCTCGTTCAAGGACGGTAAGTTTTCCGAGCCGCAACAGCTCACCACCACCGCCGGCCCGGACGTTGCGCCCGTTGCGGCCACGGATGCCAACGGCCGCGTCTGGGTCGCGTGGCAGGGTGCGCGGCAAAATGTTTTCCGCATCTTGAGCCGTCACCAGACCGATGGCGGCTGGAGCGACGAGACCGTCGTCAGCAACCAGGAGCGCAATTGTTGGGACCCGGCCATCGCCGCGAGTGCCGCCGTTGAAGGCAAGGCCGGCGCGCGCGTGGCCATCGCGTGGGACACTTACGACAAGGGCGACTACGACGTGTGGCTGCGCGAGTTCGACGCCGGCGGCAAACCCGCCGCGCCGCAGCCGGTCGCCGCGACGCTGAAGTTCGAGGCGCGCCCGTCGCTCGCCTACGACAAAGCCGGGCGGCTCTGGGTCGCATGGGAGGAAGGCGCCGAGATGTGGGCGAAGGATTTTGGAGCGCTCGCGAAAAAAGGCGTGCCGATCTACCAGAGCGGCCGCTCGATCAACCTGCGCGTGCTCGATGACGGCCAGTGGAAAGACACCGCCGAACCGGTCGCCGAGGCGTTGCCCGGCGCGCAGCGGCGCGGTCGCGGAAAAAAGGCGAAGGCGGTTCAGCCCGGGGGCGAAGCGACGTTTAACAATTTCGCGCGGCTCGCCGCCGACCGCGACGGGCGCGTCTGGCTGCTGTGCCGCACGCGCGGCACCGGCAACCGCGCCACGCCCATTGGCAGCGCGTGGCTCACCGAAGCGGCTTGTTACGACGGCAAACAATGGATCGGTCCCATCCCGCTGGCCGATTCCGACAACTTCGGCGACAACCGGCCCGCCATCGTCGCCGCGCCCGACGGCGGAGTGTTCATTGCGTGGTCCTCCGACCATCGCCTGACGCGCCATGTCCAGCGCGGGGGCAGGGGAGGCAACGCATCGCAGGGCGCGGAGCACGATCCGTTTGATAATGACATCATGGTGGGCCGCGTTTCGCTGCCGTCGCCGCCCGCTGCCGTGGAGTTGAAACCGGCGGCGGCGACCGCCATCGCCAAGCCATCGCCGGTTGAAACCAGGGAAGCCGCCGATGTCGCCCGCGTCCGCGGTTACCGGACCAGCGTTGGCGGCAACGAATTGCGCATTTTGCGCGGGGAATTTCACCGCCACACCGAGATCAGCAACGACGGCCACAACGATGGCCCGCTGGAGGACATGTGGCGCTACGCGCTCGACAGCGCCTCGATGGATTGGATCGGCAACGGCGACCACGACAACGGCGGCGGCCGGGAGTATTCGTGGTGGATCACCCAGAAGACCACCGACGCCTACCGCCTGCCGGGATTGTTCGAGCCGATGTTCACCTACGAGCGCAGCGTTCAATATCCCGAAGGCCACCGCAACGTTGTCTTCGCCAAACGCGGCATCCGCACGCTGCCGCGGCTGCAGAAACAAGCCGAAGCCGACCGCGGCCCCGCGCCCGACACCGAGATGCTGTATCGCTACCTGCATTTCTTTGACGGCGTTTGCGCCAGCCACACCAGCGCCACCCAGATGGGCACCGATTGGCGCAACAACGATCCGCTCGTCGAGCCGATCGTCGAGATTTACCAGGGCGACCGCCAGAACTACGAACAGCCCGGCGCGCCACGCAGCCCGAAGGAAAGCGACGCGATTGGCGGCTGGCGGCCCAAGGGGTTCGTCAGCCTTGCGCTGCAAAAAGGCTATCGCTTCGGCTTTGAGGCGAGCAGCGACCACATCTCCACGCACATCAGCTACTGCTGCGTCTTCACGAAGGAAACAAGCCGCGACGCCATCCTCGCCGGCCTGAAAGCCCGCCACGTCTATGGCGCGACCGACAACATCATCGCCGACGTTCGCTGTGTGACGGGAAACAAGGAGCATCTCATGGGCGATGAGTTTTCCACGGCCACAGCTCCGACGCTGAAAATAAAACTCATCGGCACCGCGCCGTTCGCCCGCGTCGTCATCGTCAAGGACAACGAATATGTCCACACCGTCGAGCCCAGGACGGCCGAGGTGGAGTTTTCCTGGACCGACACGCAACCCAGCGCCGGCAAGACAAGCTATTATTACGTCCGCGGCGAACAAGCCGACGGCGAAATTGTCTGGGTGTCGCCGATGTGGATCGCTTACAAGGCTGGCAACTGATAGGAAAGTGAAGCATGCTGTTCTCGTTCTTCACAGCTGATCAAAAGATGCGTTGATATGAGTTTTTGGTCTTTGCTCGTGTGGCACCCGGAGAGAATACTGTGTGTTGCTGCCGTTTTACTCATTGTCTTTCTGGCAGTAAGCCAGTTCCGACGTTTTCAATCGTGGCCACTGTTTGGCGCCGCATTGGCATGGACATTATACGCATTTTGGGAGTTTGACGCCAAGATGCACCGATACAACATTCGCATTGATCTGTTTGTGATCATCCCCGTGTTGCTTGGCTTGACCATCTGGGGCCTTGCGCACGCGTCCGGACTTCGTTTTCACAAAAAACACCAAGGGTAGTTTATTTTGGATACTCGAATGAAAACACCAAACCTGTTCTGCTTGTTGCTCCTCGTTGTTTCCTCAATTGCAGCCGAGCCGCAAGTTCCCGCTGGCGCCGTCACGTTGCGTGTGCGCTTCGGCATGAAAGATACCGAGCCGGCCGACTGGAGCGGCAGCATCAAAGTCACGCCGGGTCGCGTGGTGTCCATCCGTGGCTGGCGATGGACTGCATCGGACAGCGCCAGCGGCGACTCGTGGACCGTCTCGACACGCCGGTTGATAGCAATGGATTCCGTGCAGGCGAAAAAGGTGCGGGAAGGCAAATTGACGATGCCCATCGGCGACAACGGCGTCATCATCACGCTCGCCGACACGGAGCCGTCCAGCGAAATTGAAATCACCTTCACCGGCAAACCCGATCCGGCGAAGTTCAAGCTCAGCGCCATTCCCTACGGCCAGCGGTTTCAACGCTGGCAGAACGCCATCGAAATCGAACGCTGCCCCACGGTCGCGCCGCTCGCCGAGACCGAGGCGGACGAGGATTATCCCGCCGCCGCCGTTGCCAAGGACGGCACAGTCTACGTGGCGTACGTCGCGTTCACGCGCGGCAATGATTTCCCGAAACAACGCGAGACCATTGCGACGCCGGAGGTGAAACCGAAGGCCACCGGCCCGAACGCGCCGGTGCCGCGCGTGATCGCGAAGCCGGAGGACTTCGATTACCTCGCCGCAAAAACCGGCGGCGACCGCGTCTGGCTCCGCGTGCGCAAGAACGGCGCGTGGAGCGAGCCCATCGCCGTCACCGACGGCGCCACCGAGGTGTATCGGCCCGCGCTCGCGGTGGACGGCGGCGGCCGGCTGTGGATTTTTTATTCGGCGCAGCTTAACGCCGACGCCAACGGCGACCATGGCAACTGGGAATTGATGGCGCGCAGTTTCAGCGGCGGCAAACTCGGCGCGGAAGTCAACGTCAGCCACGCGCCCGGCCCCGACTTTGCGCCCGCCGCGGCGACCGATTCCACCGGGAGCGTTTGGGTGACGTGGATGGGTGCGCACGGAACGAGCTTCGACATCTTCGCGGCGAAACAGGAGGGTGAAAAATTTTCCACACCCATCGCCATCGCCATCGCCGCCACCGACGCCGACGAGTGGGACCCCGCCATCGCCGCCGACGCCAAGGGCAATCTCGCCATCGCATGGGACACCTACCAGAAAGGCGACTTCGACGTTTACGTCGCGTTACGCGGCCCCGACGGCAAGTTCGGCGCGGCGAAGCCCGTTGCGGCGACGCTCAATTTCGAGGCGCGCGCCTCGCTTGCATACGACGGCGACGGCGCGCTCTGGATCGCCTGGGAGCAGGACGGCGAGAACTGGGGCAAGGATTTCGGACCGCTGAAGAAATTCGGCATCCCGATTTTTATGAACGGCCGCACGCTGGGCGTGAAAGTGCTGCGCAACGGCAAAGAGTGGTTTACGCCGCCGGACGTGATGAAAGCGATGCCAGGCATGCCGCGCTTCGGCGGTCGAGCCGGTCAGCAAGCGCCGAAGGCGACACCCCTCGGGCCGGCGGCGCGGAAACAAGCTGCCCCTTGTTTCCCGCGTCTTGCCACCGACGCGCGCGGCCGGGTCTGGCTTGCACTTCGCGGACGGCCGCAGGGCCAGTGGCGCGTGCCGGTCGGGCCGGTGTTCTACGAATATGTCACGCGGATGGACGGCGACCAATGGCTGCCGGCGATGTGGCTGCCGCGCTCGAACAACGCCCTCGACAACCGCCCTGCATGGGCGCCATTGCCCGACGGCGGGATGCTCATCGCTTATTCCGGCGACGGACGCGCGGAGATCAACCCCGAGGTCGGCCCGGGTGCCCCGGCGGCGAAAGGAGCCGGCAAAGGCGGCGCGGGTCGCGCTTTGGCACGCCGGCGATTGCCGGATGCGAACAACAACGTTTTTGTCGCGCAGATCGCCGCGCCTGAGAATATTCCCGCCAGCAAACTCGAAGCCGCCGAGCCGTCCGCGCCCGCCGCCGCGCCGGCTGCGGTCGCCGAGGAACGCGCCGCGGTGCAGCGCATTCACGACTATCGCGTGAACTTAAACGGCGAGACGTTGCGGCTCTGGCGCGGCGATTTTCACCGGCACACGGAGTTTTCGCCCGACGGCGGCAGCGACGGCGCGTTTCTCGACACGTTCCGCTACTCGATGGACGCCGCCGGCCAGGACTGGGTCGGCAACGGCGACCACGACAACGGCGACGGTCGCGAGTATTCGTGGTGGACGATCCAGAAGGGCATCACGCTCTTCACGTTGCCGGGCCGCTACGTGCCGATGTTTACTTACGAACGCAGCGTCAACTATCCCGAAGGCCATCGCAACTGCGTCTTCGCGCGGCGCGGCATTCGCACGCTGCCGCGGCTGCCGATCAGCGACCCGAACCTCGACAACCCGCCGCCCGCGCCCGACACGCAACTCCTGTATCAATATCTGCGCCACTTCGATGGCGTGTGCGCCGAACACACCAGCGGCACCGACATGGGCACGGACTGGCGCAACAACGATCCGCTTGTCGAGCCGTTTGTGGAAATCTACCAGGGCGAGCGCAACAGCTACGAGCGTCCCGACGCCCCGCGAAGCGCCGTGACCGAAGCCGAAAAGAAAAAGTCCACGCCCGAAGAGCAGAGCATTGGCGGCTGGCGTCCGAAAGGGTTCGTCAGCCTCGCGCTCAAGAAGGGCTATCGCCTCGCGTTCCAGTCGTCGAGCGACCATGTCTCGACGCACCTGAGCTATTGCAACGTCTGGGTGACCGAGCCGACGCGCGAAGGCATCCTCGACGCGATGAAGAAGCGCCGCGTCTATGCCTCGACCGACCACATTCTCGCCGACATGCGCTGCAAAGCCGGCGGCAAGGAACATTTCATGGGCGAGGAATTCACCACCGCCAAACCGCCGACGTTGAATATCAAGCTCGTCGGGATCAAACCGCTTGCGCGCGTCACCGTCATCAAAGACGACGAGGTGGTTTATACAGCCGAGCCCAACCAGAAAGAGGTCTCGCTCAACTGGACCGACACTAAAGCAACGCCCGGCCAGGCCAGCTACTACTACGTCCGTGGCGAACAAGTTCCCGACATGGAGGGTGTCACCGGCGAGATCGTCTGGATTTCGCCGATGTGGATCAAGTATCAGCCGTGATTCGAGATTCGAGATTCGTGGTCCGTGATCGAGCAGAGCGCGAGTCAGACAAACTTCGGATGATCTTCCGGTGAGCGCCTGTGAAGGTGAGGCGCTTCAAGTCGCTTGGTGTGGCCCAGCGCCAGCGGATTCCCTTGTCCTTCGCCGAGGGTTCGCCTCCGCGCCACGGGCAGTCGAACGCCTCGACGGTCAAGCGGTCGTTCATCACGCCGTGGCGCACAACAGCCACGCGGCGGCCGGCGTCGTGGCGCACCGCGGAAAGTTCGTCGCCCGGAAATTCCCAGAAGCCGCCCAGCAATCCGCCCGCCGGTCGACGGCGGACCAGCACACGGCCGTCGCGCCAAATCAAGAGCGCGCGCTGCCGCACCGCGCGTGATTTGGGGCGTTTCCCGGTATTGGGTAACTGCTCAGTCCATCCACGGCGCAGTGCCACACAAAACCGATTTAGCGGGCATGCGTCGCAGCGCGGGTTCTGCGGCGAGCAGACGATCGCGCCGAGTTCCATCAGAGATTCGTTGAACGCGCCCGGGCGCTTCGCCGGCACGAGCGCGCCGGCCAGTTTCCAGAGCCGTGCCTGGCCCGCGCCCGACTTCACGTTTTGGCGGATGCCGAACAACCGCGCGAGCACGCGAGCGACGTTGCCGTCCACCAGCGGTTCCTGTTGGTCGAAAGCCAGGCTCAGGATTGCGCCGACGGTGTAGCGGCCGATGCCGGGCAACCCAAGCAGATCGTCTCGCGTTGCCGGCAAGCGCCCGCCATGACACTGCACGACCTCACGCGCCGCAGCGTGGAGGTTGCGCGCACGGCTGTAGTAACCGAGACCTTCCCACGCCTTCAGTACCGCCGCAGGTTTTGCGCCCGCCAGCGCGCGGAGGTTCGGAAACCGCCGCAGCCATCGCCGGTAATACGGAATCACGGTTGCCACCTGCGTCTGCTGGAGCATGATCTCGGACACCCAGACGCGATACGGGTCGCGCCGCGCGGCTTGCGAGCGCCACGGCAGCTTTCGGGCGTGGCGATCAAACCAACGCAACAGTTGTTTTTGCATTTCCGCGGTCCGCATGTCGTGGTAAGCATAACCGCAACGAAGGAACTTTCGACACAAATGCCGCCGCTTCATTCCTATACCGTCAAGC
This sequence comes from uncultured bacterium, assembly GCA_903870275.1. Taxonomy (GTDB): domain Bacteria; phylum Verrucomicrobiota; class Verrucomicrobiia; order CAIQCK01; family CAIQCK01; genus CAIQCK01. Next base: position 23,047 of record CAIQCK010000114.1, on the reverse strand, counting down.
TGACCGAGGAGCAGTTCGAGCGCATCCGGCTCGATCTGGCGCAACGCGGTTTTGCGTTCCGCGAGGTTCCCTACGCGCACTTCGGCGCGTCGAAGGACAAGCTGCAGGTCACGGCATTCCAGAGCGGCAAGCTGCTGGTGCAGGGCAGGGGAGTCGAGGAATTCGTGCAGTTTTACCTGGAGCCGGAAATCCTCGGAGAGGCGCGGCTCGGCTACGAGCATGTCCACGACCCGACGATATTGGAGCCGCGCATCGGCGTGGACGAGAGCGGCAAGGGCGATTTCTTCGGGCCGCTGGTGGTCGCCGGCGTGTTTCTGAATCGCTCGGCGATTGACGCGCTGCGAGGAAGCGGCGTGCGCGACAGCAAGACCGTCACAAGCGACAAGCGCATCTTCGAACTGGCCAAACTGATCCGCCAGACCTCCGGTTGCGTCGTAACGATCGTTCCCATCAGTCCCAGCGCCTACAACGATCTACTGGCGAAGATGCGCAACGTGAACAAGATGCTGGCATGGGGACACGCGCGCGTCATTGAGAACGTCCTGGAGGCGCTGGAGAAATCCGGCGAGGAGTGCAAACGCGCCGTGGCCGACCAGTTTGGCGACAAGCGGCTCATTGAGAACGCGCTGCTGAAACGCGGACGCACCATCCAACTCGTGCAGCGGCACAAGGCCGAGAGCGATCTCGCCGTCGCGGCAGCCTCCATCATTGCCCGCGACGAGTTCGTGCGGCGGCTGGCGGCGCTCGGCAAGGAATACGGCATTGAGATGCCGAAGGGCGCCGGCCCGCAGGTGGACGAAGCCGGACGCGAGTTTCTGAAGAAGCACGGCATGGCCAGGCTCGGCGAAGTGGCCAAAACCCACTTCCGCACGACGCAAAAAATTTCACAGTTGCCCTGACACAGGAACAGGTTTCCATGCGCCAATGGCTGCAAAATCTTTGGAGCACGCGCGCGCGGCGCGACCGGATGGTGGTCGCGGCCGGTGGATTGTTCTGGTCGTTGCTGGTTATTCTTCTGGCCGTGTGGCCCGCTATTGAAGCCAGGATGCATTGGAATGTCGCCAGCGTGGAATTCCTAACGCGATGGGAACTCACCAGTGTTGACGCTCGTTTCGCGTGGCGCGGATGGCGACCGCCACTGCCTGAAGTGGTGATCGTCGGTATTGACGATGAATCATTCGTTGCCGACACCTTTTCCCCGGAGGATCTGAAAGCCAATCCCGATTTGCAGATCCTCAACACGTGGCCGTGGCCGCGCCGCGCGCATGGATTGGTCCTGCACAAGCTGCTGGACGCAGGCGCAAAGATGGTGGGCTTCGACCTTCTGTTTTCCACTCCGAGCAAATACGGTCCTGACGACGACCGGGCATGGCGCGACGCCCTGGCGCGCGCGGCGGGTCGCGTGGTCATTGGGGCCAATTTCGTCAATGAGGAGATCGAAGGCGGCCTTCGTCAAAAATGGATGTTCCCAATCCCCGAAGTGATTCCTGACGGTGTGGACCAGACAAATCTTTGTGCCGCGGTGAATTTTTCCGCTGACATGGATGGCGTTGTGCGTCGCATGACCCCCTCATGGTGGATGGACCACTCGCAGCAGTGGTTGTCGACAGTGTCGGCGCGCATTGCCAATATGGTGGACCCGCGCACGACATGGGTTTATCAGCAGTCCGCCCTCACGATTAATTTCCCGTCTTTGAAACCAAGGGGCGACGGTAAGTTCGATCGTCCCTTCCCCCGCTATCCCTACTACCAGCTTTTCTACGGGAAAGCGTGGAAACAGTCCTTGAAGAACGGCGCAGTGTTCAAAGACAAGATCGTGCTCGTTGGCCCCACTCAGAATTTCCTGCATGATGTTCACGCCACGCCGAACGAGAAGGACACGCCTGGCGTTGAAATACATGCCGCCGCCATTAGCACGGTGATGCGTCATAATGAACTCCGCGAGGAGTCCGGCATCCTCTTGATCCCGCTCATCCTCATCTTCGCAGGTGTCACCGTGTTGTCGTTGCTGTACGTGCGGCATCCGCTGCTGAAGCTCGCGTTGCCGCTGGTCAATGCAATGGTCCACGCCGTCGTTTGTTACATTGCGTTTGCGCACTTCCAACTGATTTTCCCCTTCGCTGCGCCCGTCGCTGTCATGATTCCCATAGCCGTCACGGGCACCGCATGGCAACTGCTGACCGAGCAACTGGAGAAGCGCCGCGCGCGGCAGGCGCTGGAGCGGCAGGTATCGAAGGAGGTTGCCGACGAGTTGATGAAGGAATTCGGCGCGCTGGAACTGTTGCTTGCGCCGCAGGAACGGCATCTGGTGGTTTTTTTCTCGGACATCCGAAAATTCACCACGCTGGTTGAGACAAGCGACCGTATCCGCCTGATCACTCAGTTGAACGAATATTTTACAGCGATGTCCGCCATCGTCACCCGGCACGGCGGGACGCTGGATAAATTCATTGGCGACGCGATCATGGCGTTCTGGGGTGCGCCGACGAGCCGCGGCCCCGCGGACGACGCCTTGCGCGCCGTTTCGGCGGCGCTGGAGATGCGCGAGAAACTGGCCGCGCTCCACCCGGAGTGGAAGGCGAAAGGTTATCCGGAATTCAGAATAGGCATCGGCATCCACGCAGGGGAGGCGCTGGTGGGCGAGGTTGGCTCGGCCCAGCGCAGCGAATACACCGCCATCGGTGACGCGGTAAACACCGCTTCGCGCATCGAGGGCATCAACAAGGAAACCGGTACGGACTTGCTCATTAGCGAGGCGGTTTACAGTCTCGTGAAAGACCGCGTGCGGGCGCACTCCATGGGCGAATATGCCCTCAGGGGGCGCACGGGAAAAGTCACACTTTATCGCGTGGACAGTCTCTCGTAGTCGCGTCACGGAGTGACGCGGTTGGAAAGGATGACGATGCGCGTCACGGAGTGACGCGACTACAGAATAATGGTCGGGCCGGAGAGATTTGAACTCTCGACCTCTTGCACCCCAAGCAAGCGCGCTACCAAGCTGCGCTACGGCCCGACACACCCGGCTCTCAACCGGAAAAAGCGCCCACTCTGTAACATCGCCCGCGCAACCCCGTCAAATACCTTCTGCGGGTTTTGCATCGCGACGATTACAAATCGGTCGTATTCCTCCCGCAAGCTGTTCCCTGCCCCACCTTTGATCAGGTCCGCCGGGTGGGGTGGGGGAATCAGCGGAGGATTTCGCAGGCTATAAATTCTTTGCCTTCTCTTTCCCATCCAGCAGCGCCGGCAGTTCCGCCAGACGCCGGATGGTTGCGCCGCCCCAGGGATGCTTGCCCGCGCGTTCCACCAGCACGGCGCCCATGCCCACCGCCAGCGCGCCGAGCACGTCGTCACGGTAACTGTCACCCACGTGCAATGCTTCTTCGCCGCGCGCCACGCCCAGCGCCGCCCACGCCGCGTGGAAAATTTTCGGCTCCGGTTTCTCCACGCCCACCTCGCAGGAGATTATCACCGCGTCCAGCAACGGCATCAGATCCAGTCCCTCCAGCACCGGCCGCAGGCGATGGTCCCAGTTCGACAGCAGGCCCACCTTCAGCCCGCGCCGCCTCATGGCCGTCAACGTCTCGACCGCATCGGGAAAAAGCCGCCACACCTCCGGCCGCGCAAACAGGTCGTAGAGTTCGTGAAAATACGCCTCGCGGTCCGGCATCGTCACGCCCGCCATCTCTAGCGTCCGGAACACCAGTTCGCGCCACCATTCGCGCTGGCTGGTGTTGCCCGCTGCGGCCACCGCGTCGTCGTGATGGCACGTCACCCACGCCCGCCGGAATGCCTCCTCCATCGCGTTCGCGTCGGCCGCCGCGCCGTGGCGCCGCGCTGCCTCCGCGTAAATCTCGCCCACCGACGGATGCGGATAGAACAAAGTTCCACCCGCGTCAAACGTGACCGCGCGCAGCCGCCGATACTGACCACTGTTCATTGATCCCTGGTCACTTTCCCTCACTGGTTTATCCCCGCCTCCAGCCGCCGGCGCTGCACCAACGCCAGCGTCTCTCCCACCAGAAATAGCGAACCGGTCACCAGCACCACGCTGCTCTGCATGTCGTATTCCTCCAGCGCCGCGGCCACGGTGTTCGCGTTGCGCACGGGCACGCCTGGCGCGACCCGCCGGCAAATCTCCGCCAGTTCCGCCGGGTTGGTGGTGCGTTCGCTCGGCACGCGCACCGTGAGCACCTCGGCCGCGCGGGGCGCGAGCACGCGGCAGATGCCCTCGCGATCCTTGTCGCGCAGGATGCCGAGGATTAGCGTCACCCGTTGTCCGGGGAAATGCCGCTCCAGCGTCGCGGCCAACACTTCGGCCGCTGCGGGATTGTGCGCGCCGTCCAGTACGGCGGTCGGTTCGCCCGATAGCACGTGAAACCGACCGGGCCATCGCGTCCGCGCCAGTCCCTGGCGAATCATTTCATCCGGCACCTTCAGCGCCAACCGCGCCGCCGTGACGGCGGTGGCCGCGTTCGTTGCCTGGTGCGCGCCGAGCAACGGAACGGCGCACTCGATCCCGCACACGCGAATGCGCTGGCCGCACAAATCGTCGCCGAGATGCTGGCAGTCGTCCGGCCGGATCACCGTCAACGGCGCGCGCGCCTCCGCCGCCGTGCGCGCGATGACTTCCAGCGCCGCCGCGTCCGCCGCCGCCGTGACGACCGGCACGCCGGGCTTGATGACGCCGGCTTTTTCCATGGCGATCTTCGCGAGCGTGTCGCCGAGATACGCGGCGTGGTCGTTCTGGATGTTGGTGATGACGCTCACCAGCGGCGTGACGACGTTGGTCGCATCGAGCCGTCCGCCCATGCCGGTTTCCCACACCACAAGCTCGCAGCGCCGCTCCTGGAAATAGCGCAGCGCCATTGCCGTGATCGCCTCGAAGAACGTCGGGTGCGCGTGCTCCGGCATCTCCGCCAGGCGCTGCATCAGCGGCCGGATCTCGCTCACCAGCCGCACCACGTCCGCCTCGGCGATGGGCTGGTTGTTCACCTGAATCCGCTCGCAAAAGCTGACCAAGTGCGGCGAGGTGTAGAGACCGACACGCAGCCCGGCGCGCTGGCCGATGGCGTTGAGCATGGCCGCGACGCTGCCCTTGCCGTTGGTGCCGGCGATGTGGATGAAGCGGCCCGCCAGCGGCGGCATCTCGTGCGGGTTGCCCATCAACGCCAGCAGGGCGCGGACGTTCTGCAAGCCCAGCTTGATGCCGAAAAGCTGGATGCCGTAGAGGTATTCGACTGTCTGTTCGTAAGTCACCGCATGTGACGCTAGCACGCGCGCCCGAGGCGGGTCAACGAGGGCGCTTTCCGGGTGTGGACTGGAGCCGCTCTTGCGCACACAGCGACCGACTAGAAAGCATATTCCAAGCTGCCGTATAATCCCCGCCGGGGCAGGTATTGAGGCGCGAAGACGCCAATGCCCGTGCCGTCCCTGATTTCGTAAACCGTGTCGAGCAGGTTGACGATGTCGAAGCGAACTTTTATCTGATCCCTCTTCGTAAGTTTCAACACATGCACAATGCCGGTGTTGACCGTCACGTAGCCGGGAAGCTCCTGCTGGTTGCCGAAACCCGAGTATAAACCGCTTCCATAGATCGCATCGGCGTAAACCTTGGTCGCGCCCCACTTGTAGGACACACCAGCCGAGGCCGTGAAATCCTGATCGTGATCGAGGTGATACCAGTGGGACTGCAAGTAGGCGAGCTCGTCCGGGTCAAACTGGAACTGGCCTGAGTTGAGGCCTTGCGCGAGCGCGCGGCTCCAGGCGAAGTTTCCGTAAACGGAGAATCCGTTCTTCTCGTAATTCAGCGTGGCTTCGACGCCGTAAACCTTGCCTTGGTCGGCATTGTTCGGTGAAAAAATCATGGCCGGTCCGAATTGCCCTTCGTCGAGCACGTTCTTTTTGATTTTATAATACGCGTCCAGTCCCGCCCGGAGTTCGGGGAGAACCTTCTGAGTCATGCCGACGTCGAAATAATGGTATCGCTCCGACTTGACCGGCGAACTTACCATGTTGTCCGGATCGGCGCCGTGGGTGGTGTTGGCGAATTTCGCGACGCTTCCCGCGTTCACGAACTCCAGCGGCGGCGGTGTGAAATACTGGCCGTAACCGCCATGCACGACGGTCGTCTCCGTCGCCTGATAAACCGCATTGATCCTCGGACTGATCTGGTTCTCGTTGCGGTAGGCGTTGAGCACGTCAAACCGCCCGCCGTAGTTCAGTGTCAGGTTGTCGAAAATCTTCCATTCGTCCTGCAAATAAAAACCGTAGAGGTAAGCCTGTTTGCTGTAATCGTCGTTGATGTTATACGGCGTGGTGCCCGTCTGGACCCACGAGGAGCCATTCCATGCCGCGGGGAAAACGAGGTTGGAGGTGTTCACCGTCGCCTCTTCGACGGTAAAGGTAAAACCGCCGCGCAAGGTGTGATGCTCGTCCAACACATAGCTCGCGTCGCCTTGAAGGCCGTTCGAAACCAGTCGGTGATCCTCGCGCGCCGCGATGCCGTTGAACATCAGGTCGCCGATTGCGTCCGGCGCGAATGACACGTCGCTGTAGCGCATAGATTGAGCCAACTGGAAATCCAGGTCGCCCGTCTTTTTCTGATACGCCAGCACCTCGTAGTAGCTCTGCTCGGACTGGTTTTCATTGAGGGTGGCCGAATCGAACGCGGTCTGGGTGCCGCATTGGTATTGGGCATCCTGTCCGGGTGTGTTGGGAAGTTGAAAATCGCTGTGTGCGCCGCTCAGGATCAAGCTCAGCCGGCTCGTGTCGTCAATGAGATAAGACAAATAGGCGAATCCCTTGAACTGATCGGTGTCGTCGTGGAGGGGCGTGCTGCTGCTGGTTGGGTTCGCCATGCCGATGCCATCGTGAAGATAGTTGGCGGTGAAGTAATAGCTGACTTTCCCGTCCACACCGCCGTATTCATAGGTGGGACTGACCGTGTCATAGCTTCCACCATAAAACGAAGCGTCGCCGCCGTTCAGGCTCGCTCCGCTTTTGGTCTGAATATCAACGATGCCCGCCGTGCGGCCGCCGTATTGAGCGGGAAGCGTGCCCGTGAGGAGGGACAATTTGTCCACGAACCTCGGGCTGAGTTCCTGGCCGAAGCCGGAGAGTCCGTCCGGCAACAGCACGCCGTTGATGCGGTATTGCAGATGGGCCTCCTCGCCACGAACGTGCAGCCGCTTGTCCAGTTCGTCCTGCGCGACGCCGGGAAACCGAAGCATGGTCTGGTCAAACGGAGCATTGGCCCCCTGCGACTGGGAATCAATCTGGTCGCGGTTGACGGTGTATTTCGTCGCGCCGAGAGACGGCATGATCTGGTCTCGCGAGGCATCCAGCGCGTTTTCAAGGGCAGCCATTTCACGCAGTTTGACGGCCGCCGTGTCTCCCTCGATTTTCGTCTCTCTGGGAGCCAGCGAACTGTCGTTTTGATTCTGCCCGCTGCGATCATCCGCGCCAACGGCGATTGTGGTACACCAGAACACGAAGAGTGCAAGACACCCTTTCATGTTGCTTGTTTGCGGATCAACGAAAAGGGAAACACATTTGGCCTGCTTGGAAAAAAGGCCGGCTGCCGTGTCGCGCAGGGGAGGGGAATTCCCTTCTGTCGCCATCGGATCGCCCGGTCGTCGTTGCCCATCATGCTTGTCTCCATTGTCAGGTCGGAAGTCGCCCGCATGGTATCGCCCGGCGGCGGCTTCACAAGAGGAAAACTGCTGCGGCCTCCGCGGCGCATCCCCGCAGTTCGTTTTCAGCGGGGAGGAACGACACTCCCGTACCCCACCTCGCGCGCGATATTATTTTCACGCATCGCCGCGCCAGTTCTGTTACAGACAGGGGCGCGCGATGACAGATACGGCGATCAGGCTGACGATAGCGGCAGGCACGGTGATGGCGGCCACCGTGGCCGGCTACGTGTGCCGGCGGCTCAAACTGGCCGGGGATCGAACGGCCAGAGCCATCATGACCTTCGTCGGCGTGTTTGCCTATCCGATCGTCGGCGGTTTGAGCATTTGGAGCACACCGCTGCACGCGACGGACATCGGGCTGCCGCTGTTTGCATCGGCGCACATCGTGGCCATGACATTTCTGTCGCTGGCCCTGGCACGGTTCGTGACGCGCGACCGCGCCGAGACCGGCCTGTTCGCCATCGCGGGCGGCACGGGCAACAACGGTTTCACGATGGGCGCGTTCGTGCTCTACCTGCTGTACGGCGAGCCGGGCATGGGATTGTCCAACCTCTACATTCTGCTGTTTACGCCCACCATGGTGTTGCTGCTGTTTCCGCTCGCGCGCCATTACTCCGATGCGCGGCCCTCCGCCTCGATGCGGAAACTGATCGTCAGCAGCCTCTTCGACTGGCGGTCGGCGGGACTGCCGCTGGTGGTGTTGGGAATCGTGCTTTCGGCGATGGGCGTGCCGCGGCCGCCGCAAATCGCCGCCTGGCACGTGCTGGATATTCTTGTGTTCAGTATCACGCCCATGGCGTTTTTTGGAATCGGGCTGCTGTTGCACGTCTCGCGCGTGAGGATGTTGTGGCGGATGCTCGCCGGACTGGCCGTTGTGCGGTTTGCGCTCGGCGCGGCGGTCGGTTTGGCGCTGGCGGGCGCGATGTGGTGGACTCCGCTGGCGTTGCGCGACCTGCGCTGGAATGTTTTCGTGGTGCAGGCATTCGTGCCGACCTCGGTGACGATGGTGGCGCTGGCCAACATGTTTCAGCTGCGCCCGCGCGAAGCCTCCGCGCTTTTCGTCGTCAACACCGCCATGTATCTGCTGCTGGTCCTGCCGTTGGTGTTGTGGCTGTTCGGATGATGGAGCCTGAAAACCGGGAGTTGACCGTGACGCCGGCATCCTTGGCGGTTCAACATCGCTTTTCGGGTTCAGCGGTGCCTTCCCGGTTTTTCTTTCCATGACAAACCGAGCCGCAGTTGAAATCGTTTTCTGTTGCCAGCGGCAAAAGGCTTCTGCTAGGTAACAAGACCGTGTTTGCTTCACCCCTGACAGGGAGAGTTGGAGGTTGGTGCCTCGCCGCGTTGCTGCTGGCGTCGCAGGGCTTTGCCGCGCCGGCGGCGGGGTCGGCGTCTCCGCCTGCGAAACCGGCCGTCGTGCCGGACGTGAAGATTGAAGTCGCGGAGGACGGCACGCTGCGTCTGGATCAGATCACCAACATCGCCTACGCGGACAAGGGCGTGGTGGTGACCCGCGGCCCGGTGCGGTTGACGGCCGACCATGCGCGCTACAACAGCGTCACGCACGACATGTGGGCGGAAGGCCACGTGCATCTTTACGAAAAGCTGGCGCACTGGACCGGCGAGCATCTTTACTACAACTTTGAAACCGGGCAGACGATTCTGGACAAGTCGTGCGCGTTCAATTACCCGTGGTTTATTCACGGCGACCACGTCGAAAAGGTGGGACCCAAGTATGTCGTCAAGAACGGCCTGCTCACCACCTGCGATTACCCGGAGCCGCACTGGGGGTTGCGCGCCCGCACCATGGACTTCTATCCCGGTGACAAGGTGTTGGCCCACAATGTGACGTTGCGCGTGGACGACACGCCGGTCTTTTATCTGCCTTGGATGAGCCGTTCGCTGAAGAATGAGCGTCAGGGTTTTGAAATCGAACCGGGTTCCAACGGCCGTTTCGGCGTTTATCTGTTAACCTCTTACAACTGGTATCTCGACGAATCGCTTTCCGGCGATTACCGCATGGACATTCGCCAGAAACGCGGCGTTGCCGGTGGCGTGGACATGAACTATGTGGACAAAAAATGGGGCATAGGGAAGGTGGTGACTTATTTTGCCCACGATACCAGTCCCAACAGCCAGTCGTGGCATAATCCTTACGAAAATGTTCCCAACAACCGTTACCGCGTTTCATGGCAGGACCAAACGCCGTTGCGCGAAGACATCACGTTCAAGGCCAATATTCAGAAACAAAGCGACTCACGCGTCATTGAGGACTTCTACCGCGATGAATTCAGCCACCAAGCGCAGCCGCAAAGCACCATCGAGATCGAGAAATATGATCCCGGCTATGCCATGTCTTTTTGGGCGCGTCCGCCGGTAAATAACCTTTACACGATGACCGAGCAAATCCCGGCATTTGCCATTGATGTGAAACGCCAGCAACTCTTCGGCTCGCCGGTTTACTACGACGGCGCGCTCACCATCGAACATCTCCAAAGACATTTTTCAAACATTGACTCCAACAGCTTTGTCAATCCGCTCGTTCCTGTTTCCATAGTACCGAACGACTACAACGTCACGCGCTTTGACTGGCTGCATCAGATCAGCTATCCGCAGATGTATTTCGGCTGGCTCTCGGTGATTCCGCGCGCCGGCGTGCGGGAGACGTGGTATAGCAGTTCGCCGCTGACGTACGCCCCGTCCGGCGGCGGGCCTTACAGCCCCGTGGGCGCCGGCCCGCAGGAGACCCGCGTTAGTTTCCCGATGGGTCTGGAAAGCTCGTTCAAGCTGTCGAACGTGTATGATATTAACGACTCGTTTTGGGACGTGCACGGCCTGCGGCACATCATCCAGCCGACGATGGAGGCGGCCTACCGGCCGACGCCGGACACAAGCCCGACTCAAATCTACCAGTTCGACACGACCAGCCGGTTTGATCCCAATATGGCCACCACGCGTCTCGGAACCCTGGATCCGGTCGCGAACGAGCAGATTGATGCCATTGATCGCCAGGAAACCGTCCGTATCGGCGTCCGCAACAAGTTGCAGACCAAGCGCAACGGTGAAACCGAGGATTTTGTGAACGCGAACCTCTACGGTGAGTTTCGCGGCACGAGCTACACGTATATTGCCCAGGACGGAACGCTTAAAAACCGGCGCAGTATCAGCGACGCTTACTCCGAGGTTGAAGCGCGCCCGTTCAAGTGGCTGGCCTTCGATTTTGACAGCCGCGTGTCCCCCACGGGCCAGCTTCTGGAGGCCAACACCACCGTCCGTTTCATTCAAGAGCGCAAGTGGGAAATCGCCCTGTCGAGGCGCTACATTCAAGACGTGGATGGTCTTTACGGGGGCAACAGCGACTACTATAATTTTAGCGGTCACATCGCGGTTACAGAGAACTGGGCCATCCGCGTTCTCTATGGGATTGACACCGCCGTGAACCGGACGTTTGTGCAAGAATACTCGATCGTTCGCGACCTCCATGATTGGGAGATTTCGCTGAACTTCAGCAATTATGAATTCGGCAATGGTGTGAGCGAGGTGAGCGTCTACCTCGCCTGCGCCCTGAAGACACTGCCGGGGTTGCGTCTCCACGCCGGCCGGTAACCGTCTGCTTCTCAAACCTGAACACGCATCAACGAATGAAACTTACCATCATCGGCACCGGTTATGTGGGCCTCGTCACCGGCACTTGTTTTGCAGAAAAAGGCCACGACGTTTTCTGCGTGGACAACGACCCTGCCAAGATCGCCATGTTGCAAGCCGGCCAGATCCCCATCTACGAACCCGGCTTGGAGCTGCTGGTCCGCCGCAACGTCGCCGCCGGCCGCCTGCGCTTTACCACCGACACCGCCGAAGGCGTTCGCCACGGCCATGTCGTCTTCATCGGCGTGCCCACGCCGCCGCGAGCCGACGGCTCGGTGGACATGCGCTTTGTGGAGCGCGTCGCCCGCGACGTGGCCGGCGCGCTCACCGAATACCGCATCATCGTGGACAAAAGCACCGTGCCGGTCAAAACCGGCTTCAAAGTGGCCGAGACCATCAAGCGTTACAACAAAGCCGGCGTGGACTTCGACGTCATCAGCAACCCGGAGTTCATGCGCGAAGGCTGTGCCGTCGAGGATCAGATGAAGCCGGAACGCATCGTGATCGGCGTCGCCAGCCAGCGGCCTGTCGCGACCATGCGGGAGGTTTACGCGCCGTTCAATGCGCCGATCATCATCACCGACATCAACTCCGCAGAACTCATCAAACACGCCTCCAACTCTTTTCTCGCCCTCAAGATTTCCTACGCCAATGCCCTTTCCGCCCTTTGCGAGGCCAGCCATGCCAACATCGGGCAGGTCGTGGACGGCATCGGTCTCGACCGGCGCATCGGCCGCGCGTTTCTCAACGCCGGCATCGGCTACGGCGGCTCTTGCTTCCCGAAGGACATTGCCGCCTTCATTGCCATTGCGCAGCAACTCGGCTACGACTTCCGCCTGTTGAAGGAGGTCCAGCGCATCAACGCCGACCAACTCCAGCGGTTCGTCAAGCGCATCCAGGACACGCTCTGGGTCCTTCAGGACAAGATCATTGCCGTCTTCGGCCTCGCATTCAAACCGAACACCGACGACGCCCGTTCTTCGCCGGCGGTGGACCTCGTCCTGGCGCTGGAAAAGGAAGGCGCCCGCATCCGCGCCTACGACCCGCAGGCCATGGAGAAAGCCCGGCCCCTGCTGCCCAACGTCACGCTCTGCCCCGATCCCTGCGAAGCCGCGCGCGGCGCCGACGCCATCGTCATCGCCACCGAATGGGAAGAGTTCAAGAAGGTGGACTACGGCAAGATCAAGCCGCTGATGACGCACCCGATTCTTTTTGATGGCCGCAACCTCCTCGACCCGGAGGCGATGAAAGCCCTCGGCTTCACCTACCTCAGCGTCGGTCGCTAGCGTCTCACGGTTTACGTCCCCATGTCTGAATACCTTGTCACTGGCGGCGCCGGCTTCATCGGCGGACACCTGGCGGAGCGGCTTGTGCGCGACGGCAAGTCGGTCTGCATCCTCGACAACTTTTCCAGCGGCCGCGAAGCCAACCTCCGCTCGTGGGGCGACCGCGCTGAAATCATCCGCGGCGACATCCGCGACCGCGCCGACGTGACCCGCGCCTTGAGCGGCGTTCGCGTCGTTTTCCACCTGGCGGCGCTGCCGAGCGTGCCCAAGTCTGTCGCCGACCCGCTGACCTCCCACGACATCAACGTCAACGGCACCCTCAACGTCCTCATCGCCGCCCGCGACGCGCGGGTCCAGCGCCTCGTCTTCTCCAGTTCCTCCGCCGTCTATGGCGACTCGCCGGACTTGCCCAAGCGCGAGGACATGACGCCCACGCCCATCTCGCCCTACGGCCTGCACAAGCTCGTCGGCGAACAATACGGCCAACTCTTTACCAGGACCTACGGCCTTCAAACCGTCAGCCTCCGTTACTTCAACGTCTATGGTCCGCGCCAGGACCCGCAATCCGAATACGCCGCCGCCATCCCCAAGTTCATTACCTGCCTTCTCGCCGGGCGGCCGCCCACCGTTTTTGGCGATGGCGAACAGACGCGCGACTTCACCTATGTCGCCAACGTCGTGGACGCCAACCTCGCCGCCGCCGCTGCCAGCCCCGAAGCGGTTGGCCAGACCTGCAACATCGCCGGCGGACGCCGTATCAGCGTCAACGAACTCATCGCCACCCTTAAGAACATTCTCGGCAGTTTCATTGCCCCGGCCTACGCCCCGCCGCGACCGGGCGACGTGCTCCACTCCCTGGCCGACATCGCCAAGGCGCAACGCCTTCTCGGTGTCGCTGCCCGCGTCGAACTGGCCGAAGGCCTTCGCCGCACCGTCGAGTGGTTCCGGCGGCAGAGCCCGGCGTCCTGATTCCAGAATGACGGGTTTGGCGTTTTGGGTTTCGGCTTTACCCTGCCACGTTGTTTCCAAAGCGTTGCAACCGGGATTGCGCTGATGGTTGGTTTCCCGCCCTTTTGGTGTTGATTGCTTTAGCGGGGTGGGGTAGTCACCGCGCGGTTGATTGGCGCAAGGAACGTGCTGGAATAGGAGAGCATTGCGAACGAAGAAAAGGAGGCGGTAATGAACATGCGAGGAGCCATGAAAACGAGGCGGTTGCTCCAGTTATTGCCGTTGATCGCGTTGATAATGGCCTCGCGAGCGGAGGAGCGGGTGTTTGTGATACCCAACGAAGGGTGGCGCGTAGTGGTGGATGCGCCTCCGATGGCAAAGATTGAGGAACAAAGGCGCGGCGCAGACTACGCAATCAAAGGACACGGCGGCCCGTTCAACCTGTCGCTTTTCGTGGAGACGCCGCAGTCAGCCACGGGCGGTTATAAGGAGTGCTGCGAGTTCTATTGGTCCAAAGGCAGGCGGAACCCCCAGATTGATCAGAAGTCGGTCCAGATTTCGAACAATTCGTACTTCTACCGGGTCGAGTATGTCACCATCACTCTTTTTAAGGGGGAGAAGTTCAGACAGAAACATGTGAACTACTATTTTGTATTCAAGGGCCGATGGATGGACCTGCACATCTCGGTTTTTGAACCCAAAAGCACCGATGAGGAGATATTCCGCCGTTTTGATCAAGGATTGCGCTACGAGCAGGTCGCTGGCGGGGAAGGCGCGGCTGTTGTGCCCATCGCGGTCGGGCGGATGCTGGCCGGGAACAAGATTGAACGGATATTTCAGATTCCAGGCGGCGGCACGCTGGTTCTCGCAGTTCCCGCTGCGTGGCAGGATGCCGTGGTGGCACCGCGCGATGCAACGCCAGGCACGATGACTGTGGGGTTTACATGCAGTAATGCGAACGGCTTTCGCGCGTTGCTGAGCCTGTTGCCCAAGGACGCGTCACCCGATGGGCGGAAACCGGTCGGCCCCCAGCTTCGCAGCTACTTGGAAGGGGGCAGGCGCATGGCGCAGGCCACTGCGGAAGAGAAGGAACTGGTCATCCGTGATTTCAAGGAAGGCGAAGTGGTGGGTTGCTATTACAAGGTCACGGACCGGACCGTGCCCCGCGATAATCCGCAGCCCGGCCAAGCCAGATATATGCTTCAAGCCTCGATCATGATCGGCGGCCGCGTTGCCACGATGACGGCTTTGTCCAATGCAGCCGGCGGTGCAGACCTGAACGAGGCTCTTGAAATGGCCAGGACCGCGCGTTGTCCATAGCCTTCAAGCTTCCGGGAGTATGGCGTGTCCTGTAGAACTGTAGAAGAGGGGAGGTTTTTCAGGACTGGCAAAAATGCAAAAAGCAGCGATTTTCCCTTTACAGGGGAAGTGCAGGCGCTTATGATGCCAATGCGTTTTCGGCTCAGGGGCCGGACGCATACGGCAGTATTGCCGCGGATTTATGGACGCAACAAAGAAAACAGACATAACCAAGGAGTTCCGGCTACACGAACGGGATACCGGTTCGGCGGACGTGCAAATTGCACTTCTAACCGAGCGGATTAACGAGCTGACCGGCCACCTGAAGGTGAATCAGAAAGACCACAGCTCGCGCCGCGGGCTTCTCATGATGGTTGGCAAGCGCCGTCGGTTGCTGGACTATTTGAACCAGACTGACAACGGCCGCTATCACCAGATCATCAAGAAGCTGAAGCTCCGCAAGTAGTTCATTTTACAGCCCTCGCCCCGTGCATTTTCGCCGGGGCGAGGGTTGGCCTTTAACCTAAAACGAGAACAACCCAAGCAGCCTGCCCGCGAGACGGGAAGGTTTCAAAGAACGCAGAGCCGGGGGCGCTGTCTTCTTTGAAGCTCTTCCGGTAAGCGGGGCGGGTTTGCAATACAGGAACCATGCAACACACCATTCGAATCCCAATCGGCAGCAACGACCTCATTCTGGAAACCGGCAAGCTCGCCCTTCAGGCGGACGGCGCGGTGACCGTCCAACTCGGCGAAACCGTCGTCTTCGTGGCGGCGGTGGCGGCCAACAAACCCAAAGTCGGGCAGGATTTCTTCCCGCTCCAGGTGGACTATCGCGAGAAGGCCAGCGCCTCGGGCAAGTTCCCCGGCGGCTACTTCAAGCGCGAAGGCCGCCCCACCGAAAAGGAAATTCTCACCTCCCGCATGATTGACCGCCCCATCCGCCCGCTCTTCCCCGAAGGCTATTTCTGCGAAGTGCAGGTGATGTCCATCCTCCTCTCTGCCGATCTGGAGAATGACTCCGACATCCTCGCCATCAACGGCGCCAGCGCGGCGCTGACGCTCAGCGACATCCCGTGGAACGGCCCGCTCGGCGCCGTCCGCGTCGGCCGCATCAACAAGCAGTTCGTCGCCAATCCGACGCACTCGCAGATGCTCGACAGCGACCTCGACCTCATCTATGTCGGCAACGAAACCGACATGGTGATGATCGAAGGCTGCGCGCAGGAGCTTTCGGAAGACGAAGTAATGTCGGCGGTTGACTTCGCCCAAGGCTTCGTGAAGCAGCTTGTGGTCGCGCAGAAACAGCTCGCGCAGCAGATCGGCGTCACCAAGCGTCAGATCCCTCTCAGGACCGTGCCTGCGGCGTTGCAAGCCAAGGCCAATACTGTGGCCGGGCCGAAGATCATGGCTGCGTTGGCGACACAGGGCAAACAGGCGCGCATCGCGGCTGTGGCCGCCGTTTATCAGGAACTGCTCGCCGCCGCGCAAGCCGAAGACCCGAAAGTCGAGGAAGGCATCGTCAAGATGGCCTTCGACGCGATCCAGTATGAGCAAATCCGCAAATACGTGCTGGCCAACAACCGCCGCCCGGACGGCCGCGCACTCGACCAGTTGAGGCCGATCAGCGCCGAGGTGTCGGTGCTGCCGCGTCCGCACGGCTCCGCGCTCTTCGCCCGCGGCGAGACGCAGGCGCTGGCGATTGTTACGCTCGGTTCGCTCGCGGACATCCAGGAACTGGACACCTATACCGGCGGCACGCCGGAAAAGCGGTTCATGCTTCACTACAATTTCCCGCCGTATTCCACCGGCGAGACCGGCCGCATCGCCGGCCCCGGCCGCCGCGAGATCGGCCACGGCGCGCTGGCGGAGCGTTCGCTGGAGATGGTGTTGCCGCCGACGGACAAGTGGCCCTACACGACGCGCCTCACGAGCGAAATCATGTCCTCCAACGGCTCGACCTCCATGGCGACCGTTTGCGCCGGCTGTCTGGCGTTGATGGATGCGGGCGTGCCGATCAAGGCGCCCGTCGCGGGCATTTCGATTGGTTTGATCACCGAGCCAGGTAACCGCCAGAAGGGCGTGTTGATCACGGACATCCTGGGTTCGGAAGACCACTTCGGCGACATGGACTTCAAGGTCGCAGGCACACAGCAGGGCATCACCGGCTTCCAGGTGGACCTGAAGATTCAAGGGCTGACGTTGGACCTGACGCGCCAGGCGTTCGCGCAAGCCAAGGTCGCGCGGATGCAGATTCTCGACATCATGGCCAAGACCCTCCCCGCACCGCGGGCGGAGTTGAGCAAATATGCGCCGCGCATGGAAACGCTGCATATTCCGCCCGACAAAATCGGTTTGCTCATCGGCCCCGGCGGCAAGACGATCAAGAAGATCACCGAGGAAACCGGTTGCAAGATTGACATCGAGGACGACGGCAGCGTGTTTGTGTTCTCGACCAATCCGGACGGCATGGCGCGCGCCAGGGAAATCATTGCGGGCATGACGGCGGAAATCGAGGTCGGCAAGGTTTACCGCGGCAAAGTGGTGACGATCAAAGAGTTTGGTGCGTTCGTCGAGGTGTTGCCGGGCAAGGACGGCTTGGTTCATATTTCCGAACTGGCCGACTTCCGCGTCCGGCAGGTGGAAGATGTTTGCAAGATGGGCGATGAAATCTGGGTGAAGTGCGTCGGTGTGGACGAAAAAGGCCGGGTCCGGTTGAGCCGCAAGGCTGCGCTGGCGGAAAAAGACGCTTCAGCCGCGGAAAAGAAATAATCAGCGAAAGGCACTCTATGAGGAGAGCTTCCCTCGCCGTGGAATCGCCACTGCGCCGGGCGCGGTGGGGTGTGTGGATGGGTGTGTGGCTGGCCGTGTTGCTCGGCGCGATGCCGGGCGCGCTGGCAGCGGAGTCCGACGAAGCGCTTTTCGCCCGGGGCGAAGAGGCCTTGAACAAGGCCGATTTCGACGGCGCGATCAAGGTGTTGTCGGAATTTGCCACCACCCGCACCGCCTCGGTGCGCGCCAACGACGCGAAACTCAAGCTCGCCTATGCTTATTTCCTGAAAGGCTCCTACGCCGACGCGGTCAAGATTCTCACCGTGCTGGCGGTGCCGAATTTCCCCGTGCCGCAAATCCGCGAGGCGGCGGCGTTGATGCTGGCGCAAGCCTACGGGCGCCAGGCTGAAGTGGAAAAAGACCCCAAAGCCAAGGACGCCGATCTGGACAAGTCCATCGCCACCTTCGACGAATTTCTAAAAAACTACAGCAAGAGCGACGGTTGCGACGACGCCTTGTATGGTCGTGCCGGCGCCAAGATGTTTCGCGGCCTCCATGACGATGCGTTGAAGGACATGGATACTTTCCAGCAAAAATACTCCACCAGTCCCCTGTTTGCGGAATCGCAGTTCCTCCGCGCCAAAATCCTCGGCGCGAAAGCCGCCGCTCAAATCAAAGCCGGCCAGAAAGACGAAGGCGCCAAAACGCTCCAGCAATCGAAAGCGTTGTTCGTTCAACTGATGAAACCCGGCGCGGATATGGCGGTGGCCAGCGAGGCGGCGCTCAGTGCCGCGCAGATGTGGTTTGATCAGAAGTTTTACGCCGACGCGATCTTCTTCTATCGCCAAGTCCGGCCGAAGGCGGAGATTGTCCAGAGCCAGCAGTCGAAAGTGACCCAGCTCACTGACGCCTACTCGAAGCTTGTCGTTCAATACCGCACGGCAGGAGGCGTCAACGCGCCGGCCGTCGTGAAGTTCAGGGAACGCCTTCAGCAGGAAACGGGCAAGCTGGAATCCATCAAGCGAAATCCCGACCTTTACATTTCGGCGTGGCTCGGCACGGCGGTTTGTTACATGGCGCAAAAGCTATGGCAGGAAGCCGACATCCTTTGCCGCCATCTGTTGACCAGTCTCCCGCCGGACGCCACCAAGGAAGACCGTAAATACGCGCTGGACACGATGTTCCGCATCCAGACGGGCCTTGAAAACGTGGAGGATGGCCAGAAGTACTACGACCAGCTTCAGAAAGATTTTCCGAAAGATCCCATCGCCCAAGACAGCGGCATGTTGCTGGCCACGCTCTATTGGATCAAGAATCGCCCCGACGACGCGCTGAAAATGTGCGATCGCGTCCTGGCCGATTACCCCAAGACTTCGGCGGCCGAGGAGGCTCTTGCCACGCAGAGTTCCATCCTGGTCAACAAAGGCGATGCGCAGAAGGCGCTGGATCAAATCCTGGCCTACCAGAAGGCCTACGCCGGCAAAGGCAAGTTCGGCGGCCAGATCACCCACCGCCTGGCGCAAGTCTATCGCCAGATGAACAAGCTCGACGAGGCGTTGAAAACTTTCAAGGAGGCGCGCGATAAATATCCGGACGCCGACTTTGCCGACGACGCCAATCTCCAGGTCGGCGCGACGCTGGTGGCGTTGAAGCGATATGACGAGGCGGTCGTGGAACTGACCCAGTTCAAGGAACGATTTGCGAATTCGCCGCAACTTCCATCGGCGCTGCTCCAACTCGGCGAGGCTTACGCCGGCAAAGTCCAGATCGCGACCGACAAAGGCGACGCCGCCGGCGCGAAGGAATCGCTCACCAACGCCCTCGCCGCTTACAAGGAAGTCATCAGCCGCGCGCCAAACGATCCGCAAACCGCCCCGATGGCGCAATACCGCATGGGCATGGCCTACTTCCAAGCCAAGGAATTCGATCTCATGGCCAAGGCGTTCTCGGAACTGGCGCAGAAGTTCAAGGACTCGCCGCTCCAGGCCGACGCGCATTTCTGGCTCGGCTACAATAATCAACAACAGAACAAGTTTCAGGAAGCCGCCGCCGAGTTTGAAATCGTCGTCAAAAATTATCTCGGTAGCGCCGTTGCGCCGGAAGCCTCGTTGCGCGTCGGCCAGTCGTGGGCTGGCGCGGCCGCCGGGCTGGGCCGCTCGCGCGGTCTCATGCCGGCGGACAAAGCCAAGATCTGGGACGACGATGTGGCCAAGGCTCTCGCGGCTTACGAGGTAACCATGGCTCAGTTTCCCGACAATCCGGCGGCGCCGCTCGCCACCACCGGCGTGCTCGAACTGCTGACGCTCAAGCTGCGCGCCAAGATCGTGGATGCCGCCGGCGTGGAAAAATATTTCAATGATCTGCTGAGCGGCCCGGCTGGGAAGAACACGACGCTCAAGGTCAACGCCCTTTTCGCCCTCGCCAACCTGCAAAACGCCACGGGCGACCCCAAGCGCGCCCTCGGCACTTTCCAGCGCGCCGTCAAGGAAGGTCCCAACGTCGAACTCGACGCGCAGTCCTACGAGGCTTACGCCAAGGCCCTCATTGACAACAGCAAGTTCGACGAAGCCGTCGGCATCTATCAAAAGACCGCCGACGTCGCCAAGCGAACCGGCGAGTGGCCCATCTGGGCCGAGGCGCAATACGGCATCGGCTACGCTTACTTCATGAAGAAGGACTCCGCCAACGCCCGCAAGCAGTTCTCCAAATTCACCGCGGTTCTTGACGGTCTTGCCGCCGGCAAACTCAAACCGGACGCGCTCAGCATGGAGGAACGCGCGCTCGCCAACTGCAAGAAAAAATCCGATGCCCAACTCGGCATGGCCGACATTCTCCTGCAGGAGGGCAAGTTCAACGAGGCCTTCGCCAAATACAAGGAATACGTGGACGGCACCCGCGGCGTCAGCAAGGCCCGCGCCCGCGCTGTGCTCGGCATGGGCCACAGCCTCATGGGGCGCGCCGCCACGCAGCCGCCCGATCTGGCCAACGCCGATTACGATGCCGCTTATTCCAACTTTGCCAAGACCGCCGACCTCTACCTCACCTACGACGAGATCGTCGCCGAAGCGATGTATTGGACCGGTCAGGCGCAGGAAAAGCTCAATCACCCCGACGACGCGCGGAAAACTTACGACGGGTTGCTGAAAGGATTTCCGAACGATCCCTACGCCGCCAAGGCAAAGGACGCGCTTTCCAAGCTGCCGCCGCCCCAGCCGGTTCAGCCTGGCAAGAAGTAAACGGCAGGGCAGGGTGGCGTGAGAATGCCGCGGCAGCCTGGCGGCCAGGGCAGAGGACATCTGTATGAAACGTCATCGAGGCCGGGCTCAACTTCGCGCCTTCGCGTCTTTCCTGTTCATTCCCTCCGCCTTTGGCGGTCTCTTGCGTCTTTAGCGGACATCCTTCTTTTCCATCATGAAACCATCCAACGACAACTCCCAGCTCCCGCGCGTCGGCTACATCGGCCTCGGCATCATGGGCCGCCCGATGGCGGGCCATCTCCTGAGCGCCGGCTATCCTCTCACCGTTTTCAACCGCACCCGCGCCAAGACTGCGTCGCTCGCCGTCGCGGGCGCGCGCGTGGCCGATTCGCCGCGGGCGGTTGCGGAGGCCAGCGACATCATCTTTACCAACGTCACCGATTCGCCGGACCTCGAAGCCGTCGTGCTCGGCGAGGCGGACGAACCTTTCGGTGTCATTGACGGCGCGCGCCCTGGCAGCATCGTCGTGGACAACTCCACCGTCGCTCCAGCCACCGCGAAGAAAATCGCCGCCATTCTCCAGGCCAAGGGCGTTCACTTCCTTGATGCGCCCGTCACCGGCGGCGAGAAGGGCGCCGTCGAGGCCACACTCGCCATCATGGTCGGCGGCGAGGAGAAGATGTTCCAACGCGTGCTGCCGTTGCTCCAGCGGCTCGGCAAGACTGTTCTTCACGTCGGCCCGCACGGCGCCGGCCAGATGACCAAGGCCATCAACCAAATCCTCGGCGCGATTCACCTTTGCGCGATGGCCGAGGCGCTGGCGCTCGCCAAAGCCGCCGGCCTCGACCTCGAAAAGACCCGCCAGATCGTCGCCAGCGGCGCGGCCGGCTCGTGGATGCTCACCAACCTCGCCCCGCGCGCCATCGCCGGAGATTTCCGCCCCGGTTTCAAGGCTGGTCTCCAGAACAAAGACCTTCGTATTGCGATGGAAGCCGCCACCCAACTCGACCTCGACCTGCCTCTGACGCAACTGGCCAAGCAC
Organism: uncultured bacterium; assembly: GCA_903870275.1. GTDB lineage: Bacteria > Verrucomicrobiota > Verrucomicrobiia > CAIQCK01 > CAIQCK01 > CAIQCK01. Next base: position 1,164 of record CAIQCK010000114.1, on the reverse strand, counting down.
CGCTTCAAGCAACTGGTGGACATGGGTTGCGGGGACGAAGGGACACAGGCCATCGTTAAGACATGGGGGAAGCCGTAAGCGCCGGGTCGCGGTAATCTTCCTACGGTTTGATTTCCAACACCTGCGACGGCGTCGTTCCCATCCCTTCGACCGCGATTCGCGTCTCGAACACCGACGCGATGGCGTAGCTGTTGCCGCCCGTCGGGGATTCGATCATGCCGTGAACGGTCAGGTGATGGATGCCGTTGGCAAATGCGTAGCCGCCCTTGTGGTCGTGGCCGTTGATCCATGCGGCGACGCAGCCCGACTGGACCAGCAAGGCTTCAACTTCGGCGGCGTTCCACAGGATGGCCGCCGGGCTGCTGGCGGCGGCGAGGATCGGATGATGGCAGAACACAATCACGCGCTGCTTCTGCCGCGCCGCCCCGGCAAGTTGGTCGCATAGCCAGGTCAGTTGCGCCTCGCCGATAGCGCCGGCGTACGGGCTCAACATGGGATTCTTTGCCAGATACTTCTCCGCTTCCTTCGCCTGTTTCGAGCCTTCGGGCGATTTCTGGCTCACATCCATGCCGTCCAGCACGAGAAAACGCCAGCGTTCGCGTGTGAAGGCGTAATAGGATGACTCCAGCCCAAGCTCTTTTAGCAAAGCGGGACGCGGCACGGTGAGGCAATGGTTGCCGATCACGTGCCGGACGGGGCATGACAACTGGTGGAAGATGCCCGCGATCAGCGACAGGTCCGCCGACGATTTCCGGCCGTCGCCGTCAATGCTGTCGCCGAGGTTGACGATGAACGCCAGCTCCCGCCGGTTGAAGTCGGCCACGCACGCGCGAAGCTTGTCGGCCGATTCGTTATAATGGCGTTTCCCTTTCGGCGGCTTGTCCGCGTATTGCACATCCGCCACAACGCCGAACCGAAAGAGCGGTTGCCCGGCTTGCTGGCCGAACGCCACGAAAACCAGTGAAAGCCAGAATGTTGCCAGGAGTGTGCGGCGAGAGGCGGAAGGCATCATGCGCCGAATGATACAAGAGCCGCGCAGTCACCTCAAGTCAGCGCCCGGTCCCCGAGGCTGCTTTTCTGTGTCATGGGTCAATCGTGGAGGGGAAATACCCAGGTGGGGCGAGACTCCGTCGAGCCTGCGTTGAAAAAGCAGAGGCTCGACGG
>CAIQCK010000113.1 GCA_903870275.1 uncultured bacterium | reverse complement strand
GCTCGGCCTCCCTCCGTCCCGCACCCCCAGCCGGGCTGAAGAGGGTCGCAGACAACAAGCAACGAAGGGGACATTCTCTCGTGAGTTAACAAGGGGACATTTCTAAAGAGTTTTGACATCCCCAGCGCAGGGAGGGCGTAGCCCGACCGAAGCTGGGGATGGACCTTGTTGTAAAGCAAACCGCACCGGGCTCTGATAGCCCAACCGGCTGTGCGGCCTGCGATGATTGTATTCTTGCCGGAAGTCTTCAATGACCACACGGGCTTCGGTCAGCGTCCAAAGCTGTTCGCGATTCAAACATTCATCGCGAAAGCGGCCATGAAAGCTCTCCACGAAACCGTTTTGCCACGGACTCCCAGGATCGATGTAGATGGTCTTGATGTGGTTCTCGGCCAGCCATCGCTGCACTTCGTGGGCGATGAACTCCGAGCCGTTATCGCTCCGTAGGTAGGCCGGAGCTCCATGAACTTCGATGGTCTTCTGCAGCCAGCTCAGCACATCATGGGCTCGCAGGGATCGGTCCGCCCACAGCACATGACACTCACGGGTGTATTCATCCAGGATCGTCAGCATCCGCAACGCTCCTCCTCGCATGGTCGTATCCGCAATGAAGTCCCACGTCCACACATGCCCGCGATACGTGGCTTGAGTGGGCAAACCCGTCGAAATCCCGCGTCGATTCACCTTTCTCTTCGTCGGTGGCACTCGCAGCCCTTCCTGCCGTCGTAACCGTTGGATCTGGCGTTTGCCTACTCTCCAACCTTCCTCTCTCAGCAAGGCGGCAATCCGCCGATACCCATACCGTGGATGCCTCTCCGACAGTTCCAGCAGCCGTTTTCTTAACTGCTCTTGAGCCGCAGTGGGTGGCCTGCCTCGATACCAATAGGTCGAACGGGACAACTGTAGGATGCGGCACGCCGCTCGTCCGGAGCACCAACCGGCTTCCACAACCCTCCTGACAATCTGCTTCCGCCGCCCCGGGCTTAGAGTTTTTTTCGCATACGGCCTCCAACACCCGGTTCTTCAGCAACGATTCGGCCAGCATCTTCTTCAGCTCGCTGTTCTCTCGTTCCAGTTCCTTCAGCCGCCGAGCCTCGTTCACATCCAGCTGCCCAAACTGCCGCTTCCAACGGTGGAAGCTCACCTCGGACAGGTTATGCTCTCGACACACCTCCTGGATCGACTTGCCGCCATCGGCCTCCCTCAAGATCCGAATCTTGTCCTCCGTCGTATACCGCTTGCCTTTCATCTGGGTCCTTTCTCTTGGCCCAGACTAACACATCAGCTGGCTCGAAAAAGTGAAGTCACGTCAACCACGTTGACCGGTTCAGTATCCGGCTTCGCCAAATCAAACGTCATTCGCTGCGCCATCATCGTGCTGTGTTCATCGCGCAAGTGGCCGTAGGTCTTGGCAACCAGAATGCCGCCGTCCTTGTGGCCGAGCCAGCCTGCAATCACTTTGAAGTCCGCGCCCGCCTCAATCGCGTTGCTGCAAAAGAAGTGGCGCAGACTGTGATGGGTGAAATGGGGCAGACCAGTTTTTTTGCAGGCTGTTCCAATCGCTGTCTTGGAGGACTGAATCGGGAACATGCGGACGGTCGGCGAGGGAGGGGACGGCATCGCCTCGCGCATCGTCAACAGCAATCGTTCCAGCGGCGGGAACAGGGGCACTGTCCGCGCTTCGTGGTTCTTGGTGCCTTTTTCGCCACCTGTTACCGTGAAATTCCTCAAATCAAAGTTAACGTCACCCCATATTGCCGCTGTTGCCTCGCCAAGACGACAACCAGAGTATGCTAGGAACTCGCAGAAGTTGGCTGCCTCTGCGGAGCGGCTGTCTGCCTGCATCTGCGCGATCATCACACGAAACTGGTCTTTGGACGGAATAACGATCTGTGCTCGCGGTTGTTTTCGACGCGGGATGACGGTGGCGGGATTATCGAGAATCAGCCCCTCGCGGACGGCGTAGTTCAGTACCTGAATCAGCGTTTCGCGTTCGATGTTGAATGCACGGGCACCGACTTGCTTGGACCGCTGCGCTGCCCACTGTTCGGTTTGCGATTTTGTGATGGAGCGGATTGTGATGCCTTTGAAGAATCGGGACAGTCGGGCGATAGCCCCTGCTCGAAACTGTCGCGTAGATTCTTTGAGGGCGCTAGAAGTGCCCTCCAGCCATCGCTTCGCGAGGTCGTCAAAGAGGATGTTCGAGCCGCGTTTGGTATTGAGTCTCGCGACTTTTTCGCGTAGTTGTTCAAGGCGTCTTTTAGCCAGTTCTTTGTCGGTGGTTTTCAGCGAACGTTTGACCTGTTTGCCTGCCCGCTTGTAGATGCCGTAGTAGATGTTGTAGGCAACGGAGCGGTAGAGGCAGGTTGCAACCTTGACCAGTTTTTGGTTGCCGCTATTGGTGGTCTTCGGTGGTTTCATAGCGAACCGAAGCTAAAGGTTGCAAGCATGGGTTGCAAGTCAAAAGCGGCGTTTCCAAAAAAGCTCTAAAACACCCACAAAAACAATGTTAGCGCCTGTAGCTCAGTGGACCAGAGCAGGAGTTTCCTAAACTCTTGGTCGGGAGTTCGACTCTCCCCAGGCGCACCATTTCAGCCCGCGTGACTCCAACGAGTTGCGCGGGCTTCTTCTTTCCGCGCGGCATTCGCAAAAATGCCCGTGATACTCGCCGTGATACTCAGGCACTTTCAAAATCGCCGTTTGCGCCATCTTTCACGCCCGCCTCTGTATCGGCCCGCAGTGCGCCGACGTTGGCCGCTGGCGCGATGATCGGGTGTAGGGTGGTCATCGGAGCAAGGGCCGGCACGGAACGATTGCGCGGCGGTGTCGCGTGGCGCGGTGCTGGCGACAACGACGGCGGCGGGTTGCGCGTCGCGGGCTTTGACGGACACGCGAGCAACGACGAGCAACAATTGACACGAGCCGGCAGCGGCAATAGATCGGCGGGCAGTGTCGTTGTCGGCGGCGGGATTCGCTTTGCCGCGGTGAGCAACGGCAAGCAGCAGCACACCACCGGGGGGCAAGGGGCCAAACTCAAGCGGCGGGGTAGTGACTCTTGCCCGCTCTCCCCGGCAAAAATCAAAAAGGGCGCGGAAAACGACGGGCATGAACTCAAGGACAGCAGCACCGTTACTGACCCTAGTGCTGTCGTAAGTCCTTGCAAATGTGGCGCTCAGACCCGTTTAAGCGCGCTCTCCCGACCACAAAATAGGAGAATGCAAATATGGCACGGCTGACACTTGAACAAACGAACCCGGAGTTGGCGCGAGAAGCGATTCAACTGGCGACGGAAATAGGCATAAAACCCGCAGCGGCAACGCTGGGGATTTCCAAGAACACGTTAAAACGGTTGCTCAGGCAGAATCACCGGCTCTACGACGCCAGAGAAGCCGGAATTGAGCGGCTGATAAGGGGATGCTGGAACGGCGGCTACTACTACTGACGGGGCGGCGAGTGCCGGGGCTGACGGCAAGCAGGGAGAGGCGAAGCCGTTGGCCGCTAGTTCGGAATCGGCAGAGGGGCAGCGAAGCAGGACGGCGAGCGGAAGGCGGAGCCGGAAACGGCGGCTGCGGATTCTGGCATCAAGTAGAGAGTAGCGCAGCGGAGTCCTAACGCGGGCTTCAAAGAGATTGAATCGCGTTGGTGCATCGGTCACACTCCGCACCACAAGGCTGTGCGGTTTCTTGACGAGGTTCCAAATGTCCACACGCTTTTTCACCAACGAAGGCGAGAATACGCTGCTGAAGAAGTTTGCTGGCGTCTTCGCGCACAATCCAGACATCGAACGGTTCGATGCACTGGTCGGTTTTCTTCGTGCGTCGGGCTATTTCGCATTGCGTCCGCATCTCGAAAAGGTTCCGAAGATTCGTATTCTTGTCGGCATGGACGTGGACGCAGAATTGGCGCGGCATCATCGCAAGGGGTTGCTCCTGCTCGGCGATGCGGACAAGACGCTCGCTTATGTCCGTGCGAAGCTTGTGGAAGACGTGCGAAGCGCCCCTTATCGCAAGGACGTGGAGGAAGGTATCCGGCAATTCGTTGCCGACGTTGCGGCGCAGCGGGTTGAGATCAAAGGACATTCCACAAAGAAACTGCACGCCAAGCTTTACATCTTCATCCCGAAAGGCTTTTGCGAACACAAGACGGGCGCGGTTATCACTGGCTCGTCCAACCTCACTGCCGCCGGGCTGGGCGTCGAGGACGCGGCGACCAATTACGAATTTAACGTCCTGCTCACGGATTATCCCGAAGTGAAGTTTGCCGCCGCAGAGTTTGAAAAGCTGTGGCGCGAAGCCGTGGCCGTCCTTCCTGAAACCGTCAAGGGTGTCGTGCGCGAGAGCTACTTGCGCGACGATCTGACGCCGTTTGAACTCTATATCAAGTTCCTCGCGGAATACTTCGGCCCCGCGATTGACTACGATCCGAACGCCGAGAAGGACTTACCCAAAGGCGTGAAGGCTCTGAGCTATCAGGGCGACGCGGTAAACGACGGCTGGCTCAAACTCCAAAAACACGGCGGCTTCTTTCTTGCCGACGTGGTTGGCTTGGGCAAAACCATCGTTGCCACGCGCATCGCGAAAAAGTTCTACCATTACAACGGCTTCCCCACTCACCGCTCGCGCATTCTTATAGTCACGCCGCCCGCGCTACGGGAGAATTGGGAAGCCGAGATGGAACGCTTCGGCCTCGACGACGCCGCGAAGGTCATCCACAACGGCAGCCTCCACAAAATCCGCGACCCGGAGAAATACGATCTAGTCATCGTGGACGAGGCGCACAAGTTCCGCAATGACACTGCCGACGCCTACGACCTGCTTCAGAAGCTTTGCAAGACACGCACAAAACACCGTTTGCCCGACGGAGAATTTGCCAAGAAGCGCGTCATCCTGATTTCCGCCACGCCGTTGAACAACCGCCCCGCCGACATCCGCAACCAGGTGTTGCTTTTTCAAGACGGCAAGGACTCGACCGTTATCGGCAATTTGCAACACTTCTTTGCTCAACGAATCAAGGAATACGAGATCGCAACCAACCCGAAGAAGACGCCGGACAAGAAGCAAGCCCACGCCGCCGTTGCGCGCATCTATGAACTCATCCGCGAGCAAGTGGTGCAACCGCTCACTGTCCGGCGCACGCGCACTGATCTAGTCAGCGACGCGCGTTGGAAAGCCGACCTTGACGCGCAAGGCATTGTCTTTCCGAAAGTCGAAAAACCTCGCCCGATCTTCTACAAACTCGACGGCGACCTCGACGCGCTTTATGACCGCACCATTCAAATGCTCAGGTTCGCGCAGATTGGCGGCCTCACCTACAACCGCTATCGGGCCATTGCCTTTCTCTCCAATCCCACGCTGAAAGCGAAATACGAGCGCGCCGACCTTGTGGCGACGCAACTGGCGCACATTATGAAGACGCTGCTTGTGAAGCGTCTCGACAGCAGCTTCCGCGCGTTCAAGAACAGTCTCGGCCGTTTCCATGATGCCACGCACGCAATGGTCACGATGTTCGAGCAAGGCAGGGTTTACATCGCCCCCAGCCTGCACGTTTCCGATTACATCCTCGAAGATCGCGAAGACGAACTCATCAAAGCCATTGCCGAAGCCAGCGAAACCGACCCGACAATCACCGTTTGCACGCCCAAGGATTTCAAACCTGAATTTGTGGCCGGTCTGAAACACGATGGCGAGATTCTCGACGAACTCGTTGCCGCGTGGAAAAAGGTGGAAAGCGACCCGAAGCTGGACAAGTTTTTTGCCTGCTTGCGCGGCGAAGATGGAGAGCAAAATCTCCTCGCCAAGCCGTTCAACGAAACGGGCAAACTGGTTATCTTTTCCGAAGCACGCGACACGACACTTTACCTTGCCGAACAACTCAAGGCCGCCGGCTTCGGTCCACTGCTCACCGTGGACTCGCACAACCGCACAACCGTCATGCCCATCGTGCGCGCGAACTTCGACGCTAGTGTTCAGGTTGGCGACGAAAACCGGAAAGACGACTACCGCATTCTGATTTCCACCGAAGTCCTTGCCGAAGGCGTAAATCTCAACCGGGCGCACGTCATCGTAAATTACGACACGCCGTGGAACTCCACGCGGCTCATGCAGCGCATCGGGCGGGTCAACCGCATCGGCAGCACCGCTGCCGCCATTCATATCTTCAACTTCTATCCGACCGCGCAGGTGGATTTGGACATTGACCTCTATCGCAAAGCATTCTTGAAACTCCAAGCGTTCCACTCCGCGCTCGGCGAAGACTCGCAGATTTACTCGACTGACGAAGAAGTGTCGAACTTCGGCCTTTTCGACAAGGACATCGAGGAAGACCGCGACGAACGCCTCGCCTTCCTCTCTGAACTGCGCGACTTCAAGGATGCGAACCCCGACGAGTTTCGACGCATTCGCCATCTGCCGCTGCGTGCCCGTTGCGGACGCAAGGACGCGGCGCAGTCCGGTCAATCGCTCGTCTTCATCCGCGACCAGCGCCGCGACGCTTTCTATCGTCTGGCCGGCGGGGTTGCGGAGGTGAGTTTTGTTGAGATGGCCAAAGCCTTTCGCGCCGAAGCCGCCGAGCCATCCGCGCCGCTGCATGACGCTCATCACAAGCACGTCCAATCTGCCCTTGATGACTTCAGCACCAAGCTGGCTGCCGATGCCGTTCGCGAACGCGCCGTGGATCACACCACCGGGCCGAACGAACAAAAAGCCATCCGCCTGCTTGCCGCTGCGCAGGGAATGCCGAACCTGTCCGCGCAGGAAAAGGCGCTGCTCGTTGCCGCGCAACATGCCGTGCGCCTTGCGAAATTCCAAGACCTGCCGCGCAAGCTCAATTCCTTTCAAAAGGCCGTGACCACGAAGCGCGTCACCACCGCTGTCTATCTCGACAAACTTTTGGAAATCATCCGCGCCTACCCGCTCGACGTGGAAGAAGAAAACCCGTCTGCAACGCCCAGCACGCCGCCTGTGGCCAGAGCGCCGGAAATCATTCTCTCTGAATCCTTTGCCGTGGCTGAAAAGAAATGAATGCCGCCACGCTCCAGCCGCAGCTTCAACAGCCCTATCGCCGCGAGACTTGGCACGCGCTGCTGCCGCAACTGCTTCCCGGCATTGAACTCTTTGCGCAGCCGCACGATTTTCCACTTACCAGCGAGCGCGAACGCGCCACCGCCACCACCCGCCGTCAGTTCGGAGCGGCCACGCTCGCGGACGGCAAGCGCGTCGCGTTTTATGAGATCGAGGTTGCGCCAGACGTGCAACTGCTTTCCAACCGAGTTGGTTTGCGAAGCCTCATTGTGAAGTGCATTGACGAAGTGAGCGCCCATGCCGTGCTCGCGTTTTTTGTTCAACCCGGCTCGCGTGCTTACCGACTCACCTACGCGGCCAAAGAGAGCAAGCTCGACGAAGACCTGAAAATCCAAACTGAGCAGACCGCCCCGCGCCGCTACACTTACGTTCTTGGCCCAGACGAATCATGTCGCACCGCCGCCGAGCGTTTCGCCGGACTGCCCGCTGCTACCGGAATCGCCGACCTCACCGATGCTTTCTCCGTCGAAAAGCTAAACAAGGAATTCTTCACCGACTTTTCGGCTGCATTCGAGCGTGTGCAAGCGGAAATCAAGAAGCGCAACAGTTGGAATGAAAGGATCGCCAAAGAGGAAGCGCAGACGCTCTTGAACCGCTTGCTCTTTCTCTACTTCGTTCAACGCAAAGGCTGGCTCAATCGCCAGCGCGACTACCTGTTCCGCAACTTCCGCCAGTTCAAAAAGGAAGCCCCCGGCAAAACGGCGTTTCTGGAAAGTTTCCTTCGCCCGCTATTTGTCAGACTCAGCACCGAAGGCTTGCAGGCGGACATCCCCGGCCACGACTTGCCGTTCCTCAACGGTGGCCTTTTCAGCGACGAATACGGCGACGAGCAACACGACGAAACCGCCCGCCGCCACCACGAACTCAAAGTCAGCAACGAAGTCTTCGGCCACGTCTTCGAGAACCTCCTGGAACGCTACAACTTCACCATTCAGGAAGACTCGCCAACCAACTACGAAGTTGCGATTGACCCGGAGATGCTGGGGCAGATTTTTGAAGAATTGATTCTCACGAGCGAGGCAAGCGAGACGGAGGGCAAGTCCAAGCGCCACGACACCGGCAGCGTTTACACGCGCCGCCCCATCGTTCACTACCTCTGCCGCGACTCGCTAACCGCGTGGCTGGAGAGCCAACCGCCGTTCGCCGGCAGGGACAACGCCGCCGCGCGCATCAAAACCCTGTTGGAACTCGACGCGACCGAAGGGATTGACGACGACACTCGCGCCAAGCTGAACGACTGCCTTACCGCCGACGAAGCCGCCGCGCTGCATGATCTCCTTTTTGATTTGCGGGCCTGCGACCCCGGCGTTGGCTCCGGCGCGTTTCCGATGGGCTTGCTTCACGAACTGGTGAACCTCGCCCGGCTTTGCGCGACTCGTGCCGCCGGCAAAGACCCGGTGCTCGGCGACCGCTCTTGGCTATACAGCACCAAGAAACGCATTATTGAGCGAGTCATCTACGGAGTGGACATCCAACCGCAGGCGGTGGACATCTGCAAACTGCGCCTCTGGCTCAGTCTCATGGTGGACTACGAACTCAGCGCCGACCCGGACAACTGCGAGGCCAAATCCTTTCGCAAGGCGCTCAAGGAAATCGAACCACTCCCAAACCTCGACTTCAAGATTCGCTGCGCCAATTCGCTTGTGGACTACATCCACGGCGAACCCGTCGAATTGAAGCGCCTCTCCGGCGAAACCGGCGCGGCGCTGCCACTCTCCAAACTCAGCAGCGCGAAGCGCGAGTTCTTCAACGCCCGCACCGCCGCCGCCAAGCGCAAGCTCCGCCTCGACATTTACGACGCCCTCACCGAACTGGCCCGCATCGAATTCGCCCGCGCCCGCATGGAAGCCGCCGGGCTGGGTATGGCGCTGGACGATGAATCCGCCGAGCGCGTGGTCGAACTCGACAAGGGCTTGAAGGAAATCGGCTTCATTGCCGCGCAGTTGCGCGACGCCCGGAAGATGCGCGCCCAAGAACAGGAAGACGCCCTTGAACGCATCCGCGCTCGTTTCGACGACCCGGCGAAGCCCACGTTCATCTGGCAACTCGACTTCGCCGAGGTGTTCCACCGGACGGATCACAACACGAGCGGCTCACTGCTCCGGGCAGAGTCAGCCGTGGATTCCAGCGCGTCGGATGCTCGTAACGGGTTCGACCTCCTTATCGGCAATCCGCCCTACATTCGGCTTCAAACGCTCAAGAAGGTTGCACCTCATTTGGTAGAATACTACAAGCATCGCTACCAGACCGCGAGGAAGGGCAACTTCGACCTCTATGTTGTGTTCGTCGAGCGCGGCATGGAGTTGCTGAATGCGAGCGGGCAACTGGCCTTCATCCTACCGCACAAGTTTTTTAACGCGGAATACGGCCAGTCTTTGCGCGCTCTTATAAGCCGGGAAGAAGAAGACAAGAAAGCCTATGCAAAATTCCGGCTGACCCACCTTCGCCAAGTCGTTTACTTCGGCGACCAGCAAATTTTCCCCGGCGCGACCAACTACGTCTGTTTGCTTTTCCTCGCAAAAGCCGGCGCGACCGCCTGTCGCTGGGTGCGCGCCGACGATCTGCCCGCGTGGCTGGCGACGCAACGCGGTCCCGAAACCAAGCTCCCTGCCGCCCGCATCACTTCAGCAGAATGGAACTTCGCCGTCGGTTCCGGCGCGGCGCTCTTCGAGAGACTTCAGCGAATGCCGGTGAAGTTGGGGGATGCGGCGGACATATTCGTTGGGCTGCAAACGAGCGCAGACGACGTGTTCATCATGAACTTCGTCTCGGAGACCGCCCGCACAATCACACTCGAATCCAAGGCACTTGAACAGAACTGGACTTTCGAGAAAGACCTGTTGCATCCGGTGGTGAGTGGAACAGATGTGTCACCTTTCGCCGCGCTTCCAAGCCGACAGTTCATTCTATTCCCCTATGCTATCGAGAATGAACAGGCAGAACTCATTCCTTTGAAAGACCTGTCGGATTCGTGGCCGCGAACGGCCGAGTATTTGAAGAAGAACAAGTGTCGGCTTGAAGATCGAGAGAATGGGAAGCTCAGTGGCACAGCCAAGTGGCATGGTTACATCTACCTGAAGAACATGACTCGTCAGAATTCCCCAAAACTCTGCGTTCCTCGCTTGGTGGAATACCTGCACGGCGGAGCGGATTTCGACGGCAGCCACTTTCTCGACAACGTGGATGTCGGAGGTGTTACTTTCCACGATTCAGCAACGAGCCATAGTTTGGCCTATCTGCTTGCCCTTCTGAACTCACGTTTGCTGCGGTGGTTTTTTCCGCAAGTCAGCGCACCGTTTCGCGGCGGATTTCGCTCGGCAAACAAACAGTTCCTTTCCCTCGTCCCGTTCCGCCCAATAGACTTCGAGCAGCCATCAGAGCGAGAAGCGCACGCCGCGCTGGTGGAGTTGGCGGAGCGCATCCTGTCGGCCAAGCGCGCGAACTCGTCAGCGGACACCACCGCGCTGGAGCGCGAGATAAACGAGCGTGTCTATCGCCTTTACGGTCTAACGGAAGAAGAAAAGAAGATCGTGGAGGATGCAGCGAAACAGTGACGAGCCAGCCCGCGCCACTACGCGAGGTGCTTGCTTAACCGTTCGGCCACGACGAAGCGCAAGACCGCCTTGATTTCCTCGTTCAGGTTGAGGAATCGAACATTAGTTCTGAGAGCATCCAAGCCGGCCTCCCCAGCAATGACGCCGATGGCTTCGTCAGCAAAGGAATGGGAGACGCCATTAACGCCGGAAAAATCCAAAAACACCGGTGGTGCGCTCAACAGCGCGTCGGCGATCTGGCGTCTGGCTTCTTCACCAAGAAACCGCGTGCCAAGAAAGTCTCCCCACTGGTTCATGGCGATTGTTGTCATGGTCATCTCTGGTTCGCTGCCGCACTCTATTACGTCAACCGATGAATTCAAAGCCTTTTTCGGGGGGTGCCAGCCGCTTGAAGATTTGCACGATGTCCATCGTTTTGTTGCGTTTGAATGACAAGTGAATGGCTGTCCCCGGCCAGAATCCATCGGCGGTTTCCACTGGCATGTTTCCGTGCTGAAGAAGTCTGTGACCGTGTGATTGTATTCCCAACTCGCCACAATTCGCCTTGATGAGTTGCGATGTCCAAAACAGGCCAAAGCCTGTGTTGAACTGAGGCCGGCCCGTCACACGCGGCTCTAAAGCAGCCGTCAGTGGTCCTTTTTCTCGCACCACAGCAGAAGCCGCTGGATTATCAGCGAGAGCGCGCTCAATGCCGCGGCCCAAGTCAACAATGGCCAATTCCAAACTGTAGGGATACGCCTGACAGCACAGAAACCCACCGACTGGCGACTCGGCGTGGTGGAAGATGTTCTCCAAGAGTTCCGCGACCACGAAATCCAGAGCGTTTTTTGTTTCCTTGGTCAGTTGCATCTTTTGCTCGAAGACCGCCTCAACCTTGGCTACCACCTCATTGCAATCCTCGACGCGCGTCAACTGCGTGACCTCCACGAAACGACCGCTGGAGTCGAATCGGTTAAACTTCATGCGTTCCGGCGCGTTGAGCACACGGTAAAAATCAATCCGGGTCAAATATCGTTCGGTATCCGCTTCCCGTGGCGGAAGTGCCTGAATGCGTGGAACGCCGAGTTGACGCAGCCAGAACACCGACGCAGCGAGAGCGGCGACACCTACCGGCCAGCAGTAAGTCATCGCGGACAGGTCGAGCCGCACCTCTTTGGGTGGATCGGCTCGAAGTGGCTCAAGCTGGCCCAAAAAGTTTGGCAGCGAATTCCAACACAGCGCACCAGAGACGGAGATAGTGACTGTTTCTGACATCGGTTGTTCGGTCGTTGAACGTCGCGGCATTGCCTACCGCAAACGCGACGGAAAGACAAGCACGGCTGAGGAAACGGCTGGAAAGGCGAGGGGTGATTGTGGACAATGGCGGGCATTCGGAGCGGGCAATGCGGCGGCGCTGATTCACCGCCGCCCTGCGCGCCGCACACGGAGAAGCATCGTGAATGAGGAAGAAAAAGCGACTGCCGCAAATTCTCAAGACATTTTGACGGGGATCATCTGGAAAGCGCCTGAGCGTTTTGCCGAGCTGCCAATCACCGCGTTCTACTTCAAGTCCGGTTCGCCGAAGGCGGCCATTGCGCTGTGGAATGTGTGGCACGAGGATAAGGATTACCGCAGAGAGCGGAAACGATGGCGGGCACTGGAGGCGGCGGCGGATGATTTGAAAAAGGAGGAAGACAGGCAGTGGCGGCGGTGGACGAAAGAGCCGGACAGCAAAGAGAAGTTTGAGGGGTTATGCAGGGTCAACGAGTCAGCCGAAAAGCGGTGCAAGGTAGTTAATGATTTTCTGGAAACGTTCGCGGAGCGTTTCGGCATCCCGCCGATCAATCCGAAGTCGCGGAACATTGAACAAGAAGCGCGGCAAGCCATCCGCCGGTGGAACGTCGGGAAGTTCAATCGAGCGGCGTGGGAAATCAGCAACGATTTTGAAGATGAAATGGCGCATCGTTTTCGTGGGCTGCGAATCTATGTCAAGGGCGGTGCGGCCACGGGGGATATTCAGACGGGTGAGGAGGCGGTTGTTGAGGAATGGAGCGAACGGAACAAGGTGAAACCGGCACGGAAGGTTACGGCGAATGAGGAGAAGTATGACGCCTACGCGAAAGCATGGTATTTGGGGAATATCAAAGGGTGGACGCCTTCGCAGATCGCGCACGAGTTGTTTGGCCGAGGCGGCAAAAACTACACGAAAGAGGCGAAACGCTACGCCGCAGCCGGGTTCCAGCTATATAAGGGAAGACCCCATTTCATACGAGGCAAGAAGACACTGAGGCCGGAGCACGAGGAGAAGTTCAAAGCGAGCATGTCAGCGTGGTTGAAGCGCCATCGTAGGGTGGGGGGATCGAAAGTGAAAACGTAATCCCCCCATTTGGGAAGAAAACCGGGCTTAGAGTTAGCGCGTCAGAACTGGCGCGCTTTTTTTTTGCCAGTTCGCCAAGAGCAAAACAGAAAGGTTGAGACTATGAACAATGGCGAGCGGTTATTGATTGAGCGGCGGCGGCGCGGGCTGGCGGCATGGAAGCTGGCGGCGCAGGCCGAGATTGACCCGACGAGCTACAGCCGAATTGAGCGCGGCGAGCGTGAAGCCACGATTGATCAGCAGCGCCGGCTGGCGCGTGTGTTGGGTGTCGAACCTGAAACCATCTTCGGGAGGAAAGCCTAATGAATGATTCCAACATTCAAACGACAGGTGGTGCGAGCATCATCGGCATGGCAGAAACCAAGGCTGCTTTGCCAATGGCGCTCACGCCAGACCCTATTTTGCCGACGGCAAAAACGCGCCGGGGTGAGGAAGTGATTGGCGAACGGTTGCTGACGCCGAAAGAGCTTTGCGCTCGGTTGCAAGTGTCGCGGTCAACCGGGTGGAAGCTGACGGCAACGGGCGGGCTGCGCTGCATCCGCGTCGGGAGATCGGTGAGAATCCGCGAGTGCGACCTTGAAGAATGGTTGGAGCAAAACGCAACGGACGGCAACGGGGAAGGGGCGACGGTATGAACCGCAACGAAATCATTACAAGCAACCCGCTCGTGCCGTGGCTGGAAGCGCGCGGCGTGAAGATCACTGAGAATGGCAAGCGAGCCGCGCGTTGCCCGCTGAAAGAACACACGCGACAAGACAACGTGAGCTTGGACGCGGCAAAAAACCTCTGGCACTGCCACGCCTGCGGCAAGGGCGGCACGGTCATAGATTGGCTTGCCTTGGAAAAGGGAATCACGATTGCGGACGCCATGCGCGAGTTTGGCGGCAACGGCAGCAAGGCGACGCCGGCAACGCCGCGCCGGGAAGTGTGCGCGTATGACTACCGCGACGAAAAAGGCGCGGTGCTCTTTCAGGTGGTCCGGTTTGAGCCAAAAGACTTCCGGCAGTGGCGGCCCGATGGAAGCGGCGGTTGGACGTGGAATCTGGACGGCGTGCGGCGCGTGCTTTTTCGACTGCCTGAAATAATCCGCGCCGTTCAAAGCTGTTCGCCTGTGTTCGATTGCGAGGGCGAAAAAGACGTGCTGGCGATGGTGGAGCGCGGCTTTGCAGCAACGTGCAATCCGGGCGGCGCTGGCAAGTGGCGCGACCCATACAGCGAGACTCTACGCGGCGCGCCGGTGGTTGTGATTGCAGATAAAGACAAGGCCGGGCGCGAACACGCGGCGCAAGTTGCACGCAGTCTTCACGGCAAGGCGAAATCCGTCCGCATCGTGGAACTACCGGACACCAACGGCCAGCCGGTGAAGGATGCTGCCGATTTCTTTGCCGCTGGCGGCACGGCTGACGATTTGCTTGCGCTGGCGGAATCCGCGCCGGAGTGGACGCCACCAGTGGAGTTGAGGGCGAGAGAATTGGAAAGCGCGCCCGGCCCGGCTTGGCCCGCGCCACTCGGCGAGGATGCTTTGCACGGTGAGGTTGGCAAATTTGTGAAGCGACTTGAACCACACACGGAATCAGACCCAGCCGCGATATTGTTTCAAACCCTGACAGCCTTCGGAAACGCCATCGGGCGGACGGCTTATTTCTGCGTGGAAGCGGACAGGCATTACGCGAATATCAACCTGGTGCTTGTGGGCGAGTCTTCCAAGAGCCGCAAGGGAACGTCGGCGGGGCATGTTGTTTCGCTTTGTTCGCGTGTGGACGAGACATGGAAGCGACCCGCCAGCGGTTTGAGCACGGGCGAAGGTTTGATCTGGACGGTGCGCGACCCGATAGAAAAACAAGAGCCGGTCAAAGACGGCAAGAAGATCATCGGCTATCAAACCGTCATTGCCGATCACGGCGTTGCCGACAAGCGGCTCATGGTGCTGGAACCTGAGTTTGCCCGCGTTCTTCAGTCAACGCGCCGCGACGGCAACACGCTTTCCGCCGTGCTGCGCCAGTGTTTCGACACGGGCCACCTTCGCATTGCCAACAAGAACTCGCCGGCCACGGCCACCGACGCGCACGTTTCGTGCATCGGGCATATCACCAAGCAAGAACTCATCCGCACGCTAACGGAAACGGAAGCCGCCAACGGCTTCGCCAACCGTTTTCTTTGGGTTTGCGTGAAACGGTCCAAGGAACTGCCCGACGGGGGCAAGGCGCATCTTGAAGTTTGGGATGATATTGAAGGCGGGTTCAAGGCGGCGCTGGCCTTTGGCAAGAAGTGCGGGGAACTCCGGCGCAATGAAGAAGCGGCAGAACTGTGGCGCAGCGTCTATCACGACCTAAGCGCGGCCAAGCCCGGACTCTTTGGCGCAGTGATTGGCCGGGCGGAAGCCTACGTTGTCCGGTTGTCACTCGTTTATGCCGTGCTGGATTGCTCGCCTTGCATCCGGCCCGTGCATCTTGAAGCGGCGCTGGCCGCGTGGCGCTATTGTGAAGCCTCCGCACGTTACATCTTCGGCGCGAGCTTGGGCGATAACGTGGCCGACGAAATCCTTGCCGCGTTGCGCGAGGCCGGTGCGCACGGACTGACGCGCACTGAGATCAGCGACAATGTTTTTAACCGCCACCGCTCACGAACGCAGCTTGACCGCGCGTTTGCGTTGCTCATGGAAAACGGCTTTGTGCGGCGGATGGAAGAAACGACCAGCGGCAGAACGGGGGAAAGGTGGTTTGCCAAATGATGACGGCGCAGGCGCGAAATAAGCGAATTAAGCGAAGCCAGTGGCGGACGGCGGCGGGCTTTCCTCGCTTCTTTCGCTTCTTTCGCGGGGCGGAGGAGGAAGGGGGCTTTCCCGAATGTCGGTGTTTGAGTAGGCTGCCGGCAAACCGATTGCCACCGCAACGGGAACAACCAAAAAAGGGAGCGCGAACGATGACAACGAAAAAGGGTGTTGACATAGAGCTTATCTGTGATAAGGTAGTTGCCGTGAAGGATTGGACGCCGAAACAAATTCGAGATTTGCGCAAAGCAATCGGTTGGACACAGCGCAAGCTGGCTGAATGGCTCGGCGTGGAAGAACTCCACGTTACGCATCTCGAAAGCGGTTTCCGCGCTGCGGGCAAGCAGACGGAACGGTTGCTGGCGGTTTTGGAAAAACTCCACGCCGGCCAGTGGAACCCCGTCCAACCTCCAAAACGGAGGAAAGCAACATGAACACGGAGAGCGTAACAGAAACAGCGGTGAACAAGACTGCGGTGGCCTATCAAACGCCGCAGCGAATCGAAGGCGAGACGGGTTTGTATTGGCGCGGCGACATGATCTATTGCCGGGTGCGCGTGGACGGGAGGCAGACATTTCGCTGCACCGGCACTGACAAGCTGCCGAAGGCGCGCAAGGTCATGGAGAAGTGGCGCGAAGATGAAGTGATGAGGCAACACGGCATCGAGCCGCGCGCGGCGGCGCTGGAACGCAATCGGCTGACTGTGGCCGAAGTCTTGAGTGAGTATGAGGCGGCAGGCTTCCCTGACAAGAAGGACCGCACGAAGAAGACCGAGGCGACGCGCCACACAGAGGCAAGGGCTTTGCCCAGACTGCGGGCATTTTTCGGGACGCGGGCAGCGGCAAGCCTAACAGCGAAAGATTTGAACGGCTACCGCAAGTATCGGGCAGCGGGCGGTTATACTTGGACAACCGGCGAAACGACCCGCAAGAGCAAGGCCGGAGATCGGACGATTGACCTTGAGTTGCAGACGTTGGGCAATGCGGTGGCTTTGGCCGTCCGGCAGGAAAAACTACGGGAGAATCCCCTCGCCGGTCGCACCCATTACAGCACCGAAGCAGACCGCCGACACGCCAAAGACCGCATGGCCACACAGGGGCAGTTGCAGGAAATCGCCAAAAAATTCCGTGAGAGAGGGGAAGCCGTGCTTGCAGATTGCGTCTTGTTCCTCGGCTTGTCGGGACTGCGCGTGAATGAGGCTTTGCGCTTGTCGTGGGAAGATGTTTCATGGGCGCAAGGCGTGATTCACGTTCAACGAGAAAAGAACGGCGTCAATCCGTTTGTGCCAATCACGGAGGAACTTGGCAACTTGCTGCGGGAGATGCGCACGCGGGCAACGTCATTTCTGCTTTTCCCTTCATCGGAAAACCCACAACACCCGTTGTTGTATAACTACCTCGCGACGAAATTCCGAAAGCTCACCAAGAATATGGAACTGCCGCACCTGTGCTTGCATGGACTCCGCGCCTTTTTCACCACTTGCGCGAAAGAGAGCGGCTTGGCTAGTTGGGTGGTGGGCGGCTTGTTGGGGCACAAGTCCGGCGGCATCTTGGTTGACCGCGTGTATGGCAAGACTCGCGAAGATCATTTGCTTAAACTGGCGCAACAGGTGCGGTTCATGGTGGACAAGCCAAAGAAGGACGAACCGCAGAAGGGCGAGCCGCAGAAAGATAACGCCGAGACTGCAAAGGAAACTGCGGCAGCATGAATAACACGCCGTCAACCCGTGATACTCGCCGTGATACTCACGTTCATTCCTGCTTTCGGCTGCTTACCGGTTTCTGTGGCGTCAAAAACGCCGGAGAAAACAAGCGTTTCCAAAAACCAGAAAAGCAACGAAATGCAGCGGTGCGCCTCATGGTCGAGCTTCCTAAACTCTTGGTCGGGAGTTCGACTCTCCCCAGGCGCACCATTTTTTGCCTGATTCGGCGCGGCCTCCTGCCGGCTGCTGCTTTCTCAACCGCGCCGCGGCGCCACAATTTCCCGCACGAATGGATTGGTCGCACGCTCGTGGCCGACCGTCGTCGCCGGACCGTGACCGCACAACAACCGTGTGTCGTCGGGCAGCGTGAGGATGTTTTCGCGGATGGACTTCGCCAGCGCATCCCACGAGCCGCCGGGAAAATCGCTCCGGCCCACGGAGCCGGCGAAAATCAGGTCGCCGCAAAAGCAGACCTTCTCGGTCGGTTCGTGCAGCACGATGAGTCCGGGCGAGTGGCCGGGACAATGCGCCACGCGGAACGTCAGCGCGCCCACCGCGAGCGTGTCGCCGTGGTTGAGATGGCGGTCGGCGGTCATCGGCTCGCAGGGTTCCATCAAACCATACGCCCGCATCCGGTCCGGTTCGCGCAGCAGCACCTCGTCGTCCGCGTGACATAGCAGCGCCGCGCCGGTGAGCCGCTTCAGTTCCGCGTTGTCGGCCATGTGGTCCCAGTGGCCGTGCGTGTTGACGATGTAGCGGATCGTCAGCCGGTTCTCTCTCGCCGCCTCCATGATGGACGTCGCGCTGTCGGGTGGCGCGTCCACGACCATCGCCTCGCCGCTCGCCTCGTCGCCGACCAGGTAGGCGTGCGTATCATACGGCCCGCAGGTAAACACAAAGATTTTCATTGTTACCATCGCTTGTAAGGAGAAGGCGCTCGTTTGGCAAGAACGCTTCGTTCGGATCGCTGGCGCGCTTCGGGCATTGTGTCATTGCGGCGCGCGCCGCGGGGGCTTAAGCTGGCGACGCTGAATACAAATAAACAAAGGACTTTTTCGATGAAAGCGCGGCTCGGCATCTGGCTGGCGGTGGCGGCGATGACGGCGCAGGCATGGGCGCAACCGGCGCCGGCGTTGCCGTTCAAGACGGCGCACTGGCGTTGCAAGATTGAAGCCAGCGGCCTGTCCATCCCGTCGGAGACCTGGTTCCGCGCGCCGGGCCAGTTCCGCAGCGTCATCAACGCCGCCGGTCACGAGATGATCAGCCTCGTCAACGGCAACGACGTTTTTATTTTTCAGCCGGGCGCCACCATCGGCATGAAACTCGACCGCGCCACGGTCCGCCAGCAGGCCAAGGGAATCGAAAGCGACGATCTTATCCAACAAGTGCGGCAGTGGAAAGCCCGCGGCCGGAAGGTCGGCTCCGAGTCGCTCAACGGCCGTGAGTGCGACATCTACGAAATCAGCGAAACCGTCAGCGGGCAGGCCACCAAGGGCAAGGTCTGGCTTTGGACCAAGAACGATTTCCCGCTGCGCGCCGCGCTGCAAATCGGCAACCTCGCCACCGAGATGACGATGAGCGAAGTGGAACTCGACGTTCCGGTGGCCGACGAGTTGTTTCGGACGCCGCCGGACATGCAGTTCCAGGACCTCGGGGCGTTGATGAAAGTCCTGCCGGAGTTGCAACAACTCCAGAACTTGCGCGGCCCGCCGGGCCAGCCGCGTTGAGGAGAACCCAAGCGTGAACCAGGGGCGAACATTGCGTGTGACACACCTTCTCACTTTGCTGTTGCTGTGCACGCCGCTGGCGGGTCGCGCCGCCGGGCCGTGGACGCAGGCGGAACTGCGCCAGTTCGCGCGCGACCTCGGCGATGACGTCGTCGCCCACCACATCCAGCGCAACCCGAAGTCGCCCCAGGACGGCATGGTCTTCAAATGGTATCGCCCGCGCGACGGCCGCTGGGTGCTGGACACCGGCTGCAACATGCTCGGCGACGGCGCGTGGTTCGCCGACGCGCTCTGCCTTTACCACCGCGCCACGCGCGAGCGGTGGGCGCTCAACGTGTTGCGAAAATATCCGCTGCCGTTTTACGAAAAAGTCCTGACCGGCAGCGACAGGCTTTTTGGCGTCAGCAAGGGCATCTGCCCGTTGTGGTGGAGCGACGGAACCGCCGTGGCGCGCGACGGCGGCGCGGTCAATGGCTTTCCGAAACCGCCGCGCCTCACCAGCAACGCGCTGGCGCTGGACCTCGCCGCGATGCTGATGAGCGCCGGCCTGCTGTGCCCCGATGCCGGCGTCGCAGACGCTGCCACCTGTTTGCTCCACGGCGACCGCGCGTGCTACGACGATCCGGCCGTGCCGCTGCCGCTGGGCGTCGCCACCGCCATGCTCGCCCGCGACGAGACGCTCCAGATGCGGTGCCTGCCGTTGATGCCGTGGCAGATTTACGACGGTCCCGTCGGCGCGCTGGCCGCGGCGATCGGCTCCAACCGCACCAACAGCGCGCCCGCCGCGCTGGAGGAGGCGATGCTCAACTACCGGATGCACGTTCTCACGCAGCCGGTGCGACCGCTCGGCGCGGACTTCGCCAAACATTTCATCGTGACCATTTACACGTCGCTGCGGTTGGCCGATCTCTGGCACGACGACGGGCCGCGCCAGGCCGGTCTGTCGCCGTTCGACGACCCATCGCTGACCGTCGGCGAAAAACTCGCGTTCTATTGCTCCGACAAGCACGACCCGGTTTGCGTCGGTTCGCGTCATGGTCCGATGTTGCTCGGCGGGGCGGCCGTCGCGCTGCAACTGATGGACGCCTTTCCCGGCGCGTGGGAAGGCTGGTATCGCCAGCGCCACGCCGCCGACGCCCGCGTGAGCGATGTATTTTCGGAACTGCCGGTGCTGGCCAGGAGCGGCCCGGTTGAAATGGCGTGGACCACGTCGAGCCTGCTCGTTCGCGCGCGCGGGCCGTTGAAACTGCGGCTGGCCTCCGCCACGCCCGACGATGACGCCAGCGCAACCGTGTCGCTCGATGCCGCCGGCCGCACGACCGCCGTGAACGGCAACCGCGCCGTGTTGCGCATCATCGCCGCGCCGCAAGCGGACGGCCGCGTGGAATTGGAAATCCCTTTCACGATGGCGAAGTCGCAGAAGCGGTGGCTGAACGCCGTCGAGGACAGCCGTTGGACTGCGCGCCTCGACGAGGGTGCGCCGTGCAACCTGTTGTTCCTGAGCCGGCCGGAGACGGTGCGAGCCCGGCTGGCGCTGGAGCTGACCGATGGTTTGCGCTACTGGCAGAAGTTGTTCAGCGACAAAGGTTGCGTGCCGGCGAGCATGGCCGTCGGCAAATCATCGGCGGGCGCCGCCGACGAACTCAGCGACGCGGGCGGCCCTGCGTTCCTGATCGCTGCGATTGCGGAATACTACGTATGGCTCAACAGCGAGCGCGATTGGGAGCTGGCGTTGAAGGTCCAGGCGAAGCCGTAGTTCCGTTATTCAAGAACATCTTTGCGGACTATGATTTCGGCGAAACGTCGCTTGGCTCGTCGCCGCTTGTGGCGGGCATGTGTTCATCGAGGAACTTCCTCAGCTCCGCCGCCGTCTTGCCGCCGAAGCCCGGCACCGCCGCGATCTCTTCGGCCGTCGCGGCGCGCAGGCGTTTCACGGAACCGAAGGTTTGCAGCAACAACTGTTTCCGCTTCCCGCCGATGCCGGGGAAATCGTCCAGAATGCTCTCGGCGATGCGCTGCTTGCGAAGCTGGAAGTGATATTTCTGTGCGAACCGGTGCGCCTCGTCGCGAATGCGCCGGACCAGCCGCAAGGCGGGCGAGTTGTCCGGCAGCCGGACCGGCTCGGCGCGGTCGGGCAGGAAAATCTCCTCGTGCTCCTTCGCCAGCCCGAAGACCGGCAGCGACGGCAGACCGAGTTGGATGAGCGCGGCGCGCGCGTAGTCGAGCTGGCCCTTGCCGCCGTCAATCAACACCGCGTCCGGCAGCGCTCCGCCTTCGTCGAGGATGCGACGGTAGCGGCGGCCGACGATTTCGCGGATGCTGGCGAAGTCGTCCGTGCCCTCAACGGTCTTGATGCGGAAGTGGCGGTAGTGGTCCTTGTCGGGCCGCGCGTCCTTGAAGCGCACCATCGAGCCGACGCTATACGTGCCGCTGATGTGGCTGATGTCGAAACCCTCGATGACGCGCGGCGGCGACGGCAGGCCGAGCACGCCGCGCAGCTCCGCCATCTCGGTGGTGACATCAATCGCGTCCGGCAGATCGCGCGCAAACTTCCGCGTCTTCACCGACACGGTGTCCTGCAAACCCTCCAGCACATCGCGCAGCTCCGCGGCCTTCTCGAATTCCAGCGCGGTCGCGGCGTCCTGCATCTCCTTTTCGATCTCGGCGAGATACTCCTTGTGCTGCCCCTCCAGAAACTGGCACGCCTGCTCGACGCGCTGGCGGTATAGCTCCGGCGTGCACTCGCTCAACCGCGCCGGCACCTGGTAGCTGGAGTATTTCAACTCGCGCTCCGTTGGCGCGCCGCGGCCGAACGTCAGCACGCCGTATTTTTTCCGCATGAAGGTGACGGTCTTGCGCAGCGCCGTCGCGTGGACATACGGCCCGAAGTAGCGCGCGCCGTCGTCCTTCTTCAGCCGCGCGAACCGGAACCGCGGCCAGTCTTCGCGCGGGTCCACCTTCAAGAGCAAAAACCGCTTGTCGTCGCGGAAGCTGACGTTGTAGCGCGGCTTGAATTCCTTGATGAGCTTGCCTTCGAGCAGCAGCGCCTCCGGCTCGTTGTGGACGACGTGAAACTCAAACGCCCCGATGGAATCCACCAGCGCCTTGAACTTCCGGTCCCACTTCTGGCTGCGCGACGGTTGGAAATACGACCGCAGGCGCGTGCGCAACCTGGCTGCCTTGCCGACGTAGATCACCTTGCCCAGCCGGTCGCGAAAGAGATAAACGCCCGGCTTGCTGGGCACGTCGCGCAATTGGGCGGCGAATTGTTTGGTGTCAGCCATGCCACATCAACCCCGTCGGTGGCTGCGGAGGATGGCGCGCATTTCCTCGCCCGCCAGCACAAACGCCGCCGCAAAATAGACCGCCGCGCCGACCGCGATGGGGACGAGCACGAGCGCGAGGTTGTGCGCGAGCGTCGTGGCCGCCAGCCGGGCCGCCAGCCAGTGGTGGGCGCCCCAGCACGCCGCCGCCATGATGAGCGCCGCCAGCGCGATCCGCGCGGCGGCCGACGCCAGTGCGCCGCCGTGCAGCGAGCCGATGCGGCGGCGCAATAGGATGAAAAGCAGTGTCGCGTTCAACACCGCCGAGAGCGAGTTGGACAGCGCCAGCCCGCCTTCCTTGAGTGGCCACATCAGGCAGAGCGAGAACGCGATGTTCGCCACCATCGAAGCCAGCGCAACATACATTGGCGTCTTGGTGTTCTTCATCGCGTAGAACGCCCGCGCGAGGATGCTCGTGCTGGAGTAAAACGTCAGGCCGATCACCGAGAATTGCAGCGCGAACGCGCAGTGCCGCGTGCTCTCGGCGTCGAACCGGCCGCGCTCGAACAGCAGCCGCACAATCGGTTCGCCGAGCACGATCAGGCCGACGGTCGCCGGCACGCTGATCGTCATCAGGAACCGCAGCGCGCGACCGATCTCGACGCGAAAATCCTCCATCGCACCGCGCGTGGCGATGGCCGACAGCGTCGGCAGCATGTAGGTGGCGAGCGACACGCCGAACACGCCCTGCGGCAGTTCCATCAACCGGTCGGCGTAGTTCAGCGCGGCGGGCACGTAATCGCCCACCGCCAGGCCGAGCAGCCGGCCGACGACGACGTTGATCTGGTAAGCGACCACGCCGATGACGCTCGGGGCGAGCAGCTTTGCGACCTGCCGCACCGTTTCGTCGCGGCAGTCGAAATGCCAGCACGGCCGCCAACCTTCACGCCAAAGCTGCGGCAATTGGTAGGCGAGTTGGAACACGCCGCCGATCAACACGCCCACCGCGAGACCGAAAACTTGTTGCTCCGGCGCGCTGCCGAAAAACGGGCAGATTAAGAACACCGAACCGATCAACGCGATGTTCAACAGCACCGGCGAAAACGCGGGCACGAAAAAATGCCGCAGCGCGTTGAGCATCCCCATCGCCATCGCGCCGAGACAGGCGAAAATGGTGTAGGGGAACATGACTTGCGAGAGCCTCAAAATCAGCGGGATCGTCGCAGCACCGTCGCTGGCGGGGCGTTTGGCGTGGAAAAGTTCGGCAAAACGCACGAGCAAGTGTTGGATCGTTTCCGGCGAGACCGTCAGCAACATGCCGAGCACGATGACGGCGAGCACGGTCACGCCCACCAACCCCACGGCGAGGACCGACGCGACGGAATTCGCGGCACGCCACGCGGCGGCGCGTCCGTCGCGCTGGAGCCGGTCGGTGAACACCGGCACGAACGCGGCGCTGAGCGCGCCTTCGCCGAGCAGCCGGCGCAGCAGGTTCGGAATCGTGAACGCGATGAAAAACGCCGAAGCAACGCCGCCCTGCCCCATGAAACTGGCATAGACCATTTCACGCACCAACCCCAGCACGCGGCTGGCCATCGTCGCCGCGCCGAGCGCGCCGGTGGAGCGGACCATGGAAGAAGGCGGAGTAGTGGAGTGTTGGGGCGATGGAGTGTTGGTATTGGCGGATTTTTCCATCACCTCGTCACTCCATGACTCCATGATTCCAACACTCCACTACTCCAGTCCCGCCTACCGCCGGCGTCGTCCCATCGTGCGCAACCGTTTTTCCGCCTCCGGGTCGAGCAGGGTCGTGTATTTGTAGGCGAAGTTGTCGATCTTCACGCGCGGGATGGCCGCGCCGATGAAGAACTCGATGGCGTGGACTTGCTTCTTGTCATCCGCGGTCATGATGGTGAACGCGTCCCCTTTGGCCAGCGCGCGGCCGGTGCGGCCGATGCGGTGGACGTAGTCCTCGGCGTGTTGCGGCATGTCGTAGTTGATGACGTGGCTGATGTCCTCGATGTCCAGCCCGCGCGCGGCGATGTCGGTGGCCACCAGCACCTCGAAACGGCCGTCACGAAAGCCGCGCAACGCCTGCTCGCGTTCGCTCTGCGTGCGGTTGGAATGCAACACCGCCACCAAATGGCCGTCGCGGTGCAACATCGCTGAGACGTGGTCCGCCCGGTCCTTGGTCCGGCAGAAGATGAGCACCGAGTCGAAATCGGTGCGCTTGAGCAGTTCGACGACCAGTTCGTCGCGCTGATCGTCGGCCACGGGATAGAGCGCGTGCCGTATGGTTTCGGCGGGCGAGCGGCGGCGGCCGATTTCGATCTTTTCGGGATTCTTCAACGCCCACTGCGCCATGGTGGCGATCTCCGGCGGGACCGTCGCCGAAAACAACATCGTCTGCCGCTGCGCCGGGCAGCGGTCAATGATCCGTTTTACGTCCGGCAGGAAGCCCATGTCCAGCATCCGGTCGGCTTCGTCGAGGATCAGAAATTCTATATGGTCGAGCTTGCAGCGGCCCTGTTCCATATGATCGAGCAACCGTCCCGGCGTGGCGACGACGATATCCACGCCCTCGCGCAGCGCCTTCTCCTGGGCGCCGTAGCCGACGCCGCCGTAGATGACCACCGCGCGCAAGTCGGTGAACCGGCCGTAGTCGCGGAACGCCGTCTCCACCTGCGCCGCCAGTTCGCGCGTCGGCTCCAGGATCAACGCCCGCAGTTTGCCGCGCTGGCCGAGTTTGGTGATGATGGGCAGCGCAAACGCGGCGGTCTTGCCCGTGCCGGTTTGCGCGCTGCCGACGATGTCGCGGCCCGCGAGGACCAACGGGATGGCGCGCAACTGAATCGGCGTCGGGTCGGTATAGCCCGCCGCCTTGACGCCTTGGAGGGCGCCGTGTGATAGACCAAGTTTTGAAAAAGGCATAATGCAAGATAGATGAACGGCGACGACAGTGACAGGCGAAAAAACGGGATTCGTGGTTCGTGACTCGTGATTCGTGATTAGCCTTGCCCCTCACCTTTCCCGTTGCTTTCAAAAGCGGCGGCTTCCATATTCCGGGCGATGGCGTTGGAACCGAAACCGTGGGGTTTGCGCGCGCTGGCTTTGGTCAGCGGGGCAATCATGCTGTCGTTGTCACTCGGCTTTTTGGCGGCGGGGACGGCAATGAAACTGCACTGGATCGCCGAGAGCGATGCCCGGATCGCCAGCGCCGTGTTCATGGGACTCCTCGACATCGCCGGGCTGGTGTTCATCGGCGCCTTCCTGCGATGGCAGGGCGTCGCGCTGACTGACGCGTTCGGACTGAAGCGCGGACCGCTCGGTCCGGCTCTGGGCCGCGCCGTCCTGTTGTGCCTGTTGGTGATTCCGGTCGTCTTTGGATCCATGCTCCTCTGGCAGGCGGTGCTGCTGGCCTTTGGCATTACGCCGGAGGAGCAGGACATCATGAAAATGATTCGTGGGGCGAAAAACCCGTTGGTGCGCGGTTACCTGCTGGCGCTCGCCGTCGCCGTGGCGCCGGTATTCGAAGAAACTTTTTTCCGCGGCTTCATGTATCCGGCGCTGAAACGACGTCTGGGCATCGCCGGCGGACTGGCGGTGGTTTCGCTCGTGTTCGCGACGGTTCACTTCAACCTCAACGCCTTCGTGCCAATTCTGGTGCTCGGCGCGATGCTGGGCCTCGCTTACGAAGTCACCGGCACCATCCTCGTGCCGATCACCGTCCACGCGCTGTTCAACACCGCCAACCTCGTGGTCCTGTTGTTCGCGCCGAAACCGTGAAGACGACGCTCCGCCAACTCGGTGAGCACGGCTTGATCGCGCTGTTGAAACGGCGGCTTCCGCGCGGACGCGGCGTGTGCGTCGGCATTGGCGACGACTGCGCCGCCGTGCGCATCGGTCGCGCCGCCGGCGGCCGGCTGTTGCTGCTGAAAACCGACGCCGTCGTCGAGGGCGTTCATTTCGACCAACGCGCCTCGCCGTTTCAGATCGGCTGGAAGGCGATGGCGCGCCCCCTGAGCGACTTCGCGGCGATGGCTGGCCAACCACGCTGGGCGCTCGTCACCGCGGCATTGCGCGGGGGAATGCCGGTGCGATTCGTCCGGGAGGTTTATCGCGGGCTGGCGGCGGCGGCAGGCAAGTTCGGCGTCGCCATCGTCGGCGGTGAAACAGTGCGGACGCCGGACCGGTTCTGGCTGAGCATCGCGCTGGCCGGCGAAGTGGAGCCGGCCGCGATGCGGCGGCGCTCCGGCGCGCGCGTCGGCGATGCGATTTTCGTCACCGGCGCGCTCGGCGGCTCCATCGCCGGCAAGCATCTGGTCTTCACGCCGCGCATCGCCGAGGCGCAATGGCTGGCGAAATTTTCTGTGGCAGCGGTCTCTGACCGCCGAATCGGCGCGAAGAAAAAAAACGGCGGTCAAAGACCGCCGCTACAGGTCAACGCCATGATTGACATCAGCGACGGCCTGGCGCGCGACCTTGGCCACATCTGCCGCGATAGCGGCGTCGGCGCGCGGTTGACGGCGGCGGCGATTCCGATCGCGCCTGCCGCCGGCTCGCTGCCGCGCGCGCTCGGCGACGGCGAAGACTACGAACTGCTCTTCACCGCGCCTGCCGCCGCGGCGCAACGGTTGCGAGCCGCGTGGCGCCGCAAGTTCCCGCGCCTGCCGTTGACGCAAATCGGCTTTGTCGTGCGCGGCCGGGGCGTTGTGCTCGCCGATGAACGAGGCGGGATACGGCCGATTGGCGAGGCTGGTTACGATCATTTCCGTCACTCCCGATGAGCGCGACTTCCGCCACTCATCTCACCTGCAACGTCGAGGAAACCATCGCGCTTGGTGAGCGGCTCGCCGCCGGTTGGCCGGCGGGAACGGTGGTTGCGCTCAAAGGCGATCTCGGCGCGGGCAAGACGGCGCTCACCAAGGGCATCGCGCGCGGCCTCGGCGTGACCGACACGATCACCAGCCCGACGTTCACACTCGTCAACGAACACGCTGCCCGTGACGGACGGCGATTGTATCACGTGGACCTCTACCGGCTAGACCAGCCCCAGCAAGCCGTCGAGATTGGCATCGAGGAGGAACTCGCTCCCGATGGCTGGACGATCATCGAGTGGGCGGAGAAACTCGGCGACGTGCTGCCGGCGAACGCGGCGCACATTGAGATAGAGATCGTTGGCGAGAACGAGCGGCGGATCACGGTGCGGGGAACGCGGAGTGCGGAGCGCGAAGCGCGGAATCAGGAACCATGATTACACTGGCCCTCGACACTTCCGGTCCCGTCGGTTCGGTCGCTCTGCGGCGCGAAGGGCGTTTGCTCGGCGAGCGCACGCTCAACACGCAAGAACATCACTCGTCGCTGCTGCTGCCGACGACCGACGAGTTGCTGCGGGCGCACGGGCTGGCGCCGCGCGACGTGGAATTGTGGGCGGTTGGGCTGGGACCGGGCAGCTACACCGGCATCCGCGTCGGCATCGCCGCGGCGAAAGGTTTCGCGCTGGCGCACGGCCGGCCGATGATCGGTGCGGGCAGCGTGGACGCCCTGCTGCTGGAACACGACCGGAACGGGGCGGCCGCCGCCGTCGTGGACGCGCGACGCGAGGAGATTTATTTTGCGATGGCGGCGGCCGGCAAACCGGTGGTGCCTCTGCAAATCGTTTCGCTCGATGCGCTGGCCGGCCTGGTGACGGAGTCGGCACTTTTTGTCGGGCCGGAGATCAAACGCTACGAACCGGAGATCGCGCGGCGGCTCGGCCCGCTCGCGAAGTTTCCGCAGGACAACATCCATCCGCGAGCGGCGTTCGTCGGCGAACTGGCGGAGCGGCGATTTGCCGCGCAAGGCGGCGGCGATGAGAAAGTGGAGCCGATCTATTTGAGAGAGACGAGTTTTAAGCAAGTGATGAGTTAAGAGTTGGAAGATTGCCTTCCTTCATTCTTAATTCTCCACTCCTAACTTTTTTCATGAACCCATCTGAAATCTATCGCACCTGGGTCGAGGTCAGTTTCGACGCGCTGCGGAACAACCTGGCGTGGATCCGCCACCGGGTCGGGCCGCGCGTGAAAATTCTGGCGGTGGTGAAGGCCGATGCCTACGGGCACGGGCTGCCGCAGATCGCCGGCGCGTTGATGCACGGCGGCGCGGACATCTTCGGCGTGGCGACGGTGAACGAAGCGCTCAGCGTGCGCGCCGTCGGTGCCGGCTGGCCGGTCCTGATGCTGGGCGCCAGCCTGCCGGCCGAGGTGGAGACGGCGGTGCGGCATAACATCATGCCGACCATCAGTTCGCTCGACGAGGCGCGCCGGTTTCAGCGCGAGGCGGCGCGGCAACACAGGACGCTCGCGGTCCACGTGAAGGTGGACACCGGCATGGGACGGCTCGGGTTCTGGCACGAGGAGGCGGCCGGGCCGATCCAGCGGGTCGCGGCGATGCCGAACCTGCGGTTGCAAGGCATCTACACGCACTTCCCGTCGGCGGAGGACGACGTGGCGTTTTCGTTGGAGCAGGTGGAACAATTCCGCTCCGTCGTGCGGCGGGCCGGCGTGCGGATTCCGCTGCGGCACGCGGACAACTCCGCGGGCCTGCTGAACGTCCGCGCGGGCCATGAGCGGCGGGGTTCGCTCTTCAACGTCGTGCGGCCCGGCTTGATGATGTATGGCATCGTGCCGCCGGGCCTGCCGCCGGCGCCGGCGCTGCAACCGACGCTGAGTTTCAAAAGCCGTGTCATCCTGGTGAAGCGCATCGCGGCGGGCCGCAGCGTCAGCTACGGCCGGACGTTTGTCGCGCAGCAGCCGATGCGCGTGGCCATCGTCGGCGCGGGCTACGGCGACGGCTACTCGCGCGACCTCTCCAACCGCGGCGAGGTGCTCATCCGCGGCCACCGCTGTCCGGTGCTGGGCCGCGTGACGATGGACCAGACGATCGTGGACACGAGCGACGCGCGGTTCCGCGACCTGCGCGCCGGCGAGGAAGTGGTGCTCGTCGGCAGGCAGGGCGGCGATTGCATCACGGCGGTGGAACTGGCGGCGCGCGCCGGCACGATTCCGTGGGAGGCGATGACTTCGATCACGAAACGCGTACCGCGCGTTTACACCGGCGCGGCGACATGAAGGCCGGCGGTCAGTTGCCGCCGAGCTTGTAGAATCCCAGCCGCGAGTTGCCGCTCTCGGCGACCCAGAGCTTCTGCTCGACAAGGTCGAAGACGGCGCCGGTGGGAGCGTCGAGACCGGCGTTCGACGCCTGCGGCGCGCACGACTCGATGTCGGGCTGGCCGATGACCGCGGCGGCGCACAGCGGCTTGGCAGAACGTCCGTTGAAACCGACGACGCGGTGATTGCCGGCGTCGGTGACAAAAATCCACGAGTCGAGTTCGTCCAGCGCGATGTCGGTGGGCGCGCGCAGACCTTCGCTGCCGCTGGCGGCGGCGGCGCTATGGAAATCCTCCTGGCCAAACACGAGGTAGGCGCTGGCGTCGATCAGCTCGGCGTTGCCGTCGAAAACGACGACCCGGTTGTTGCCGGTGTCGGCGACGTAAATCTGGTTGCTGCCGTCCACCGCCACGCCCGACGGCGCGCGCAACGTCGCCGCAGTCGTGCCCGGCTCGCAGCCCAGGAAATCCTCCTGGCCGAGCACGGCGACGGCGGCGGGAAGATGCACGAGTTTGTCCGCGGCAAAGACCAGCACGCGGTGATTGAGCGAGTCGGCGACGAAGAGGCGGTTGCCGTCGGCGCTGAGCGCCAGCCCGGCCGGCCCGGAGAGACCGCGCGAGCCGCAGCGCGCCTCGGCCTGGCCGAAACCGCTCTGGCCGATGACGAAATCCGCCGGCATGAAACTCTTCAGGACATGCGTGTCGAAGAACAGGACGCGGTTGTTGAGAAAATCGCTGACCCAAAGGCCGTCGCGCTCCGTGTCGTAGGCGATGCCGTTGGGAAAGGCGAGGCCGCAGCCGTTTGGCGTTGGCTCGCCGGTGGCGTTCATGGCGACGGACTGCGTGTCAGGCTGGCCGAGAACCGCGATCGGGGCGGGTCCGGGTGCGCCGCCGCGGAAGTCATAGACGAGCACGCGGTTGTTGGCGGAGTCGCAAAGAAAAATCCGGTCGTGGGCGAGATCGAGCGCCATCGGTCCGCCGGAAAAACTGTCCACGCCCGGCGGCGGGCTGGCAGGGCCGGACGCGCGGACGGCGCATGGCGCGACGAGCACAACCGCGAGCAACCCAATTGAAAGACGGCGGTTCAAATCGGCGATCTTCAACGGCGCGCAGTGTAGGGACCGGGGCGGGAACGGTCAAGAGCGCCGGAGAATAAAAAATGCCGGGATCATGTCGAACGACGCCTGCCGGCTGCGTAGGTTTCAGGGTGCGCCGCCTATTGCGCCTGCTTGATGACGAAGCGGAAAACGGAATGGAGCAGCAGCGGGGAATTGTCGGGGTCTTGCAGAAGGCCGTTCCAGACGTAGAGCAGTTTGCCGCCGGCGCATTCGCCGTTGAGCCACTCGATGTGGGCGGCGGCGGCGCCCAGGTCGGCACCGCGCTCGCCGATCACGTTGTAGAGCGACTGGTAGCGCACGGCGTGGCGGTCCATTTCCGCATCGGTGATCGTGCGCAGCCGCAGGTCGCCGGTGGTGGGGAAAATCAGTTGCCACGGCGCGCCGGGCAGCACGCGCTGCGAAACGATGTAATCGAGACGGATCGTTTGCCCCTTCGGCGGCTGCTCGAAAATATTTTTCAGCGCCACGCCCAGTTTCGGCAGCAACGGCTGCGGCGAA
Source organism: uncultured bacterium (assembly GCA_903870275.1). Lineage (GTDB taxonomy): Bacteria > Verrucomicrobiota > Verrucomicrobiia > CAIQCK01 > CAIQCK01 > CAIQCK01. Next base: position 42,198 of record CAIQCK010000113.1, on the reverse strand, counting down.
TGCGCCTGCTCATGTTTCGGATCGCGGAGGTCTTCGCCGTAGAAAAACGGGAACGGTTCGCAGCAGAGGCAAACGATCAGCCCTCCGCTCTTCAGGTAGCTGACCAGCGCGGCGCGGCCGTCGCCGTCGGCGCGGACGCTGAACGGATAGCTCTCGCCGCCGAGATTCAGTGCCACCGGGTAGCGGCTGGCATCGAGCCGGCCCGGCTCCACCATCTGTTGCGGCGTGAGCGCATCGGCTTTGTCCAGCAAACCGCAGCGCGACGCGAACCGATTCGCCGGCCCGCGCGGATCCGTCGGCAGCAACGCGATCCGGCCCGCCGGCACCTTGGCCAGTTCCGCCCGGAGCGCGTCCATCTCGGCTTGCGTCTTCAGTTCAGCGCGCCAGGTTTCGATGCCGGTGGCCACCGCGGCGGATGCGACGGTCAGCGTTTTTTTCGGATCGCCGCGGTGCAGCGTCATGGCAAAGAGCAGCGCGTTGCGCGCGGAGAGGGTCTCGACCGCGCGCAGCGGCGGAATGTTCATGGAGGCGAGCAGGAGACGCTGCTTGAAGATCGGCGGCCACGGGCGCCAGACGAGCGACGGCTCGGCATTGACGATGGTGGTGGTGCCGTCATCCATCGCGAGGGTGAACCACGCGTCCTTCTGCGTCGGGGCATACGCCAGGAACAGCGTCGCCGGTCCCGCAATGTTGTGCTGGAAATGGACCGGCGCCCGGCGGGCGACCGTGCCGCCGGCCGCGCCCCACGGTGTCATCCAGAACGGCGCGCCGAACGCCCAGCGGATGGCGGCCGGCAGGCCGGGCCACGAGTCGAGCTTCGTCCAATCCGCGTCGAGCTTCGTGTCACACTCCAGCGGCAGCAACTCGAAGTCGCCGGTGTCGCCGGCCGCCGGGCCGAGTTTCAACACGCGCTCTTCATGCTGGGCGTGGCCGCCTTCCGCGGCGGTGTCCGATTCCAGCAACCGCTGGATGGCCAGCGGCGGCGCGCCGGCCTTCGGCTCGCCGACAAGAACTGTGTCGCCGTCGCGCAGGCCGCGGATGTAAAGCGACGCGGGCGCCTGCGGCGGACGGCGCACGTCGCCCTCGAGCCGCTCGCCGCCGCGCTGCACGACGACTTTCTTCCCGGCGAGGTTCACCTGCGGATAGCTCAACGCGATGTCGAACGGCGCCTGCCGCTCGCTCGCGACGCGGAATGAAAAATCGCCGGCGCTGTCGCCGCCCGCTCCGCCGCTGCGATACTCCGTCACGTCAAACCGCTCCGCCGCCTTCACGCACGCCAGCGCCGCCCGGTCGCCGCAGACGACGCGCGCCACGGCGTTGCTGATCGGCCAGGCGTAGATCAGGTCGTTGGCCCAGCCGAATTCGTAGCGGTTGTTGTCACCGGGACCGCAGCCGGCGTACACACCCCAGCCTTCGGTGAACGCCTTGCGGTCGTAGTCGGCCAGCGACGGCTTCGCGGCGTCGCGGTAGAGCAGGTTCCAACGGTCGAGCGCGCCGCGTAACATATAGCCGAGCCGCGCGTCGCCGGTGTGGACATAGACCTGCGCCAGCACGTCGAGAAACCACGCAACCTCGTTGGAGCACGGCGCGCCGGCCCAGCTCTGGCCGCTGTTGGGCTCCATCAGGAACGTCGGGTCGTCGTTGTCGGTCACGTCGTTGTCGGCGGCCCACGCGGCGAGGTAGCGGTAGGATATGGACACGGCGAGATCGAGCGCGGCGCGGGCGCGCTCGGCGCGCTCCGGCGTGTGGCGGAACGTGAAGTGATAGTCGAGCAGGAACACCGCCGGCAGCGTTGCGCCGATGGCGAACGGGCTGGCCGGCACGTCGGCAAATTCGTTGCGCGACCAGACGAAATGCTTCGCCCAGTTGAAGACGCCGTCAATGAACGGCAGCAGTTTCGCGGCCTCGGCGGGATTCGTCTCGTGCTCATGCCGCCACACGTCCACCATCGCCTCGCCGACGGCGAACCCGTTGGCGTTGTGCAGCGTGCGCACCGGCTCGCCGCCCCACTTGTCGTTCCAGCGGCCTTCGATCGGTTTTTCCCAGAAGACACACTTGTCGCCGCCGGCCTCGAACGTCTTCGCGTGCTCCATCAGGTAGCTCAGGTCTTCCTTCAACGCCGCGAAGGCCTTGGCGTCGTAGTGCGCGTAGGCCGCCTCCACCGGCGATTCGGCATACCAGTTCCAGCCGCCAACCTCTACCGTGCCGGCGACTTCAAACGTGTCGTCTTTCGGGTGGCGGACGAGCAGCCGCGGCGGCGGCTGGTGCGGCCAATCGCTCAGCCGTGTCGCGCCCGGCATGTAGCCGACGTTGGGCGTGTGCGGCACGCGCGGCGCGTGGTCCGCGTAGCGGTGCTGGAAAAACTCGTGCAGGGAGCGGTTCGGGTCCGACGTGTCCGGCAGATCGAGGCTCCAGAACAAATCGGCGCGCGACGCCGCATGGCTGCTGCGCTCCGGATACGTCAGCTTGCGGTAACTCTTTGTATTATACGGATAACACAGCGTGACGAATTGCCCCGCATCGGCCTGCGGCCAGCAATACGCCGTGCTCACCTCGCGCTCCGAATTGTCCGTCACGCGCGCGCCCTGAAACACGAGGCCGGCGTAATGCTTCGCCGCCGGTGCCCACAGCCCGATGGCCGGCATCGGCGAACCGCCCAGGGCGCAGACGTAACTCCAGTTCCGCGAAAACTCGCTCGCCACCGAGCCGCCGTAGGCCACGTCCTTTTGGAGCACGAACGGGTCGCTCTTCGGCGTCGCCATCAGCCAGCCGCGCTGGTGCCACACCTCCGCCTCCGGCATCGTGATCGTCAGGAAATGAAACGGACACGGCCTGCCGAAAAACAGCTCCCATTCTGCCTGGGTGAACGTGGCCACCGTCAGATCGAACGCGATCTGCGGATACGGGTCCTCGCCGCGCAACGCCACGCTGATGAAATCGTGCGGTCCGAGCGTCAGTCCGGTGCCGAGTCTGCCGCGCAGGTTCACAAACCGGACCGTTTGCACCGTGGCGCCGCCCTCCTCGTGCTTCGCCGTCTCCATGTGGTCGGCGTAAATCGCCTCGCGCGACGACAACCGCAGCGGCGCGATCAATCGGCCGCTGGCGCGCTCCAGCACGTCGGCGCCGAGCCACATGCCCTCATGGCCGACGAGCCGGACCACGACGCGGCTGTTCTGAATCTCCTCGCCGCGGAGCGGGCCGATCGACAGCCACGCCGCGGTCACAATCAACAAAGCCAAACGCAAGTTCACGTGCGATTCTCCAAGTCCATCACGCGCCACAGTGGCGGCGTGTTGCCGCGCACCTTACCGCAACCGACCCGCCAATTGCACGCCGGGAAAATCACCGGCTTCATTGGCTTTGGCCGGCTGCGGCGAAACCGCAGCCTTGCCACGCCGTTTTGGCTGGCACGGCGGGCGTGTTTCCGTTGTCATATCCTGAACCTGAGAATCGAAATGGCGCCGGCAAAAAGGCCGGCGTTACGGTCCGCTTCGGTTTTCGGTGAAGGCTTATGAATATCGCTCTGCTCGGCCCTTCCGGCGCCGGCAAAGGAACGCAGGCAGCGAAGCTCTGCTCGCGTTTCGGCCTGCGGCATTTCTCCATCGGCGACCTGCTTCGCAACAACCTCGAAGCGCGGACCGCGTCCGGCTTGCTCGCCCGCCAATACATGGACCGTTGCGAGTTGGTGCCGGACGAGGTGGTTGACGCGATGATCGAGGAGCGGCTGCAAACGATCCCGCAGGCCCAGGGGATTCTCCTGGACGGTTTCCCGCGCACACCGGAACAAGCCGCGTTCCTTGACGACTTGTTCAAACGGTCCAGCCGCCGCCTGGATGCGGTGATCTACCTGAAACTTGGCGAAAAGGACGTGTTGAAACGGCTCGGCGGTCGGCTCATCTGCCGGCGCTGCCACACGCCCTACCACGCGCAAACGAGGCCGCCCATCCGGGCCGGCGAGTGTGATGTTTGCGGCGGCGAGTTGCATCAGCGCCCCGACGATCACACCGAAAGGGCGCTCGCGCGTTTGAAGGTGTTCCGCCGCCGCACCGGCTCGGTGCTGGAGTATTATCAACCGGGCGGTCGGTTGCATTTGGCGGACGCCAGCGGCTCCGTCGAAAAAGTCCACGACGCCCTTGTCGCGCTCCTCGATGCCGCGCGCCGCCGCGAGGCCCGCGCCGCCACGCGCACGGAAGTCGCGCGCCTCCATCCCGCGCCGCCGTCCGCGCCCGAGCCCCAACACGCGCCGAATCTGGTTTTGCTCGGCGCTCCCGGCTCCGGCAAAGGCACGCAGGCCGAAAACCTGGAACGCGAGTTCCATCTCTGTCACGTGGCCTCCGGCGACTTGTTCCGCGAAAACCTGAGAACCGGAACGCGCCTCGGCCAACTGGCCAAGACCTACATGGACTGGGGCGAACTCGTACCCGACGACATCACCGAGGCGATGGTCGAGGAACGGCTGGCGCGCGTGGAGCAGGAACGCGGGTTTTTGCTCGACGGCTTCCCGCGCACCCTGCCGCAGGCGGTGGGGCTCACCGAAATGCTCGCCAAACTGGACCGGCCACTCGCCCGCGTGCTTTACATTCGTGTTGCCGACGCCAAGCTCGTCGAGCGGCTGTCGGGACGCTGGATTTGCCGCGCCTGCCAGACGCCCTATCACCTGCTCTTCAAGCCGCCCGCCCGCGCCGGCGTGTGCGACAAGTGCGGCGGCGAACTTTACCAGCGCGACGACGACAAGCCGGACACCGTGCGCGCGCGGCTCAAGACGTTCCACAAGCAAACCGAGCCGCTCATCGTCTATTACCAGCGCGCCGGATTGCTGGCGGAAGTGGATGGCGAGGGCGACGTCGCTGCCGTCAGCGGCCGTCTGCTCGCCGTGGTGAAAGAACTGTTGGAACGAACTTAGCCGGAGCGATGCCACTGTCTCACGTGGCGCCCCCGACGGCGGGAAATGCCTCGCGCGCATTTTTCCGAGTAACTTTTTCCTGTTTGCAGCCACTAAGAGGGTAAGAAGCGTTGTCGCCGGTTGGCGCGCGACGGCGAAGGAAAAAACAGGAATAAGGAAATGGCGCAAACTCTGACGAAGAAACTGGTTTTATCGCAACCGTGGATTGCAGGGTTGGCGGCGCTGGCTTTGATGGCACCGGACGGCGGCATGGGCGCGGAGCCGAGCAGCATGACGGAGTTGCCGGCGAATGCCGACCAGCCGTCAGCCGTGCATGTGGCAAAGGAATCGGAGCGGCTCAATGAAGAAGCGCCGGTCGGGCCGTATCAACAGCCGGAGTGGACGACGCAGCGGCGGTTCCCGACGACCCGCGTTTACCTCCAGCAACAGCCGTGGGACGTTGGCGTGGAGCAGTGGGTGAAATCGCAGTTCCCGCGCGGCCAGGCGCCGAACTATCTCTTTCAGGAAGAAGTGGAACTGGGCCTGCCGCACCGGTTCCAGTTCGACATGTATGAAAACTGGATCCGCGACACGACCGGCAAGGTGCAGCACGACAGCATCTCAACCGAATTGCGCTGGGCGCTGGCCGACTGGGGAAAAATCCCGCTCAACCCGACGATTTACGCCGAGTGGACGTTCCGCGACCGCACGCTCGGCGCAGACCGGTATGAACTGAAATTGCTGTTCGGCGAGGAGATCGCGCCGCGCTGGCACTGGGGGCTGAACCTGATTTACGAACAGGAGGTTGGCGCCTCGCGCACCACCGAGTATGGCGTCAGCCAGGGCATCAGCTACACGGTGATCGACGGAAAGTTCAGCGTCGGTTTTGAAATGAAGCTCGAAAGCGAAACCGTGGACGGCAACCGCAGCCCGGCGCCCATCGAAGCCGACATCGGGCCGAGCCTGCAATGGCGGCCGACGCACAACATCCACGTGGACCTCGTGCCGCTGTTCGGCGTGACGGAGGATTCGCCGCGCATCGAGGCGTGGCTGGTCGTCGGTTTCGATTTCGGCCCCGGCGGCGAACGAAAGCAACCGCAGGCGCCGGTTTCTACGCGGAGCCGGTAGGCCGCCGGCCGCGCACGACACCGGTTTCGAGAACTTGCGGGTTGTTTCGAACGTAATGGAACAGGTATTGCTGCGCGTAGCCGGCGTAACGGCCGAAATAACTTTGCCGAAACTCCATCAAACACCGCCGCGTCACGCGCCGCTGGCCGGCGAAATACAACCGCCGCAGCGCGCGCTCGATCCAGACGTCCACCGGAAACGCCTCCTGCCGGCCCCAGCCGAACAGCAGCGCGCAATCGGCCACCTTCGGGCCGACGCCGGGCAGTTTGGTCAGCTCCTCGACCGCGCGCGGATAATCCATTGCGGCAATCGCATCGAGCCGCACCTGGCCCGAATCCACCAGCCGCGCCGCGGCGAGCAGGTTTTTGGCGCGGAAACCCATCTTGCACGACCGAAGTTGTTCATGCGTCGCCCGCGCCACGGCCGGGGCCGATGGAAACGCGAACACGGCGCGTCCGCCCGCCTCGAACGGCTCGCCGAGGACGCGGCAGAGGTTGTCCACGACCTGGCAAATCTGGACGAACTGCTTGGCAGACGAACAGATGAACGAGGCGAGACATTCCCAGGGTTCCTGCCGCAGCAGCCGCATGCCGCTGCCGAACGCCACGGCGCGCCGCAGGTGTTCGTCGGCAGGGAAAGCGCGGACGATGGAGGCGAGGTCTTCGTGAAGTTGAAAATAATGCGCCAGTGCTTCGGCTGGCGCGCCGTCGAGCGTCAGTTTGTCGCCCGTCTGGGCGGCGCGAACGACCGCCCGGTCGACGACGCCCTCGTAGCCATGGCCGGCCGGCCGCCAGCGGAACGCTTGGCCGCACTCCAGGGTGTGGCCGAGATGAAAATCGCGCACGACATATTCCACGTCCGCACTCTAGGGGTGCCACCGGGCGCAGGCAAGCCGAAGCCGTCCGGTGGCCTTGACAAGGGCGGGTCTGCCAGTATGATGCGCGGGCTTTTATCGGAAACGTTGGAACAAACTATGAAACGAACCTTTCAGCCTCATCGCCTCCGGCGCGTGCGCAAGCACGGCTTCCTGGCCAAGACGCGCACCAAGGCCGGTCGCGCGACCTTGAACCGCCGGCGCCGCAAGGGCCGCAAACGCCTGACACCGGTCTGAGCCGCGTGAAACGCACGCTCCGCAAGCAGGAGCGGCTGCAGCACGGCACGGATTTCCGTCGCGCGCGCGCCGAAGGGCGCAGGCTGACAGGCCGCTTGATGCTGCTGAACGTGCTGCGGGCGCAGGACCTGCCGGGCCGCCGGCTCGGCGTGGTCACCAGCCGCAAGTTTGGCGGCGCCGTCGCGCGGAACCGCGCCCGCCGCATTGTGCGGGAGGCGTGGCGGTTGATGCAGGAACAACTTGTGGAGTCTTGCGACGTGGTCGTGGTCGTGCGGCACGGCATGGCTGGCTGCGCGATGCAGGACGTGCAGGAGGAGTTGTTGCGGTTGTTGAAAGTGGCGGACGCAGTGAAGAAAACGTGATTTGCGGTTAGTATATGGGTAGCTCGTCATAGGTCGTGCGTGTTTGAAAATGAGTTGGGTCCTGATCAAATTATTGCGGGTTTACCAGATCGTCGTGTCACCGGCGTTGCACACGTTGTTGCCGGCGGCGTCGGGCTGCCGCTTTACGCCGACCTGTTCGCAATACGCCATGGACGCGTTGCGCGCGCACGGCGCTGCGCGCGGGCTGTGGCTCGCGGCGAGGCGGTTGGCGCGCTGCCATCCGTGGGGCGGCCACGGTTACGACCCGGCGCCGGCTTTCGACGCATCACGAATCACGCATCACGAACTCCACCGCCGTCCGTCGCGAGGCTGAATGGACAAGAAAACTCTTATCATCGTCGCCGTTTGCTTCTCCCTCCTTTTTGGCTGGCAGATGGCGGTGGATCATTTCTGGCCACCGCCGCCGCCGGGCAAGGGTCACGCGGCAAAAGCCGGCACGGCCACCAACGCCGTTTCAACCGCCGCGACACCGTTGGAGATGAAAGCGGCTCCGGCTCCGCCGCCCGCGACGGTTTCCACCACGCCGCCGCCCGCGCTGGCTGCGCCGCGGTCGCCGGAGAAGGTCGTCACGCTGGAAAACAAACTGCTTCGCGCGGAACTGACCACCTACGGCGGCGGCATCCGCGACGTGTTGCTGAAGGCGTGGAAGGTCAGCCTCAAGAGTCCGGAATTGGTGACGCTCAACCGTTTTGCGACGGAGCCGGTTTTTGCGCTGACGGGCGGCTCGGTGAAAGGGACCAACGACTTCATCGCGCCGTTGGCGTGGCTGGGCGCGGACAGTAATGCGGTCTTCACGTTGACTGAAAGCGCGCCGGATCGCGCGGTGTTCACGAGCGACACGGCGGGCGGCTTGCGCATCGTGAAGGAGATTGCGCTGGCCGGCGACTACGGGTTGACGTGCAAGCTGCGGTTTGAAAACACCGGCACGCGGCCGGTGGAAACGCCGGCGTTCGGCGTGGCGGTCGGCACGGCGGGACAGTTGGACGCGCACGATGACGCGACGTTCGTGAACGCCGATTTCTGGGACGGCGGTCCTCTCAGCCTGACGGGCCGCGCCAAAGCCACCTACACTCCCGCCAGTTCGCTGGTGAAGAAGGACTTGCTGGCCACGGCTGGCGCGCATTGGGCGGCGGTGAAGAACCGCTACTTCGCGCTGGTGTTGACGCCGAAGGAGTCCGCCCGCGGTTTCCACGCCCAGAAAGTGGATTTGCCGCGGTCGCTCACGCCGGCGTCCAGCACGCCGCCGGCCGGCGCGCGCGCCTGGCTGCTGTTCGACAGCGTGAAAGTGGACGCCGGCGCGTCGGTGACGCGCGAGTTCAGCCTTTACGCCGGGCCGAAGGAATACAAACGGCTCGCCGCGCTCTGCGACAAACAGGAAGAGGTGATGGAGTTCGGCATGTTCGGCCGCATCGGCGAGGTGCTGCTCTGGAGCCTCACGTCCCTTTACAAGATCATCCCCAACTACGGCATCGCCATCATCATCATCACCATCATCATCAAGCTCCTGTTCTGGCCGATCCAGGCGATGAGCACGCGCTCGATGAAGAAGATGCAGGAGTTGAAGCCGTTGATGGACAAGCTCAAGGAGAAATATCCCGACGATCCGCAGAAGCAGCAGCAGGAGACGATGAAGCTCTACAAGGAGCACAAGGTCAACCCGATGAGCGGCTGCCTGCCGTTGCTGGCGCAGATACCGGTGTTCATCGCGCTCTACAACATGCTGCGGAGCGTTGTCGAGTTGCGGGGCGCGAAATTCCTGTGGATTCAAGACCTCAGCCAGCCCGACACCATTTTCATGATCGCCGGCACGGTTCCGGTGAACCCGCTGCCGCTGGTGATGTGCGCCACGACGCTCTGGCAGCAGAAACTGACGCCGAGCACGTCGGCCGACCCGACGCAGCAGAAGATGATGATGTTGATGCCGCTGATGTTCGTGTACATGTTTTACAGCATGTCGAGCGGGCTGGTGCTTTACTGGACCGTGCAGAACCTTCTCAGCATCCTCCAGCAATGGATGGCGCTGCGCGACAAACACAAAACCGGCGCGCCCGCCGCGCCGGCCCGACGGTGATACCATGGCAAACGACCCGAAACAGATGTTGAGTGACCTGCTGCGTCTGATGGGCTTCGAAGGCAAGGTGGATCAGTTCACGACCGAAGACGGTTTGTTGCTGCACATCGAATGCGCGGACGGCGGACGGCTCATCGGCAAACAAGGCCAGACCCTCAGTCATCTCCAGTTCCTGTTGAACCGGATGCTGCGCAAGCAGAACGCGGAAGCGCCGCACATCATCGTGGACGTATGCCGCTACCGTGAGCGCGCGCACGACTTGCTCATCAAACACGCGCAGGAGGAGGCCGACCGCGTCCGGCGCTGGGGCGACCCGGTTCAAATGGAACCGATGAGTCCCTACGAGCGGCGCGTCCTTCACCGGTTCTATGCCACCGATCAGGAGATTGAAATCCTCAGCGAAGCCGGCGACGAAACCGGCCGCAAACGGATGACGCTTCAGTTGAGGAAGAAGTAGCGACGGCAGTCCGTGCGTGGATTGTGCGCTGACCCGGCAAGGATGCCGGCGCTACCGTCAACTTCGTTTTTCGAGATCCGAGCTGACCGCGCGAAATTCCTTCAACCACGTCCTTGCCGCCGCCAGATCGTTTTCGCCGCCGAGGCGCAGGGCCAGCCAGCTGTCATAGCCGAGCGCGGCGAGCCGTTTGCCCAGCCGCGCCGGATCGTCGCCGGGCCGCGCTCTCACCAGCCGCGTGTGAACCACCGGCTTCGCCAACCGCTCCAACACCGCGCCGTCGCACGCGAGGCGGATGTTCGGGTGATTGACCTTCTGCACGAGCCGTTCCGCCGCGCCGGCGTCGTCGCCGCTCACGCACAACGTCACGCGCCGCGATTCCGCCAGCGGCCCGCAGGCGCGGAGCACCTCGGCGGCGAGCGTCTCGGCTTGCTCAGCCCGCAGTTTGCCGCGAAGCGTGTCCCACGCCGGCAGCTCGCAACAGGCCAGCCGCGCGCCCAACTCCGTGCAAAGCCGGATTGCCGCCTGCACCCGCGCCCGCGCGGCCGCGCGCGTCGTCTCGCCGCCGGCCAGGTGTCGCGCCGCGCCCGCCAGCACCCCGGTGAGGCCGGTGATGGTCGCGCCGTGGGCCGCCGCCGCTTGCCGCCACCGCGCGCACGCCGTCTCTGTCAGGTTGTCCGGCTCCACCGCAAGCGCCGTCAGCGGCAGCAGCACGCCACGCAGCTTGAGTTTCGCCGCCAGCGCGAACCCGGCCTCCGCGCCGGTTTCCATTTCGAGAACCACTCGCATGGAAACATACTAGCACAATGCGGCGGAGGAAGGCGCAAACTCCGCCCGCTTTACTCCGGTGCGCTTGTGTTTCCAGCCGCCGCTGTTATCATGCCGCGGTTATGCAACGGATTGTTTGGATGGTGGCTGCGCTGGCGCTCGCCTTGACGGCGTGCACCGAGCCGATCACGACCGGTTTTATTAGCGACGACAAGAATCCCTGGCTGAAAAAGGCCGAGGAGCAGAAGCAGCGGCGCAGTTACGCCGAGGCGGCGGAGTCGTATGAGCAGGCGCTGAAATACAACCCGGATTCGGCGGCGATCCACTGGGCGGTCGCGCTGCTCGACGAGCAACAACTCAACGATCTCGCCAGCGCGATCTATCACTACCAGCGTTTCATCAAGCTGAACACCGAGCCGGAGCGCACGAAGACCGCGACGGTTTTTATCGAACGCGCCAAGCGCAGCCTGCTCGCCTCGATGCCCAACACGCCGATGGAGAACGCGTCGGAAATGAACGAAATGTTGCAGAAAAACCGTTCGCTCCTGGAGGACGTGGACAAGCTGCGCCAGCAACTGACCGAGGCGCAGATGAGGCTGGCCAACCAGCCGCAGGCGGTCGCCTCCGCGCTGCCGCAGCCCTTGGAGCCGAATGTCGGCGCCGTGTCGAACACGGCGGTCGTGGCGTCCGCGCCGGTCGTGGCTCCGACGCCGCAGCCGCCTCCGAACAACAGGACTGCTGTGACGCAGGCCAATCCAACGCCGCCGGTCCAGCCGCCGCCCGCGGACACGCAGGCGCCGGCGGTTAATCCGAAAAAACCATCCACCTACAAGGTCAAGTCGGGCGACACGCTCGGCAGCATTGCGCAGAAATATTACGGCGACCGCAATCTCTGGACGCAGATTTACCGCGCCAACCGCTCGGCGATCCCCGACAAGGACCGCCTGCTGCCCGGCACCGTCCTCACCATCCCGCCGAAACGGGCGCACTGAGCGGCCGCCGCGCGCATCCCGGTCTTTGACCGGATTGAGCAACGGACTTGGAAGTCCGTTCTACGCTTCCGAGCTTCACGAAGTAGAACGGACTTCCAAGTCCGTTGCTTCGCCCTGTTCATGAACCTCCCGATGCTGTCGGGCAACGAGGTGGATCGCGACCTCCGGGCGCGATAGCTGTTGAGAAGCGAAAGCAGGGTGTTTGAGTCGGGTTTCCCGTTTTCCGCACGCGACGTTTTTCTCCCGCCCGCAGCCCGCCTATTTGGAAGTGGCCTTGCCGTCCGAAGGATGGGGTTTGGGTTTCAGGCAAAACGGTTCTGAGAGGATTTTATCCAAGCCGATCTTCCACGTTTTTCCATCAAAACGACGCTCAGTCATTGTGTACAGGGGAACAAGCAAATAGATTTCCGCCCCGGGATTCACATCGAATTCATAGGCTGCACTATCATGCCAAACGATGTCCTCTTTCCAAGAGTCACCCCGTTGCCAGAAACGATCTGGGTGTGTGATGTAATACACCTTCTTATTCCTGAAATTGTCGTCGAACCTAGGTCCGACCAGCGTGATGATTTCGGAAGAGTGATTTGCGAAAGTGAAAACGCCGAGGTCGGCATGTGGTATCGAGAACTCGTATCGAAAGTCCAGTTGGTGTCGCAGCTTGTCATCCACATCCCTCTCATCCCTTTTCTTGATCTTAGTTGGGACTTCCTTGAGATCGTCATCGGACGGCACATAATTAGCATAGTCAAACGGCTCGGAGCAGATTTTACCCAAACAGACTTTGGCTCTTTTATCTTTGAAATCTTGGTCAAAAAGGTAGCCGAACGCTTGTCTGACTGAAATCAGCAGTGTGACTTGGGTCATCGGAGGCACATCAAAGAAACGACAAACGCCATCACTGGCTACATCCACCTGCTTCCAACTGTCTTTCCGCAGGCAGAAGTATCGTGCATGGCTGGTCAGATACAGCTTCCTTCCCCGTGGCTGCTCCATATCCGGCCCTGGAAGCGAAATGGACACGGAGGAATGGTTTGCAAAAGAAAAATAGCCGTATTCTGTTTCTCGAATCAGTCCTTCAAACCGAAGGCTCAACTGGGCGCGGAGCTTGTCGTCCACGTCCTCCGCACGTCGTTTTGGAGGTGTTGATGTTGACGGGCTGGGAGAATCAGCGGCAAAAGCGGGTGCAAAGCCGATAAGCAGAAACCCCAAGGCGAAGAACACCACACCTCTTTTTCTGGCCCTGTTGTCCCAGATGTTTCGCATATCGGCTCCTTGACCTGCGGCCAATCATACGCTTTGGGGCTGCGGTTGCCAGAGCAAATGGTCCAAAGGGGCTGTCCTGCAGGGCGTGTTGCCCAAACCGTTTTAGCCGCGGAGCGGCGCTGGATCGTAGCCCACGGCGCGAGCCGTGGGTTTCGTGACGTAGAACGAAAGCCAACTGGGTGGTGAACAAACAAAGTGTTTGGGCAACACGCCCTCCACTCTTGGCCCCTTGGAAAGAGCACTCAAAAAACAAGCAAATTTCTCTTGACATAATAGAGAAACTACCTATATATTCTGCGCCCGACGTTGACAATGCAGCGATGGGCCAACGCGAACCTTCCGGGGCGGCGGCAGAGAGGCTGGCAGATGGCAGATGGATGGGGCAGAGAGCAATCGGAATATAAGGAGACAGCCATGAGGACAGGATACACCAAAACCATGACGCCGAAACAGATCAAGGCCAACCGCCACAACGCATTGAAATCCACCGGGCCGAGGACGCCCGCGGGCAAGGCCAGGGTCAGCCTGAACGCGAGCAAACACGGCCTGCTGTCGGGTGAGGTGGTCGTGCGGGGGCTGCATTACAAGGAATCCCCTGGCGAGTTCCAGGAGTTCCTCGCGCGCTACCGGCAACATCTGGCGCCGGCGGGGCCGCTGGAGGAGACGTTGGTGGAGCATCTCGCGTCCAATCGCTGGCGGGCGCGCCGCATTTTGATCGCCGAAAGCGGCGAGATCGCCCACAGCGTGGATAGCGGTTGTCGCTGGCGGGAGGAGCATCCGCTGGGCCTGTCGCCGGACATTGGGGACATGGTGACGAAGTTCAAGCGGTCGGCAGCGGGCTGCGAATGCCTGATCGCGTTTCTGGAGGAGCTTCGCCAGGACGTGAAGACAGAGGGCGGACTGACCGACCAGGCGCTGAAGCGGTTTGGCGACCATTTTGGCGGAAAGCCGAATGTTATGACCGTGAAGCTGAAGGTGTTTCGGGCGATGCGGGACGGGAACCGCAAAGGCTTGAAAGCGGAGGCGTTGCGAGCGGAGCACGCGCAGCCCGTTCTGGAGTATATCATGGATGAGATGGCGGGGTTGTTATCCGTGCTGGGGCCGATGAGAGAGCAGGACGAAAAGAAGGAAGCGGCGCTGCAGGCGGCGGCGGTGCTGCCCGATGGGAAGACGCTGAAGAAGCTTTGGAGGTATGAAACGGCGCTGGACCGGCAGTTCTTCCGGCTGCTGGGCCAGTTGGAACGGTTGCAGCGGATGCGCCGGGGCGAAGCCGTCCCGCCGCCGCTGGCGATGGAGGTGTCGCTGCCATGCTGAGGCGGTCGCTGCGAGGCGGATGTCATATGGGTTTGTTTTTCAAAACAAACCCATATGACGGTGGCTGCAAAAACCGGAAAACCTCGTTTTCCTGTTGGAATCGGGGTCTTTCGATGCCGGGGGGCATGGGAATTCAAAACCTTTTTTTGCGAAACAAAGCCATATGAAAGGGGCTCATTTCGCCGCCGATCCAGCGGCAATCCGACAAGCAGCGACAGCGCGCCCGGAGAGGCTTGCCGCGTTTCACGCGAACGCGCGCCACCCAATGACGGCGGGGAGGCCGCCACCGCGCACCGGATGTTTTCTTGCGAAGGCGATGGAGCGCGGGTATGCTGGCTTGGCAATGAAAAGGCGTGCCATCTATCCGGGCAGCTTCGATCCCATCACGAACGGCCACCTCGACGTGGTTGAGCGTGCGGCGAGGCTGTTTGACGAAGTCATCGTGGCTGTTGCGATGAACATCGGCAAGGAGCCGCTGTTCAGCGCGAAGCAGCGCCGGGAGATGATCCTGCCCGCGGTGAGGCACCTGCCGAACGTTTCCGTGGACAGCTTCGACACGTTGTTGGTGGACTACGCCACCCAGAAAGAGGCCGCCGCCGTGGTGCGCGGGTTGCGAGCGGTGAGCGATTTTGAGTTTGAGTTTCAAATGGCGCTGATGAACCGCAGCCTGGCGCCGAAGGTGGAAACGGTGTTTTTGATGCCAAAGGACTGTTACGCGTATTTGAGTTCGAGGATGATCAAGGAAATCGTCCGGCTGGGCGGCAGCGCGAAAGGGTTCGTGCCGCCGTTCGTCGAGACGGCGCTGCAACGCCGTCTGAAGAAAGGAGCTCGAAGATGAAAATCAACCTGAGGAATTTCCCCGACGAAGGGCGCGATTTCGAGGGAGAGGATCCGGTCGAGGTTCTTGACGTCACCGACCCGGAATATCGCTTCGAATCGCCCATCGGCTACCGGCTGCACGGCCAGGTGTTGGGCAACGCGCTGGTGGTGACGGGCCGCGTATGGACGCGGGTGGGAGTCACTTGCGTGCGTTGTTTGAAGGATGCGCAGCGGGAGGTGGAGGTGCGCGACTTCGTGATGCACCGGGAAATAACAAAAATGGAGGATTTCGCGGACTTGACGGAGAATCTGCGGGAAGATATTTTGCTGGCTCTGCCGCAGAACCCGTTGTGCAGTAATGATTGCAGGGGCTTGTGCCCCGTCTGCGGAGAAGACCTGAACGAAAGAACTTGTTCGTGCGCGAAACGGGCGGCCGTGTCCGGCTCCAAACGAGCCGGCGCCGGCGGCACGGGAACGCCTTGGAGCGCGCTCGATCGCATTAAAATCGCAAAGAAGTAATATTATGGGTACTCCAAAACGTAAAATGTCCAAAAGCCGGCAACGCAGCCGGCGCAAGGCCAACAGTTGGCGCGCGCCGCAGACGGGCAAGTGCCCGCAGTGCGGCAGCAGTGCGCAGCCTCACCGCGTGTGTCCCAGTTGCGGCTACTACAAGGGCCGCCAGGTCGTCACGATCAAGGCGGGTGCCTAAGCGCGTGAGCGAGGTGTGAGCGGCCCCGCCGTTTTCGACCTTGAAGATTGCCGTTGATGCCATGGGGGGAGACCACGGGCCGCAGCCCGTCGTGGAGGCTGCTGCGACGGCGCTCGCGCTGTATCCACAGATCGAGCACATCTTCTTGGTCGGCATCGAGAAGGAACTCAACGCCCTGCTCGCGGGCCGGCCGCTGGACCGCAAGCGCCTCAGCGTCGTCCATGCCTCCGAGGTGGTGACGATGGAAGACAAGGCCGTCGAGGCCGTCCGCCGCAAACGGGATTCCTCGCTCAGTCGCGCGGTGGACATGGTGAAGGACGGCCAAGCCAGCGCCGTGCTTTCGCCCGGCAACACCGGCGCGTTCATGGCCGCGGCGCTGATCAAACTGCGCACCCTGCCGGGCGTCGATCGGCCCGGCCTGGCCACCGTCATGCCGTCGCAGCACGGCCGGTTCCTGATCCTCGACCTCGGCGCCAACGCGGACGCCCGGCCGCAGCACCTTTGCGACTACGGCATCATGGGCGAGATTTATGCGCGGCAGATTCTCGGCGTTCCCAACCCGCGCGTCGGCCTCTTCTCCATCGGCACCGAGGAGATGAAGGGCAACGAACTGACCCTGGAGGCGCACCGGCTGCTGAAAGACAGCCCGGTGAATTTCACCGGCAACATCGAAGGCCACGATATGTTCGCCGACAAGGTGGACGTGATCGTCACCGACGGTTTCACCGGCAACGCCGTGCTCAAGAGTTGCGAGGCCACGTCGCGGCTCATTTACAACTGGATGAAGGAGGATCTGACGCAAAACCCGTTGCGCAAGCTGGGCGCCTGGCTGGCGAAAGGCGCTTTCGAGAGCCTCAGGAAAAAAGCCAACCCCGACGAATACGGCGGCGCCATCCTGCTCGGCGTCAACGGCATTTGCATCAAGGCTCACGGCAAGGCCAGCGCCAACGCCATCTGCTCCGCCCTCCGCATCGCCGCCGACGCCATCACGCGCCAGGTCAACACCCTCATCGTGGAAGAAATCCGTTTGACGCATGAAAAAGAACACCCCGCGCAGCCCGCGCCCGCAACTGTTGCCTAGGAGCGTCTCGATCGTCGGCACGGGCAGCTACGTGCCCACCCGGGTCGTTGCCAACGCCGAGTTCGAGGCGCGCAAGGAACTTCAAACCACCGACGAATGGATTCGCACCCGCACCGGCATCCGCGAACGCCGTTTCGCCGGCGAACAAGAATTCACCTCGGACATGGCCGCCGAGGCCGCGCGCCGCGCCATGGCGCAGGCCGCGGTGAAAGCTGAAGAGATTGACCTCATCATCGTGGCCACAATCACGCCGGACATGCCGTTCCCATCCACGGCCTGTCTCGTGCAGCACAAGATCGGCGCCAAGCGCGCCGCGTGCTTTGACCTGGAGGCCGCCTGCTCCGGTTTCCTCTACGCGCTGGAGGTCGGCCAGCAGTTCGTCGCCGCCCACACCTACAACACCGTCCTCGTCATCGGCGCGGAGAAACTTTCCTCGGTCGTTGACATGGCCGACCGCAACACCTGTGTGCTCTTCGGCGACGGCGCGGGCGCCGCGGTTTTGCGCAGCCGCGGCGACGGCAACCACGGCATTCTCACCACCTGCATGGGCGCCGACGGCGCGCAGGCCGGCCTGCTCAAGATGCCCGGCGGCGGCTCCTGCCACCCGGCGACCCACCAGACGGTGGACGCGCGGTTGCACTTTCTCCAGATGGCGGGCAAGGAAGTTTTCAAACAAGCCGTCACCGCGATGAACTCTGCCGCCACCGAGGCGTTGGCGCGCTGCCAGCTCACCGGCGCCGACATCGCGCTGGTGATCCCGCACCAGGCCAACCTCCGCATCATTGACGCGCTTGCCAGACGCATCGAAGTGCCGTCCGACCGCATCTACGTCAATCTCGAGCGTTACGGCAACACCTCGGCGGCGAGCGTGCCGATCGCGCTCGACGAAGCCGCCCGCGCCGGCCGCATCAAGCCGGGCGATCTGGTGTTGATGGTGGCGTTCGGCGCCGGCTTCACCTGGGCCTCCTGCGTCGTCCAGTGGTGAGAGGTTCAAAGGCGGCTCATGAATCGCCGTGAGTTTCTACGAAAGACATCGGCACTGGCCGGACTGAGCGCATTGCCATCAGCAAGTTCGTTTTCTTTCGCCGCAGACGTCAAGTATCCCGCCTACGAAAACAACCTGCGGGATCGTCTCTGGATGTGGGGCCACGATCCGGGGGCTTACGACGGCCCGAAGGGGATTTATAAAATCCCGCTGAGTGCTCCGATGAGCATGGCGGAAGGCATCCAGTCCATGGGGATTCCGAACGTCTGTGTCATTCGCGGCGGAACCCCGAACGAAGAATATCGCAAACAGTTCAAGGACGTTAAACGGATTGCCTGGAACCTCTCCAGCGGTTCCCACGAGTCCTATCGCGCCTTGAAGGATTACGTGTTTGGCTTGCGGGATACGACGCCGAATCTCACCGGTTATTATCTCGACGACTTCTTCCGTTTTGGCGACAAGCCGAAATTCAACAAGGATTCCGAAACCGAGCCCGCGCCCGCCGCTCTGTCCGTGGAGGAGATGAAACAACTCCATGAAGAGACGATCGCTTACAAGCGGCGTCTGGACCTCGCGGTGGTGGTGTACACGCACCAGTTGTGTCCTTCGATCAAGCCGTTCATGAAACACGCGGACGTTGTTTCGCTCTGGATATGGAGCGGCAGCGACATTGAAAAGATTGATGCCAACTTCAAGAAATACCGCTCCCTGGTCCCGGACAAACCCACGCTGCTGGGCATTTACATGTGGGACTTTGGCGGCAAGAAGGAATTGAGCAAAGACTTCATGGCCCGGCAGCTCGATTATGCCTTCAAGCTCTACAAAGAGGGACAAATCGAGGGAATGATCTTCCACTGCACGCCGCTCTGTAACAAGGGTCTCGCCGCGGTGGATTACGCCAGGGAATGGATTGCCAGAAACGGGAAGGAAGGGCGATAGATCGCCGTTCCTTCACCCAACGCCGCCATTTCCACCTCGCGCGACACAGGGATCTTCTTGAGACGCTATCGGCCCGCGACGTTGTCGCGCAGGTAGGGTTCCAACTCGGCCAGCATGCTCGGCGGCACCTTCGCGTCGAGTTCGCAGCAACCCTCGACAAACTTTTTCTGCAACACCTGGCCGTCGCGGTGAATCCGCGCCACCAGCGCGGTCTGGCTGGTCGGAATGGCGAGCCGCACAAACGCGTGCTTGGGTGTGAGCTGGACGCTGAGTTCGGCCAGCAGCGCCTCAAAGCCGGTCTTGCGCAGCGCGCTGATGGCGATGGCGTTGGGCGTCGCGCGCTCCAACTGCTCGATCAGCGCGGGGTTCTCGACACGATCGGCTTTGTTCAGCGCCGTCACGGTGGATTTCTGCGCGGCCTTCAGATCGTGCAGCACCTGGTTGACGGCGGCGATCTGGTCGAGCACTTGCGGATGGCTGGCGTCCACGACGTGGATGAGCACGTCGGCCTCGACCACTTCCTCGAGCGTGGCGTAGAAACTGTCCACGAGATGGTGCGGCAGCCGGCGCAGGAAACCGACCGTGTCGGTCAGCAGCACGTTGCGATTGTTGGCGAGCCGCAACCGGCGCGTGGTCGGGTCGAGCGTGGCGAACAGTTTGTTCTCGGCGACGACGTGCGCGTCGGTGAGCGCGTTCAGCAGCGTGCTCTTGCCGGCGTTGGTGTAGCCGATGATGGCGACGATGGGCCATTCGTGGCGGCGGCGGCCGCTGCGCATGACGGCGCGGTGTTTGCGCACCTCGGCGATTTCGGCGCGAAGCCGCCGGATGCGCTCCTCGATGCGGCGGCGGTCCACCTCCAACTGCGTCTCGCCGGGGCCGCGCGAGCCGATGCCGCCGTATTGGCGCGACAGGTGGGTCCAGAGCCGCGTCAGGCGCGGGAGCATGTATTGAAGCTGGGCCAGTTCGATCTGGAGCTTGCCTTCGCGGGTTTGCGCGCGCTGGGCGAAGATGTCGAGAATCAGTTCGGTGCGGTCGAGGACTTTGCAGCCGAAGATTTCCTGCAAGCTGCCCGCCTGTGCCGGCGTGAGATCGTCATCGAAAATGACCGAGGTAACGCGTTCGGCTTCGGGAACCCCGGTGACGTATCGCGCGGCCAGTTCCTCCGCCTTGCCGCGGCCGATGAAGTGCGCGGGCGTCGGCTCCTTGAGCTTCTGCGTGGCGCGATCCACGATCGCCGCGCCGGCCGAGCGCGCCAATTCCGCCAGTTCGTCGAGGCTGTCGGACGCCTGCCAGTGGTTCCGGCCGGTGCGTTCCAATTCCACCAGGAGCACGCGCTCCTGCAACTGCGTGGTTGTATCAATCAGCTTTCTCGTTGTCGTCAGTCTCCTGCCCCAACCAACCTACCGTTGCGGCTGCGCGGGGTCAATGCTGCTCAGACCGGCGTGGACGCCCCACTCGCGCAGTTCCGCCGCCAGCCGCTCCAACGGCAGGCCGACGACGTTGGAGTAGCTGCCGTCAAGGTTTGCGACGAGCGGCGGGCCTTCTTGGATCGCGTAGGCGCCGGCCTTGTCGAGGACGTGAACGGCATCGAGGTACCGTTCGATATCGGCGTCCGAGAGCGGGCGGAACTGGACCCGCGTTTCAACCGTGAAGGTCCGCTCGCGACTTTCGCCGCGGCAAACGAGGCAGACGCCGGTGATGACCGAGTGAGTATGGCCGGAGAGGCTCCGCAACATCCGCCGCGCGTCGTCGAGGTCGCGCGGTTTTCCAAACACCTCGCTGCCGAGCACCACGATGGTGTCCGCGCCGAGGACCAGCGCGTCGCGATGCCGCGCGGCAACATCGAGGGCCTTGACCCGTGCATTGTGCAGGGCGATGTCATGGACACTGACGGGATGTTCATCGCATTCGTCCACGCCCGTCGGCAGAACGTCGAACTCCAGGCCGAGCGACCGCAGCAGTTCGGCCCGGCGCGGGCTGGCACTGGCGAGGATCAGTTTCATGGGGCCGGATGATACTGATTTGCGGCGGCGGTGGAATTGAATAAATTGGTTCGTTGGCCGTCGAAGCAGACGTAACAGAATGCAGGCCGAGTCAAAGTTTTGAGAATAAGAGGCTGGGAAGATGAAAAAACTACTGGCAGTGATGATCGGAGTTCTGATGCTGACGGTCGTGGCGAGCGTAAGCCAGGCGCAGTGGGTGGGTGTTGGCTTTGGACGCGGTTGGGGTGGACACTGTGGCTGGGGACATCATGGCTGGGGAGTTGGCGTTGGGATTGGGTTCCCCTGCTACTCGTATGCGCCGGCGTATTACTACGCGCCACCGGTCGCCTACCCCGCGCCGGTCTATGCGGCACCAGTCTATAGTTATCCGTCGAGCGGCTATTACTACTCTGCCCCGACGTACCCGGCTCCGACGTATTACCCAGCGCCGACCTACTCCTATTCGTATCCGGCCCGCGGGTGGTAGGTGCGATCCAAACGGCTTGTCGCAGGTCCCAACCCAGGCGGTAGCGCCCGAGGTCGGGATTTGCTTTTGTGGCGACCGCGGCTAGACTCGCCATCATGAGCGATCAACTCATCGCGTTCGGCGACAAACGGCCCGTGCTCGGCCTGCAGACGTTTCTGGCGGCGGGGGCGCGGCTGGTCGGCGACGTGACGATCGGCGAGGAGGCGAGCATCTGGTTCAACACGGTTTTGCGCGGCGACATCGCGCCGGTGGTGATTGGCGCGTTTACGAACATTCAGGACAACTCCACCTGCCATGTTGCGCGCGGCCTCGGCTGCATTGTCGGCGCGTATTGCACCGTCGGCCACCAGGTGACGCTTCATGCCTGCACGATTGGTGACGAGACGCTCGTTGGCATGGGCGCGGTCGTCATGGATGGCTGCGTCATCGGCAACCAATGCATCATCGGCGCCAACGCGCTGTTGACGAAAGGCCTGCGCGTGCCCGACGGCTCGCTGGTGTATGGCGCGCCGGCGAAGGTCGTCAGCTCGCTGGGCGAGACCGAGCGCCGCAAGCTGCGTTCCGCCGCGGAGGATTACGCCCGGCTGGCGCGGCGCTACCAGGCCGCCGGCCCGCCGCCGCGCCAGTCTTGACCTGCCGGCGGTCGTTGCACTAGAGTGCGCGCCGAACGAAGGATACCCAATGCCATTTCTGATTCATCACAAAGAGGACGGCGAGGAGGTCAAACTTCCGATCACTCTCAAACCGATTGTGCTGGGCCGCGGTGTCGAAACCGACATTCGCGTCGAGGACAACGAAGTCAGCCGCGCGCACTGCGCCGTCTGGCTGGAAGGCGAAAAAATCCTCGTCAAAGACCTTCGCAGCCGCAACGGCACGTTTGTCAACGATGCGCGCGTCCAGGAGGCCGAGTTGAAGCCGGGCGATCAAGTCCGCATCGGCCACTTCCAGTTTGCGCTCGAAGGAGACCCGCCGCGCAAAGGCACCTCGACCATCATGCGCGAGGTTGAAAAGGAAATGATGGACAAGGGCAAGGGGTTCCGGACCATCCTCCGCGAGGTCGTCAAGCAAGTTCCCGACTCGAAATCCAATCAACCGACGCCGCACGGCAAGCCCCGCCGGTGATTCCCACCGCAGCCTTGTGAATCACTGCGCCGCGTTGTGCGGGCGCGGCGGGTTTTGATCCCGGACAAAGAGCAATTGGGAGGCGACGCGTTTGGAAAACGCTTCCGGCCAGCGTATGCCCACCGCGAAGCCGTCGTCAGCCACATGAACGGCGGGACAGTCGGATTTGAGATGGAAATTGAACTGCGCGCGATCCGCCAGCGCGGCCAGCGGCGGTTCGTCGGTCGCCGAAGTGACGAAGTTCGTGGCCTTCCGTGATTTTTCCAATTCCTCGCTCCAAACCTCCACCATGCCGGGAGCATGCAGCACGACAACGGTGTGATGGACCGTGTCCAGATCGAGCCGCTTCGATACATCCGCCGGTAGCGCGGCATGGGACGCCCGCGTCGAATTCTCATCACCGACCAGGCCCGCCACCGCGTCGGCGAACACCGCCGAGTTGACCAGTTGCACTTCGCACGGCTTCGGGGACTGCCGCGGGGCGCCGAGCCAGAAGAGCGAGCCGCCGACGCAGGTGCAGTGATCGAGCCGGATGCGCCGCGCTCCTGAGAGTTCGATGCCGCGGCCGGTGGCCAGCACGCAGTTGTGCAACGTCAACTCGCTGCCGGGACCGCAATGAATCATGGGCGCGAGCACTTGCTCCACCCGCCGCCAGACGATGGCGCATTGGTTGAACTCGGCGCTCGCTCCGCGGTCGAGCAGGATGGGCGCGGCCACGACCGCGTTTTTGTCCATGCCGGGAACGTAACCACCGATCGCGTCGAAGACCACGCCCTCGAACCGCCAGCTGCCATTGGTTTCCGTGAGATGAAAACCGTAACCCTCGCCGCGGTAACTGGCCACGATGACCATCGGCGTGGTGCCCGGTTTGGCGAAGATGCTGATGTTTTTCAACGCGGCGGGAATGCCGCGCCAATAATAATAGCCTTCGTCCAATTCGACGCCGTCGCCGTTCCTGGCCTTGGTGAGCGTGTCGCCCAGCAAGCTCTGCTTTCCCTTGCCGCGGTTGGAGATCTCGCGGTTGGAGATCTGATGAATGGTGACACCGGGTTGCGCGGCCAGCCGTTGCCGCAGCGTCGGCCCCGGCAGCGTGCCCGTTCCGCCGGAGGACGAGTGCGTGTCCACCAGCCCGCGCCAGACAGCAAGATCGTGCGAGTTCTTCACCGCCTCGGTCCTGGCAAACTGCTGGTCAAGTTTGCGCAACGTCTTCACGGCGTGATTCCAGCTCTTGGCCTCGATGTCCTGCTGCAACTGGTTCAGCGTCAACTGCGCCCGCAATTCCTGCGGCCCGGCCTCGGCGGCAATGAGCGTCTCTTTCATTTCCTGGAGCCGCTCGGTGGAGTATTTCATCGTCGCGGTGTCGGCAAATTGTTTGTGGGCCACCGCGATTTTCGTGCTCGCTTCCTGCCACTTCGCGGCGGTGATGAGGCTTTGCGCTTCGTCCAGCGTCGCGATGGCCGCGGCCTCCGCCGGCGCGCGCTCGATGGCCATGCGCAGCGGCTCAAACCGGTCGGCGACGGCTTTCGCGTCGCCGGTGGTGTCGAGCAACCGCGCTTTGTCGAAATACGTGCGGGTCCACTCCGGCTGGCCTTCGGTGAGCGATAGCAATCCGGCGCTAACGAGTGTATTCGGGTCGTTCTGACCCAGTGCCGTCTGCATCAACATCAGCCGGTCCTCGAGGCGCATCGTCGCGAGCGCAAACTTCCCGCCGACGCCGGGCCGCGTATCAATCGTGATACTGGTGGCGTCCACTGGGCCCACGGTGCCGCTGAGGCCGCCGAGGGTGAGTGGTTTGCCTTTCAGCGACGGCAACGCCTGTTGGAATCTGTCGTCGAGCGCCTTCAGCGCGTCGCCCAACCCCGCGTGCAGTTCAAGCCGGCCCTTGATCGGCGTATAGACGGCGCTGTTGATCGCGTTCTGCGCCACGTCGCCAGCCTTGGCGTAGTTGTGCGCGGCGATCAGCGGTTTCCAGAGATCGAGAAAACTGAGGTAAGCCCGCTCCGCGGCGAGCCGCGCGTCCGAGGCGGCGCGGGCGGCGGCGTGCTGGCGCTCGGCTTCCTCGTCCGCCTTGCGCTGTTCCTCGGCGCGGCGGGCCGCGTCGAGTTGTTGCTGCTTCAGTAACTCCTGAACGCGCCCGCGCGTTTCCGCCTGATGCTTTCCCAACAGGACGCGCGGCATCGCCGGCGGTGTGACGGCGATTGGCGCGCTGGTGGGGGCCGCCGCCGGCGCGCTCCTGGCCACCGTGTTGGTTTTTGTCAGGGCCGGACGCTGTTTGGCCACTGTGCGGCGTTGCTGCTGCGATTTCCAGATGCTTGCGCCGATCACCGCCATCGCGCAGATACCGGTGACGCCGAGCACGCGCCAGAGGCGCAGCCGCCGTTGCATCCTGTGCAACCTGGCCTCCGGCGACTCCGGCGTGCGGACCAGACCGATTGGCGCGAGGCCCTGGTAAACGCGCTCCAGGTCGTTGTACAGCTCCAGCATGTCCTGATAACGCTCTGCTGGGTTCTTGGCGGTCATCTTCTTCAGGATGCGCACGACGCCGTCGCTGAGCTTGGGGTTGAGCTGGCGCGGATCCGGCAGGGGTTCGTTGACGTGCTTATACATCACGGCCATCGAGCTGTCCGCGTGAAACGGCGGCTTGCCGGTGACTAGGAAAAAAAGCGATGCGCCGAGGCTGTAGATGTCGGCCCGCGTATCCACCTCCGTTTCGCCGCACGCCTGCTCCGGCGCGATGTAATGCGGCGTGCCCATCAGCGTGCCGGACACGGTGAGATTGGAATCCTGCCCGACGGATTTGGCCAGACCGAGATCGCACACCTTCACCATGCCGTCGGAGGTGACGATGAGGTTGTCGGGCTTGATGTCGCGGTGAATGAGCTTGGCTTTGGTCCAGGCGTGTTGCAGAGCCGCCGCCACGCACATGGCGACGGCGATGGCCTCCGACTCGTGCATCGGCCCGTCGCGCTCCACCTTGTTCGAGAGCGTCTCGCCGTCCACCAGTTCCATCGCGAAATAATGGGTCCCGTCCTGCTCGCCGGCGTCATAGACCTGGATGATGTTCGGGTGGTTCAGCGCCGCCGCGGCGCGCGCCTCGCGGTGGAAGCGTTCGACGAACGACTGGTTTTTCGCCAGCGCCTCCGGCAGCAGCTTGACCGCCACCGGCCGGTGCAGCGAGACCTGGATGCCGCGATACACCGCCCCCATGCCGCCCTCGCCGATTTTTTCGAGGAGTTGGAACTGACCGAGTTGCCAGAGCGCCCCTTTGGACGAAGGCGCGACGGTGCTTTCCGCGGGCGGCGGCGGGGTATCTGGCGTTTCCGTGTTATCGGTCATGTCCGTCCGAATTATCCGGTCCACACTCTAGAGCGTCGGCAAGCCGTTGGTCAATTTTCAAACCCGACTTTCCCGCCTGGCGTTGTCGCAGCCGGCAACAACATAAACACTCGCCGGCAAGGCGAGTTGCGGACATTCTTCACCGGAATGGCTTGGCGCGAGGGTGCCGGCTTTGGAGCCTGCGATTCAGCCGGGCATCCGGCATTTGGCTTGCGTTGAATCCGCCGCCGCCGCATCCTCGCAGCAAGGCAGGATCGTGCCTGTGACGGACCCGGCACGAACTCAACAAAAGGAGCTGAATCGTGAAGATGTCAATCTACGGGCTGGTGAAGAAACTGTTCCGTGACGCCCAGAATTCTGACGACCTCGCGTTTTTCCGGGAGATCTCCATCTTTCACGGGCTTCAAAAAAGGCACTTGGGCCGCATTCTGCAGGCGATGCAGAAGAGAAAGTATTACACGGGCGAAATCGTCTTTCAGCAGGGACAGGAAGGGAAGGCAGTGTTTGTGATCCGGTCGGGAGGGGTGGAGTTAAGCCGCAGCGGTTCCAACGACAAGGTGAAGGTGCTGGCCCGCCTCGGCCCCGGCCAGATTTTTGGCGAGATGGCGCTTTTGGAACACCAGCCGCGCACCGCCACGGCCCGTGTCACGGAAGACGGCGAGATTTATCTCCTCTACACGGCGACGTTCGAATCCCTGCTTCACCGCGATCCAGCCGTCGGCGTCGAGATCATGAGGAACATCGCCGTGGTGCTCTCCGCGCTCTTGCGCAAATCCAATGAGGAGCGCGACAAGGAAAAGGGCGACTGAACCATGAACGAAATTCGCTTCTGGCGTGCCGTCATCTCCCTTCTCGCGTTGGGCGTCTTCCTGTTTGTGCTGGTCAAGCTGTTCACGGTGCTCCTTCCCTTTGCGTTTGGCTTGATGCTGGCCTATCTCGCAAACCCGCTGGTGGATCGGTTTACGGCCCTCGGTTTGAAGCGGGATCGCGTGGTGGTGGTGCTCTACTTGTCGCTTCTGACGGTGGGCGTGGTTTTATGCATGTGGCTTATTCCACCCCTGATTCACCAGGTCAATGAGACGCTGGCGTCTTTGCCCAAATACGCCAAGATGATGGATGACCTCGTTCTCCGCTTCAATTCGGAGATTCAGAGGCTGGCGGCGCCTTTGATTGGCGCGCGAGCCAGGTCCCTCGTGATCCCCTTCCGAGCCGACGAGATGATGACGGGCGTTCTCATGAAACTGCCCGAGAATGCCGCGAGTGTTGCCCACGCGGGAATGTGGATCATCATCATCCCGTTTGTCAGTTTCTTCGGCCTGAGCCGCGGCAAGCAATGGATTGATGCGTTGTTCAATCTCACGCCCAGCCAGCATGTGGAAAGCCTGTTGGGATTTCTTGCGGAGCTCAACGCCACCCTGGGAGCGTATCTGCGAGGCGTGATGATCGAATCGCTGTGCGTGGGGCTTCTCACCATTCTCGGGCTTCACTTCATGGGCGTGGACAACGCGGTGCTTCTCGGTGTGATCACCGCGCTCGTCAATCCCATTCCCTTCATGGCGCCCATCATCGGCGGGGGGCTTGCCCTGCTGATGGTTTACTTCCAACTCCAGTCCGTATCCATGCTGTTGGCCGTGGCCATTCTCTTCATAAGCATCCGGCTCGTGGATGATTTTGTCCTGATTCCTTTTGTGTTGGGGCGCTCCGTTCACCTGCATCCAGTCGTCATGGTCTTCTCGGTTCTGGCAGGAGTGGAACTGGGGGGATTTCTGGGGTTGGTGTTCGCGATCCCGGCGACGGTGAT
The DNA here is from genome assembly GCA_903870275.1 of uncultured bacterium. GTDB lineage: Bacteria > Verrucomicrobiota > Verrucomicrobiia > CAIQCK01 > CAIQCK01 > CAIQCK01. The sequence continues at coordinate 14,571 of CAIQCK010000113.1, read as the reverse complement.
TCTCAAGGTGATTTTGACGCTTCTACTCCAAGGCCGCCAGGAGCGGTTCTTCATCCGCCAGGGACATGTCGTTACGTAGGCGAGAGCGGCGGGAGAAACATCGGCATGAATAAGAGGGCTTTTTTGCCGGAGGCCGCCGCGCGGTGATGACACAACCGCGGCGTTTGTGGTAGGCTGCGCGCGAAAGGAAACGTCCATGCAAAACCGCGGATGCTTCGTCGCCTTGGTGGTGTTGGCGGTCGTCCTGCTCGCGCCGATCATCGGCTGCATCGGCAGCTACAATCACATCGTGCGCGAGAATGAAGCCGTCAACAGCGCGTGGAAGGAAGTGGAGAACCAGCTTCAGCGCCGCTACGACCTGATCCCGAACTACGTCGAGACCGTCAAGGGTTTCGCCAAACAGGAACAAACGATCTTCCTCGGCGTCGCCGAGGCGCGCGGCAAGGTTGGCCAGACGCTGGTGGGCAGCGCCTCCATCGCCGACAAGATCGCCGCCAACAATCAACTCAGTTCCGCGCTGGCGCGGTTGATCGCCGTGGCCGAGCGCTACCCCGAACTGAAGAGCAACAGCAACTTCCAGGCGCTCGCCGACGAACTGGCCGGCACGGAGAACCGCATCGCCGTCGCCCGCAAGCGTTACAACGACCAGGTGCAAACCTACAACACGCTCATCCGCGCCCTGCCCGGCAACATCATCGCCGCCATGTTCCGTTTCGACAAGGCGGCCTACTACGAAGCCCCGGCCGACACGAAGGCCGGCATGAAGAAACCGCCGCCGGTGAAATTCTGAGGAAACGAGAGGGGTTTAGTTACCCATCATTCACCATCCCGCCTTGATGACTGGATACGGATTACTGGTGGCGAATCGCTGATCGCTGACGACCGATGAAATGCCCCCGTTGCTCCCGCGAGATCACGGTCCACGAGCCGCGTTGCGCCGGTTGCGGTTTTCACATCGCCGAGCTCGACGCGCTCGCCGTCCCGCCGCCGAAACGCCGCGGGTTGCTCAACGACTTCGCCGGCGTCATCGAGCCGGCGTGGACCGACAAACTCCAGACGGCGCTCGAAACGTTCCGGGCCGACGCCGCGCGCGTCCTGCCGGGAGTCGAGATCGTCATCGTCACGCAGAAGACCACCGCGCCGCTGACGCCTCAGCAATATGTTTTCTGGTTGTTCAACCACTGGAACATCGGCGGCCTTCGCGCCGACGAAAACCGCGGCCTCCTGCTGCTGCTGGCGCTGGACGAGCGCCGTGTCGAATCGGAAATTGGCTACGGACTGGAGCCGTTCGTCAGCGACCGCCTCACCGGCGAGGTTCTCGACCATGTCGTCGTGCCGCTGCTGAAGGAAGGCAGCTACGGAGAGGCCTTTCACTTCGGCGTGAAGTTGCTGGCCGACATCGTGCTCGAAGGATTGCGGAACCTGAAGACGAAGGGCGGCAAGCGGAAGGGACACGAAAAATCGTGACGGCGATTTTCTTCTCGTTGCTGCTTGCCGCCGTGTCGCTGCCGGGCTATCGCGGGCCGGTGAACGATTTTGCCGGCGTCCTCACGCCGGACACGCAGCGGCGCCTGGAGGCGATTTCCCATGACCTTCGCGCGGCCACCGGCGCGGAGCTGGCCGTCGTCACCGTCGAAACCACCGCGCCGCTCGACTCGAAAAGTTACGCCGTCGAGCTGTTCAAAAAGTGGGGCGTCGGCCAGAAAGGCAGGGACAACGGTGTGATGCTGTTGCTGGCGGTTAAAAACCGCCGCGTCGAAATCGAGGTCGGCTACGGTCTCGAAGGCATCCTGCCCGATGCACGCTGCGGCCGCATTCTTGATACGCACGCCGTGCCGTATTTTCGCCGGGGCGACTGGAGCGCGGGGTTGGTGGCGACCTCGCAGGCGCTGGCCGAGGCGGTTCGCGGCGGCAAGGCGAAAGAGCTGCCGTCATCGCAAGGCCGCCGGCAAACCGAACCGCGCGGCGACTTCGCTTCGAATCTGGTCGCTGTGTTTACCGTGCTGCTGCTACTTGGCGTCTTCGCGCTGGTGCAATGGCGCTTGGGCCGTTGTCCCAAATGCGGTTATCGGCCGCTCACCATTTGCGATCGCATTGTGACAAATTCGACGCGATACACGAACGGGCGAAGACTGCGCGACGTCTCCTGCCCAAAATGCGGTTATCACGAAGCCCAATACATTCAGGACCCATCGTCTAGCTCCTACGGAGGCAGCGGAGGTTTTGGCGGAGGCAGTTTCAGCGGCGGCGGGGGCGGTTTCAGTTTCGGCGGCGGTTGCAGTGGTGGCGGCGGGGCGGGACGCGGGTTCTGACCTGCGCCGTTGCGATTGTCGCCACAAGGTAACGGGCGTAAGATGCCGGCGGTGTTCCAAACGACAATGAACCAACGCCAGCCAAGCCGCGCCACGGCGCTCCCGGCGCATTGTTGCTCCGTCGCATTCATCATCGGCGCGTGGTTGCTGTTCGTGGCGGGCATCGCACAGGCCGCCACGCCACCGGCGGCTCCGGCGGGCCGCATCGCGTTCGACGAAAAGGGATGCAATTTCGGCGTGATGGACCAACAGACGGAGGCGTCGCATATCTTCACGATTCGCAACACCGGCGCGGGCGCGCTCCGCATCTTGCAAGTGTTTCCGGGGTGCAGTTGCGCGGCGACGGAGTTGGACGCGAGCGAAATCCCGCCTGGCGGCGCCACCCGGTTGCTGGTCACTTTCTACAGCGGCAATTTCAACGGCCCGGTCGACAAAGTGATGTCGGTGCAATCCACCGATCCGGACCGCCCGATGGCGACGCTGGAACTGCGCGCCGACGTGCAGCCGGTGTTCATCTTCACGCCGTCGGTGCTTGACCTCGGCCAGTTCGAGCGCGGCCAGACCGTGACGCGTGAAGTGACGCTCGCCGACGCGAAAGGCCGGCCGTTCGCGATCAAGAGCATCACCAGTTCGCCGACCAACCTGACGGTCGAAGCCGCGCCGGTTGGCCGCGACGGTTCGACGTATCGGCTCAAGGTCTCGCTGCCTCCGCAGAGCCGCACGGGACCGATGGTCGGAAACATCGAAGTGACCACGGACCGCAAGATTTCCGGCAAGCCGATCCTGCTTGTCATCGGCACCGTGGTCGGGCCGGTGCGCGTGTCGCCGACGGCGCTGTTCCTCGGGGTGGTCGGGCCGGGCGAAAAATTTCCGCCGAAACAACTGACCGTGCAGAACACCGGGCCGAAACCGGTGGAAATCCAATCGGTGAACCCCGGCGACGCCGCGTTGAGGGCGACGGTGACGACGAACGCGCCGGGGCGCGAGTTCGTCATCGAACTGACGACGCAACAGGCGCTGCCGCCCGGCTGGATGCGGCGGACGCTGCACATTTTCACGAGCGACTCCGACATACCGCTGGAGGTGTCGCTCAGCGGCATCGTGCGGAAAAGCGGGGAGAGCGGCGCGAAATGAAGACTGGCATCGCACGGCGGTTGGGCGCGGAAGCGGCGGCGATTCTCCTGTGCGCGGGCGCGCTCGGTCTGGCGTTCAACGCACTGTCGCCGCGCGGTGTCGCCATCACCCGGCCGCTGGCCCTGAGCGAACTCGACGCGCGCTATCTCACCGCCGACGAGGCGCGCGCGCGCTTCGGCGCGGGGCAGACGATCTTTCTCGATGTGCGCCGGGCCAGACTGTTCGCCGCCGGCCACGTCGCCGGCGCGTTGAATCTCCCGGCGGAGGAATTCACGAAGCGGTTCCCGGAGTTTGCCCCGATGCTGCCGCGCGAGACGGGAATCGTGATCTACTGCGACAGCAAACGGTGCGAGCTGAGCCGGCAGGTGGCCGACCGCCTTGGCCAGTTGGGCTACCGAAGCGTGAAAATTTTTTATCACGGCTGGGAGGAATGGAAGAAACGCGGATGGCCGACGGAACAATAAAATCGCTCGCGTCGCGCGCGGCGGTCTGGCTGCTCGGCGGCGTCTATATCACCGCGGGCGCGCTCAAGATCGCCGACCCGCTGGCGTTTGCCCGCGCGATCATGGACTACGACCTGCTGCCGGAAACACTCGTGCCGGCGGCGGCGGTGCTGTTGCCATGGGTGGAAGCCGCCGCGGGCGCGCTGGCCATCGCCGGGCGGTGGCGGGCCGGCGCGCTGACGTTGATGGCGGGAATGTCGGCGATTTTTCTGGCGGCGAGCGTGACGGCGTTGGCGCGCGGCTTGTCGCCGGAGTGCGGTTGTTTCGGGCCGCTCAGCGGGCGGCTCGGCGCGATGACGCTCATGGTTGAAGTGACGACGCTGGCGGCGAGCGTGTGGCTGCTGCGCGTGGAGACGCGCGGCCGGGCCGGTTGATTTTCATCGGGTCGCCTCCACCAAAAACCTTTTTCGCCGGTTTCGTTGACATGCTGCGGCGGGGCCGATACATTGCGCCGACTCGCTTATGATTGGAGCTTCGATACCAGAATTTACGCGGGAGGATCCATGGCGGATTTTCCGCATCATGGCGGAGTTCGTGGATTCGTTCGAGTCCATGAGCAAGATCGGACCGGCGGTGACGGTGTTCGGCTCGGCGCGCACCAAGCGCAACGAAGCGATGTATCGCAAGGCCGTGCAAACGGCACGGCTGCTGGTGGAGAGTGGTTTCGCGGTCATCACCGGCGGCGGGCCGGGCATCATGGAGGCGGCTAACAAAGGCGCAAGCGAGGCCGGCGGCGTTTCCGTCGGGCTGAATATCCTTCTGCCGACGGAGCAGAAGCCGAATCCTTTCATCAACCACCCGCTGGAGTTCCACTACTTTTTCACGCGCAAGGTTTGCTTCGTGAAATACGCCAGCGCGTTCGTGTTGTTCCCCGGCGGTTTCGGCACGCTGGACGAATACTTCGAGGCCATCACCCTGATCCAGACGCATCGGATTGAACGGTTTCCCGTCGTGATGATCGGGCGTGATTATTGGCGCGGCATGTTTGACTGGATGCGGCAGACGATGTTGAAAGCGAAGTGCATCTCGCCGGAAGACCTCGACATTTTCATTTGCGTGGACGAGCCGAAGGAGGCGGTGGAGCACATCCGGCATTGGCGCGCCCAACAAGAGGCGGCGGAGCGGAAAAAACTGACATGATCGCCCGCTACCACGTCACGCGCCTCGACAACTCCCTGTTGGTCGCCACCGCCGAGATGCCTTCCATGCAAAGCGTGGCGCTCGGCGTCTGGGTCGCCGTCGGCGGACGCCATGAACCGGAGCGGGTCTGCGGCGTCAGCCATTTCATCGAGCACATGCTCTTCAAAGGCACGCGCCGCCGCAGCGCCAAGCAGATCAGCGAGGAGGTCGAGGGCATTGGCGGCTACCTCAACGCCTTCACCAGCGAGGAGCACACGTGCTACTTCGCCAAGGCCAGCGCCGACAAGCTCGACCTGCTGCTGGACGTGCTGATGGACATCTATCTGGAACCGAAGTTCAACGCGGCCGAACTGGAGAAGGAGCGCGGCGTCATCAAGGAAGAAATCCAGATGTATCTCGACCGCCCCGACCAGCATGTGCATGAGATTCTCAACGAGGCGATGTGGCCGCAACAACCGCTCGGCCGCTCGCTGACCGGCACGCTCAAGAGCATGGACGCCATCTCGCGCCGCGACATGCTCGATTACAAGGCGCGGCACTACGTCGGCAGCAACACCATCATTGCCGCCGGCGGGCCGGTGGATCACGCGCGCCTGCTGGACGCGGTGCGGCCGTTGGCCATGCGCGTCCACAAAGGCCGGAACAACCACTTCACGCCCGCGCGCACGGTCGGGCGCGGGCCGGTTGTGCGGTTGATCACCAAGGAGACCGAGCAGAGCCACCTGGCGCTCGGCCTGCACAGCTTCTCTCGCGCCGACGACCGGCGCTACGCGCTGAAGCTGCTCAACGTGATTTTTGGCGAGAACATGAGCAGCCGGCTGTTCCAGGTGGTGCGCGAGCGGCACGGAATGGCGTATTCAATCCAGAGTTCGCTCAACTATTTCGCCGACGCCGGCGCGATGATCATCTCGGCGGGCCTCGATAACAAGCGGCTCACGAAGGCGCTGCGGCTGACGATGCGCGAAGCGGCCCGTGCCGCCGCCAAGCCGCCGTCGGCCGGCGAGCTGCGCCGCGCCAAGGACTACGCCATCGGTCAGATGCGGCTCGCACTGGAGAGCACCAGCAACCAGATGATGTGGGCCGGCGAACACCTGCTCGGCTTTGGAAAAATTTTCGAGCCGGACGAGGTGGTGGCCCGCGTCCATCAAGTCACGGCGTCCGAGGTGCAAGCCGTCGCCCGCGAGTTGTTCCACGCGTCGCGCCTGCGCCTGGCCGTGATCGGCCCGACGAAGGACGCGAAGGGAATCGAGCGTGAGCTGAAACAGTTGTAGTGCGGCGAGGGGAGTGGGAGTTCGACCGCACGGGATGACGTTCCTGGAAACGGACCATTTCAGGCTTGATTGCTTGGGATGGGAAGCATTAACTACCGACCAAGCCAAGGTTGGAGGCCGCTATGGACAAAGTATTTCTGGTCTATCTCATCTGCTTCGGGGTTGGGTTGCTTTTCACCATCGTCAGCGCCTTCCTGGCCGACGTGTTTGGCGGACACGAGATGCACGTGGAGGTGGGCGGGCACGAGGGCATCGGAGCCGAAGGCCACGCCGAGGCGGGCTTCGGCTCGCACGACATGCCCGGTTTCTCGCCCATCAGTCCCACCACGATCGCTTCATTCATCACGGCGTTCGGCGGCATCGGGATGATCCTCTCGAAGATCGAAGCGACGCATTCCGTTTATATCAGCGCGCCGGGAGCGGCGTTGGGCGGGTTTGGCATTGCGACGCTCGTGTTCTGGTTGTTCCGCGCGGTGTTCCGCCGGACGCAAAGCTCCAGCGAATCGAAGGTCGCCCAGGTGATCGGCTTGACAGCCACGGTCATCACGCCGATTGCTGCGAACGGCGTCGGTGAAATCGCTTACATTGATGGCGGCAGCCGCTACACCGCGCCGGCCCGCAGCGACGGCGGCGCGGCGTTCGGCAACGGGCAAACGGTGAAGATTACCCGTATCGTCGGCACGCAATTTTACGTCGCCGCCTCTTGATCCGTTTTTGTCAGCATCCGTCCACTCATTGACTCAACTCCACACCCAGGAAAAACCGAGAATATGAATCCATTACTCAGCGTTATGTTGCCGGAAGGCGCGGCGTTTGCCGCCGTCGCCGCCGTCGGTATTGTCGTCATGATCTTTGTCTTCGGCACCGTCTGGGCCAGCCGCTACACGAAGGTCGGCCCGAACGAGGTGATGGTCATCTCCGGCCGCAAGTATCGCGTGATGGACCCGGATGGCAAGGTCGGCCACCGCGGCTTCCGCATCGTCAAAGGCGGCGGCACGTTCATCATCCCGGTTATCGAGAAGGCCGACGTTCTCTCGCTGGAGTTGCTCACCATCGACGTGCAGACGCCGGAGGTTTACACGAGCAAGGGCGTGCCGGTGAAGGTGGACGGCGTGGCGCAGATCAAGGTCAAGGGCGACGACGTTTCCATCGCCACCGCCGCGGAGCAATTCCTCAGCAAAGGCACCGAGGACATCAAGAACATCGCGATGCAGACGCTGGAGGGCCATCTCCGCGCCATTCTCGGCACGATGACGGTGGAGGAGATTTACCAGAACCGCGACGCCTTTGCGTCGAAGGTGCAGGAGGTGGCCGCCGGCGACATGGCCAACATGGGCCTCGGTATTGTCAGCTTCACCATCCGCGACATCCGGGACACGCAGGGCTACCTCGACGCGCTCGGCAAGCCGCGCATCGCGCAGGTCAAGCGCGACGCCATCATCGCCCAGGCCGAAGCCGACCGGGACTCGATGATCCGTTCCGCGCAGGCGCAACAGGCGGGCCAGGAGGCGAAGTTCGCCGCCGACAGCAAGATCGCCGAGGCGCAACGCGACTACCAGTCCAACGTCGCCATGTATCAGGCCGTGGTGAATCAGAAGAAAGCCGAAGCCGACCTCGCCTACGATTTGCAGAAGTTCAAGACCGGCCAGTTGGTGAAGGCCGAAGAAGTGCAGGTCAGCATCGTCGAGAAACAGAAACAGATCGAACTGCAGCAGCAGGAAATCCAGCGCAAGCAGAAGGAACTTGAAGCGACGGTGCAAAAGCCCGCCGACGCCGAGCGCTACAAGGTCGAGACGCTCGCCAACGCGAGGAAATTCCAACTCGAAACCGAAGCCGCCGGCGCCGCCTCCGCGACGAAAGCGACCGGTTTCGCCGGCGCCGATGTCGTCAAGGCCACCGGCATTGCCGAGGCCGACGCGAACAAGGCGCGCGGTCTCGCCCAGGCCGACGTCATCGAGGCACAGGGCAAGGCGACCGCCGAGGCGATGCGCTTCAAGGCGGAGTCGTTCAAGCAATACAACGAAGCCGCCGTCATCCAGATGATCGTCGAAATCCTCCCGGCCGTGGCCGGCAAGATCAGCGAGCCGCTGGCCAAGACCGAGAAGATGGTCATCATCAACGCTGGCAACGGCCCCGGCGGCGGCGCCAGCAAACTCACTGGCGACATCACCACCATCATCAGCCAGTTGCCACCCGTGATCGAGAGCCTCACCGGCGTCAAGTTCGAGAAACTGCTGGAGCAGGTGCCGGCGCTGAGGAAAGCCATGGGGAAAGACGAGGACGAGAAGAAAGCGAGTTGAGCCGTCGCTGAGGCCGCGCCGACATCATGCGCCTCTTCGAAGCCATCCTGGACGCCAACCACCGCGCCGCGGCGGGCGACAAGAGCGCCGGTGTGCATGTGGTGGACTTCGCGGACGCGCTGCCGGTGGTGGCGTTGACGTGCATTGACCCGCGGCTGAATCCGCTGATGCCCGGAGTGCTTGGGTTGCCGGACGAGCAATTCATCTGGCTGCGCAACGCGGGCAACATCATCACCAGCTCGATGAGCAGCACGATCCGCTCGCTGGCGCTGGCTTGCGTGGTGAAAGGCGGCAAGGAAATCGCCGTCATCGGCCACACCGATTGCCGCGCCGGGCAGACCACCGTGCTGCAACTCACCGAACGCTTCGCCGCGCTCGGCGTGAACCGGTCGAAGCTGCCGGACAACCTCGTCGAGTTCTTCGGCGTCTTCGCCAGCGAGCGCCAGAACGTGCTGAAAGCCGTGGATTTCATCCGCCACAGCCTGATCATCGGGCCGAAGATTCCGGTGCATGGATTGATGGTGGACATCCAATCGGGCCGGTTGGAGTGGCTGGTCAACGGCTACCAAATGCTGGACGCGGCCGCCGCGCAGTTCGCCGAGGCCATCCACGCGCAAAACCCGACGATGCAGACTGCGTTCGCATCACCCGAGTCCGACGCCGACGGGAAGAAATCGGCTGATGCCAGGATTGGCGAGCCGGAGTCGGCGACCGGTTGGTCCGCGAAGGACGTCAGGATCGTCGAGCCGCACACTCTTGAACCACCGCCGAAACTCCGGTTGGCGCAAGAAACGCCCGTTCATGCTCCCGCGCCGAAACGTCCGCCGGTGGTTTCCCCGGTCCGCAACAGACCACGGCAGGGATACATCCGACCATGACCGGCCCCGCGAAGAAACCGGCCGGGAAGTGAAACAGTAGCAGCGCGGCGATACGGAGCCAGGGTTTGTCCGCAGCCGGGCGGGGTTGGCAGGGGCTTTTCTCACGCGCCAGCCGGTCAAGCGACAGCGGCGCTTCCTGCCATCAACCTTCCAGCGTTGCCGTCACCTTGATCTGGCGGGCCGGCTCGCTCTCGTCCCGGTTTTCCACAAACACCTTGATGAACGGCGGCTTTGTCTTCAACTCGACGTTTCTTCGACTGACGCTGTCGGTGCGGCAATCGAGGTCGCACGTGAGAATATCCGCGGCGTCGTAAGCCAGGCCGTCGTTGCTGCCGCGCACGTGGAGCGTCAGCCCTTTGCGGGCGCCGGATGCAAACCTGCACTCGATGCCCAGCGTGACGCGCGTGATGTTGCCGAGGCAGACCGGCGGGCAATCGCCAAGATCCGTCGCCGCGCCGGCGGCAAGCAAGTCCAGCGTCATCACCGGCATCGGGAGCGTGAACGGCCGGCGCATGGCGAGCACCTGCACACCGAGGTCTTCGAGCACCGAGGTGCGGCCCCTGGCGCGCGGCACGGTGGCCGGGTCAATGTAGCGCAGCGTGTGAAACGCGTAGATGAACGGCGGCTCGACCAGCGCGTGCACCTCCGCAAACGCCGCCGCGTTCGGCTGGGCTTCGCGCGGCGCGACGGGGTTCGACACGTGCCGCGTGAAATGCAACCCGTCGCGGCTGGAGGCGTAGCCGATGCTTTCGCGCGTCTTGATGCGCGGCTGGTATTCCTTCGCGCCGCCGTAGAAGAGATGAAACAGTCCGTCGCGCCAAAACACCCGCGCCTCGGAGCAGCCGCCGTCATCCCACGCGCCGCGCTCGCTGGGCGGCAGCACGGGGTTGTCTTTGCAGACCGTCCACGGGCCTTCGGGCGAATCCGCCGTGGCCAGCGAAATCGGCCCGTAGTCGGGCGCGGTGGCGTTGATTGGATGTTCGGCGTAGAGCCAGTATTTGCCGGCGTGTTGGATCACGCTGCCCACGTAACCGAAGTCGCTCAGGACCGGATTCTTCCCGCATTTCGTCCACGGGCCTTCGAGCTTCGACGCGGTCGCCAGACCGATGTCCCATTTCGCCAGGTAGCCCGGCGGCTTGGGCCGCTCCGTCTCCGCGCGGCTTTTTCCCGAATACCACATGAAGTATTTGCCGCGCGTTCCCTTCAGGATCACCGCGCACGCCACATCGTGGTCGTCCCAACTCCCCGCCGGGCCGACATCGAGCACGGGCCGGTCGCCGGATTTCTTCCACGGCCCCAACGGATGCGGCGCCGTGGCCAATCCCACCCGATAACTGCCCGATCCCCATCGCGCCTTGTCCTTCGGCACGCCATGATAAAAAAGGTAATAGGTGTTGCCGTCCTTGGTCGCGTCGCAGGCTTCGATCACCGACTCGTCCCAGGCTCCCGGCGTACCGCACATGAGGATCGGGTTCGGCCCGGGGACGTGGACAAACGCCTGCGCCGCGAGAACGGCGACAACCATTGACGGCAGGTTCATAAAGCTGAGCGGTTATCTTGAAAGCCGGACGACGTAACGACCGGCGAACGTCACGGCGTCGGCGCCGCCCTGTCGGATGGTGATTCGCAGTTTGAGCCGCGCTTTGCCGTGCTTCCGCAGGGTAGCGAGAAAGCGCGCGAGCTGTGCGGAAGCCGGCTTGGGGCAGCGGGCTTCGAAGTCGCGTGTGACCGGACGAAGGAATCGGATCGCGCAATCCTGGATGACAATGATGCCTTCGAGACCGGCGTCGCGGAGCGCGAGCCAGATCGCTGACCAACCGGCGAGCGTGGCGGCGGCGCTGAGGCTGCCGGCGAACGCCGTGCCCTTGTCATTGCGATTGGGTGCGAGCGGCGCTTTGAGAACGAGCGCGCCATCGGCGCACTGGACGGGCTCGATTCCCAGACGTCGCGTCGCCGGAATCTCCGTGCGCAGCTTCTTCTTCAGCGCCGCGAGATGACCACGCGATGACTTCACGGTTTTTTCCGTTCGAGCAAACCGAGGCTGCGCATCCATTCCTCGGCGCGTTTGGGCCAGGTGGTGACGGTCTTATCCGACGGGCGCAGGCCGTAGCCGTGGCCGCCGCTGCCGTAGAGGTGCATCTCCGCGGGCACCTTGGCGTTTTTCAAGGCGAGGAAATAGAAGAGGCTGTTCTCGACGCGAATGCCGTCGTCCTCGGTCTGCACCAGGAACGTCGGCGGCGTGTTCGCGGTCACCTTCAACTCCGGAGCAAGTTCGTTGTTCTTGTCCTTGAGCGCCAGGTAGGCCGGGTAGATCGGCAGCGCGAAGTCCGGCCGGCAACTGACGGCGTCGGCGTCGTCCACCGGCTCGTAGGCGCGCTTGTCGAAGTTGTTGCTTAGGTTCGCCGTGAGATGGCCGCCCGCCGAAAAGCCGAGCACGCCGATGCGCGCCGGATCTATGTTCCATTCCTTCGCGTGGAACCGGACGAGGCCGAGCGCGCGTTGCGCGTCCTGCAACGGCAGGAGGTGCTTGTCGTCTCCGGCGCGCTTCGGGACGCGATACTTGAGCAGCACGCCGGTGACGCCGATGGAGTTGAGCCATTGGCAAACCTCGGTTCCTTCGAGGTCCAGCGCGAGGATGCTGTAGCCGCCGCCGGGACACACGACCACCGCCGCGCCGGTGTTCTTGGATTTCGCCGGCTGGAACAGGGTGATTGTCGGCACGGAGACGTTGCCGAGGCGGACGACGCGATTGCCCGCCACCGACCTGCCGTCGGGTTTCGTCGTGTCATGTTCCTCGCCGACGTCGCCTTTCTCGCATGGTGCGCCTTTGGGCCAGAGCGGAATGGATTCGGGGGCGTTCGCGCTGAACGCCGGTGAACCGGCGATAAGAGCCGAGAGGAACGGGACGAGGCAGAAAGTGAATGTCTTGTTCATGGCGCGATGAAACCCGAAATCCGTCGCCGGTGCAAAAAGAAACCGCTGAACGCCTCCGCCGCGGATGGAGAAATCCAGCGCTTGAGGGACGTGCGCCATCCGCGACAAGGCGAACAGTTCTGTGGGAAGTCGGCGCGGTGATGATCCGATGAATCCGGCGTCGCGCTTCAGGCCGAAGCGAGTTCCGAATTACAACGAATCACTTCGCGGAACTCCTTTTCCGCATCCTCCATGCGACCTTGTTTGTCCAGCGCCACGCCCAGATGGTTGTGGACCTCGGCGTCGTTCGGATTACAGCGAAGCGCTTCGCGATATTCCGCTTCCGCGTCCTCGTGGCGCCCCTGCTTGTCCAGCAAAACACCCAGATTGTAGTGGGCGTTGGCGAGGTTGGGGTTGCAGCGAATCGCTTCGCGGTATTCCGCTTCCGCTTCCGCCGCGCGGTCTTGCTTGCCCAGTATCACGCCCAGATTGTAGTGGGACTCGGCGTCGTTCGGGTTGCAGCGAATCGCTTCGCGATAGGCCTTTTCGGCTTTCGTCGCGCGCTCTTGCCTGCCCAGCGCCACGCCCAGATTGTAGTGCGCCTTGGAGTAGTTCGGGTTGCAGCGAATCGCTTCGCGATATTCCTTTTCCGCGTCCTCCGCGCGTCCTTGCTTGTCCAGGACAGCGCCCAGATTATTGTGGGCATGGGCGAGGTCGGGGTTACAGCGAATCGTTTCGCGATATTCCTTTTCCGCATCCTCCAGACGTCCTTGTTTGTCCAGCGCCACGCCCAGATTGTTGTGCGCCTCGGCATCGTCCGGGTTGCAGCGAATCGCTTCGCGATATTCCTTTTCCGCGTCCTCCGTGCGCCCCTGCTTGTCCAGCACCACGCCCAGATTGTAGTGGGCATGGGCGAGGTCCGGGCTGCAGCGAATCGCCTCGCGATATTCCTTTTCCGCGTCCTCCGTGCGCCCCTGCTTGTCCAGCGCCACGCCCAGATTGTAATGGGCCTTGGGGTGGTCCGGGTTGGAGCGGATCGCCTCGCGATATTCCTTCTCCGCGTCTTCCTTGCGCCCTTGTTTGTCCAGTACCACGCCCAGATTGTAGTGGGCGACGGCGTTGTTCGGGTTGTGGCCTCTAAAGAAGTTGCTCATAAGGTTTGTCGGATTGTCATCTTTCTTTCGCATAAATCAACTCCTTTTCATTTTGTCAGTCACGGCAGAGACACGGCTTGCCCACGCCGCTGTCGTTTGCCTCTCCGCAAGGCCGGCAGGGAAATGAAACATGGAGACCTGCCCTGCTGGATGTCGCTGTTTTGCCATCCGGACTTCTTGTTGAAATCCAAAGATGCTGTTTTCCTGATTGTGTTGCGGTCTCGTTTGGGAAGCGGGTCACATGTCCACGTAAGATTTGAGATCATCATACTGACTTATCAATTCTTTGTATTTCTGTTCCGGCAAATGTGGATCAGTCAGTTCCAGCCTGATTTCGGTCAGTCTGCTCATGATAAGTGAACGATCGAACTTCTTGCCCGTTTGTTCGAACGCAATAATTCCCTTGGGAGTGTCCTGACGGTCCTGCGCTTGCGGTCCTGCGCTGGATTGCCGCTCAAGCAGTTGCGGCTGCGTTGACTCGACCGCAACATCTTCCTTGGGAGTCTCCCGGTGGTCCTGCGCCTGCGACCCTTCGTTGGATTGCCGTTCAAGCAGTTGCGGCTGCGTTGACTCGACTGCAACATCTTCTTTGGGAGTCTCATCGCGATCTTGCGCCTGCGATCCCTCGCTGGATTGCCGTTCAAGCAACTGCGGCTCGGCGGACTCGACCGCAACAACCTCCTTGGGAGTCTGCTCGCGATCTTGCGCCTGCGATTCCTCGTTGGATTGTCGCTCAAGCAACTGCGGCTCGATGGACTCAACCGCAACAACCTCTTTGGGAGTCTGCTCGCGATCTTGCGCGTGCGGTCCCTCGTTGGATTGTCGCTCAAGCAACTGCGGCTCGATGGACTCGACCGCGACAACCTCTTTGGGAGTCTGCTCGCGATCTTGCGCCTGCGATTCCTCGTTGGATTGTCGCTCAAGCAACTGCGGCTCGATGGACTCAACCGCAACAACCTCTTTGGG
>CAIQCK010000112.1 GCA_903870275.1 uncultured bacterium | reverse complement strand
GGGCGCGCCGCTGTTTCGCACAGAAGACCAACGCTCGGCGCGCCCGGCGGTCGCGCCCTACCCACGGCCATTCAACGGCAAAATCTTGTCTCATAAATTTCGGACAAGGGTGGAGAGCGTTGTTCCGAGCGTCAAGCTTTCGCTCCGTGGCGTCCGCACAGCCCACAGCTTATTCACGGAAGCAACCGTTTCCGCCTTGGAATCAAGTCTCTCCGTCACGGAAGCAACCGTTTCCATCGTGGAAACGACCGTGTCCATCACGGAGGCAACTGCTTCTGGCTTGGAAGCAACTCTGTCCGTCACGAAAGTAACCGTGTCCGGCCCGGAGGCAGTTGTTTCCGCCTCGGAAGCAAGTCTCTCCGTCACGGAAGCAACCGTTTCCACGCCGGAAGCAACCGTTTCCGTGACGGACGAGGTTGCTTCCGGCCGTCCAAAAGGGCTTTTTTTGTCAAAAACCGGTGTTTTTGACGTTCCAAGGCCCTTTTTGCTGGTTTCGAGGTCTTCGGGAGCGATCCAGTGTCTGTTTTTAGACAGTTGAAAACCCAACACGGCTGGAACTTCATCTGCGTGTCGGCTCGGCGAGCCGCGAAGCGGCGGAGGGATGTAGCCTGGGGCGTCAGCCCCAGGAACTGTGAAAGTAAACCCGATAAGCCCCATCGGGGCGACATCGCCGGCTCGTTCAATCCCACAGATGCCTTTCCTCGTATGCGATCCCGTGTTTCGTCAACATCGCCACAAACTCTTCCTTGAACGTCCGCTTCTGATGATGGTCCTCCTGTCCCTGCACGTAATGCCGCACGCTCTCCAACTGCGATTCGCTCACCGTGAACGCCCCATATCCGCTCTGCCACTCGAACCGGAACCGCCGATCGGGCCGCTCGTTGGCCCATTTCGACGAGTTGCATTTGATCAGCCGCGCCATTTCCGCCACCGACACATCCGCCCGGAACCTCGCCACCACGTGGATGTGGTCAGCCATGCCACCGATCTCCAACAAAGTGCCGCGTTCGCCCCGGATGATGCCGCCGATGTATTTGTAGAGTTCGGGCCGCAGGTCCGCGCCGATGAGCGTCTCGCGGTCCTTCGTGCTGAAAACCACGTGGTAGAGCAGCTTGGTGAATGTGCCAGCCATGTTTAATCACTCCGCTTGATGTCGCCCCGTGGGGGCTTGATGGATTGTTGTTACCATTCTTGGGGCTTGCGCCCCAAGCTACATCCTGCCGCCGCTTCGCGGCTCGAAACGTCTGGGCCATGTTTTCAAAAAGATTTCCGGCGCGCTTCGCGCGCACCGGAAGAAGTTCAGCAGCGCAGCAGTTCAGAATTCAGAAGCCCAGAAAATCAGCATCTCAGGACTCGTCCATTCCTCGGCTCAGCGCACAACACCGAACGCCACCCGAAAGCCGTAGTTGCCATACGAGTTGGCCGGGTTGGTGCCGTGGCGGGAGGCACAGCGACCGTAGGCGGGAGAGTTGAAGAACGACCCGCCCCGCAACACGCGAGCGCCGGGATTGCCCTGGTAGTATTCCTCGTGAGCTTGCGTCGCATCGTATTCATCCAAGCACCATTCCCAAACGTTGCCCAGCATGTCCGCCAACCCAAACCGATTCCGACCCCGCGCCCCAAAACTGTCCACCGGCGCCACAAACTCATACCCGTCGTCCTTCCCGGACCAGTTCAACCGGCCCTGACCCTTTTCCTTTGTCTCTCCCCACCACCACTTCGTCTGCGTTCCCGCGCGGCACGCATACTCCCACTCCGCTTCCGTGGGCAGCCGCACTTCCAACCCCGCCGGCAAGCGGCCCGCCTTTCGCTCCCCCTCTGTCAGCCACCCGCAGAACGCCACCGCGTCGTTCCAACTGATGCAACACACCGCATCGTTGTCCTTCGGCAGCTCGCCGAAATTCGGGTCCTTCCAACTCTTGCCTTTCATTGGCGCATAAGACTTCCCTGGCCCTTGATACACCCACGACTCACCCCTCTTCTCGCCATCGGTCACGTAGCCCGTCTCTTTCACAAACTGCTTCCACTGGCCCACTGTCACCTCCGTCCGCCCCATCCAGAAACCTTGCTTGATCGTCGCCTTGCGGGGCGCTTCGCCCTCGCGTTTGGCCTCTTCTTCCTTCACCCCGTTGGCCACGGCCCACGCCTGCTCCTCCTTCGTGCTGCCCAACATGAACTCGCCGGGCGGGATATAGACCATCTCCGCTCCCACCGAGTTGGTGAAGACGTTGCCAAGAAGCTTCAGCGCGGCGGCTGCGGCAGCGGGAGAAATGGAGTGTTGGAGTGATGGATTATTGGAGTCATGGGAAGAAGGTTCCTTCCACGGCGCCCACAGCAGCAATCCAGCAACCGCGACGACCGCAACCAAACCGCCGCCTGCGTAAACCAGCTTCAGATTTGAGGTCTTCGCCTTCACAACGGTGACAGGGGCGGGCGGCTTCGGCGCTTTGGCGGGCGCGGGCGCTGCCGCCACCGGCGCGGGAACATCGGCGTGTTTGAGCTTGTCATGCACCGCCAGCAGATCGGCCACCAGTTCCTCGTAGCTATGGTATCGCGCGTTGCGGTCCTTGGCCAGCATCTTGCCCACCAACATGCCCAGCGGCATCGGACACTTCGGCCAGACATGGAAAATCGCCGGCGGCGGCTCGTGGACGTGCTTCATCATGATGCTCATCGAATCGTCGCCCTCGTAAGGCGTGCGACCGGTGAGCATGTGGTAAAGCGAGCAGCCGAGGCTGTAAACGTCGGCCCGAAAATCTATGTCCTTCACGCCGCGCGCCTGTTCCGGCGCGATGTAATGCGGCGAACCCATCGCCACTCCGCTGGCGGTCATCTCCGTGCTGGCGCCGCCGACGCTCTTGGCCAAACCGAGGTCGCCCACTTTCACTTCGCCGGCTTTGGAAAGAAAGATGTTGTCCGGCTTGATGTCGCGATGAATCAACCGCGCCTTGTTCCAGGCGTATTGCAAGGCTTGGGCGATATACACGGTGATGGCAATGGCCTCGCGCGGGTCGAGCTTGCCTTCGCGGTCGAGCCGATTGCGGAGCGACTCGCCCTCCACAAACTCCATGGCGATGTAGTGGGAGCCCTCGATTTTGCCGGCGGTATAGACCAGCACCATGTTGGGGTGCGAGAGGTTGGCGGCGGCGGCGGCCTCGCGGACGAAACGGGCGACGTAGGCGGGGTCATCGGCGATTTGCGGCGCCATGACCTTGAGGGCGACGACACGGTTGAGAATCGTTTGGCGGGCTCTATAAACCGCACCCATGCCGCCTTGGCCGAGCCTGGCCTGAATCTCGTAATCGCCGAACGACTGGCCTTCAAGACTTTGCATAAGCACTCCTCCGCTTTCGGGCGGCATAGTAGCGCGCGGCGGTGTGCGCGCAAGCACCGAATCGCCACCGAACACAGACCCGTATTCAAACCAGGAAATTGCCATCGCCATCACCACGGCGGGCCAGGACGTATTCACGAAGGGGCACGCAAGCGCAATGGAACGGACTTGGAAGTCCGATCCACCTCAATAAGTGGCGTTCGCTGGTAAATTCACCAAGGCGCAGCAAACCGCATCTTCACTGCACCCACGGCGGCGGCACAATTTTCCCCTCGCGCTGGGCCAGTTGCGCATCCTTGTCATAGGCGCCGTAAAATGGCGCGTTGGCGTCGAGCCACAAGTAGAGACGGCGAAGGTCGGCATCCGGCAGATGGAGCGGCGCGTGCGTGGCATCCGCCAGGATGCGCGACAGCGGGCTCTCGTCGGCGCCGATATGACCGGGGCTGGTCGCAATCTGACTGATGGATGCTTTGCCCCATTCATACCAACGCACGAAATCCTTCAAGCCGTCGTAGGCCCGCGTAAACAGTTTCGTCGGCTCGGAGGTGAGCGCCAGCCGGCGCTTGCCTGCGCTTTCCGAGCCGTCGTGGCAGCTTACGCACTGACGGTCGAGCACGGGTTGCACCAGACGGGGGAAGCTCAGCGGCTGGCTGCCGTCGGGGCCGGCCAGCAGTCGCGACGGCGCGCGGCGCGCGGCCAGCGGCCGGGTGGATGACGGTGTCACACCGGGGCCCTCATGGCAACCGATGCAACTCCGCCGCTCGCCCGGCTGAAGATAGGTTTCACTGCGCATGCTCTGCACGGCGCGTCCCTGGTCGTCCACGAGTTGAAAATAGAGCGGCTTGCGCGCCGGCGCGCGGAAGTAGGCCGAGCCGTCCGCCTCCACCGGCACCGTGCCGAGCAGCATCCGCGCGCTCTCGGCGTTGGCGTAACCGATGCGCGGCTGGTTGGCGGTATGCGGCGGCGTCTTGGGCAGGATTTGAAACACGCGCAGCTCTTTCACAGGACGATTCGCCGGCAACGGCAGATGGCTCAATCGCACGTCGTGAATGAAAAATTCACCCTCCTCGCCCAAGGCGGCGTGGATTTCGCCGGCCAGCACCGGCGGCCGGGCGCGCCGCGCCAGTGGTGTCGGATACATCGCCGAAGCGCCGGCGTCACGAAAGAGCAGTTCGAGGTTGCCCCAGCGGTCGAAATAATAAAGGCCGGTGTGCGTATCGCGCTTTTCGCCGCTGTTCATCCCGGGCAACGGATCCAGACTGAACGCCACCAGAAAATAATTTTCCGACAGCGGCCACGGACTGTGAAAATAGCTCTTCGGCCAGCCATTGGCCTCGGCGAAACAGACTTCCGGCGTGAGCGTCTCGATGGAACCGAAATCATCCTCACCGGTTTTGGAATCGAGCTTGAGCCGCTTGGGATCCACGATGACCAGCGAACCGCCGACGTCCGCGTGGTGAGCGCCGGCCACGAACATCACGCGGTCGGAACCGGGAATGGCGCGCGGCTGGTAACAGGCGTTGATGCGCATGGTGTAGTTGCCAAACAGAATCGCGGGATTCGAGCCATCGGGATAACTGGTCCAGATGCCATGGAAATTTGCCGCCGAGCGGTCCACGTAGTCCCACCGCGTGTAGGCGATGCGCCCGTCATTGAGCACCCAGGGATGCCACTCGTCGGTTTCGTGCCACGAGAGCGTGCGTATGTGAGAGCCGTCGGTGTTCATCCGGTGAAGCGTGTAGGTGGCGATTGGCTCCCAAGCGTTGTTGCACCGCACAAAACCGCCGCGCCGCGTGGACATGAAGGCAATGCCGCCGTCGGGCAGCGGGCACGGATCGAAATCATCCTCGCAACCGTCCGTCAATTGGCGCAGACCGCTGCCGTCGGTGTTCACCGCGTAAAGATGAAATCCCCGCCGGTCCGCCGAGTAGAACTCCGGTTTCTTCGGCGCCCGTTCCGCGAAGGCGAAGTAAACCCTGCGGCCGTCATACGACAACGCCAGCGTGGCGTAGTTGCCGCGCGGCAACCGGCCGGCAATGAGGTCGCGCGTCTTGAAGGAGTGTCCCGGTTCTTCCAACACAAAGACGCCGCCGCCAGCCACATCGCCGTAGTCGCAGAAGTAGCCCATGTATTCATGAAGCATCTGGCAGATGAAACGATGGCGCTTCATGAACACCAGCGGCCGGCCTGTGACGGCGGGGTTGCTCAGCGCCAGCTCGCGCGCGGTCCAACGGAGGCGGTGGTAGAGCGCCAGCCGGGCGTCGGCATCCAGCGCGTCCATCGCCGCGATGTCGGATCGGAAATGTTCGACGGCGGCTTGCGCGTCGCGAATGGCCGATGATTGGCCACTGCGCGGGTCTTGGGACCGGTCCGCGAGGAGTTGCTCGGCGCGCTTCATCGCGACCCGAATCGCTTCCGGCTCGCCGGGCGCGCGGCCAAGACGTTTTTCCTGCAAAGCCCAGTCTGCCTCCACCTGCGCGCGGATGCTGCCCTGCCCGGTTCCAACCACTGCCGCAAAAGAATGGGAACTGCAGATCCACAGTGCAGCAAGCACAACCACAACCTGACGGCTGAAGGAATAGCAGCCGGAGGTGGATCGCGTTCTCCGAACGCGATGGCCGCAGGTAAGAGAACGAGGCCGTACGTGGAAAGCAGGAAACTCGACACATGCACCCAGCTTTTGCTGCTCAACCGCTATCGCGTTCGGAGAACGCGATCCACCATCGTTTGCCTGCATCGGTTCATGGTGAGCGGCTGTCGGGTTCAAGTGCATGGTTGGCTCAGATTTTCAAGAATCCACCGCCGCGTCCGCCCTCGCCTTGACCTCCTTCACCATCGCCTCCCAATGGCGGCGGAGGAATGGCGGGTCTTTCAGGCTGTCGAGCGCGTAGCTGCGGTCGGCGCGGGCGATGTCGAGCACGGCGGTGATCATCTCCTCCTGATAATAGCCCGCCTCGGCCAACGGCATCCCCGACGGCTCGCGAATGAACGACTGGCCGCTGGAGGTTTGCAGGCCGTCGGGCGACTGCCCCACCGTGTTGGCCACGCAATGAAACATCCTGCTGTTCGGGCCGACCGGCTGCTGCGCGCGGCCCGCCACGCGTTTCCACAGCACCGCCTCAATCTCGTCCGAGCTGCATGACGGGTGAAACAGCACCTGCGCCCCCGCCATCGCCGGCAACCGATACAACTCCGGATGCCGTCCGTCGCGGCAAATGACCAGCGTGCACATCACCCCGTCTATTTCAAACAGCGACAGCTTGTTGCCGCCGCGGCAGAACTTCCGCTCGTCGCGTCCCGCCATGTGGACCTTGGCGTATTCGTGCGTCACCTCGCCCGACGGCGAGATGACGTGCGCGAGATTCAGGAAACGGTCGGCGGTCTTGCGAATGCTGCCCGCGATCACCCAGAGACCGGCTTCCTTGGCCGCGCGACAGGTCTTGTCCAACGCGCGCTGCACGGCCGCCGGCGCGAGCCGCGCCACATGCGGGAAGTAATAGCTCGTGAGGTTCGCCTCCGGAAACAACACCACGCGGCTGTCTTCCTCGGCGGCGAGGCGGATGTAGTGGAGCGTCCGCTCCAGATTGCGTTCGAGGCTCTTGGCCCAGTGGAGTTGCACGCAGGAGACCTGCAGGGTTTTGGCCGCGCTCATGCCCGGGAGAATAAATCACCGCTGCCGGGAATCCAGCACTATCGTCAAGCCATCGGCGGAACCGCTTTGCCTCAAAAAGATTGTTACCGAAGCGGGGGGGGAACTGGATGAGGAATCTGGTCGTTGCCTCAAAAAGGGTGTTACCCAAACCGGATGCATCCCGACATGGACAAACAGACCAAGAATCAGGTGCTGGCCAAGCT
>CAIQCK010000111.1 GCA_903870275.1 uncultured bacterium | reverse complement strand
TGCCGGATCTGCTGGCGGCTATTGAAGCGTATCTGTCGGCTTACAACTCAGAAGCTAAACCGTTTGTCTGGACAGCATCGCTGGATTCCATCATGGCAAAACTCAAGAAAGTGAAAGCCATTTACGGGACGCTACACTAGGGTGATTCCGGGCAAAAATAGGGAATGCAGTAATTTCACCCTTCCATGGAACGCCTCTAGGGTCTGGAGTCATGAAACAGACCCCGACCACGCCGCCCGCTCCCGACAGTTTTCCCCACCCGCTCCGCACGTTGGTGGTGGATGATTCCGCCATGTTGTTGAAGAGCTTGTGCGCTTACTTGAAGACGCATCCGTTGTTTCAAGTGGTCGGCACCGCGGTGGATGGCAAGGAAGCGCTGCACATCGCGGAATTGCTCACGCCGGACTTGGTTTTGATGGATCTGCACATGCCGGTCATGGACGGCTTGCAAGCAACGGCGAGGTTGCGTCATTGCGTGCCCAACATACGGATTATCATCATGACGATGGAGAACTCGGCCGCAGCCGAGGCGGACGCCCGGGCACATGGCGCACACGGCTTCATTTCGAAACCACGGATTATAGACGATGATCTGATAACCGAGGTTCACCGGGCATTTCACTCGGACCACACGAAGGACGAGCGGAACAGTTCCTGACCCCCATGTCGCTCCGTCTTCACGACCGGGCCGATCTGTGTCAGGCGACTGTCAGGAAAGAGAATGATGTTCCCAATCCCCTGATGGTTAGTCAGGGCCAAGAGAAAGGACTCGGGCTTGCACTCCATTTGGCCCTGGAAATCGAGATTGCGTCAAAGGTGAGATCCTTTCTCACAACCGCCGTCGAATACTACTGTCGCCAGGCTCCGACAGCATGCGGCCGTGTATCGTCGGAGAGTCTGCGGCCATTGCGCCGTGGGCATCCGAGCCTCTCGTTCTGCTTTCATGGACCGCATTCTGGCAGAACGGATTTTAAAAGGTCAAAGCAAACCGCAAGCGTGTTGCAAGTGCGCAATGGTTGAACGCCTGCGCCGGGTGATTGACCCCAAAGCGCCTTGACCGAAACGTTTCGGTGAGGGCGACGAAACCTCATTCTTTCGGGATTTGTGATCGGCGTCGGGCTTTCGCTGCCGTTGACCCTGCCCGCCGCTTTGCCTTACACTCCGCCGCATGAACCGAGGCTCGCATGATGACCCCCGCTGAGTTCTTCGCCAAATGGCAGCCGGTTGACCTCACCGAGCGTTCCGCCTCGCAACAACACTTCCTCGACCTCTGCGAACTCGTCGGCCATCCCAAGCCGGTCGAAGTGGACAAGACGGGCGAGTCTTTCTGTTTCGAGAGAGGCGCGGCCAAGCACGGCGGCGGCGACGGCTGGGCCGACGTGTGGAAGAAAGACTTCTTCGGCTGGGAATACAAAGGCAAACGCAAGGACCTCGCCGCCGCCTACGACCAACTCCTAAAATACCGCGCCGATCTCGAAAACCCGCCGCTGCTCGTCGTCTGCGACATGGACCGCATCGTCGTCCATACGAACTTCAGCCGCGCGAAGGAGCAGGTTTTTGAAATTCCCCTCGCCGCGCTCGACACGCCCCGCAATCTCGAAATCCTTCGCGCAGTCTTCCACGACCCCGACAAACTCAAACCCGGCGAGCCGAGCCGCGCCATCACCGAACACGCCGCCGCGCACCTTGGCGAACTCGCCGCCATCATGGGCAAGCGCGGCCTCGAACCGCACGCCGTCGCCCATTACCTCATCCGGCTTGTCTTCTGTCTCTTTGCTGAGGACGTGGACCTGCTGCCGCGCGGACTCTTTGCCGACATTGTCAAGAAGGGCAGCAACGATCCTGCCCGTTTCAGCCGCATGGTCGCGCAACTTTTCAGCGCGATGGCGAGCGGCGGTGAGTTCGGCGCGGATGTCATCAAGCATTTCAACGGCAACCTTTTTGCCGATGCTGCCGTTCTGGACCTCACCCGCGACGAGATCGAGCGCGTTGCCGCCGCCGCCGCGTTGGAATGGAACACGGTGGACGCCTCCATCTTCGGCACGCTCTTCACGCGCGGCATTGACCCGCAACAGCGTTCCCAACTCGGTGCGCAATACACCAGCCGCGCCGACATCGAAACGATTGTCGAGCCGGTCGTCATGACGCCCTTGCGCCGCGAGTGGACCGAAGTGCGCGGCAAGGCAGAAGCGATGCTGGCTCCTGTAGCGGCGGTCTCTGACCGCCGAATGATTGCATTAGCTGGGAGCGGCGACATTCCTGTCGCCGAATCATCATCGGGCGACAAGGATGTCGCCCCTCCCAGTTATCCGGCGGTCGGAGACCGCCGCTACAGTCCCGCCGCCGCGAAGAAAAACCGCGCCTCAGCCGAAAAGCTTCTTACCGCCTTCCTCGAACGGCTCAAGCGCATCCGCGTCCTCGACCCCGCCGGCGGCTCCGGCAACTTCCTTTACGTCACGCTCCAAAAGCTTCTCGACCTCGAAAAAGAGGTCAACGATTACCTCGCCGCCCACGGTTTCACGCCGCTTTTCCCGCACGTCAACCCCAGCCAGCTTTTCCTTATCGAGATCAACACCTACGCCCACAGCCTTGCGCAAGTCACCGTCCAGATCGGCTACATCCAATGGCTGCGCGCCCACGGTTACGGCTTCCCCGCCGAGCCGATTCTGTTGCGCCTCGACAAAAATTTCCTGCAAGCCGATTCCCTTTTCACCGACTGGCCCGAAGTGGATTTCATCGTCAGCAATCCGCCGTTTCTCGGTGACAAATTCATGCGCGGGCAACTTGGCGATGAATACGTCGAGAAGCTTCGCGACAAGTTCAAAGACAGCGTGCCCGGCGGTGCTGACTTCTGTTGTTTCTGGTTTGAGAAAGCGCGGGCGCACATCGAAGCAGGCAAGGTGAAACGGGCCGGCTTGCTGGCGACGCAAGGGATACGCGGCGGAAAGAATCGGGAAGTTCTCAAACGCATCAAAGAAACCGGCGACATCTTCTTTGCCGAGAGCGACCGCGACTGGATTCTCGACGGTGCGAACGTTCATATTTCAATGGTCGGTTTCGATGATGGTCGAGAAACAAACCGCCAACTGGATGGAAAGTCTGTTTCTGTTATCAACGCGAACCTTACTTCCGTCGCAGACATCACTGCCGCCCAGAAGATCAAACAAAACGCTGGCATCTGCCATGTGGGCACGACCAAGAAGGGGCCGCTTGATATTGACGAACAACTCGCTCTTGCCATGCTTGCCGCGCCAAATCCGAACGGGGCGCCAAACAGCGATGTAGTTGTCCCATACCTGAATGCGATGGACATCGTTAGTCGCCCTAGCAAAACGTGGATAATAGACTTCCCTGTTCACCTCAGTCTTGACGAGGTATCGAAGTATGAGAAGCCATTTGAATACGTGAAGACGAATGTGCTCCCGCTTCGTGTCAACCACCGCGAACCAGTCCAGCAAAGATTTTGGTGGCGCTTGGCGCGGCCTTGCCCGGACCTAAAGGAGGCTGTCTTAAAGCACGGTCGCTACCTCGTCACGCCGCAAGTCTCAAAGCATCGCATTTTCGCTTGGATTGGTGGCGCGGTGAATCCCGACCACCAGCTTTTCGCCTTTGCGCGTAATGACGACTATTTCTTCGGCGTGCTGCAATCCCGTGCGCATGAACAGTGGGCGCTGAAGCTCGGCACGCGATTGGAGACGCGGCCACGCTACACGCCGACGACCTGCTTCGAGACGTTCCCGTTCCCGGCGGCGACGGCGGAGCAACAAGCGGCGATTGCCTCCGCCGCGAAAGAACTCAACGAATTGCGGGAACGCTGGCTCAACCCGCCCGAATGGACGCGCGAAGAAGTGTTGGAGTTCCCCGCCAGCGCCGCCGGCCCGTGGGCGCGGTTTGTCCAGAACGGCGTCGCCCGCTATCCGCGACTTGTTGCCAAGGATGCCGACTGCGCCAAACAACTGACCAAGCGCACGCTGACGAATCTCTACAACGAACGCCCGACGTGGCTGGCCAACGCCCACGCCAAGCTCGACGCCGCCGTCTTCGCCGCCTACGGCTGGCCCGCCGATTTGACCGACGACCAGATTTTGGAAAAGCTGCTGGTGTTGAATCTGGAACGTGCCAAAGGTTGAACCATGTCATGAGCGGCGGACTTAATCATCATCCCGACATCCAGCGATTGACCGAAGAGAACGATCTTTTGCGCGAGGAACTGACGCGGTTGCTGACGGAGGCGGACGACCTCGTGAAAATCGCCAAGCCGCACCTGTTGGCGCAATATCAATCCAAGGTCGGCGCGTGGGAGTTGAAACGGCTCAAGGCCCAATGTGAGGCGGCGCGGCTGAAGCGGCAGATTGAAATGGTGCAAGCGGCGCTCAATCGCGGCAGTCGGCCCGATCCCGTCGGCATCGAGCAACAATTGGATAAAGAGTTTGCCGAGTGGCAGGCGAAGGTTGCCGAGACAGCGCGGCGGGTCGCGGCGGCCGGGGAATATTTAAAGCACCTGATGCCGCCGGAGGACGCGCGGGAGTTTCGCAAGCTCTACTACGCGATGGTGAAGAAGTTGCACCCCGACCTGAACCCGAACCTCACGGAGAACCGCAAGCGGTTCTGGAACCGGGTGCAGACGGCCTATGAGAACGGCGATTTAGTGGAGATGCGCGCGCTGGCGCTGCTTGTCGAAAAAGAGGAAAAGGCGGCTGCGGACGCCCCGCCGAGTTCATTGGAAAAACTCCGTCGCGACCAGACGACTTTGCAGAAACAGATTGGCGAAATGCTGAAACGCATCGAGGGCATCGAAAGCCACCCGCCGTTCACTCTGCGCAAACAACTGGCCGACGAAACCTGGGTGGCGGCCCAACGGAGCGTACTGGAAAAGCATACCGCCGCGTTTCAGGCGCAATGCACGGCTTTGGCGGGGCAACTGCGAATCCTGCTGGGCGACAAGGAGAACGACGATGGAACAGTCTTTGGTTCAAATTGACCCGAAGCTATTGGCGCTCCTGCACGGTGCGTTCGGCAAAGATGGCGGCCTGCAACCGTTCGCTCGCGAAATCATGCTCATCGAGTGCCACATCGCCGGCACGAGCTATCGCGACATCAAAGGCATCGAGCCAACGCTGGCCGTCGGCTCGCTGTTGGTGCTCAAGCGCGAACCGGACAACGCGCACGACGCACTGGCGATTATGATTGCCGACGAAACCGGCCATCATCTCGGCTACGTGCCCCGCGTGAAAAACGAGGCGCTGGCCCGCTTGATGGACGCGGGCAAATTGCTCTTCGGCAAACTGGAGAAAAAGGAATGGGTCGGCGACTGGCTGAAGGTGGAGATGCGGGTGTTCATGCGGGATTTCTGACGGGGAAGTTCCGGTAAAACGCGCGGCCGCCAGCAGGACGAAGACCCGCAGAAACGCAAGACCGGCGCGCGCTCCCGATGAGTCATCCCGTCGGTCAGAGACCGACGCTACAAGTGTTTCTTCCCCGCATGACTTTTGTCATTCCGCTTTTCCGGTTCCAAGGAAGCCCATGCTCTTCATCCATTCGGCGCAGCGGGCGGGCTCTGACCCCGAACGCTTTCGGGGCTGACCGCCGAATGATTGCATTTGCTGGGAGCGGCGACATTCCTGTCGCCGAATCATCATCGGGCGACAAGAATGTCGCCCCTCCCAGTTATCCGGCGATCCGCTGGCGTTGTGGCAGGGCGCGACTCCGAATGCTTTCGCGAGCGAGCCGCCGGGCGCGCCGCATCGTTGTTTCGGCCGGCCCGGCGGCTTGCCACGTTTCACGTGGTCCGGCCCTGCCTTGCGGCGGTCAGAGATCGCCGAAAGATCGCATTAGCTGGGAGCGGCGACATTCCTGTCGCCGAATCATCATCGGGCGACAAGGATGT
>CAIQCK010000110.1 GCA_903870275.1 uncultured bacterium | reverse complement strand
TTGATGTAGAATTGCTCGGAGTTCTTGCGGCGGATGCATTGGACTTTAGTTGGGTAACCCATGATGGGACTGTATCTAGTTATATAACTAGAAATCAAGCTAAAAAATAAACTCTTTCCCATAGTCAGGGCCAAACTCCAGCCGGCGGTCGGAGACCGCCGCTACAGAGCTTCGGCGGAGATTTTCATATGGGTTCGTTTCGTAAAAACATGTTTCGTCACCAGACCCGATCCGAATCGAAATTTTCGAATTCCCTAGGAAAACGGGGTTTTTCGGATTTGGCCACGACCGCCATATGGCTTCGTTTTGTAAAACGAAACAAAATGACTGCCGCCCCGGTATTGCGCCGACACCTGTAGCCACCGACGTGAGGAGGCGGAATCGGTCATCAAGCGCGGCCATTCGTCTTTCCGTAAACCTCCCGATGCAGTCGAGTAACGAGGTGGATCGCGACCTCCGGGCGCGACAGCCGTTGAGAAGCAAAAGCATGATATTTGAGTCGAGCGTCTCGCTTTTCAAACGCGTATCTTTCTCCTGCCTGCGGCCATCGCGCCCGGAGGTCGCGTTCCACCTTGCCGCTCCAGCCATCGTGCAATTGCAATTCCCAACGGGTTTCATACGGTCAAATTCAGTCGGATTTGGTCGGATTCAGTCGGATCAAACCGGATTGGCTGCGCATTTCCGCGCACATTTCTTGGGCCTCCCGCCTCCTCTCATCTTCCTCCTTCTCCCTTCTGACTTCTGACTTCTCTTTTTTTGCCTTTCACCGTCGGGCGCAAAATATAGGCATTTTCTCTATTATGTCAAGTGAAATTTGCTTGCTTTTTACAATTTACTGTGTTTCCCCCAGCGCCGCTTTTTGCATGCCAGCGCAAAATCTTATGGAAGCCTCTGCAAAAGCCATCGGCCACACTGTAGCGGCGGTCTCTGACCGCCGAAAGGCAGGGCCGGACCGCTGGGCCGGCCGAAACGACGACGCGGCGTGCCCGGCGGCTCGTCACATTTCATGTGATCGCGTCCTCCCGCCCCACCCCAACGGGGTGGGAATCACTCAGCCCGGCGTTGGCCGGTCCTCCGGCCTACGCCGGGAAACCATCCCAAAATAATTCAACTCCAACGGAG
This sequence comes from uncultured bacterium, assembly GCA_903870275.1. GTDB lineage: Bacteria > Verrucomicrobiota > Verrucomicrobiia > CAIQCK01 > CAIQCK01 > CAIQCK01. The sequence continues at coordinate 61,057 of CAIQCK010000110.1, read as the reverse complement.
TTGCATCGTCATGGGAAATGGATCCAACTCCTTCAGAGACCTCTGCAAAAGTCATCGTCCGTTTTGGAGCGGCGATCTCCAGATCGCCGAATCGTTTAGATTCCACGATGGTTCGGCGATCGGGAGATCGCCGCTCCGGGGCTTTTGCAGAGGTTTCCTTCAGAGTTGGACGGATTTTTGAACATTGACCCGGGGTAGGCCGATGGCATCGGCCAACCCCGGGCTGAGTGATGGAATCCCGTTGGGATTCCCCAGCGCCAAAGCCGAAACTGTAGCGGCGGTCATAGCCCGCCGCTACAATTTTTAAAATGAAGCCCGCCCCGCTTTCAACCGCAGCACGCGGCTGACGCAACGGGGCATTTCCTTCGCGTGGTGGGTGACGAAGATCAGCGTCGCGCCGGTCTGCGCCACCACGCGGTCCACCGTGCCGAGCACGGCGCGGCGGTGCGCGGTGTCGAGGCCCTGGCACGGCTCGTCGAGGATCAACAGTCTCGGTTTCTTCACCGCCGCGCGCGCGAGCAGGACCATCCGCTGGTCGCCAAGCGAGAGTTCGCCGAACGCCGCGCCGGCGTTGTCCGCCAGGCCGAACTCGCGCAGCCAGCGGCGGGCGGCGGCGCGCTGGCGGGGCGTGCAATGCTGGTGGAGGCCGATGCTGTTGAAGAAGCCGGAGCAGACCACGTCGAGGCACGACCATGCCGTCGGGTAATGCTGGTGCAGTTCGGGCGAGAGCCAGCCGATCTTCTGGCGCGTTTGCCAGAGCGTTTGCGTCGAGTGCGGCCGCGCGCCGAAAAGCCGGAGGTCGAGCGCGTAGGCCTGCGGATTGTCGCCCTGGATGAGACCCAGCAGCGTGGTCTTGCCGGAGCCGTTCGGGCCGAGCAGCGCCCAGTGTTCGCCGCGGCGCACCGTCCATGTCACGTCGTCGAGAATGCGGCGGCGTCCGCGCTGGATGGTGACGTGGTTGAGTTCGATAAGCGGTTTGCCGAGGAAAGTAGAACGGACATCCATGTCCGTTAAACTCCGGTCTTCGGTCTCAATGCTCGCGCGTCCCGCCACAGACGCGGCGGCGAGCTGCCGCGCCAGCGGATGTTTCAGCATCGCGGCTTTCGCGCCCTGTGCGACGACGCGGCGGTTTTTCACGAGCAACAGGTGCGTCGTTTCCGGCGGGATTTCATCGGGCCGGCTCGTGATGACGAGCGCCGGCAGCCCGCCGCGCATCAACCGCGCGATGACGCCGCGCAGCCGCCGCCGCGTGGCCGTGTCGAGTCCGCCGAACGGGTCGTCGAGCACCAGCAGCCGCGGCGCGCGCAACAGCGTGTGGACCAGCAGCGTTTTCCGCTGCTCGCCGTTGGAGAGATGAATGAGTTTCCGCCGCAGCAACGGCGCGACGCCGAGCCAGCGGACGAACCGCTGCCGGCGGCGGCGGAACTCGCGCGTGTCGCCCCGGCGCGCGCCGACCTCGAAGGGGTTGAGCTCCTCGACGCTGGCCTGCGAGAGGAATTGCGCGACGGTGCGCTGGCCTTCGCCGAGGCCGCTGTGCCAGCGCGACTGGTAGAAGGAGCTTTCGCGGAGGATCATCTCGCGCTGGACGTGCGGCGAGAGCAGCACGGCGTCTTTGTCCGGCGCGGCTTCGGCGGCGAAGCCATGGCGGATTTCGCCGCGCACGACCGGCGCTTTGCCGCACAGCGCGAGCGCGAACAGGGATTTGCCGGAGCCGTTGGGGCCGAGGATGGCCCATTGCTCGCCGCGCCGCCACGTCCAGCGCGTGCCGCGGAACGCCAGCCGCTCGCCATCGCGGATGGCGACGCGGTCGAGGGCAAGCAGTTCAGCGGCGTCCATGGTCATCGGAACTTCACCTCTGCGCTTCCACACTCCACGTGATGGGCGAGCGCACATCGTCCACGCGCACCGAAAATTCCCACGGGAAACGCTCCACCTTCACCTGCTGCTCCGCGCCGTCGCCAACGCGATAGCGGAGCGTCGCGCTCTTGCAGTCGTCGAGGCCGGCGGCGATATACACATAGAGGTCGCGCCACGTGAACGGCGGCACGCAAATCTCCGTGCCAATGGCCTCCAGCTTCGTGCCGGCGACCGGCTGCCGGCGCAGGCCGCTGTCGGTTGGCAACGGCAATTGCGGCGGCGGCGCGGCGCGATGGGTCGGCACGTCAATCTTCACGTCATCGAGCGTCAGCGCGGCGATGCCGAGCGACGGCAGCTTCAACGTCACCGCGCCGTCCTTCACCCGCAACGGCGGCGCGGGACGGTTGTCGAGCCGCACGGAAAGTTTCGCGCCGTCCACGGCGCGGCCAAGCGCCTGCGGATCGAACGTGACGCGCACCGTCTGCTCTTCGCACACCTGGTTGAGCAGGACGACGTGAAACTTGCCGCCGCCATGCGCCAGGACGCGGTCCACATTGATCGTGTCCACCGTCGCCGCCGTGCGATGCAGCCACGGCCACGCGGGCTCGTCATAAACGCTGCCCGGCGCGTGGCCCCGCAGCCGGTTGTCGAACCACACGTAGCCGCACTGGCGCACCGACGGAAATATCACCGCGCCCTTCGACCGCGTCTCGGCGTCGGTGAAGAGGTAATCGAGCACGTAGGCCGCGAACGGCGGGATGTGATGGAAATAGAGCCACGTCACGTCCGGCCCGGCGACCGGATAATCCGGCCGCTGATACTGGTCCGTCATGCCGTCAATGTAGTAACCCGGATAGTTGCCAAAGCGCCCGATGGTGGCGTTGCGCGCGGCCGTGCGGAAGAGGTCGTCGCCCGTGAGCCGCGCCAGCCGCAACAGGTTCGGCGCCCAGCAGTTCATCGTGATGTTGGCGTCGTTGTCCGGGCGCGAGTAGGTGCACGGCTGCTCCAGCCCAAGGCCGACGTTGCTGACCTGCCACGCGGGCACGCGCTTTTCCGGCAACCGCGCGGGCGGGAGGTCGAACTTCGCGTTCTCATCGGTGGTCTGTTGCGCGCCCTCGACGAAACCGCGACGGTAACGCTTGTCGCCAAACCACCAGACATGCCCCGCGCTCCGGTAGCTGCCGCCCGGATGAATCGTCGTCTCGCCGGCCGGTATGGGCGGCTGCGTCCACAACGTCGTCATCAGCCCATGCGCCGCCGTCGCCGCCGCGTCGAGGAACCGCTGCTCGCCCGTCGCGTCATAGACGTGCAGCAATCCTTCCCAGTCCGGCACGAAACTCATGTTCACAAACGGCTCCGTGCCGAGATCGTTCACCGGCAGGCGCGTGATGTTCTTGGCGATGTGGGCGTCGGCCGCCTCCACCGCCGCGTCACGCCAGCGCGTCTCGCCGGTCAACTGATACAGCGCCAGCGCGTCCTCGAACGGCTGGACGTGGCTGTAGCCCTTCGTCACGCGCGGCCGGCCCTTGTCGTCGAGGCAAAAGCCGCCCAACGCCGGCGAGCGGCCGTGCGTCATCGCAAACGCGCCCGCGAACACCGCCGCGCCGTAGGTGGACATCGGCCCGCGCATCGGCTGATGCTGGTAGTAGTTGCTCCCGATCTCGCGCTCGGCGGCGAAGTGCGCGCCGGACCGCGAGATCATGAACTCCAGCGCCGGCAACGCGAACCGCCGGTAAAAATCCTCGTCGCCGGTGAGCAGGTAGTAGCTCAGGTAGGTCAGCGGCGACGAATGCGAGACGGTGTTGCGGCTCTCGATGTTCCAGGGTCCCTTGGCGCGAGCGTCCCAGCCGGAAGCTTTCTCGTCGCGAATCAGATCAAAAAGATTCAGCGCCGCGTCGGACAGCGACGCATACGCCGGCCGGCGGTAGTCGCTCAGTCCGAAGACCTCCGTCGCCACGCGGCGATACGCCTCGTAGCCGTCGCCGCCTTGCAGCCAGACGCGGAACCGCGCGCGCAACGGCCCGCCGCCCGCGACAACGCTGCCGGGCTCGCCGAGCACCGGCGCGTAGAGGAACGGCTGCGCCTGGCCCGTCTCGTTGCGGATGCCGAACGCGTAGCGGGAGTTCCGCGGGTTGGCCCACTCGAACGGCAAATCTCCCGGCTCGGCCACGAGCGCCAGCGACGCGCCGGCGCGGTTCACCAGCGCCAGCGGCGTCGGCGTGTGCGAGTTGAGCAGCGTCACCGGCCGCGCCGGAAAACGTTTCCCGTGATACATGAAGGGCAACAGCAGGAAATCCACGTCCTCCGGTGCCGCGGCAACGAGGCCGTGATAGCCGAGCGAGACATGGCCGGGGCCGTTCGGCGTGAAGTCGAGCGTTACTTGCGCCTGCGATTGTCCGCCGCTAAGCCGCCATGTCGCCTTCAGTTGGCCGACCGGCAGCGGCGCGAAACCGAGTTCCACCGTCCCGCCGTCCACCTGTTGAACCGACGCAGGCCGCAAGGCGAAACAGCGCCCCGCCGCCCACGGCGCCGTCGGCGGCCCCACGCGCGTTCTCACGGACGCGCCGCCCGCGCTGACCTCGACCTCCGCGCTGAGGCTCGTGTCCCAGGCCGGATGAACCTGGGTCGCGATGATTTTCGGATCGTTGCCCTTCGGCCGGAACAGCACGCGATAACCTTCCGCGCACGGCTCGCCCCGCAGCGGTTTCCATCCGCCGCCGTCGCGCCACGCCGCCTGCAAGGCCACCGCCGGCCCGCCCGCCGTCGCCGCGCGATGAAACGTCCAGCGGACCGCGTCGTTCGCGAGTGTCGCGGCGGGTTCCGGCTCGATGTGCTGGAGCGGCTCCGGCACGAGCCGCTGCTCCGCGTTGACCGAACTCGTCGCCAGCGGAACCATCTTCGCCGCCGGCAGCTTCAACGCGTGCGGCAAACCTTTCGGCCGAAAGTCGGGATCGTCCGTCAGCACCAGCGCGTCGCAGCGGGCCGACCCCGTGCTCGCGTCGCCGATCACCACCAGCGCGGGTCCGGCGGGCAGATCGAACGCGCCGCCGTCCTCCCACTCCCAGCCGTTGATGCCCTCCTGTTTGTGCCGGCCGAACACCTTCGCCGCGCGCGTCGCGCCGAGCCGCACCGTGAAGTTGCGGATGCCGGGCCGGTCGTTCGGAAAATCCTTGCTGCGCACCCATAGCCGCCAGCGCCCCGCCTTCGGCAACTCGATCGCGCCCGCCGCCGGTGCGGGCTGGTTCTTCATCCCCGACCAGAGAAACTCGCGCACGCCCCTGGTCTCGCGTACACTCTGCCACCCGCCGGTCATTTCGAGGTTCTCCGCCTCGATCAACAGCGTCGTCGCGCGCCCCGTCGCTGCCGGCAAAATCCAGACGGCCAGCGCCAGCAGCGCAGCGGCGCGGAATTGAAGTGCGCGATTTGTTGTCATGATAACGTCCGGCGCGATTTTGAATGGGTCGCCAGTGAATATCAAGCCGGGGCCGCGCACGGCAAACCCGGGGTTGAACTCCGCAGACCGATGCGGGATAATCGCCCCGCAAACTTACGGAGGAAAATATGCACCGAGTAAGCCTCTTTGCCTTCGCCACCGCGCTGCTGCTGGCCCATCCCGCCGCCATCCCCGCCCAGGAAAAAACCATGACCACGTCCACCGGCATCGAACTGGTCTGGATTCCACCCGGCGAGTTCATGATGGGAAGCAAGCCGTCTGAACGCGGGACCGCAAGCAATGAAGGCGACCAACCTCGAAAAACGACCATCAAACAGGGTTTCTGGATGGGCCGGACTGAGCTGACCGTTGCCCAGTGGCGAAAGTTCGTTGATACAAAAAACTACGTGACAGACGCGGAAAAAGAAGGCCGGGCATTTGCGCCCAAATTTCCTGACAAGGGCTGGGCTTGGGTGAAAGGCGCCAACTGGAAAGACCCAAAATACAGCACCAAAATCAAAGACAACTACCCCGTGACCTGCGTCAGTTGGAATGACGCAGTAGCGTTTTGCCAGTGGCTTACAGCGGCGGAAAAACAGGCGAACAAGTTGCCGGCTGCCATGGTCTATCGGCTTCCAACGGAGGCAGAATGGGAATACGCATGCCGGGCGGGCACGCAGTCAAAGTTCTGGTGGGGTGAAAAAGAAGCCGCGGGCGAGAACCGATTGAACTGGAGAGGATCACAGATGGGGACGGGGTATGACGTTGTGACTCCCGTGGACCACTTCAAGTCTCGCGGAAGAAACAAGTTTGGATTGGCCGACATGCTGGGAAATGTGCGGGAATGGTGTCTGGATGGGTATGATGAACAGCAAGCGCATGAAGAGCCCTGGTCCATCAACGCCCCCGCTCACGTTGTGCGGGCAGCAGGAGGCGATCCTCAATACTGCCGCTGTGCGAGTCGCATGGGCCTTAAGACAACAAACGCATGCAGTGGCGATGGATTCAGGGTGTGTTGCGGCGTGCCGCGCTAGGCCGAGCATCGAAACCCGGCGCGGCAACCAGCGGTCGGCATTCAGAAGTCGGACGCGAAGGGATGTGGCAACAATGACAACGATCAGCCGGAACATGCTGCTGCTGGCGATGGTTTTGTCCGGATGCAACTCGTCTCACGGCGCGGAGATTCCTGTATCCGAGACCAACGCGTTTTCCCAAAAGGTCAGCTTCGACATTCATTGGCCTTTGCTAAATCCCGAGGAGAAGGCCGCGACCCAAAAGACGGCCCTCTTGCGGGGTCAAGTGACCGCACGACTGGCTGAACCCGCCGGGGAAAAACTTCTGTTGAAAATCGTGGTGTCGCTCACAAGACCTTCCGACGAGACGCACCGCCAGTTTTGGAACTCCAGCCTGGCTTTCCCGAAATACGATTGGATGCGCTACGTGCGGGTTTGGGACACCCAACAGCAATGGCTCTGGCCCAACCTGGCCTGCCTGCTGCGTGCCTCCGGCACCGAGCGCGTGGACCGGTATGGCGGATGGGATCCCGGGCACCAGGTGGACAATGATTTTGCGGCGGTCCTGATCCGCAAATACGATGCGTCCGGTCAGGAATCGCCGGGCACCAAAGCCAGGCCGTTGGTTTCCGCCGAATGGCGTTCCGAAGGAAATCCGAAGGCGGATCGCCAAACCATCGCTCCCACTGCGCTATCGGATGAGTTTGTCGTTCACCTCGGCGGGAAGCAGACGGCGGGCAAGGGAGAAATCAGGCTATGGCTCATCTATGCCGACTTCCTGAGAGCCGCCATCCCCCGTGGCTGGCCCAAAGAACCCGAATTCGACGGCGGCATCCTCGCTTTCTTCCGGCTGGATTGGGCGAACCAGCCGGGTCACGAGTGCCAGTTCGGAATCCATCAGATGGTGCCGCCCGAAAGCACCCGGTTTGATTGGAAGCAATGGATGAACCGGCCGACCAAGGAGTCGGAAGCCGAAGCAAAACCGCGGTTGACAGAAGAATAGGCGCAGAACGCAGGCGAACGTGAAAAGGTCGAAAGACTGTGATGCAAACCGCGCGGCTGGAGTCACAGCGATGAACTGGAACCGGATTCTTTCGGCGCTGCTGGCAATGATCTACGTCATCGGCGCCGGCATGCACGGAGGGGGCGAAAGTGCGTACAAAGTCGGCATGTTCGCGATTTTACCTCTCGCTTGCATCTGGTTCTCGGAAGCGATGGGCGGCTTTATCGGGCAAACCGGGAGGGGTTACATCACGACCACCTCACCGGGATTGGTGGTTTGCATCATGGGTTGGATCCTGTTGCTCCTACCCATCATCACGGCCATTGTTTCCAGCCTTTCTGGTTAAAGGCGGTGGTCAGCTCTCAGCCATCAGAATCCTTCCGCCATCGGTGCGAATCTGTTCATCCGTGGCTGCTCCTTCCCTGCACAGAAGTGCGGACCGCTCCCGTTTCTACCGCACGAACTGTTTGTAGAACATCACGGCGGAGATGGCGAAGCCGATGGCGGTGATGATCTGGCGGACGCGGTGTTGCGGGATGCGCTGGGAGAAGTGCGCGCCGAGATAGTAGCCGACCAGCGCGCCGCCGGTCATGACGAACGCCTTGGGCCACTCGATCAGGCCGGCGCCGATGAACCACGCGGCGGCGACGAGGTTGATGAGCGCGCCGAGGATGGTCTTGAGCGTGTTCATCTCGTGGATGTCGGTCAGGCCGAGGAAACCGAGCGAGGCGAGCATGAGGATGCCGATGCCCGCGCCGAAGTAGCCGCCGTAGAGCGCGACGAAAAACTGAAACAGCACCGCCGCCCAGACGGCCTGATGATGCGGCGCGACGGTTCCGTCCTTGTCGGAGAAGCCGGCGAAGCGGCGCAACGGGCCTTGCGCCAGGAACAGGACGGTTGCGAACAGCAGCAGGAACGGCACCATCTTCGCGAAAACTTTTTCCTCGGTGCATGTGAGCAGGATGCCGCCGAGCAGGCCGCCGAGCAGGCTCACGGGCACGAACCGCCGCAGCCACGGCCGCACCGCCGCGATCTGCCGGCGATAGCCGAACAAACTGCCGCCAGTTCCGACGACCAGCGCCACCGTGCTGGTGGCGTTGGCGATGACCGCCGGCGTGCCGATCAGCAGCAGTGTCGGGAACGTGAGCAGCGTCCCGCCGCCCGCGATGGCGTTGACGGCGCCCGCGGCGGCAGCGACGGCGGCGAGCGTGATGGTGTCGGTGCCAGTCATGGATTTCGGAGAATGTGACCTATGGCGCGCGAAACGCAAGGCAACAAGTTGGCGTTTCGACCAGGCAGCCCCGCTGAGATTGCGCTGGCTGAGTTTCCAGGAAGTGTTTACAAACTGCCCGTGCGCATTTCGACCGCGCATCCTTTTGGCTTCGGCTTGAAGGCGCGAAAACTCATTCCGACACCGGAACCAAACACTGACACAACCATGAGACCATACAACATCGCGCAACCGCCATCACCGTATTCCCCATCATTGTCCCGCCGCCGCTTCCTCTCTGCCGCGGCTTCCGTTGCCGCGGCGGGCATCCTGCTGCCGAGCAACGCGCCTGCCGCGCCAGCCGGACTCCGCATCCGCAAGAGCCTGAAATGGGGCATGGTCAAGAACCCGTCGCTGCCGCTGGTTGAAGCATTCCGCAAACTCAAGGCCTGCGGTTTCGATGGAGTGGAACCCACCTGCAGCCAGGTCAAGAACGCCGACGAGTGGGTTGCCGCGAGCCAGGAGAGCGGGCTGGCGATTGACGGCGTGACTGGCGCCGGTGAGCGGGGCATTGAGGCCGCGCTCGACCTTTGCAAAAAACTCGGCGGCGACAGCGTCCTCGTCACCGCGCGCACCGACCCGAAGAAGCCCTACTGGGACACCTGGCGCGAGACGCAGAGCGTCATCAAGGCCGCCGCGCCGCACGCCGGGCAGGTGCGCGTCAAAATCCTCATCGAGAACGTCTGGGCGAGTTTCCTCATCAGCCCGCTCGACATGATGCGTTACGTGGATGAGATCGGCCACCCGTGGGTTGGCGTCCACTTCGACGTGGGCAACGTGATGCGATGGGGCGTGAGCGAGCATTGGATTCAAGTCCTCGGCAAACGCATTGGCAAACTCGACATCAAGGACTACAGCCTGCCCGTGGCCATGAAGGAAGGCATGATGGCCGGTTTCAGAGCGCCGCTCGGCGAAGGCAGCATCAACTGGGCCGGCGTGCGCGAGGAACTGGCAAAGATCGGATTCAGCGGCTGGGCCGCCGCCGAAGTTGCCGCTGGCGACTGGGACAACCTCGCCGATCTGGCCAAACGGATGGACAAGGTGCTCGGCCTCGTGTCATAACCGCATCCAGGGATCCTTCATGAAAACCCGCTTGATCGCCGCGCTCATCCCAGCCGCTGTGGCTCTGGCAGTTCATGCCGGCGAGCCGCCGCTGACGCTCTCATACACCAACAACTGGCTGACCGTGCACGGCGCGCAGATTCCCGGCGGCAAGATCGTCATCCACTATCTCGAAGCCTATTGCCGCGCCAACTCCACCGACACCGATTGGGCCAAGCACACCGTCATCCACCACCGGTCGGAGTTCGTATCGCTGAGCGACGACAGCCGCGTGATGAAGCTCAAGCACACGCTGGAAGACGGCGTGACCGTCGAGCACACCATCACCGCCAAAAGCGACGAGGTGGATTTCCGGCTCGTCGCGCACAACCCCGGCGCGAAACGCTCCGAGGCGCATTGGGCGCAGGCGTGCCCGCGGCTTGCCGACTTCACCGGCTTCGGCGGCAAGGGGCCGAACATCGACGATTATCTGCCGAAGTGTTTCATCTTCCTCGACGGCAAGCTCTGCCGGATGCCGACGCCGCAGTGGGCCACGCAAGCGCGCTACATACCGGGCCAAGTCTGGTGTCCCGCGCACGTGCCGCGCAGCGACGTGAACCCGCGTCCGCTCAACCCGCTGGTGCCCAGCAACGGATTGATCGGCTGTTTCAGCGGCGACGAGAAACTGATCTGGGCAACGGCATGGGAACCTTACCAGGAATTGTTCCAGGGCGTGATCCGCTGCCTGCACGCGGATTTCCGGCTCGGCGGTTTGGAGCCGGGCGAGACGAAGCGGATTCGCGGAACAATCTACATCGTGCCGGCGGACGTGGACGCGCTGCTGAAACGCTACGCGACGGATTTCCCCGAGCAGGTCCGGCCGGCGCGGCCCTGAAAATGAAAATCGGTATTTCCTGTCTGCTGTTCTTGTGGGCGCTGGCCGCTCATGCCAGTGAACCGCCGCCGCCGATGATCGGCTTCCTCCAGGCCGAGGCGGAGCGATACGAAGCCGAGTGGCGGCTCTACACCGGTTACTACAAAACCCTCGCGAAGAACGGATTGCAGGGGGCGCTGCTGGATTCGCGCCCGCTCTATCGCAACGCGCCCGCATCGGGGCAGTTTTACGAGCAACTGAAGGCGTTTCACGCCGTCGTGCTGGTCGCGCTGGAGGAAGGCGCCTGCACGCGGATGACCGACGCGCACCGGCAACGCTGCCTCGCGGCGCGCGCCGATCTGGAGCGCTATGTCCGCGAAGGCGGCGGGCTGTTTTTGCTGATGCAGGCGGTGCGTTATCCGGGCGACGAGGACGAGAAGTTCTACAACCTGCTGCTGGAGAATTTCGGCTGCCGCATGTTGCACGAGGGCGTCTTCGACAAGACCAATACGTTCACCGCGCCAGCAACGCTGGTGTTCCGGCCGATGGATTTTTTCGTCACCGCCAACATCAAGACGCATCCAACGACCGAGGGCGTGCGCCGGCTCTATCTGCCGCGTTACGCCTGCCAGCCCAATCCCGGCGTCGAGGCGCTCGGACTCGACGCGAATTGGCAGACGGTCGTCGCCGGCGAGCCGGCGGCGAAAAGCTATTTCGTCGGCCACGAGAACGAACTCAACCTCGAACGCGAGGCGAGCCAGACATCCGCGCCGCCGATCGCCGCGGTGCGGGCGTTCGGAAAAGGGCGCGTGTTCATCTACAGCGCGCCCAACAAGCACGTCTTCCTCAATTGCGGCAACCGGCAGTGGCCGCAGATCACCGAGAGCGACGGCGACAAGGAAAACAGCAAACCGAGCGACAGCAACAAACTCGTCATCAACGCGCTGCGTTGGATCGCCGAACCGGCGATGAGCACCGAGGGCTTCGGCACGCGCAAACTCGCGCCGATCCAGCCGGTGAAGTTTGAGGCGTCGGTGGACTGGGACAAGCCGCCGTTCGGCAAGGGCCGCGACGGCATCCGCGGCATCGTCGGCGCGCACACGAGCTTCAGCGACGGCCGCGGCACGGTCGCCGACTACGCCGCGGCCGCGCGCGCCGCCGGATTGTCGTTCGTGGTGTTCACCGATCCGCTCGAACAGCTCACGCCGGAAAAGCTGGCGAAACTCAAGAGCAATTGCGCCGCCGCCAGCGGCGACGCGTTTTACGCCTGCCCCGGCGTCGAGTTCACCGACAACCTCAGCGTGCGATGGGCCACATGGGGCGAAGGGGTCGTCTGGCCGGAAGACTCATTCGAGAGCAACGGCCGGCGCTATCCATGCTGGGACGGCAAGCGCATCCTCGCGCGCGGCCGTTACGAAACCTCCTGCGGTTTTGCGGCCAACGGAATCATTGACTACCGCGAGTTGCGCGCCGCCAACGCTCATCCGGCGAATCTCTGGTGGTTTTACCGCATCTTCCCGTTCGCCTATGACGGCGGCAAGCTGATCGCCGACAACGTGTCCGAATATTTTTACGCGTTGCGCGACCTGCGCTGGATGTCGGTGGACGCCTTCACGCGCATCCGCTCGCCGGAGGAGGTCGCCGCCGCGGCCAAAACCTGCGTCAGTGTGATGCGCGATGTGAAATCCGCCCGCGAACTGCTCAACAGCCGTTGCGGCAGCTATCACCTGTCGCTCGCCGCGAACCACTATGTCACGCAAGGCCCGAAAATCCTCCAATGGGAATGCCGCAATTCGCAGATGGAGAACCCGTGGCAGAAAACCCGCGGCGCGCAACGCGTGCGGTTGAAGTTCGAGGTCGCCTCCGACGACGGCATCGCCGAGGTGAAAGTCCACGACGCGGACTACGGCATCGTGCGCCGTTACGCCGGCGGCGGCGCGGCGACGCTGGCGCGCGAGTTCGAGATGGTCCAGGACAAGCAGCACTGGCTCGCGCTGGAGGTCACCGACACAAAAGGCCGGCGGGCGATCTCGCGGAACTATCTGGTCTATTCCTACAAGTCCGGCTTCCACCGTTGCGGGGACAACCTGAACATCCTCGGCTCGGCGCAGCTCTGCTGGCATCCGGATCGCAACGAAATGCCGTCGCTGGCGAAAATCTTCGAAAACGGCTTCGCCTGCACCGTGCAGGGCATTGACAGCGCCAGCGGCGTCGCCACGCAACCGAAGCTCTTCGCCCAAGACTCGGTGCGGACCCGCGAAGGCGACTATCCGCTCGGACACGAGTCGGTCATGAACAAAATCCTCGACGTCCCGCTCGGCTCGCAGAACCTGCAAATCTACTCCGCGACGATGGCGCACCTCTCCGAAGGTTACGACAGCGCGACGCGGCCGACGCCTTCGATGGGCGCCGTTTCGCGGCGGATCGCGCCGCACGAGTTCTTCGAGCGGCGGCACACGTCCTACGCGCTGCAAAGCCGGCAGGATTATTTTGTCACGTGGAATTATCGCCGGCCGTTCGAAGGCGGGCGCGATTACCGCGGCAGCATCATCTGGCACGAAGGCGAAATCCGCTGGAAGAAGGACGCCACGCTGGCCGGCGACGTGCCGGCGCCGTTGCTGCTAACCGAAGGGCCGGGCGGCGCGGAGTTCCGCACTTACGACCAGTTTTGCGTCACCGACCGCGATGCCGGCACGCTGACGGTGCGGCTCGAAACCGGCCGCGAGAAACCGTATCGCCGCGCCGGCTTCATCCGCGCCGGCGGCTACTGCGCGACGATGACCACCGATCTCGGCTACCTTGCGTTTCTCGCCTCCTCGAAGACCGAGTTCCGCTACCTCGTGGGCAGCAGTCCGCAAACGCCGTCGCTGGTCGGGCGGACTTACATTGGCCTCGGCCACGACAAGCAGCAGGTGAAAGCCGGGGAGGTCTGGCCGTATCGTTTCGCGATGGCGACGCTGCCGGACGCGCGGCTCAGCAACGAGCTGCTCGAAGACATGACTCACGGCTATAATCTCGACGGCGGCACCAATGGTTATCCGTTCACCGTGACGACCGGCAAATTTGACGGCGCTGAGTTTTTCTTCACGGTGGCAGCCGATGGCAACGAAGCGGAGTTTTCGGTCGGCCCGCGTGATTTCATCTGCGACCTGCCGTTCCGCGTGCGCGGCATCGAAGACAACGGCTGCGCCGCCATCTACGTCGCCAGCCGGAAGTTCTTCCGCTTCGTTGCCGTCGCGGACGGAACGGCGTATTTCCAGGAGCCGGTTTTGCCCGCCGCCCACATCTGGGCCGGCAATCCGTTCGTGTGCGAGAACAAGGCGGTCAAGCTGACGCTGGTGGTGGACGGCCAGACGCCCGGCAAAGCGCCACTGCTTGAAGTCCACAACCCGACGGACCGTGAACTCTCAACGCGAATCTTTTCGCCGCCGCACACGCCGCAGTTCGGCGGATTGCGGGCGGCCGTCACGCTGCCGGCGGGCGACAGCGTTTTCTACCGCGTCGTCGGCCGGGAACTGAAACCCGAACCGCGTTGACCGAAGCCAGCTTTGCGGCATAATCACAAACAGGAGACTCAAACCCAATGACTCACAACTCGATCCTCGTTTCGATTCTAACGGTATGGATGGGCGCGACGGCGTTCGCGGCGGATGCCGTGTTCGATGTCCGCGACTTCGGCGCGCGGGCCGACGGCACCACGCTTTGCACCGAGGCGATCCAGAAGGCGATGGACGCCTGCGCGGCGGCCGGCGGCGGCACGGTGGCGCTTGCGGGCGGGAAGTTTCTCTCCGGCACGATCTACATGCGCAGCCACGTGACGCTGCGCGTCGAGGCCGGCGCGACGCTCCTCGGTAGCAAAAACATTGCCGATTACCCGCGCAACATCCCCGCGCTCCGCTCCTACACGGACAAATACGTCGAGCAGAGCCTCATCGCCGGCGAGAATCTGGAATATATCGGCATTACCGGCCGCGGCGTGATTGACGGGCAGGGCGAAAGTTTCAAGCACGAAGGCCGCAAACCGACCGACATAGACCGCGACAGGCCCTATCTGATCCGGCTTGTCAACTGCCGGGACGTGCTCGTCGAGAACGTGCGGTTGCAGCACTCGGCGATGTGGATGGAGCATTATCTCGGCTGCGAGCGCGTGACCATCCGCGGCATCCACGTCTGGAATTTCGGCAACGCAAACAACGACGGCCTCGACCTCGACGGCTGCAAGGACTGCACGGTCTCGCAGTGCGTCTTCGAGTCCGACGACGACGGCATCACGCTCAAGAGCACGTTCGAGCGGCCCTGCGACAGCATCACGGTCAGCGATTGCGTCGCCCGCAGCCACTGCAACGCCATCAAGATGGGCACCGAGTCCAACGGCGGTTTCAAAAACATCACCATCGCCAACTGCGTTGTCACGTCGCCCACCAACACCAACACCTTCTACGGCCGCAGCCGCGGCATGGGCGGCGTTGCGCTGGAACTGGTGGACGGGGGAAAACTGGAGCGCATCGCCATCTCCAACATCACCATCCACGGCGTCAACGTGCCGCTGTTCCTGCGGCTCGGCGACCGCGCGCGGCCATTCAAGGAGGGCATGGCGCCGCCGCCGACCGGCACGTTCCGGGACGTTGTCATCAACAACATCGTCGCCACCGGCGTTGGAAAAGTCGGTTGCTCCATCACCGGCCTGCCGGGGCACGTCATCGAGAATGTGTCGCTCAGCAACATCGCGCTGACGTTCGAGGGCGGTGGCGAGGCCGCGTTGGCGCAAAAAAAGGTTCAGGATTACCCGAAACGGTATCCGGAGGGCATGATGTTCGGCGACCTGCCGGCTTATGGTCTTTACTGCCGGCATGTGAAAGGGCTGCGCTTCTCGAACATTCAATTGCGAACCACCGACGCCGACCTGCGCCACGCGATGGTCTTCGACGATGTGGAGAATCTGGCGGTGGACGGCTTCGATGCTTCGTTCTGGCCGGGCGGCGCGGCGATGCTCAGCCTGGTGCAGGTGCGCGACGCGTTTATTCGCGGCTGCCAGCCACGCGCGAAGGACGGCGTGTTTCTGAACCTCGCCGGCGACAAAAGCCGCAACATCGCGCTTACCGCCAACGATCTCAGCGGCGCGGGCAAAGCCACCGACGTCGCGCCCGACGCGCCCAAGGACGCGCTCGTGCTCAAGTGAGTCGCGGAGGTTGCCCTCCTACAACACCATGATCACGTCGGGGTGACCGCGCAACGACATGAAGATGCGGTTGCGATGTTCCTCGTCGCGGACCATCACGGTGATCTCGACGGAACAATACTTGCCTTTGCCGCTGCGTTTGGGATCGGCGACCGTGTGCTCGGCGTCCGTCACCGTCGCGGCAATGACCGCCCGAATCCGTCCCGCGTCGGCGCCGATGATCTTGTAGTCCCAGCGGCAGGGATAATTGATGAGGGGTTTGGAGTTGTCGGCGCTCATGGTCAAGACCGGCATCTTTGCTTCATCGATTTGCCGCAGACTTCCTGCTTCGCGCGATCAGGAAAGCCGGCAAACGCCTTTGCCGCGGACGATCTCGCCCACAAACAGCGCGCCCGGACCGCAGGCGCGGCGGACGGCGTCGGCTTTGGCGGCCGCGACGACAAAGACCATGCCGATGCCCATGTTGAAGACCTCGTGCATCTCCTCGACGCTGACGTTGCCGCCGGCTTGGAGGATGGAGAAGATCGGCGGCACGGGCCACGAGCCGCGACGAATGACGGCGTCCACGGTCTTCGGCAGGATGCGCGGGATGTTGCCGGTGAAACCGCCGCCGGTGATGTGGGCGCAACCTTTGAGCGCGTCGGCGTGCGGCGATTTCTTGTCGCGCAGTTTCAGGATGAGCGGGCCGTAGTTGCGGTGAACCTTGAGCAGTTCATCGGCGAGGGTGCCGCCGAGTTCCTTCAGCCGGTCGTCGGGCTGGTAACCAAGTTCGCCGAACAAAATCTTCCGGGCGAGCGTGTAGCCGTTGGTGTGCAGGCCGTTGCTGGGCAGGCCGATGATGGCGTCGCCGGGACGGATGCGGCGGCCGTCGAGGATGCGGTCGCGCTCGATGACGCCGACGATGGTGCCGGCGAGGTCGTATTCGCCGGGCGCATACATGTCGGGCAGTTGCGCCGTCTCGCCGCCGATAAGCGCGCACTTGGCCTCGGCGCAGGCTTTGGCGAGGCCGCCGATAAGCTGGTGAAACACAGCCGGCTCGAGCTTGCCCATGCCGATGTAATCGAGGAAGTAGATCGGCTTGGAGCCGAGCACGGCGATGTCGTTCACGCAATGATTGACGAGATCCTGGCCGACGGTGTCGTGGCGGCCGGTCATGACGGCAATCTTCAGCTTGGTGCCGACGCCGTCGGCGCTGCTGACAAGCACGGGCCGGCGGTATTTTTTCGTGTCCAGCTCGAAGAGGCCGCCGAAGCCGCCGATCTTGCCGAGGCAGCCGGGCTGGCGCGTGCGCGCGACGAGTTGGGGGAGTTTGGATTTGAGTGCGTCGCCGAGGGCGATGTTGACGCCGGCGGCGGCGTAAGCGGAGGAGTTCTTCATAGCAGCCGTCTCTGCAAGTCTTCGCCGATGAGGTCGCCGACTTTGGCGGGCCGGGCATGGCGTTTTTCCAACACGAGCTTGTCCATTTCAGGATCGCTCTTCACCGGATAGTCGCCGGTGTAGCACGCGGTGCAAAACTTGTTGGCGGGCAACCCGGTGGCGGCGATCATGCCGTCGAGCGAAAGGTAGCCGAGGCTGTCGGCGCCGAGGAACCGCTGGATCTCCTCCACGGAGTAGTTGGCCGCCATGAGTTTCTTGCGCTGCGGAAAATCAATGCCGTAGAAGCACGGCCATTTGTGCGGCGGGCAGGAGACGCGCATGTGGACCTCCTTCGCGCCGGCTTCGCGCAGGCTGATGACGCGCGCCCGGCTGGTGGTGCCGCGCACAATCGAGTCGTCCACGACCACGACGCGCTTGCCGCGGACGAGATCCTTCATGAGGTTGAGCTTCACGCGCACGGAAAAGTCGCGGATGAGCTGGCTCGGCTGGAGAAACGTGCGGCCGATGTAGTGATTGCGGACGAACGCCAGCTCCAACGGAATGCCGCTCTGCTGGCTGTAGCCGAGCGCGGCTGAGTTGCCGCTATCGGGCACCGGCACCACGATGTCGGCGTCCACGGGATGCTCGCGGGCCATTTGCT
Organism: uncultured bacterium; assembly: GCA_903870275.1. Taxonomy (GTDB): domain Bacteria; phylum Verrucomicrobiota; class Verrucomicrobiia; order CAIQCK01; family CAIQCK01; genus CAIQCK01. The sequence continues at coordinate 43,370 of CAIQCK010000110.1, read as the reverse complement.
GGCCGAGCCGCACGCGGACGCGGTGGACGGTCTGGCCGCTGATGGACGAGTCGGGCCGCGCAAAGTAAACGAACTCGAAGATGCACAACGCGCCGCGCGACGGCGGCTCGAAGGGTTTGACGCTGCGCACGCCGTTGGCGTCAATGATGACGATCTCACCCGGCTCGATGTCGCGAACAAACTCGGCCTGAATCTGGTCGAGCGCGCAGCTCTCGCTGGAGAGGACCCACGCGTCGCCGCCCGACGGCCCCGGCGATCTCATCTTGCCGAGGCAGAGCGGCCGGAAACCGAACGAATCGCGCACGCCGATCAACTCCGTCTCGGTCATGATGACCAGCGAGAACGCGCCCTGCAACCGCCGCAACGATTCGCAGAGGTTGGTCTGCGCGTCGTTCTTCATGCCGTGCGCCATCAGGTGCAGGATGACTTCGCTGTCGGTGCTCGTCTGGAAAATGGAGCCTTGGTTTTCCATCTCGTCGCGCAGCAGGTCGGCGTTGACGAGATTGCCGTTGTGGGCCACGGCGATCTGGCCGCGGCCGGTGCGGGCGATCAACGGCTGCGCGTTGGCCAGCGAAGACGAGCCGGTGGTCGAGTAACGCACGTGGCCGACTGCCATGCTGCCCTTGAGCGTCCGCAGGATGTGGTCCTTGAAAACCTGGAACACCAGGCCCATGTCCCGGTGCTCGATCATCCGCTCGCCGTCGTGGCTCACGATGCCGGCGGATTCCTGGCCGCGATGTTGCAGCGCGTAGAGGCCGAAGTAACACAGCTCCGCCGCGCTGGGATGGTTATAGACGCCGAAAACGCCGCACGCTTCGCGCGGCCGGCCCTCGCCGTCATCCATCGGCAGCAATTCCGCCTCGTCTTCGGCAATACTCGAAAAAATTTGGTCGTCAGGCTTCATTAGGGAGACCACAGCATCATAGCGGCCGACGCAACGAAGTCAAACGGTGACTGAACGACAAGAAGATTCTCGCAGCGGTGACGGCTGCGCGCCGGCTCGTAATCCTCACTGGCCGAGCGCCTTCAGTTCGGCTTGGGCGCCATAATACTCCGTGTAGTCCTTCCTCTCCAGCGCCAGGCATTTTCGAAAGCAGTCAGCGGCGGCCGTCTTGTCGCCTGCCAGCAGCCGTTTCATGCCGGCGAAGAACCATGCATCCGTGCGCCGGCCACGCTCTTTCTTCGCGTCGGGCGAGGCAGCCGCGGCAATCAAATCGCTCTCGCTGGTTTTGCCGAGCAGGAAATCCGCAATCTGGACCGGCCACTTGTCCGGCGCCCCGCTTCCGCGCTTGTCCAGGTAAGCCGCGAGTTCCTTGTTCGCTTCCTCTTTCCCGCCCAACTGGTTGCGGACGATCCAGAGCCTCAAGTGTGCGTAATCCCGCTTGATCGGGCTCGCCAATTCACAGCTTCGGCGGAAATCGGCAAGCGCGCGGGTCCAGTCGTGTTGCAAGGAATAAACGCAGGCCCGGTGGTAATAGGCGTTGGCTTCCTTGGGGTTCAGTTCGATGGCGCGAGTGAATTCAACAATGGCCTTGTCAGGGTCGCCGTTGAAGCCGTAGATGACACCGCGGCCGCAGTAAGCGCGGGCGTTTTTGGGGTCGAGTTCGATAGCGCGAGTGCAGTCAACCATCGCCTTATTGTAATCTGCTTTCAGCGCGTAAGTGACACCACGTTCGCAGTAGGCGGGGGTGTATTTCGGGTTGAGTCGGATGGCTTCGTTGAGGTCAACAATCGCCTTGTCGTGTTCGCCATTGAAGCTGTAGGCGACTCCGCGGCTGTAATAGGCGAAGGCGTATTTCGGGTTCAGTTCGATGGCGCGAGTGCAATCGGCAATGGTCGCATTGGAGTCGCCTTTCCAGTATTTGGCGATGCCACGGCCGTAGTAGGCGTCAGCGTCCTTCGGGTTGAGTCGGATGGCTTTATTAAGATCAACAATCGCCTTGTCGTGCTCGCCTTTGGAGCCGTAGGCGAAGCCCCGGCCGCAGTAGGCGCGGGCGTCTTTCGGGTTGAGTCGGATCGCTTCGTCAAAATCAGCCATCGCCTTGTCATGATCGCCTTTGCTGCTGTAGGCATTGCCGCGGCCGCAATAGGCGGCGGCATACTCCGGGTTTAGTTCGATGGTGCGAGTGCAGTCGGCAATGGCCCCATCCAGGTTCCCTTTCCAGTGTTTGGCGATGCCGCGGCCGTAGTAGGCATCGGCGTTTTTCGGGTCGAGTCGGATGGCTTCGTTAGAGTCAGCAATCGCCCTGTCGTTTTCGCCTTTAGAACTGCAGGCGAAGCTGCGTCTCGTGTAGGCGAGGACATGCTTCGGGTTCAGTTCGATGGCGCGAGTGTAGTCGGCAATAGCGCCATTCAGGTCGCCTTTCCAGTGTCGGGCGATACCGCGTTCGTAATAAGAGCTGGCTGATTTTGGATTCAGTCTGATAGCCCAAGTGAAGCTGGCAATGGCTCCGTCGAAGTCGCCTTTGTCGCGCTTGGCGGCGCCTTGCGCCCCCAAAAAGGCCTGAGCGAACACCCACAACAAAACGACGCTGGCCAACATGCCGACGCCGATCAGACAGATATCGAACAACACCCCGTGATTCTTCTGCGGCAGCGGAGGCGGCATGACGGGCGGGACCTTGGGCGCGCTCATGGGATTCGCCAAGCCGGTGGGCGGAAAAGGCTCATCGCAAGTTTCGCATCGTCGTCGAGCTCAGCGCATGCGTCCATTCAGACTCCTGTCATCACCGCCTGCAAACCGTTCTGCGCGGCGGCTGTTGCCGATTCCGAGCGTATCGCGCGCGGAGCGCCCGTTCCACCTAAAAGCGGCCCGGGGACGAGTGCCGAATGCGGAAGGAACAGGCAGGCGGTTCAGCGTTTGCCGCCGGACTTCAGCACGATGGCGCCGACTTTGGTCCAGAACGAGGCGGCGGGCAGGTCGTTGATTTTTTCCAGCGTGGCGATGCTGCTGAGAATGGGGGCGTCGCGGTCTTTGTCGAAATCGCAGCGGAGTTCCTTCAGCGGCATGCCTTTCAGCGGCGAGAGGTCGGCGACCTTCGTGTGGTCGCACCAGAGGACCGCCAATGGCATGCCGCTCAACGTCGAGAGATCGCTCACGGCGGTGCGGCTGCAACTGAACACCGCCAGCTTCATGCCACCCAACGGCGAGAGGTCATGCACGGCGGTGTTGTCGCAGCTCAGCGCCGTCAGCGGCATGTCGCGCAACGGCGAGAGGTCGGCCACCTGCGTGTTATGGCACCACAGGCAGAACAACTGCAACCCATTCAGCGGGGAGAGGTCCGCCAGCGCGCCGCGCGCCGCGCCGGCCCACGGCGCCAGTGTCAGCCGCTGCAAGCCGGCCAGCGCGCGCACCGGCGAAAGGTCCGTGACGGCCGCGGTGGAAATGTTCAGATCGGTCACAACGCCGCGCGCGATGCGGTGCTGCTCGCGGCCGTCGAAGCGCGGGTTGAGCTCGCGCAACTTCGCGATGACGGCGGCGAGCTGCCGCTCGGCCGGCAGCGCCGCAACGGACGCGACGAACGGATCCACGACGGCGGGCGGCGGCATCTCCGCGGTCGCGGGCGGCGCGGTGGTGGCGGTTTTTTGCAGAACGGCGGCAACTACCTGGTCATTGATTTTTTCCAGTGTGCCGATGCCCATCAGCGTTTGCACGGCGGATTTGTTCTGAATCAATGCCACGTCGCAACGGAGCTGCTTCAGCGGCAGCGTCGCCAGCGGTGAGAGGTCCGTCACGGGCGCGCCGGTGATGTCCAGGATCGCCAGCGGCATGTTCCGGATGGATTTCAAGTCGGCCACACGCGTGCCGGAAAGGCTGAGTTGCGCCAGCGGCATGCTCTCCAGCGGCGACAGGTCGGTGACCGGCGTGTCTTCCAGATACAGGTGGGTCAGCTTCATGCCGCGCAACGGCGACAAATCCCCCACCTGCGTGCCGCCGAGATACAACTGCACGAGCGGCGCGCCCTTCAGCGGCGAAAGGTCGCTGACCGGGCTGCCGATAAGGACGAGATTCTCCAACGGCGCGCCGCGCAACGGCGAAAGGTCGCTCACCTGCGCGCTCAGGCACGAGAGGCTCACGAGCCGCATCCCGCGCAGCGGCGCGAGATCGGCCAGTTGGCTGCGGGCGCTCGCACTGCCGCAAACGAGTTGTTGCAGGCCGGCCAGCGCCTTCAGCGGCGCGAGGTCTTTGACGGCGGCGGAAGGGATCGTGAGTTCCGTGACGCAGCCGCCCGCGATCCGGTGCTGCTCCTCGCCGTCGTAGCCGGGATTGAGTTCCTTCAACCGGGCGATCACGCGCGGCATTTGCTCCTCCGGCGCGAGCGAGGCAACCGACGCGAGCCAGGCGTCGGCAGAGGGAGCGGCGGTGGGGAGCGCGGGCGTCCCGCCCGCCGGAGTGGTTTGGGGTGTCGCGGCGATCCCCAGCCCGGCGGCAGGTTTCGGGGGCGGCTGGACGACCGGCGGCGCAACCGCAGGCGTCCCCACTTTTGCATGTTCGCCGGGCGGAACGGCCGCGCTCCCTGCATTTGTCGCTCCACGCTTCACGCTCGACGCACCACGTTCCTTCCACGGCGACCAAATCACCACGGCCGCTGCGATGACCACAACGCCCGCCGCCAGCAGAACCGGCGACCACGATTTTTGAGGCGCGCGAACGGCAACCCGCGCAGTGGCGGGCTTGACGGGCGGCGGAGTTTTCGGCGCGACGCGCTGCGTTGAACCGGCTGCCGCCAGACCCAGTTGCTCGCTGACGCGCACGAGGTCGGCAATCAGTTCCGCGTAATCCTGCTGCCGCGCGACCGGGTTCTTCGCCATCATTTTGTTCAACAGCAGCGCCACTTGCGCCGGACACGCCGGCCATAGGTTCACAATCGCCGGCGGCAACTCGGAGACGTGACGCTGCGCCACTTCCTCCGCCGTCGGGCCGTCGTGGGGCGGCCGGCCGGCGAGCATGTGAAAGAGCACGCAGCCCAGACTGTAGATGTCGGAGCGCAAATCCAGCGCCGGTTCGCCGCGCGCCTGCTCCGGGCTGATGTAATACGGCTTGCCGCTCTCGCCCGCGAACGCGACACCCACCGGCCTCGCCACGCCGAGGTCGCCCAGCTTCACTTCGCCGTGCCGCGAGAGGTAGATGTTGCTCGGCTTGATCGCCCGGTGGATCAACCCACCCCGCCGCCACGCGTGGTCCAGCGCGTGGGCCAGGTAGTAGCAGGTCGCAAGCGATTGCTCGATATCCAGCCGCTTCACGCGCTCGAAACGCCGTTGCAACGAATCGCCGTCGATGAACTCCATCGAGAGATAAAACGCGCCGTCGCTCTCGCCGGCGGAATACACCTGCACGAGGTTGGGATGATTGAGCTTGGCCGCGGCGATGGCCTCCTGTTTGAAACGCGCGATGAACTCGCCGTCCCGCGACAGCTCCGGCCGCAACACCTTCAGCGACACGAGCCGGTCCAGCGAAATCTGGCGCGCCTTGTAGACAGCGCCCACGCTTCCCTGTCCGAGCAGGGTCAGCACTTCGTAGTCGTGAAACTTTTGTCCTTCGAGCGATGTCACTTCGGTCAGTTCCCGCTGAAGCTTCACTCTAGCGGTTCACCGCCACCGGTCAAGGCGCGGGCGAGGACGATTTCGACTTTCGGTTACTTCCACGCAGAGCGCAGTTCGAATACTTTCATCGAAACAACCTTCGCCTCGCCGCCGTCGGCGGTGAGGGCGAGCGAGCGGTTGGCGTCGTCGGGAACGAAGCAGTCGTTGAGGGTTATCAAGCCGTCGTCGGCAAACACCTCCAGCGACGTGCGGTCTAGCAACAGTTGCAACCGGATGCGGCCATTGACCGGCTCCAGCGGCGCGCTGGCCTTCCCGCACGAGAGTTTTTTCGCCGCCGTGTCGTAGCAAACCTTGACGCCGCGCAGGTCAAAAGCGATCTGCTTCGCGCTGCCGGGGTCGATCTCGGCGCGGATGTCGAAAAGCTCGCCGCTCACGCCGGCGAGCAGGTCTTCGTCCGGCTTGAGCGCGGCATTTGTCCACGTCCGCGCCTTGCCATGGAGCTTCTCGATTTCGCGGACCGGGTTGCAGAACATCTGGATGCCGTCCGGCGTCGTGCGCAGCGTCAACTCGCGCGGGAAGCTCATCTGCTGGTTGAACGGCATGTCGGGATATTGGCCGCCGCTCATCCACGCGATCTGGATGCGCCGGCCGTCGCTGGCGGGAATATCGCTCCAGCTTTGCGAGGCGTAATAAAAAGAATGGCTGGCGATGAAACACTGAATGCCGCTTTCCGGTTTGAATGTTGTGCCGTCGAATCGGCCGACGTAGTAGTTGCCGTTGCCGCCCCAGAAGACCCAGCGCGTGTTCTTCGCGTCGCCGTCCACCGGCAGTTCAAACAGGTCCGGGCATTCCCCGCATTTCGGCGGCTCGATTTCGCAGAGCTTCGTCCACGCCTTCAGGTCCGGCGAGCCGAACAGCGCATACATGGGCGGCTTGTCCGACTTCTTGTCCTGTGAAAGGTAGAGCGCCATCACCCATTTCTTCGTCGGCTCGTGCCAGATGACTTTCGGGTCGCGGTTGCCGGGCGTGAGGTTGCCGAGCACGGGGTTCTTGTCGTAGTTCCGCCAGCTCTTGCCGGCGTCGGTGCTGTAGCAGAGCGACTGCGCGCCGTGCTGCTCGCCCATGCTCGTGAAGATGCAAACGATGGGCGCGTCTTTGCCGTTCTGGAAACCGGTCGTGTTGTGATGATCCACGACGCCGGAGCCGGAGAAGCAAACGCCGAGGTCGTCGGGATAGAGCGCCATGTCCGTCTCCGTCCAGTGGATGAGGTCGCGGCTGACGGCGTGGCCCCAGTGCATGTTGTCCCACTTCACGCCATAGGGATTGGCTTGGAAGAAAAGATGATACTGGCCTTTGTAATAGCAGAGGCCGTTGGGATCGTTGGTCCAGCCGCGCCGCGGCGTAAAGTGGAACTGCGGCCGGTATTTCTCGTGATAAAGATTCTCTGCGCCCTTGAGCGTATCGCCCTGCTCGATGGCCTTCAGCCCGCTGGAATCTTCCGGCAGTTGGTTGACGCAAAGCGTGACGCGTTTGCCCCGGAACGCGCGCACGTCCAGCGGCGCCCACCAGTCGGGCGCGGCGTCGGCCAGCTCGATGTTGAACTCGCGCGCCGGCTTGCCGTCCACGAGCACAGCCATCTTGCGCTTCGGCGCGCCGTTCTTCACCGGCAGGTTCAGGTAATGTTTCTCGATGGCGAACTCGCGCGTCTGGTCGGCGAGCAGTTTTGGCGGTTTTTTGTCGGTGAGCACGATCTGGTCCACGCTGATGTGGCCCCAGCCGCCGGTCGCGTTGTCCACGATCTGAATCTGCGCGGTCTTGCCGGGGAACTCGCTCACGTCCCACGACGCCGGCCCGAGCGCCTCGCTGCCGCCGGGCACGACGTTCGGGCCGGTGGCGCTGCGGACCGCCCGGCCGTCCACGAGCAGATTCATGCACGTCTTGCCGGTCCAGCCGCCGCCGCCGATGAGAAACGAAATGTAATGCCGCTCGATCTTGAACTCCGGCGACGTGAGCGTGCCGGTGGATTTGTCGCCGCCATAAAAACTGTTGACCAACCCGTGGCCAAGATAGCCGCTGACCTTCATCTGGCGCGGCAGCGTTCCCTGAGCCGGCCCCGGCCCGAACGCCTCGCCGGTGGTTTTCCAGTTGCCGTAATCCTTGCCCTCGAAATCGGCGAGCACGATGTCATCGGCGGCGCGAGCGGAGACGGCGGCGAGCGCCGCGACCAGCAGGGAAAGGTGAAGTCGGTTCATACCGGCATTAAAAAGCGTTCCCGCGTCCGTTGTCAGCAACCAAGTGGCGCAAACCGGAAAGACGCTGCGTCTTCCAGCATCGCCGATGGTGGTTGATCACCGGGGCGCAGGCCCGTCCGGCCCTGCCAACACACAACGAAATCCAGCCCAGCTGACGTGACCGACGGGACGGCCAGGGCGACGATAAGATGACAATAGTTGGTTCTGTTCACTCGTGCTCCACGTGCTGCCACGCAACACGCGCTCGCTTTGGCCGGTGGAAAAATCCTCACACCACTGGCAGACATTGCCGCCCATGTCGTAGAGGCCGAACCGGTTCGCCGCAAAGCTGCCCACAGGGCTTGTTCTTTCAAAATCATCCACGTTCAGCTTCGGACCGAAATTACCCGACCTGTACGGCGGCGGCCATTGCGTGCCCCACGGATAGACATCCGGCACTTTTCCGGATCGTTCCATCGCCGTATGGCCCGTTTCATTTTCCAAGCCCACCGCCGCGCTCCACTCCAAGTCCGTCGGCAGCCGGTATTCCTGAGCGGAGGTAATCGCGCCCTCGCGCCGCTCCTTGCCCGTCAGCCACTTGCAGAACGCCTGGGCGTCCTCCCAACCAATCCACAGGGCCGGATGCGTTGGTCCCTGCTCAAACTGGTTTTTGGCGTTGTTCATCCACAAACGCCCCGTCGCGGAGACAAAAGCCTGATAGTCCTGCACGCGCGTGTCCCAAATCGAGAACAGCACCGACGTGCCGGCCACCGGCGCGAATTTCATGCCGAGGCTGTTGGTCCATGGCTGGGAGGGCGGTGAAACCTGCGGAGGCGCAACCACGATGGGAGTCTGGCCAAAGACCGTCAGTAGATACTTCACGTGTCCATCGGGATTCTTTGACCAGTCGCCGGTGCCACCGTTGATTCGCAACGCCACGTTCTCCAAGTTGCGCGGCGCGGTAAATTCAAACGGTCTTGCCGCCGTTACCGGCGGAACCACTGCCAGCACCTCAATCTCGCCGGACACCGGCGCATTGATGATCGCCAGGCGGTTGCGCTCGCCACCGACGTTGTCGCCGCCATGGTCCATTGCATCGTCCGGACATGCCGTTGCAATGCCACCCCACGCTTTCCACTTTCCCGACACGTATTGCAACCGCAGCACGGTTTCCGCCTTCATCGCTCCCAAACTCAGCCCCCGTTCATTTTTCGGCGAAATCTCCTTCACGAAGCTGGCGGCCTCCACACGTTGGACCGCGGGCGTTTCCGCCGGCCGCGCCGGCGGCACAGCCAGTGATGCTAGCGACGACAATGCGGGCGCGGGTGTTAGTGTGTCGGGTTGCACTTTCCAGTCGCGCGCCAGTTCGTTGATGCACTCGTCCCCGGCCAGCAACGCCTCGGCGCAGAGCATCAGCGATTGCTGAAGCTGGCTGCGGAACGTCAGCTTGCGGCCCTGGTCGCCCGCGCGGTCACCGTCCAGCGCCAGGCGCTGGGCATCGGCGATGTTGGCGCTCACTTCGCTCATCCGCTTCGCCACGGCAACAAACCTCCCCAGCATCGTCCGGCTGTCGGTCATGTCACCGACCACGACGGGTTGCGCCATCAGCCGCCGTTCCATCCCGCCGCGCGCCGCATCCACGCCCGCTTGCAGTTGGCTGTAACAACGCGCCGCGTCGGCGTCCACACCTTGCTCCGCCATCGCGGCCAGCCGGTTGCCGTCGCGCAAATAACCCATCGCCGCCCGCAACGCCTCCAGCCGCTGCTGGCCTTCGGCGGAGCCCGGCCCGGTGTTTTTGAGGTCGTAGTAGTAAAGCGGTTTCGTGAGCAGTTCGCGGCCCGCGACGGCGTGGAAGGCGATCTTGCACCAAAGCGCCGACTGCTCGGCCTCCAGTTGGCGACGGCGTTCCAGAATCACGCCGGCATTGTTGCCGAGGCGGGCGACCTCGGCCTGCGCGCGCCGCTCGGCGTCGGCGTTGGCGCGGTAGATGTAGTCGAACTGCGGCGGACGCTGGTGAACGGGCAGCCCTTGGGATGATGGCACTCCTTTTCCAGGCGCGACCTTGCCCGACGACGGCAGGCCCAGGATCGTCCACGTGTGATAGTACGTGTGCGGGTCAACCGGATGATAGAAGAACTTCTCCGCGGTGTGCCCGTAGAAATCCGCCCACGGCACCGGCCCGCCCGCGTTGCGATCCATGGCCTCGTTGGCTTGATGAGCGATGGAGGCGTTGCTCTGCCGGGTGACTTGTTGAATGCCCAGCGAAATCAACGTGCGATTGATGGCTGCCAACGACGCCTCGACGCTGGAAAGCTGCACGGTGAGGAAGATCATCCGCTGGTCCATCTCCTGCCAGCTGCCGACACCGTTGGCGGCGGCTTTCCTGGCCGCCCCGGCCTTGGCGGGATCATAGCCGTATTGCTTGCGGACCGCTTCAGGCAGTTTGAGGAAGTCAATTTTGCACGCGCCTTCCGCGTGTGTGATCACGAGGCCGTCGGCTTCGACGCGCGTGACTTTGACATTGCGGTAGGTCGTGCCATCGAGCGTGGTCAGATCGCCAGCCAGACAACTGCACGTGAAGAAAAGCAGCAGAGTCACCAACGTCTTCATGAACGCACTCCTTCCTCTTGGTCACGACCCGGGCGGTGTACACAGTCTCTAACCGCACCGAGTTTCTGACTGACCCGTGCCGCTGTCAAGGGCGTTGTACCGGCCGGAAGTTTGCGACACGCCCGAAAGCCATCGCGTTGACGAAACCAAAACTGGTAGAATTGCGGGCAACAGACCCGACATGAAACGCCATCGTTCCGCCGACGCCCAACTCAAGGCTTTCGTCCGCCGTATCGAGGCGGCATTGCGAAAAGAATACGGCGTGCCAAAAGTCGCGCCGGCCCGCACGCTGCTCGATGCGCTCATCGAGACGATCCTCTCGCAAAACACCACGGACACAAACTCCAGCCGCGCGTTCCGAGCACTGCGACGGCGTTACCCGCGCTGGCGGGACGTGCTCGCCGCCCCGACGAGTGACCTCGTGGCGACGATCCGCTCCGCCGGCCTTGCGAACACCAAAGCGCCGCGCATCCAGGCCATTCTTGCCCGCCTCCAGGAAGAACGCGGACGGCCCAGCTTGAAACACCTGGCCGGCATGAACCAGCCCGCTGCGATGGAGTATCTATTGTCGTTGCCGGGCGTCGGCCCGAAGACGGCGGCCTGCACGCTGCTTTTCGGCATGGGCCGGGACGTGTTCCCGGTGGACACGCACATCCACCGCCTGTGCCGGAGGCTTGGCATCGTTTCCAACTTCGCCACCGCCGAACAGACGCAGGACTCGATGGCGGCGCTGGTCCCGAACGGCCGCGCGCTGTCGCTGCACATCAACCTTATCCGTCACGGCCGCAGTGTTTGCAAAGCGCAGCGTCCGCGATGCGACGGATGCGTGCTCGCCGGCGTGTGTGATTCCGTTTCTGTGTTCAGTCCGGCCGGCAAGCGCTAGCACCAGCCGGCGGTGTGCTACCAAGGTAGGATGATTTTCAATATATTGATTATTGCACCGACGCGAACGGCGCGTAGAATCCGCATCATGAAACCCGCCTCATTTTTCCCGGCATTCGCCTGCTCCATTATTTCCACCGCACTCATCACCGCTGCCGCGTTCGCCGCGGACGCGCCGCCGGGGTTTGTTTCACTCTTCAACGGCAAGGACCTCGACGGCTGGGTCGTGCCCGAAGGCGACAACGGCCACTGGAAGGTGCTCGACGGCGTGATTGACTACGACGCGCGCAGCGAGGCGAAGAAGAGCAAGGATCTTTGGACCGGGAAGGAGTACGGCGACTTCACGCTGAAGCTGGATTGGAAGATCAAAGAGATGCACGGCCTCTACCCAATGCCGGAGATTCTGCCCAGCGGCGACTACAAACTCGGTCCCGACGGCAAGCCCATTCTCACGCCGCGCCCCAACGCCGACAGCGGCGTTTACCTGCGCGGCTCCTCGAAGTCGCAGATCAACATCTGGTGCTGGCCCTGCGGCTCCGGCGAAGTTTACGGCTACCGCATGGACAAGAAGATGCCGCCGGAGGTCCGCGCCGGTTGCGTGCCGAAGGTCCACGCCGACAAGCCGGTCGGCGAATGGAACACGTTCCAGATCACGATGAAAGGCGACCGGCTCACCGTCATGCTCAACGGCCAGACCGTCATCGAAAAAGTCCAACTGCCCGGCGTGCCCGCCAAAGGCCGCATCGGCCTCCAGCACCACGGCGGCATGAAGCCCAACGGCGAGTGGATTCCCGCCTCCAGCCTCATGCAGTTCCGCAACGTCTTCATCCAAGAACTCAACTAACCACGCACCAGAACGCCATCATGAAACGCTCCACTCATCTCGCACTGATCGCCTGTAACGTCACCGCGCTGAGCCTGTTTGTGTCTTGCGCCGGCACCTCGCCCCGCGCCACGGCGCCCAATGAACCACCGCCGGGATTCACCACGCTGTTCAACGGCAAGGACCTCACCGGCTGGTGGGGCGCGACCACCGAGGACCCGCGCAAATACCTCGCGATGACCCCGGAGGAGTTCAAGAAGAAGCACGATGCCACCCTCGATGACATCGCCAAGCATTGGCGCGTCGAAAACGGCGAACTGGTCAACGACGGCCACGGCCTCTACGCCACCACCGAGAAAAACTTCCGCGATTACGAGTTGCTGTTGGATTACAAGACCGTGCCGCTCGCCGACAGCGGCATCTATCTCAAAGGCTGCCCGCAGGTGCAAATCTGGGACACCACCAAGGAAGGCGGCAAGTGGAAGATCGGCGCCGACAAGGGCAGCGGCGGCCTCTGGAACAATTCGCCCGGCGCGCCCGGCAAGGACCCGCTCGTGCTCGCCGACAAACCGTTCGGCCAGTGGAACCACGTCCATGTCATCCAATGCGGCTCGCGCACCTGGGTCTGGCTCAACGACAAGCTCGTTGTGGACGGCGCGATCCTGGAGAACTACTACGACAAGACGCGCAAGCTGCCCATTCCGCCAGAGGGTCCCATCCAACTCCAAACCCACGGCGGCGAAATCCGCTGGCGGAACATATTCGTCCGCGACATCCCCGCCGACGAGGCGAACAAGCTCCTGCGCCGCAAGGATCAGGGAGGTTTCAAATCGGTCTTCAACGGCAAGAACCTCGACGGCTGGGCCGGCCCGCTCGATTGCTGCCAGGTCCAGGACGGCGCGATTGTCTGGCAGTTGAAGAAAGGCGGCACCATTTACACGAAGGAGGAGTTCAGCGACTTCGTGGCGCGGCTGGAGTTCAAGCTGCCGCCCGGCGGCAACAACGGCCTCGCCATCCGCTATCCCGGCCAGGGCGACACCGCCTACGTCGGCATGTGCGAACTGCAAATCCTCGACGACTCCGCGCCGAAATACACCAAGCTCGACCCGCGGCAATTCTGCTGCTCGGCCTACGGCATGGTGCCGGTTTACCGCGGCTACCAGCGCCCGGTCGGCGAGTGGAACTACGAGGAAGCCACCATCAAAGGCTCGACCATCCGCGTCGAGTTGAACGGCACCGTCGTGCTCGACTGCGACCTCAGCAAAGTCACCGAGTTCATGGCCAACAAAGCGCATCCCGGCAAAGACCGCACGTCGGGCCATTTCGGTTTCGCCGGCCACAACGACCCCGTTGAGTTCCGCAACATCTCGATCAAGCGGTTGGAGTGACCGCATTGCAGCCGAAGCCGGCTGCGTGCCCCGGCGCTCTCACATCACCTTGGCGCCAGAGTGTAAGAGTGTGAGACTTGGCGGTTCTTGCGTTCGGCGGTTTCGTCGGCGGGAAGGACGCATGAAATGTACTCCGCCGTGACTTGGGCCACTGACACAGTGATGCGCATGTGGCCGGAACTGCCGAGGATGGTGCCGTTGCGGTAGCCGTATTCGGCGGCGTTGCGGGGCGGTTTTCCGTTGCCCGGGTTTCCCGGCTGGGGGACTTCCTGGTACACGATGCCGTCGAGATCTTGCTTGGCGTAGAAATGATCGTGGCCGTGGAAAACGATGGAGACACGGTTCTGCACCAGCAGTTGGTGAATCGGCGCGGGCCATTTGGGACGGTTCTGCTTGAAGCCATCGGTGCCGTCGGCGTTCCTGCCACCCCATTCATAAAGCGGCGCGGCCTCCGACCCGCCGCGGCACTGGCCGTCCAAGCCGCCGACGAGGTGATGGATGAAGACAAACTTGAACCGCGCCTTGCTCATTTCGAGCACGCGCTTGAGCCACTGATACTGCTCCGGACCGAGCGTGCGCTTCCAGTTGTCGCCCTGGCCGCGCTGCTTCTGCGTGAACCAGAACGGATCGAGTGCGACGAACAGCGCGTCGCCCCATTCCCACGCGTAGTAATCCTGCAACAGGCCGGCTTCGGGATGCTTCGTCGCGTTGCCGCTGAAGAAACCGTCGGGAACGGGATTCGGGAAATAGCGCTTCCGCATCGTGTTGGACCAGATGGCGAGGCTGTCGGCATCGCTGCCGTGGCCACGCGGGCTTTCGCCGTCGTGATTGCCGAGCACGAGGAACAGCGGGGCGGAACTGCAGAGTTGGCCAAAGTAAAACCGTTGCGCCAGGTATTGGCGGGCGGCGTTCTCGCGGTTGTCGTGCTTCTCGGTCATGAACGTGTCGCCGAGGTCCACGTGGAAATCCGGCGCATCGGCGAGCGCGTTGGCCAGCGTACGTTGATAAATCCCGGCGCTGACACGGTCGTCGAGATGCGAGTCGGCCTGGACGGTGAAGGTGAACGGGCGACCCCGCGAGCGTTGCGTGTGGAACGCGCCTTCCGCGTTTTGGATGCCGCGGGCGCGGAACTGGTAAAAATACTGCGTGTCGGGCCGCAGGGAGCCGATCACCACTTCGGCCGGCTCGTCTTTTTTGAATGGGCGCGTCGGCGTCTGCTGAGGGTAAATGCCGTGTTGCGTTCCATAGACGATGCAACCTTCGGCGTCCTGATAGGCGAGCACGCTCAGCGTGACCGAATCTCGCGTGGGTCGGCCGAGAACCAGATCGAACGGATGCGCTGGCACATCGTTGCAAGCCGAGTTCTGCGTGGGCTGCTTCCCGTTGCCTTTGTCACGGCCCTGCTTGCCTTCGGGCGCGGCCAGCGCGACACAGGCAAGCAAACACAACCAGACCGCAGGCCGGATCACGCGCAAGTTCACTGGTCCTTGTTCCTGCCCTTTCCCCTGCCGCCGCGTTTCGGTTCCGGTGTGGGTTTGCTCGGATCGTAGTTTGGATTGGGCGTCGGCATCTGGGCGTTCACCGCCGCGAGGTAGTCGCTCAATCGCTGGTTGAGTTCCTTCGCCTTGTCCGGCATTTGCTGCGCGAGGTCGCGGCGTTCGCCGGGATCTTGGGCGATATTGAACAGTTGCAACGCGCCGGTCTCGTAAACGCGGATGAGTTTAAAATCGCCAAGCAGAATCGCGGAGGCCGGGCCGATGGAGTCCTTGTCGTAGTGCGGGAAATGAACGACGAACTCCTCGCGCGAACGCTTCACCGTCCCGTTGCCGGCGTTGGCAAGCACCGACACGAGGCTGCCGCCCTCGACACCTTTCGGCAACGGTTCGGTGACATGCGCCAGTGCCGCGATGGTGGGAACCAGATCCTCGCCGATCGCCCGCACGTGCGAGCACGCGCCGGGCCGGATGCCCGGGCCTCGAATGATGAATGGCACGCGCAGTCCGCCTTCAGAGACCGTGCCTTTGCCGCCGGCGAACGGCGGGTTTTTCCCCGGCGTGCCGTGGTCGGTCGTGAAGATGACGTAGGTGTTGTTCGCGATGCCAAGCTCATCGAGCTTTTTCAACACCATCCCGAACGCGACGTCGAGGTCGAGGTCGGCGGCGGCGGTGCCGCTGTCGCGCTCGTCCACGCTGCCCCAGTCTTTCACCGCCGCGATGCTCTCCGGCCGCGCGTCGCCGCCGTGTCGCGAGGCGTAGTGCGATAGCTGGAGATAAAACGGTTTGCCGGCCTTGGCCTGCCGCGCCATGAACTCCATGCCGCGCCCGGTCATGGCGAAAAGTTGCTTCGGATGCGGATTGTCCACGTTGTCCGGGCCGCCGTTGCCGTTGGCGCCGTCGTTCTCGTCGTAGCCGTGCTGCGAAGGATTGGCCCGGCCCATGTGCCATTTGCCGAAGTGGGCGGTCGCGTAGTCGGCGTGTTGGAGCAACTTCGCGAGGGTCGTCTCGCTCACCGGCAATTCCATCGAGGCCGATGGCGGAATCACGCGTGTGTTCCCCACCCCGCCGCTGTCCTTTTTGCCTTCGCCGATAAACGTCATGTGCAACTGCGCCGGGCTTTTGCCGGTGAAAAGAGCGACCCGCGACGGCGTGCAGCGCGGCGACGGCGCGTAGAAATTGGCGAACCGCATGCCGGCCTGCGCGAGCTTCTCGAAGTTCGGCGTGCGGACGAACGTGCTCCTGGATTCCGGCACCGCGTCATCCATCCGCACCGACGTGCTGCTCCAGCCGTGGCCCTCGCCGAGGATGAACACAAAGTTGGGCCGCTGCGGCGCGGCGGCTTGCAGCGCAGCCAACGGAGTCAGCAGCAGGGTGGTGATGAGTGCGAGTGTGGTTTTCATGGATCGCATACCATCATCGGGAGAATGCGCTTCAGTGACTTGCCGGCCTCCCATATCTCTCGACCGCCGTTTTGAAGAACGCCGCGCGAAGTTTCTTCTGTGCGTCGCCGGGCGGCTGGCCGCGCTGGTGAATGTCCATGCTCTCGATCAGGAGGATCATCACGAGTTGATGGGTTGGGTCCAT
Organism: uncultured bacterium; assembly: GCA_903870275.1. Classification (GTDB taxonomy): domain Bacteria; phylum Verrucomicrobiota; class Verrucomicrobiia; order CAIQCK01; family CAIQCK01; genus CAIQCK01. The sequence goes on along the minus strand of CAIQCK010000110.1, from coordinate 26,812 downwards.
CCACATTTCCGGGCCGCGCGCGCCGTTGTGACCGAAGCTGCCGGCGACGGGGCCTTCATTGTCGTTTGGTTTGACGAACCATCCGAGGCCGATGCTGGGCTTTGGATTCATGGGGACAGCGCTGGGCACGACGGTGGTCATGCGCTTGAACGAAGCTTCGGACACAAGGCATTTGCCGTGGCTCACGCCGTGGTTGAGCATCATCTGGCCGAACTTGGCGAGGTCGTGCGCCGTCGAGAACAGACCACCCGCCGGCCACGCGTAGTGGTTCGGGTAGGCCCGGAGCGCGTCGCCGAGGTAGGTGCGCACATTGAGCGGCACGTGGGGAACATTGGGCGGCTGGCTGAGCCAGGCCTTGTCGGGCTTGTTGGGCAGGTCTTCGAGCGCGGACTCTTCCTTGTTGAACCGCGATGTCATCGCGAGCCGCGCGACTTGTTTTTCATCGGGCCAGAAGGTGGTGTCCGTCATGCCAAGCGGATCAAGAAGGCGCTGCTTCACGAAGTCGCCATATGGCATGCCGCTGACGACCTCGATGATGCGGCCGGCGGTGTTGATGCCGGAGTTGTTATACTCATACCTGGTGCCCGGCTCCCACTTCATCGGCGCGGCGCCATATTGCTCGGTGTCTTCCTTCAACACGTTGTTGCGTTTGATGGGCGGATCGTTCGGCCCAATGATGCCGCTGGTGTGCGTGAGCAGTTCCTTGATTGTCATGCGATGCTCCGGCGGATGCGTTTTGGTCTTGTCCGTCGCATCGGTGACTTGCTGCCCCTTGAACTCGGGCAGATACTTCTCGACGGGGTCGTCCACGTTCACCTTGCCGTCGTCCACGAGCGTCATCAGCGCGGTGGCCGTGAATGTCTTGGTAATGGACGCGAGCCAGAACATCGTGTCCTCGCGCATGGGCATCTTTGTGCTGAGGCTGGCAAATCCGACTGTCATCACGTCCAGAACCTTCTCCTTGTCCGCAACCAGCGCCACCGCTCCGGAGATAATCTGGTTGTCCACAAAGGGCTGCAGCGCCAGAGTCAGAGTCCCGCGCGTCGAATCCTGCAGCGCCTCGGCGGCATGCAGCGGGAACAGTGGCGTCAGCAGCAGGGTGGTGAGGGTGAGGAGGATTCGCTTCATGACCGCATTTCATCACAGCAGATGATTGAAGGCGAGCGTGGCGGCGAAAGTCGCAGCGCTCACTTCTCGCGCTGGTCGTCGCGCGGCGGGCGGTCGTCTCGATTGTCGCCGCCACCACCGCCGCGGCCGCCTTTGCCACCGCCTTTGCCCTTGCGGTCGCCGGGGCCGTGCTTGGGATAAACATCAACGCCTTGCGCGACGCGTTCGGTGATGGTGCCTTTCGGCGTCAAGTCGCGGCCCTTGAACGCGGGATGATCGGCGGCGTAGCGAAACGCGCGGAACGCGGAGTTGGTCATCGGCAACACGTCGCCGAGCACTTTCACCGGGCCGGCGCGCGTGACGGGGTTGATGTATTCCCAAACGAGTTCGCCCTTGTCGGTCACCTCGAAGAAATGGCCCTCGGTGTCGGAGCAGACGAAGGTGTTGCCGTTCGGCAGGCGCTGGCCGCTGGAGCCGATGTGGCTGAAGCAACCGTGGCTGTTGACGGAGCGGCAGCATGCGACGACTTGCTTCGAGATTTGGCGCGGCTGGTTGTGTGTGTCGTGATCGTAGGTCTCGCGACGGTAGCCGGCATCGGGCGGGTTGACATATTTACCGGTGTCGCGCCCGCTCGCGTCGAGGAACGGATTGATTTCGAAAACGGAGGACTCCGGCGTGCGCTGGTAGAGATACTGACCGTTGTTGAAGACCATGATGTGTCCCGCGCCGGGCAGGCCGGCCGGAATCCACGACGCGTGGTGCGAGCCGCCCATCTGCTTGTGGCCGGAGGTGGCCGAGTCCCAATTCTCCAAAATACGCGGCGGATCGCCTTGCGCGTAGCGGGCCGGGTCTCCGAAGCGGTAGAGGAAATCGCCCGCCGCGCCGGCGGCCTTGGCAATGCCCGCCTTCGGGTCGCCGGCAACAAACGTGCCGTCGTGGTCAACCACGTAAAGCTCGCCCTGCACGGAATTGATGACGATGTGGCCCGACCCGGCGTTGTAGTCCAACGAATTGCAGTGCAGCCAGTCCCGCTTCAACGGGCGGCCGGGCATGTTGATGTTGATGCGCCCCGGATGATCCGCAACGGTCTTGCCATGGCCGACGTAGTTGGGCTTCGTCGCGTCCACATCCTGCACGACGTGATCGAAGAAGCACCATTCCCAAATGACGTTGCCTTGCATGTCCACCTCGACAACGGCGTCCATCTGGCCGTTGCGATACGGGCCTTTCTTCGGGTCCGCGCCGGCGGCGATGGCTTGCTCATCGGTGATCGTCTTGTTGGCGATGTAAAGCGTGGTGGGCGCGTTGAGCTTCTTGTTGAAGATGCGCACCCAATCGTGATGCGGCGCGTAGTTCTCGCGTTTCTCGGTGTATTCCCAAACCTTCTTGCCGTCCCAATCCACCTCCGTGAAACCCTGGAAGCCGCTGGGGTCGTCCTTCGACGCGTCGAGAATGTGGCCGTTGTCGAGCAGGTGCGGATTCGTCCCAAGCGGCCACGTGTGGACGACGCGCCCGTCCAGGTCGAGCAGGAAGGTCCGGTTGCCGACGCCGAAAAGCGTGTAGCCGTTCAATGCCTTCTCTTTGTTGCAAAAAAGCAGTTCGGTCGGCCCTTGCAGCCGCTCGTAAGCGAACGCCGAACCGGCAAGCATGGCGAGGAAGATCAGTGTTCGTTTCATGGTGTGTGCATCCCTTTGAATTATGTTGTCACAGGATTAAACACCACGAGTGTAAAGCTTTCGTGTGCGCCGCCGCGAAAAATTGTGAAGGAAGTGTAAAGCCAGGAAGGCCGCGATGGAACAGAGCATCTCCACGCGACTTCCGGTGTTATCACCCAATGCGGTAATATGCGACGAATGGCTGGAAAAGGATGGAGCCGAATCGCGATTTGATTTCATCGGCCGAGGAGCCGCCACGAGGACAAGACGGAATCCACTTTTTTCCGGCAAATGGCAGCTCTTCGCGGAATGTTATAGATGATGACACCTGAGGAAAATGAAAAGCATGAACAGTTCCTCCGGCTTTATGTGGAGCATGAGGAAGCACTGAACGGCTTTGTGCGGACGCTGGTGGCGACGCGGGATGATGCGCGGGAGGTGATGCAGGAGGTGGCGGTGGTGTTGTGGCGGAAGTTCGAGGAGTTGACGGCCCCGGAGGACTTCCGGCGTTGGGCGTTTGGGGTCGCGAAGTTCAAAGTGCTGGCGTTTCGGCGGGATCGGGCGCGCGACCGGCTGGTGTTTGACGAGGACGTGCTGGAACTGCTGGCGATTGAAGTGACCGAGAACGCGGACGCTTACGAGGCGGAGCGTCAGGCGCTGGACAAGTGCATTGGCAAGCTGGACGCCGCCCAACGGAAGCTTCTCGACGCCGCCTATGCGCCCGGCGCCCGCATTGCTGAGTTGGCCGCCGCGGCCGGGCGCTCGCCCATGTCGTTTTACAAGGCCCTGCATCGCATCCGGCTCGCCTTGATGGATTGCACGCACCGAGTGCTCGCACGCGAGGGACTCGCATGAACTCAGATCACGAACGGCTCGAACTCATCCGTCGTCACGTTGACGGCACCGCCACGGCGGAGGATCGGCAGGCTCTGCAAGAGGGGCTGCGGACCGATGCGGCATTTCGCCGGCAATTCGCCCGATACGCAAACCTTGACGCCGCGCTGGGAAGCGGTCGCCTCGCCGCAGCTCCGATGGCAGAGCCGGTGGTGTCACCGCGCGGACAAGCATGGATGAACTGGTTCTCATGGCGCCCGCTCACGGCGGCGGCCGCGGCTGCCGTGTTGGCGATGGTGGTCACGCAGGTGGTCTATGCGCGTTTTGCAGAGCGGCGGCAGGTCGCGACCGTGGCGGCTGCGAGTGGCGTGGGACGGCTTTTCAGTGGCCACGGATCGCTGAAGGAGGAACTTCGCCTCGGCGCCAAATTGGTGGCGGGCGACAGCATCGAAACGGGTTCCTGCGATGCGGCGGCAGATCTGGCGCTACAGGGCGGCGGACGTCTCACGCTCGGCAGCCACGGTGCGCTGCGGATTCTGGAAGGCGACGGCGGCCGGACGCACTGGAATCTCACGCGCGGCAGCGTGTGGGCGAGTCCTGACCGGCAGGGCTACGCGATTCAAACGCACAACGCGGTCGTCGAAGCTCGCGGCGCGCAATTTGACATCGAGACCTTCGCCGAAGGAACGCGGCTGCGCGTGAACTCCGGCACGGCGCGCATCCGCAGCCTGTTGGACGATCACGAGGTGGAAGTTTCGGCAGGGCAGCAAGCCGATGTTGGGATGCGCCGCGACGAGCCGCCGCACGTTGAGTCCCAGCCGCATCCGGTGGAGCGCTGGACGTGCAGTTTCTCGCCCGCAGTGCAACCAGCCTATGGGAAGTGGTTGCTGGGGCATGATTCCCCGTCCGTGCGGCTCAGCGCTGCCCCGCTGCTCTGGCCACGGCCCAAGCGCGCCCCCCTCCTGATCCACGACGCCGCGCTGCGGGTGCGACGCGACAGCCCGTGCCCGGTGGTTGCGCGCAACGATTCCACGCTCGTATTTCGTGGCCGCACCACGCGTTCGCAGTTTGTGCGCTTCGGTTTCAGCACGCAAAAAGTGCGGGGTGTATTCGCAGGGAAATTCGAGACGGACGTGCCGGCGAAAAAGCTCGGGCCGGTCGGCACCGAGTGGGAGGTGAGGCTGCCGTTATCCCGCTTCCGGGCGTTGCATCCGCAACTGGCCGTCTCGCCGGACGGGCTGGAGATTGTTGATGTCTATGCGCTGACCGTCATCGAAGACGCGGGACTCGAACTCGCAAGCATCGCGCTGACACCAAAACTCCAGCGGCATTCAGCCGCCACACAGCCAACAGAACCATGAACACGGTGTCCATTGATAAGATGGAGCGAAGAAGCGAGGACAAGACCATGAAAACCCCCATCACAATGATCACCCTGTCTGCTGTTTTCGCTGTTGTCGTTTCGGCGGCTCAATTTCAGCCGCCGACACCGTTGCCGGACAACGTCGAGAAGCGCAATGTGATCATTTGGAGCGACGGCGTGCGGATGGCGGGCGACCTCTATCTGCCGAAGGGGCTGAAGCCGGACAAGAAACTCCCCGCCGTTTTGTTCTGCGCCGGCACCGGCGGCACGAAGAAAGGCACGCCACAAAAACTCGCGCCGCGGTTCGTGCAAGCCGGGTTTGTGTTCCTCGCGTTCGACTACCGCGGTTGGGGTGAGAGCGACAGCCGGTTGATGTCGCTCGACAAACAACCTGCGCCCGACGCCAAGAGCGAGGTCACCCTTCGCGCGCGCGCGATCCGTTGGCAGATGGATTTCGCCGACCAAACAACGGACATCCGCGCCGCGATTGGTTTCCTCGTGGGCGAGCCGAACGTTGACCCGCAACGCATCGGCATCCTGGGCACCAGTTACGGGGGCGGGCTGGTGACGTGGACCGCCGGCAACGATCCGCGGGTCAAATGCGTTGCCGCTCAAGTGGGCGGCATGGGCGGCGGGCGCGGCCCGGCCGCCGAGAAATACGCTTACGATTTGGCCGCCAAGCAGGCGCGCGCCGAGACCGAACCAGTCCCGTTTGAGACCGGCAAGATGGGCGGGAAGATGGCGCGTTACGACAACATGCGGGTCAACCCGGTGAAAAGCATCGGCTTCAACGCCATTGAGGCCGCCGAGAAAATCCGCGCGCCGATGATCGTCATTGACGCCGAGAACGACGAGTTGCTGGACCGCCACCAAAACGGCGAGCGGGTCGCAGAGATTCTGAAATCGCACGGCGTGCCAGTGGCGTATCACGTCCTCAAAGGCATGACTCACTACGGGATCTACCGGGAGGGATTCGAAGAAGCGACGCACCTCGAACTGGAGTGGTTCACCAAGCATCTCAAGAAACAAGCACCATGAACACACACAACAATATGAAGACACACAACGATCCACTGAGCCGGCGCGAGTTCCTGAAAGCGACAACGGCAGCGGTGGCGGCTTCCGCCGGCATCGGCTCCGCACTCGCGCCACTCCTGGCCCGCGCCGGCGAGGCGGGGCGTTCGCGCGCCCCGCGGATTTCGTATTACTGCAACGGCGAGATTCATGTCAATGAGGTCGGCCAGCCGGAGGGAAAACCGCTGACCACCGGCCACTGGGACTTCAAACCGTCGTGGTCGAAGACCGGCGACCACCTCGTCTGCTTCCGGAGACTCGAGGGTGATCCCGCAAACGTCATGACCTGGAAGAGCGCGATTTTCATCATCAACGCGGACGGCACGGGATATCACGAACTGAGCGACGGCACGCACACGGATTTCAATCCGACGTGGACGCGCGACGGTCTCAACACGCCAATCTGGAACCGCAAGAACGAGAAGAACGGCGGCTTCCACGTGATGCAGAGCAAAATCGGCGGCAAGCCCGGCGAAGAGGTCGCAATCACCGACGAGAGTTTTCACACTTGGGGGCACTCGTGCCTCATGGACGGCAGGATTCTCGTGACCTCGTATCTTCCGAAGCAGGGCGGGGGGATTTTCTTGCTGACGCGCCGAGAAGGGCCAAAGCCAATTTACGAACGCGTCCAGTGCGAACTGACGCCGAAGGGCATATTTCACCGGATGAGCGTTTCTCCCAGCGAGAAGAAAATCTGCTTCGAGTTCATTTCCTTCGAGCGACAGAGAATAATCAAATCCGGAGAACCCGGTCACACGCTCTACATCGGCGACTTCGATGTGCGCGAGCGCGCGATCACGAACCTCAAGCCGTTTGCCAACGAGGCGGGCAAGCCGATCTGGTTTGCGTATGCGCGTTGGATTGATGGCGAGTCGGCGGTGGTCTATCACTCCACCGAAACAGGGAAGGGCCAACTCTACGTTTACCGATTGGACGATGGCTCGATCAAGCGCGTCTCAACCAACCCGAAGGCCGACTATCGGTATCCACACGGAGAAGCCGCGCCGTGCTGAAGACATCGAGGACCGCAAGCCGCTGAACCCACCCAATGCGAAACTACGCCGCATCCGTGAAAACATCACTTCTCGTCATCACCCTCGCCGGTTCCGCGCTGATCTCGCCCGCCGCCGAAACGAACGCCAACCGCACCACGGCACAGATGAGCGAATTCCAGGCAGGCTTCGCCACCGCAGACATCACGCCGCCGGTTGGCTGGCGGCGGGCGGGCGGTTATCACGAGGTCGTCAGCGCCGCCGGCGGCGACCCGCTTTGCGCAAAGGCGATGGTTCTTTCGCAAGGCGGAACCACCGTGGCGTTTGTGGGTAACGACCTCTGCTCGGTGCCACGCGAAATCACCGACCGCGCCCGCAAACTCGCCAGCGCAAAGACCGGCATCCCGGCCGCGAACATCGTCATCACCGCCACGCACACCCATGGCGGGCCGGAATACTACGGACCGTTGCGCGACTTTCTCCATGCCCGGGCGATGAAGGAAAACGGCGGCAAAGACCCGTGCGAGCCGCTTGATTATCACGCGCTGCTGGTGGAATGCTGGGCTGAAGTAATCGCAAAGGCCCACGCGGCGCGCGTCCCGGCGAAACTGTCCGTGGTGGTGCCGCAACAGAATGGCATGGCGTTCAACCGCCGGTTTCTGATGAAGGACGGCTCGACCGGATGGAATCCCGGCAAGCTCAATCCCAACATCGCCCGTCCGCTCGGCCCGACCGATCCCGACCTGCCGTTCGTGCTTGCGCGAGACGCGGCAACGGGCAAGCCAATCGGGTCGCTCACGGTGTTTGCAATGCACTCGGCCATTTACGGTGGCAAGCCGTTCGGCGCGTGTTATCCGGGCCATCTGCAGGCGCAACTGCGCCGCCAACTTGGCGCACCCGGGTTTGTTTCCCTCTTCGGCGAAGGCTGCGCCGGCGATGTCAACCATGTGGACGTGAGCACCAAAGCATCGCAAGACAGCGAGACCGTCGGCGCGAAACTCGCCGCCACCATCCATGAGGCGCTGCCGTTGGCGCGGGCCGTCGCGGACGGCCAGCTTGCCATGCGCAGCGTCACCATCCGGTCGCCTGTCCCACCCGTCACCGAAGCCGAGTGCGCCGCCGCGAGACAGCTCATGGAGAACCTCGACCGCAGCAAAGCGCCGTTTCTTACTGTGGTGGATGCCTGGACGAGAATCCTCCGGCATGAGTTCTGGCAAAAACACGGCGGGAAACTGCCGCAGGAGGTGCAGGCCATCCGGCTCGACCGCGACACGACCATCGTCACACTGCCACACGAGATATTTGTGGAACTCGGCATGGCCATCAAGTCGGCGTCGCCCTTCCGCACGACTATCGTCGTGTCACTGGCAAACGACATGGATTTCTACATCCCCACGCGCCGGGCGTTTGAAGAGGGGAATTACGAGCCGACGGCGTGTCCGCTCGCGCCGGGCTGCGGCGAACGGCTCGTGCAGGCCGCGACGAAACTCCTGAACGAACTCAAACCGGCAAGTCAATCTGGAAGTCGTCCTTCTGCTCCACGCCCGGCAAAATCTCCATGACCTGCTAATGAAAACGAAAAGCACTCTCGGACGGCGCGAATTTTTGAAGAAGACGACGCAAGCGCTCGCCACGGTGGCCGTCTGCGAACGCAGGATGCCTGCTGACGCGCGGGCGGAAACGCCGGGGCAGTCTGCCGGCACAATCCCCACCCGCACCCTCGGCAAGACCGGCCTGAAACTCCCGATCCTCGGCTACGGTGGCGCCGGCCTGCCCAAGCGCTGGCGCAATCCGCTGTCACAGGAAGATCGCGTGGCACTGGTTCGTTACGCCTACGACCGGGGCCTGCGCTACTTCGATACGGCCGGCAACTACCTTGAGAGCCAGGCGATCATCGGCGAGGCGCTCAAAGACCGGCGTCGCCAAGTGTGCCTAGTGACAAAAGTCGAGACCACCAAGCCGGAGGAGGTGCGCAAGGCAGTGGAGCGCTCCCTCAAGGAACTGCAGACCGATTATCTGGATGTCCTCCTGATTCACGGCACGCCGGGACTTCAGCAAATGAGCGTCGAGCAGGCGATGAAGATTCACGCCGAGCTGGTCAAGCTGCGTGGCGAGAAGATCGTGCGTTTCCTCGGATTCTCCGCGCATGGCTACTTCGACAAGGCGCTGGCCCTGATCAACTCCGGCGGATTCGACCTCTGCATGTTGTCCTACGGCTACATCCCACGGGGCTACGATCAGGTCTGGACCGCCCGGATGACCAAACTGCGCGATGACTGCCTGGCCAAAGCGTCTGAACTCGGCATGGGCATCGTCGCGATGAAAGTCATCGGCGGCGGCTGGCTCGGCGCGTGGTCGGGCTACATCGTGCCGGGATTCGACAAGCAACGCCTCGAACAACTGCCCGCCGCCGCCATTCGCCACGTGCTGCAGGACCCGCGTGTTCACGTCCTGGCCATCGGCATGCGCCTGAAACAAGAAGTTGATGCCAACCTCAAGGTTTTCTCCGGCGATGCCACCTGCACACCGGAAGACCGCGCCCTGCTGGCGGAATTCTCCGCCAAACTTTTTGAAACCGACACGGTCAAGAAGTTCAAGATTGAGTGACCGGAAGCAAGGCACGGACAGTTCAAGCAACCGCAATCGCCGTCCGGGGGTCGGTGCCTGATCGTTGACGGCTCCATCCGCAGCCCTTGCAATCCATTGCACCTTTACAATAATCAAGACGTGATGAAATCGGTTCCACAAGTCATCCACTGCGAAGTCGTCGGCGCGACGAGTGTCCGGTTGAAGTTCAGTGACGGTTTTGCCGCTACGCTCGATCTCCAGCCGGCGTTGCGCCGCCGGGTGTTTGCGGCGTTGAAGCACCCCGAGAAATTTCGGGAAGCCACCGTGCAGGATGGCACGCTCGTCTGGCCGGGCGGCGCTGACATCTGTCCGAGCGTGCTGCGCTACTGGTGCGAACTGGGGCGGGTTTGCCCCAAAAAAGAACTCGATGCCCACTTCTCCGCTGCCACATCCACCGAGGTGGTCAGCATGGTCGCCGAATCGCCGGTCAAATACGGCAGGCAGCGGTAGTTGCAGGAACGAACAGTGTCCAGCCGGGAACAAGGTTGACGAGTTGGTTGCGGTCTTGAGACGATGAGGCGAGATGGACGGAGAGGAGAAATCAACATGGCAGCAAAAAGCAGCGGGAGCATTCGCCGGCTTTCACCGTCTAATGAATCAATGACAACATTGAACCGATACTTGTGCGTTCTTCTCATGGCCGGAAGCCTTTCGTTGACGTCGTGGGCAGCCGAGCCGATCGAATCCAGGTTCCAAGAGCCGAAGCTTTGCATTGATGACGCGCTCACCATCGCCAGGGATTTTGCCCGCCAGCACCACATTCAAGTCTCCGACAAATACATTGATTCGGCGCGCCTTGACTGCAATCCCCGCGGCGATCATGGCAAGTTCTGGCTCGTCACCTGGCTGCGCAACGAATACGCCAATGGCGTTGCGATCAAGGGCGGCCAACTTTACGTGCGCATCTACATGGACCGCACCGCAGAGGTTACCTATGGCGAGTAACCCGTTCTTGCGAATAACCATGACGCCATAGGCGCATCGGAAGCATGGCGATTCAAATACCGTCCATCACATCATGAAAGCGCTGATCACATTTCTGGCAGCCACATTCGTCCTGGGTTTGTTTTCCATGCAGTCCTTCGCCGACCGCAGCGTGGATACAAACCTCACGAAGCAGATTTCAAACATCTTGAAGGAATGCGGGAGCATTAAGCCCGGCATGACACGCGCAGACCTCCTGAAGGTTTTCACCACCGAGGGCGGCTTGTCCACGCAGACGCGGCGCAGATTTGTTCACTGCCGTTGCCCCTACATCAAGGTCGATGTGGAGTTTGCTCGCACAGAATCGAGGCAGGAGCAACCGACGGACACGATTACCAAAATATCCAAGCCGTTCTTGGAATGGAGCATTATGGATTGAACACGATGCCTGACAAATCGCCGGAGCCAACCGCCGCTGGCGGCTGGCTCACTTCCTGCGTCAGACGACTCAGAACGTCTCCTGGGAATGCCCTCGTCATCGGCGTCTTCCTCGCGGCCGTGACGGCGCTACACGCAGCCGAGCAGAGAATGCCTTTCACGCTGGCCATTGTCCCCACCCGCAGTAGAGCGGACCTGCGCGTTATCTCCACAGCCGAGAAGCAGCCAGATCTCTTTTACGTTGTCCTTACCAATGTCTCCGGCCAGCCACAGCCCGCCTGGGAGACTTGGAACAGTTGGGGCTTTTGGACGATCTCCTTTGAGTTCGTCATGCCCGATGGCAAACACATTGCGGTCATCAAGAACCGAAACACATGCTTTACCAAAAATTATCCAGCGACATTTCTTATTCCGCCCGGTGAGTCTCAGGTCTATCCCATCCGACTCGATGCGGGGTGGGACAATCGCCCGACCTTTGCCGAAGCCGGCGATACGCCGGTTACGGTCAAAGCAATTTACGAAGTTGCTCCTACTGCTGAGTCCACCAAATACAAAGTCTGGACTGGCCGTATCGAGTCAGCGAACTACAAGCTCATACTGAATCACTGGTAAATAAACACACAACCCGCCGAACTGGGTTGTCAGGCGATTCCGAACGCTTCCTATGAAATCCAAGCTTCTACTCATCCTGTGCCTCATTGCCTTTGCCTCAACACTTCACGCCGCCATCGGAATCGTTCCTGCATCCTTCAACAACGACTGTCTTCCCAGGCTCAAAGGACAAGAAGACCTTTTGCGTGTCGCAGCGGCATTCGACATTCAGGACACCGGACGCTGTCTGACCGGCTGGGTTCCCGAGGGCAGCAAGTTTTCCCCTTTCGTTTTTCTTGCCCGCCCCAAAGGCTCCCCGGGCGGCTATAATCTCTTGTTCATCGTCCACCAAGGCCGTGATCTTGTGATGGCCGTTGGAGGATTCAAGGACGAGCCGTTTGCCAATAAACTTGGGATTGCGATTCTCCCGCGCGACATCGCGCCGGGCAACCCGCTTCTTGGTTTTCCCAAGTGAACTCCAAATCAACGCGGGCGGGAACTGTTTTTCGCCAACGGAACTGCTTGCGGCACCTTGAGGCCGGGCACGGCCAGGCGGACGCGGTAGAGGCTGGGGCGTCAAGGGAGTCCTATAATCTTTGCGGTGGCAAGGGAGGGCCGCGCCGTATCGCGAAACAAAATAGCAAATTTCTCTTGACATGATGGGTAAATCTCTATACCTTGCGCCCGACGATGACGGGTGAAACGTGAAAGGCGGAAAGCCGATGCGAGATCGGAATAGGCGGGAGGGCCGAGGCAGAGGAACTGATGTGCGGAAACGCTCAAACAATCCGGTTCGATCCGACCCGATCCGGGTGAATCCGACCGTATGAAACCCGTTGGCGATTCAATGACCGGCGGCCAGAGACCGCCGCTCCTGCAGCAATCGTGCGGATTATCCGTTCTCGATGCGCGAAAACGTCTCTTTGCAGACTTTCAGCGTCTCTTGGAGCATGTCCGTGTGATTTTGTCCCCGATCTTATCCAAGTCCCGTTGCCGGAAACGGTTCTGCCGGCAGGAACGGACGTGCAAAGCGAACCCAAATGATGGCCGCGTCCAAAGCTGGAAAACATTGTTTTTCCACTGGAATACGAACATTTCGATCCGTCCCGGGGTCGGGTGTGAAACCACGTTTTTGCGAAACGAACCCAAATGTGGAACGACGCGGGTTCGATGCAAGATATTGCAAACGCGTTGGTTATTTGAAAAATACATGGCAGTTGTTGACCGCGCTCGAAGCAAAACGAAGCCAAATGCGACGGTTCAGCCCGAAGACCGAAGTTGCCCAAACCGTTTGTTTGATCAACATCCGGTCCGTGGTGATGGCGGAGCGCCGGAGGCGCGGCAGGTCGTAGCCCACCGCTGCGTTTTTCGCCAACGGAATCGGTTACGGCACCTTGAGGCCGGGCACGGTCAGGCGGACGCGGTAGAGGCTGGGGCGGGCGGTGATGAAGAGCGTTTTCCAGTCGGCGTCGCCGAAGGCGCAGTTGGTGGGCTGGTCGGCCGTGGCGAACGTGCCGAGAGGTTTGCCGGCGCGGTCGAAGACCATCACGCCGCCCTTGCAGGCGCAATAGATGTTGCCTTCGGTGTCCACTTTCATGCCATCGGGGCGGGGCGCCTCGCTGGTGAAGACGCGGCCGTTGGCGAGCGTGCCGCCGGCGGCAACATCGAAGGCGCGGATGTGGCCGCGCTCGGTGTCGTTGATGTAGAGCACCTTTTCGTCCGGCGTGAACGCGAGCCCGTTGGGCTTGATGAAATCCCGCGCGACCACGGTCAGCGTTTTGCCGTCGGGCGCGATCCGAAAGACGCCCTGGAAATCCAGTTCCCGCTCGCCGGGTTTGACGGCGAAGGGCGGATCGGTGAAGTAAATGGCGCCGTCGCTCTTGACGACGACATCGTTCGGGCTGTTGAGGCGCTTGCCTTCGAAGCGGTCGGCGAGGGTGATGATGCTGCCGCCGGCCTCGGTGCGGGTGACGCTGCGCGAGCCGTGTTCGCAGGCGATGAGGCGGCCTTGTTTGTCGAGCGTCAGGCCGTTGGAGTTGTTGCTGGGCGTGCGGAAGGTCTCGCACTTGCCGGCCTTGAACCGGACGATGCGATTGGCGGGGATGTCGCTGAAAAGCAGTTCGCCCTTCACTGCGACCCAGAGCGGGCCTTCGGTGAACTTGAAATCACCGGCGATTTTTTCGACCGGCGCTGCAAGGTCGAGCGCGAACACTGCGCTCGCCGCCAGGATACAGGCACAGTGAAGGGCTGTTTTCATTGGCGCGACCGATAAACCAAGGGCCTTTTTGAAGATTATATCATTCATGGAAACTACTCCGGGAGTTTCAGACCTTCGCTCACCGTCTGGTGGGCGATCTTCTGCAGAATGGCCACGTCATCGGCCTTCAATGCCGGCGGCACAAAAGAATTGCCGACGACGCTTCGACCGAACAAAAACTCGAACCAAACGGCCGCGCCGAGATATTCGCCGGCGGCGCTCGCGTGATGGCCGTCGAATTTCAGCGTCTTGCCAGACCATGAATAGCCGCGATGGAGCGAGTGCGCCTGGTCGGGCAACGCGGGTGGCTTCGCGCTTTTGGGATCGAACTGGGGATCGGGAAAAACGCCCTTCCATGCGGGATCACGGCGCGCGTTTTCAAACGCGTCACCGACCGGAATTATACGGCGGCCGAGTTCGCCGGCAATCGTCTCGTAGGCTTTCCGCACCTTCCAATACATGTCCTGCTGCATGAACCCATTTTTGAAAAGCGGATCGTCACTGCGGTAGGCCCACGTCTCGTGGATGAGGAGTTCGGACTTGGGGCATCGTTGTTGGATGTAGTCGCGGAGTTGCGTGGCATAAGGACGGTAGGTCTCCGGCTTGAAACTGATCAGGCTGTATTGCTGGATGGTGATGAAATCCCACGGTTCGGCGGCCAGCGCGCTCCAGGCGCGCGCGAGCGCATTGGTCGAGCCGTGCTCGAACGCGACGGCGTTTTTCCAATGCCGCTCCAGCGGACAGCCGCCGATGCTGATGGTGCGAAAAGTCAGCTTGTCACCGGCCGCGTCCACGATGCCAGGCAGATAGTGGGTGGCGTTTTGCGAAAAGCTGTTGCCAATGGCCAGCAGTCGAACGTGCTTCGGGCCCGTCTCCGCGGCGCCGGCAACGCCCATCCATCCGCACGTGACGAGGGCGACGATAAGACCGAGCATTCTTCTTCCGATTTTCATGACAAATGTTTTCGATAGCCGGGGTGAGGCTCAGGGTTTGAGGGTGAACTTCCCGAAACGGATGGCGCTGCGCTGGCGTTTGGCGTCGCCGCTGTCCCAGACGGCGCAGAATTCGCCGGGAGACGTCTCAAGCAATGTGGGATAGGAATTATGGATGCCGGCGTCGAAGAACGGGCGCTCCGCACTCCATTCACCGTCGGCGGGCTTCACCTTGTACCACAGGGCCATCCGGCTCCACGCAGGGCCGTCGTTATAGACATAGAGTTGCGCGCCGGTACGCGACTGTCCGAACCACGCCTTGGCTACCGTGTTCCAGAGGGCGGGTTCCTCCTGCGCCACGCTCCAGTGCCTGCCGCCGTCGGCACTGGTGGTGGACCAGGCGCGTGGCGGCTCCAAGGCTTCGCCGGGTTTGTCCATTTTGGAGGTGCGCATGACCATCTTCAGGCCGCCGGACTCGCCGGTCACCGCCAGCATGCCCTCGTGCAGAAAAATCCTGGCCGGCTCCGGTTGCGGGACGTAACCGCCCAAGCTCCACTCCAACAAGCTCGTGCTGCGCAGGACCAAATGCTCGCGCGTGCCATGGGGATCGTGCTGCCGCGTGTTGCAGTGCGCGGGCAGGACATAGATGGGCCGGCCGTCCTCGAGAATGCGCTGGATGTCGCCCAAAATGACCATGGGGCCGCTGTAATTCATCGCCAGTTCCACGGGGTTCCACGAACGTCCGCCATCGCCGCTATACGCGGCAGCGAGATGCGAGTCCTCGCTGTCGCTGTAATGGAGCGGGCAGCGCATGGCAAAACACCAGACCACGTCCAGGCCCGGTGGCCGGTAAAGTACCGGGTTGGCGTAGGCGAACTGCATGGTTCCGTGCCGCTCGGTGTGACTGAAGATGGCGCTCGGGATGCTCCACGACTGGCCGTCGTTGGTGGAAACCACGGCATCGATGCTTCCCATGTCGCCCTTGCCCGGGATGCCCGCCTCGTAGGCCACGATGTAATGTTTGGGCTTCCACTGCGCAATATGCGGTTCGCCAAGCAGGGCCGCGCGAGGCTCTTGTTCGACGGTGCGAACGACGCGCACATCCCGCACATCGCCCGACGACGCCTTGTCCTGGGCCTGCAGGGGATTCTGCGTAGTCCACACCACCGTCAGCATCACGGCCAAAAGCACCGGCATCTGTTTCATAAGAGGTTTTGATTATGGCTTCACGAACGCCGGGCTGATTGAGCAGTTCACGGCGTGAACCCACCCAGCGTCAACCAACCGGGAAGATGCCGGTCTTGCGCGCCGTTGGCGAATCGCAGGGGCCGGCCATTGAACATGGGATTGGGCACGCGCAGCAGGAGATGATAACTGCCCGCGACAAGCTGCCGCGCGTCCGCCGTGTATTCCCAACAGCGATCGGCATCGCCCGGCAACAGACCCGTGAGTTTCCAACCAGGTTTCCATGTTGCCACGATTTTGCCTTGCGCATCGAGCGCGGCCAGCTCGACAGGCCAGTCCGCGTAGAACGGCGCAACGCCAAGGTTTCTCACGGTCACCGAAACGCCCAATTCGTGCTTGTCCGCGTTCATCTTCACCCCGGTGGAGGCGATGTAAAACTCATAGCCAAGCCGGCGGACGCCGGCGATGGCGCGCTCCCGCTGCTCCGGGGTGAGTTTCCTTGCGATGCTCGAGTCCATCATCCACGTCGCGTGGGTTGCCTCGACGCAACGCAGGAACCCCTGCCCTTCCGGCGTGCTCGACGGTTCGTTCCACAGGCCGGCCCAGACTTCGGGCCGCACCTCGCCGCCAATGGGATGCGCGCGCCATTTGTTCATCGCCTCCGGGCCGGCCTTCTGCATCCGTGCAAGGAAGTACCAGCTACCGCCCTTGAGTTCCGTGGGCAACGTGGCCCACGCGAACGAATCGTCGTGATAACCAAACGGCCGCGTGTGATTCGCGGCGTAGGCGCGGTCGTCTTCGCCCGCCGGGTAACGCAACAGGATGGGCGTCTTCTTGAAGGCGGCCTCGTAGGCATCCATCACTTCGCGCTGGATGGTCTTGCTGGCCCAGAGTTTGTGGAGCGGGTGATCGTGCCACTCGCCCCATTTGCCCAGCAGGCCGGCGGTGATGAAACCAATCCGCGGGTCGCCATCGTAACGCGCGCCGAGCGCGGCGATGAAATGGGTCATCGCCGTCCGCAGGCGCGCGTCTTCGTAATCGGGCGTGAGCAAGAGCGACTGCTTGCCGCCCTCGACAATGGTGTTGGTGTGGACCAGCACGCCGGCATCGAGCAGGAACTGCGGCACCGCCACCGGCTGGTTCGGGTATTCGAGAAAAAAACGGAACACGGTCTGGCACCCGCGGCCCTCAATGTCCTTGATGAGCCGCTCCAACGGCTGCCAGTCGAACGTATCCGGCCCGTTCATCACCGCGCGCACGGGCAGGTAGTTGAACTCCAGGCTGTGCGGAAAGTCGCGCGCCTGACGGGCATACGGCGCGAAGCCTTTGAGCGGGTTGTCCGGCGGCGCGGGCGCGTAATCCAACGGCGCAGCGGCGTGCAGCGCGGCAAGCGGCGCCAGCAGCAGTGAAACAAACACCCCCCGGATGACGACTCGTTTATGGATTTGTTTCATGCGCTCATCCCGCTGCTACTTGTCAACGCCGCGGCTGGCTCGGACGGGCGCGTGAAATACGAGCACCTTCGCCGGCCCAGTCATATCGGCGACGTAGACGTAGTAGTCCGCCGTCGCCGCTGCCGTTCCGCTGGTGTTAACACGCGCCGCCCGCTCGACGGCGACCGCCAGCGCGATGAACTCCCTGCCAACCTGATAATGCCCGACCTCAACCGGCTTGTGCGGATCGCTCACATCCAACACACGCACGCCACGCTCGTCGGCGGCGACAAATGCGTAACCGTCTTTGAGAATCACATCCTGCGCCACAGCCCCGAGATTCACCGTTGCCACCAGTTCTGGATTGGCGGGTTCATTGACGTTCACAACAACAAGGCCGGTCTTGGTGGTGACGTAGGCAAATCCGTTTTCCACTTCCAGTTCGCCTCCGTTGAAAATCTTCGGCGCAAGCTGGCAGACTCCGGTCTGGCGCGGTTTCGCGGGATCATGGATGTCCGCCAGAACAATCTGGCTTTCATGGTGTCCGTAAAGAACCGCGGTGTCATGCCACAGCGCCACGGCATCGCAATCAATGTTCGGATTCAGATTACTGACGATGACCGGCTTCAACGGCTTTGACACATCCACGATGGTGAGGCCCGCGACATGGTTGGCGACATAGGCAAGGTTGCCGCGGGCGATGATATTCTCGGTCATCGAGGGCATGTCCAGCCGGGCGGCCTCGCGCCATGGATGATCGCGCGTGTCGTAAACCGTCAGGAACTTCTGGTAGTTGCAAGTGATCGCGTAGTCGCCCACCAGCACCAAGTCCCAAGCGGCGGGCAATGAGTCGCCAATCTGTTTCGGCGTGGCGGGGTCCGCGCCGAGGTCAAACCATCCGCCTCTCATTGCGGCGGCGTCTTGTGGTTTCAGCCGGCCCAGAACCGCGCCCGGCGTCAGAAAGAGCGAGCGCCCGATGATGTGGATATAAGAACCTTTGGCGTTCAGGCTCCTGAGCGATTCGATGTTCAGGCGGTCTTCATTGACGGCGGGTGCGGTCCCTTTGTCTTCGGCGTGCGCCACTGCGCCAATCAGCAGCGTGCAGCCGGCGATCGCAACAAGCTGTCTAAGGTTTCTCATCATGTCTCCAGTCGGTGCGATGTTTATTGCGGAGCGGTTTCTCTTGTTCTACTTACCGGCCCGCCAATAGACTACGCGACCATCCAAAGCGTCAAGGCAGAAGGCGGCGGTCGCCGGTTGTATCAGCTATCGCGTGGTGGCCGGTCGTCTCGCGGCGGACGGTCGTCGCGACTGCCGCCGCCTTGACCGCCCCTGCCCCTGCCTTGGCCGCCACTACCGCCGGGGCGGTCGGTGCGTTGTTGTTCGGTCATGTTGTCGAGGCCGGTCTTGCCTTTTTGGGAGGCAGGCAACTCGATGACGCCTTTGGGCGTGAGGTCGCGGCCGCGCAATCCGATATAATCGGGCGCGTAGCAGTGAACTTTGAAGACGGCGTTCCAGAGATGGCCGCGCATGTCTTTGCCGGGATTTTCGCCTTGGGCAAGGATGCCGCCGCGCACCATCGGGTTGACGTATTGCCAGACCATCTCGCCGGTGGGCGTGATCTCGAACAAGTTGCCGACGATGCCGGCGCAAATGAGGGTGTTGCCGTTGGGCAGGCGATGGGCGCCGGAGATTTCGGAGGAGAAGAAATCGGTGCGGTTCTTCGCCTCGTAATGCCAGACCGGTTTTTCGGGGCCATAGGTTTTGCCAGGGGCGAGGAGGTAGCGGCCGTTGGCGTCGAGCGGCAGCACGATTTCCTCGATGCTGGAGTAGCCGCGGTCGTAACCGTTGTTGAAGATGGTCATGTGACCGCCGCCGGGCGAGCCGGCGGGAATCCACTGGGCGTCGTGCTGCTGGACGAGTTGCTTGTCGCGCGAGGTGCCGCGTTGGTAGGCGGCGGGGTTGCCCCAACGGTAGATGAGGTCGCCGCCTTTGCCGTGTTTGCCGCCGGCGTGGCTGGCGGCTTGCTGGGTCGTGGTGCTGTGGTCGAGGACCCAAATCTCGTTGCAGCCGCGGACGCTGAGCACGATCTGGTCGAGCGTCGGGTTGTAATCGAGGGAATTCATGTGGTTCCAGAACGCGGGCGTGGCGCGGCCGTTGCAGGCGACGTCCACCAGCTCGGGATGCGCGGCCGGGTCGCCGTAGTTGGGTTTGGACTTGTCGGAATGCTGGATGAGGTGGTCCCATACGTGCCATTCCCAGACGATGCGGCCGCCTTTCGGCAGGATCGGTTCGATCTCGACGACGGCATCGGGCACCAGAAACTCATCGCGCATGAGGTCGGCATTAAAACCGGCGGCCATCGCCTCGGCGCTGGATTTGCGCTCGACCATCAGTGCGAGCACGTGGCCGTTCGGCAGCGGCTTGATGTCGTGGTGCAACTGATACTCGCGGGTGGCGTGGGTAAACTCCCAGACCAGTTTTCCGTCCCAGGCATACTCCTCGATGCGGCCGCCTTCGCCGCCGCCGGTGCCGCCCTGCACCCGGACCATGCACGAGCGCAAGAGGTGGCCGTTCGGCAACAGATATACGGTTTGCCCCGGCTCGTACTCGCTCTTCCACTGGTGAACCGCGCGGCCCAAGTTGTCGATGAGATACGTGACGGTGTTGTGCTTCGGCGCCATCAACGTGTAGCCAGGGCACGCCTTCGGAGTGTTCAGATACAAACCGACGGTCTGGCCCGGGTTGGGTGAAGTCGGAATTTTATTTTCCGGCATCTCATGCCGGCCACCGCCGCCACCGCCCTCGCGGTTTCGATCCTGGCCCTGGCCTCGCGGGCGAGGCGGTCGTCCGGGTTCGTCTTGTGCCACGACCTGCATCACGGTGCCGGTCGCCAGCAGCACCAGCAACGCGCTCTTGGCGAGTCGGCGAATGGATTGAGTGGGTGTGTTCATGATTTTTCTCCTACTGATTCGGGGGTTGTGGGCGATCACCGCGAGTGTTGCCACCCCGTTCACCGTCGCGTGACGGACGCGGCCGCTGGTCGTCCGCGCCCTGGCGGTTGGAATCGCGCGACGGACGGTCGCCCGGTGGCTCCGCTCCGCCGCCGCCTTGCCGCGTGTAAATCACCTGCAACTCCGCGCTGCCGAGGGTGCGGTCCTTGATCGCGGCGAGCAGGACCTCGCGATTGACTTGCGACGGCGGGACAGTGAGTTGCGGCGGAGCTGACAGCGCGTAAACGGTGAGGATGTAAATTTTCGGCCCCGGCCCCTTGGAGCGCGGCGGAGCGTATTCGGTGCGATCGTTGACGCTGTTGGTGCCCAGTGTCCCGATGCCCTTCACGTTTTTGGGGAGGCTTTGGACCGTCGCCGGGATGTTGTAAAGAATCCAATACCACTTGGTCTGGTCTGGCGCTTCATGGTGCATGATGAGCGCGTAACTCTTGGTGCCGGCCGGCGCGCCAGTCCATTCGAGCGGCAGCGTGGCGGCGGCGCCATCGCTCGTGAACTCCGCCGGCAGCATCCCGCCATCCGCCACCGCAGAACTGCGCAGGACGAACGAGCCGGTGCGCGCCGGTCGCTGCGCCTCGGAACGCTGCGGGCGCTCCCCGCCTCCTCCGCCACCGCCCTGGCGCTGGCCGCCTTCTTGTCCGCCGCTTTGCCGGGCGCGACGCCCGCCGCCGGGGCCGCCACCCGACCCGTCCCCGCGACCTGCGATGTGCTGAACCGGTGTCGGCTTAATCACAGGCCGGGTTTCGGCATTGACCGGCAACAGCACACGGAATCCGATGTGGAAATACGGACCATCGGGATCGGTCAAATGAGTGATCGGATCGGGACCGCGGAAATAGGACGGGTCGCGGTTCGACACGCGGCTGTGGCCGAATTCGCCATTCGACCAACTGCCACCGCGCATGCAGCGGTAAGCCTTGCCGTCCGGCATGGGGCTGCCTTGGGCCGGGCCCGGCGGATTCTCCGCCGGCGAATACGTGTAGTAATTCCGTTCATACCACTCAGTGCACCACTGCCAGACGTTGCCGGCGGTGTCGTAGAGGCCAAAGCCATTTGCGCCGTTCGCGGTCTGGAAACTCTCCTGCGCGCCCGGCCAGCCGAAGTCGCTTTTGCGCTGCAGTTTTCCGTTGAAGAAACCGACCGGCGTCGTCCACGGCAGCGGGCCGCTGCGAAACGGATTCTTCGATTCCGGCACGTTGGCCTTCGTCGGATCGGCGTCGTTGCCCCACGGATAATTATAATACGGGTTCTGCTGCCCGCCGCGCGCGGCGTATTCCCACTCCGGCTCGGTCGGCAGCCGGAAACCGCTCTTGTTGAAGTCGCAATCCCACGTCGTCGTGTTGTAGCAGAGCGGCAACCGTCTCTGCGCGCTCAGCCAGTTGCAATAAACCGCCGCGCCGGGCCAGCGCACGCAAACCATCGGGTGATTCTCTTTCTTATCGAGCACGGAAAACTTCCTGCCGTCCCAACCAATCCGGCTGCACGGGGAAGACTCGCGCGCGTCGCAAAGCAGGTCGCTGCCGCCGACGAGATACACACCGCCTTTGCGCACCTCGATCATCCGCTGCGCCAGCGCCGCGTTGAGGAACTCGCAATATTGTTGCGTGGTGACGTCGTGGATGCCGATGTGAAACGCGCCGAGGCTGACCGTATGGATCGGGATCTCGTCGCTGCCGTGCTTTGGGTCCACGAAGCCGTGATGGTCGCCCATCTCGAACTTCCCCGCCGGGATCAGCGCCATGCCGTCCATCGTCGCCGCGCGTCCGCCACCCGACACCATCAACCACGTGCCCGTCAGAACCATCATCAACATTTGGCGTTTCATTATGGTCTCTCCTTCACCTGTATTTAACGCGAGACATGTAAAGGGTGTGTGTGCATGGTAGAGGAGAATTGTAAAGGAAGCGTAAAAGTTGCGGCGTTACAGCAGCGGTGCGGATACACTTCTCTCTGGAGAATCGAACATGACTCCGACAAACAGCAACGCCGACGCCGCAGGCGCGCTCACTCGCGTGTTGGTGATTGACGACGACCGCAAACTCTGCCGACTCATCAAGACCTACCTCGAACCGCTCGGCTACGATGTCTCGGCCGTTCACACGGGGCCGGACGGCGTCGAGAAGGCCACCGGCGAAACCTGGCAGGCGGTGATCCTCGACGTGATGCTGCCGGGCATGGACGGCTTCGAGGTGCTCAAACACATCCGGCGTCAATCGAACGTGCCCGTGCTGATGCTCACCGCACGCGGGGACGAAGCCGACCGCATCGTGGGACTGGAGATCGGCGCGGACGATTATCTGCCCAAGACCTTCTCGACGCGCGAACTGCTCGCGCGCCTGCGCGCCGTCACGCGTCGGGCTTCTTCGCAGCCCGCGGCCAAGGCAGGCGAGGATGCCGAACCGGAGATTGTGGTCGGCAAACTGCGGGTCAACACCGCCTCTCGCACCGCGGTCTTCGACGACCAGCCGCTGCTGCTGACGCCGGTGGAGTTCGATCTACTGGCCAGCCTCGCCCGCGCGCGCGGGCGCGTGAAGACGCGCGAGCATCTTCTGGAGGAAATCCGCGACCGCAACTACGAGGTGTTCGACCGTTCGATTGACGTTCACATTTCCGCGTTGCGCAAGAAACTCGGCGACGATCCGAAGGAGCCGCGATTCATCCGCACCGTGCGCGCCGCCGGCTACATGCTCATCAATCCCGACACCGAACGGCCCTGAGCCATGAGAATCCGTTTTCCACTCTACGCGAAGATTCTGCTCTGGTTCTTCCTGAACCTCGCCGCGCTGGGCGTCGCGTTCTACGTTTTCTTTCACTCGCAAGTGAGGCTCGGCCTCAACTCGCTGATGATGGGCCGGGCCGGCGACCGGATACAGGCAGTGAGCGAGATCATCACCGGCGAGCTGAACAAGTCCCCGGGGCGGGCTTCGGCGGACGAAATCCTCAAACGTTTCAGCGAGTCCTACCGCGTCCAGTTCTATCTGTTCCAAAGTGAGGGCCGCCAGATCGCCGGCGAACCGGTGGCGTTGCCGCGGCCCGTGGCGAACGTGCTCTCGGAACAACGCGGACCGCCGCCCGGCGCCGGCCGCGGGCGCGGCCCTTTCACGAAATTCATGGAGCGCGTGAACGACCCCGTGCGTTACTGGGTGGGCGTGCGCGTGACGGTGCTGGACCGCGACGGAGCGCGCACGGTGCCGGCCACGCTGCTGGCGGTGTCGGATTCCATGAGCGGCGGCGGCCTGTTCCTCGACTTGAAACCCTGGATCGAGATCGGCCTCGGCGCGCTGGTCTTCTCCGTTTTGTTTTGGATTCCGCTGGTGCGCGGCATCACGCGCTCGATCTCGCAAATGACGCACGCCACGGCGCAGATCGCCGACGGCCGTTTCGACACGCAGGTGCCGGCGCGCCGCAGCGACGAACTGGGCCGGCTCGGCGAAAGCATCAACCGCATGGCCTCGCGCCTGTCGGGATTCGTCACGGGCCAGAAACGGTTTCTCGGCGACATCGCGCACGAGCTTTGTTCGCCGATTGCGCGCATCCAGGTGGCGCTGGGCATCCTCGAACAGCGCGCCGATGAGAGCCAGAAAGCCTGCGTCGAAGACCTGCGCGAGGAAGTGCAGCAGATGACGAGCTTGGTGAACGAACTGCTCTCCTTCTCCAAGGCCAGCCTCAAACAGAAGGACGTCGCGCTGGAATCTGTCCCTCTGGCGGACCTGGCGCGGCGCGTCGTTGAACGCGAGGCCGCCGGCGCGCAGATCGAAATCGAGATGGACGAAACCCACCGCGCCCTCGCGTCGCCGGACCTGCTGGAGCGCGCGCTGGGCAACGTGATCCGCAACGCCGTGCGTTACGCCGGACACGCCGGACCGATCACCGTTTCCTCGGCGATCACATCGGCCGATGCGATCCTCACGGTGAGCGACCTTGGCCCCGGTCTGCCGGCGGAGGCGCTGGACAAAATCTTCGATCCCTTCTTCCGCCCGGAATCCTCCCGCAGCCGCGAAACCGGCGGAACGGGTCTTGGCCTGGCCATCGTGAAGACGTGCGTGGAGGCCTGTCAGGGCGTTGTCACCGTCCGCAACCGCCAGCCCTCGGGCCTGCTGGTCGAGATGCGTCTGCGCCCCTGCCCGCCGACGCCGGCGCGGTGAGAGCAGCGATCGAGAAATACGGGAAGGCCCGCCAAGGCCGCGATCCTTTCCCTCGTCCCGCAGCATCGCCTGGCAAAACCTCCGTGACCCGTTGGCCGCTCGGTCATGAAGCCGTCAAGAATCAAGAACGGACGGCGATGATCACCCGCCGGTGCAAAAATTATAGGACCGACCCCTTCGACCTTCGACACTTGTAGCACCCCAAGCAGCACAGGAGTTTGTGAGGGGAAAGGCAAACGTGTGACCGATGCGCTCTGTTTGCCTTTGCCGGTTTAATATGAGCGTGACCTAATCGCGCAAAGTGCTCTGGACGAAGGAAAAGCGAGCCTTTTGCGCTTGTCGCACCTCCTGTGTTATGCGACAAAAACGAGGTCCGATTAAGAATGTCAGGCGACTCCACATCATGAAATCCCTCCGACCAGTTTTTGCCGCCCTCGCCATCTGTGCAACCCTCCTCTGGACAAACGGCCACCTTCACGCCAAGGACGCGGAGCCGCCACTCTACATTGTGCTTTTTCGTCTAACAATAGGGGAGGACGACAAGCTTCAGGACTTCCAAGTGATAAAGATCATTGATCTGCTCTCCGGATCGAACAATGCGGCACCGGTCGAGTTGCCCCAAGCGTTTGTCAGCCACGCTCGAAAGAAGGTCGAGGGTGAGCATTTTAAGCCAACCATCCGCGATGGAAAACCCACCAGCACCCTGACCAGCTTCCTCTACTCACCGGCAAATGAGAAGAACGAGCCGCCGGGCATCTCTTTCGGCGCGCTCAACGGGACAATGAATGACACTACTAATTTCCGTCTCTTGGGGCAAGACGCGGCGGTGGCCGTTTTTGGCACGAACTTTGGACGCTCCGTTTTCTCTGTCAGCTACTACGCCATGCCTCTGCCAAAGGCGAGAAGGGATCAGCGGGAAACCATCGTCGAGGCGGAAGTTCAGCGCTGTGCCGCGAATGTCCAGAACGCCGAAATCCTTTCTCGCAGGAATCTCTCCACTGACTCGCAGACCATCATGGAATTTACCTGCAAACCTTCGAGGAACAAAGCCCTCACCATCCGCTGCCGCTACATCTGCAACGATCGTCAGATGCTCGTCTGCACTGCCGTCACGCCCGACGGACTCCCCGCCGAGGACGTTCAATCCTTTGATCGCCTTTTTGAAACCTTTCGCTTCCGATAAAATAGATGACGGCGAGCCGGTGGTTGCCCTTTCGCTCAACGAATGAATCCAACGTCGCCTAACCATGCGCTGTAGCGAACGGCGGCGGGCCGTCGCGTTTGCAATCGGCGCGGCGCGTGGCCACCGTCGCTGAGATTGGTCATTCTGCAACCGACCGGAGCAGCAAGATGAAAGACTACGAAATCGTCGACACCAACGCCGGGAACATCAGCAGTTGCAGCTTCTGTGGCTACAAAGACGCCAACAACCTGGGACATCGTCGTAAAGCGGATTGGCTGAAGGAGCGCTACGCGGAAGGCCTGAGGTTCAAAGTGCTCCGCTCACAAAGATTTGGTGATATTGGGATGATCGAATATGCCCTTGGCAATCATGCCTGGAGACCTGTGGAGGCGGAGGGCTACCTTGTCATCCATTGCCTGATGGTCAACGGCAAGCACAAAGGCAAGGGGCTGGGCACTCTCCTGTTGGACAGTTGTCTCAGGGATGCAAGGAAGAGTCAGTGCCGAGGAGTCGCCGTGGTGACCAGTTCCGATAGTTTCATGGCGCGAAGTGATTTCTTCATCAAGGCTGGTTTTGTCCCGGTGGAGAGCTCCCCGCCTTACGAGTTGCTCGTCAAGAAGCTCAAAAGAGCAGCCCCGGATCCCCGTTTCATCGTCCAAAAAGAACGACTCTTGAAGAGGCACAAGAAGGGTCTCACGATCCTGGCTGCGGATCAGTGCCCTATGGTTCCAAAGTGCGTGGCGGACATTGCGGAGATGTCCAGAGCCTTGGGGCTGGAACCGAAAGTAGTTCGAGTCAGGAGCGCCAAGGCGTCAAGGGAACTCCCGACGCCCTATGGCATGTTCAGTGTCCTTTACGATGGGAAGCTGATCGCAGACCGTCCTGTCAGCGGAACGAGATTCTCGTTCATCCTGCGCGACCTAGTGTAGCGTCCCGTAAATGGCTTTCACTTTCTTGAGTTTTGCCATGATGGAATCCAGCGATGCTGTCCAGACAAACGGTTTAGCTTCTGAGTTGTAAGCCGACAGATACGCTTCAATAGCCGCCAGCAGATCCGGCA
>CAIQCK010000109.1 GCA_903870275.1 uncultured bacterium | reverse complement strand
CCGTCGAGCCTCCGCAGTCTGAAAGCTCGACACTCCCAAGAAGGTGGCTCGACGGAGTCTCGCCCCACCGTCTTTGGTTGCGGCTCCGCCGCGCTGGATTTCATTTGTGGTTCCCTCTCCTGCCAACCTGCGGATTGATTTGGGAGGAAAGTCCGGTATGCTCCGGCGCACCATGAAAACCCATTGGCTGCTGCTGGTGCTGTTCCTCTCCCCCGCCCTCGCCCGCGCCGACGAGCCGCTGCGTCCGCCGTCGGTGCCGCTGGTGGCGTGCGACCCGTATTTCAGCATCTGGTCGCCCGCCGACCAGTTGACCGCCACGAACACCACCCACTGGACCGGCAAACCGCACCGGCTCGAATGCAATGTTAGCATTGATGGCAAGGCGTTCCGTGTCATCGGCATGACGCCTTCAAAATTGCCCGCGCTTCCGCAAACGGGTCTGACTGTGTGGCCTACACGCACCATTTACATGTTTGAAGGTCTGGGAGTGTTGCTGACGCTCACGTTCATGACCCCCGCGCTGCCGGATGATCTCGACATCCTCTCGAGGCCCGTCATGTATCTCACGTATGAATTCCGTGCGACGGATGGCAAGAAGCACGATGTGATGTTTGGCTTCGACGCGAGTGCTGAAATCGCGGTCAATGAGGGGAAACAGCAGGTCGTCGCCAGAAAGAAGCAGGTTGACAACCTCGCGGTCATCAAAGTGGGGTCGAAGGACCAACCAATTCTTGCGAAGAGGGGTGACGACATCCGCATTGATTGGGGCTACCTGTATGTTGCTGCGCCGGACATCGAGCTGCCTGTCGCGTATGTGGCGCCGCTGGGAAACGACAGCCCGTCGGCCCTAACGGAAGGATTAGGCAATTCGTTGCAGGCTGGGCTGTCGTTCCTAGACATCAAAGTCGGCGCGAAGCCCGTCTCCCGTTGGCTGATGCTCGCCTACGACGACATTTACTCGATCCAATACATGAAGCGGAACCTGCGGCCTTACTGGCGACGCAACGGCTGGGAGGCCGCCGACCTACTCAAGGCCGCAGCGCGCGATTACGAGTCGCTGAAGAAACGCTGCGAGGCGTTTGACGAGGAGTTGATGAGCGACCTGCGCAAGGCAGGCGGCGAGAAATACGCCAAGCTCTGCGCGCTGGCCTACCGGCAATGTTTCGCGGGCGGCAAGTTCGTCGCCGACGCCAATGGGAAGCCGCTCCAGTTCTGCAAGGAGAACCACTCCAACGGCTGCATCAGCACCTCGGACGTGTTCTACCCGATGGCGCCGCAGTTCCTGCTCTTCGGCCCGACGCTGGCGAAGTCGTTCCTCGTGCCGTTCATGAACTACGCGGCCAGCGAGCGGTGGCGATTTCCGTTTGCGCCGCACGACCTCGGCCAGTATCCGCACGCCAACGGCCAGCGTTACGGCGGCGGCGAGCGCACGGAGGAGAACCAGATGCCCGTCGAGGAGAGCGGCAACCTGCTCTGCCTCATGGCGGCCATCGCCCAGATGGAGGGCAACGCCGATTTCGCGGGGTTGTATTGGAAGCAGCTCGAACAATGGGCGGAGTATCTCAAGGCGAAGGGCTTCGACCCGGAAAACCAGCTCTGCACCGACGACTTCGCCGGCCATCTCGCGCACAACGTCAACCTCAGCGCGAAGGCCATCTGCGGCCTTGGCGCGTTCGCGAAGCTCTGCGAGGCGCGCGGCGAGAAAGCGAAGGCGGCGGAGTATGGGAAGCTCGCGAAGGAGTTCGCCGTGCGCTGGGTGAAGGAGGCCGATGACGGCGACCACTTCCGGCTCGCGTTCGACCGGCCCGGAACCTGGAGCCAGAAATACAATCTCATCTGGGACCGCATTCTCGGCCTGAACCTCTTCCCCGCCGAGGTGGCGAAGAAGGAGATGGCCTATTACCGGAAGATGCAAAACACATATGGCCTGCCGCTCGACAACCGCAAGGAATACACCAAGCTCGACTGGATCACCTGGACCGCGACGCTGACGCAGGACCGCGGCGACTTCGAGGCGCTGATTGACCCGATCTGGAAATTCATGAACGAGACGCCCGACCGCTCGCCGCTCACCGACTGGTATCAGACCAAGACCGCGAAGAAGGTCGGCTTCACGGCGCGGCCGGTCATCGGTGGCGTGTTCGCGCAGATGCTCTACGACAAGGCCGTCTGGAAGAAATACGCCAACCGCGACAAGACAAAAGCCAGCGGTTGGGCGCCGATGCCGGTCGCGCCGAAGATCGTCACGGTGGTGCCGGCCTCGGAGAAGGAGCCGTTCACATGGCGCTACACGACGCAAAAGCCGAAAGGACAATGGTTTGCGCCGGAGTTCGACGCGTCGGTGTGGAAAGAAGGCCCCGCTGGTTTCGGCGCAGGCAAGCCGCCGGGGTCGGTCATCCGAACGGTGTGGAAGACCGATGACATCTGGTTGCGCCGCGAGATGACGCTGCCCGACGGCGTGTTGAGCGACCCGCAATTCTGGGTCCACCACGACGAGGACGTGGAGATTTACGTCAACGGCGTGCTGGCGGCGAGCGCACCCGGTTATATTACGGCTTACGACACACTGCCGATGACCGCCGCCGGCAAGGCCGCGCTCAAACCCGGCAAGAACCTCATCGCCGTGCATTGCCACCAGACCAAGGGCGGGCAATACATTGACGTGGGCATTGTGGACGCGAGGCAATAACGAGTGGCGCGGGCCGGAAGGTTGGGCTAATGTCCCCGGACTTTTGGAGAACGCCATGATCATCGCCGACTTATCGAAGATCGAAGGCCGCACCTATCCGGCAAGGCGGCGCACGCAAAACCTCGTCGGCGGAGCGTCGCCGATCCAGGCGAAGAACTTCGCCATCGGCAACGTCACGCTCGAACCGAACGGCGGCCAGGTGCCGTGGCACAATCAGGAGCAGGAGGAGGTTTATTTCATCGTCGAAGGCACCGGCGAGATGTGCCTCGGCGATGAGCGGCAAGTCCTGACCGCCGGCCAGGCTGCCTACATTCCCTCCGGCGTCTTCCACCAGCTCACCAACACCGGCGACAAGCCCCTGCGGATGCTTTATTGCTACGGTCCCGCCGGCGATGTCGCCCACTGGAAACAGGAGCTCGCCGGCACGCTGCCAAGGGCGGGCGTCGAAGCCCCGAATCTGCCGCCCGGCGCGTGGCACCAGTGCACCGCGAAGCCGCAGTAGGCGATCAGCTATCAGCTACCGACCATCATCTGTCTGCTAGCGACTATTAGCCATCAGCCATTGACCATCGACCATCAGCTATCGGGCATCGAGTTTCAGCCATTGACCATCAACCATCAGCTATCGGACATCGAGTTTCAGCCATTGACCATCGACCATCAGCTATCGGGCATCGAGTTTCATCCATTGGCCATTGACTATTAGCTATCGGCTATCAATAACCTGCAAAAAGAAAAAATGAGCAACACCATCATCCACAAAGTCGGCATCATCATGAACGGCGTCACCGGCCGGATGGGAACGAACCAGCATCTCTTGCGTTCCATCGCCGCCATCATGGAGCAAGGCGGCGTCAAGGTCGGGAAGGCCGAGTTCATCATGCCCGATCCGATCCTGGTCGGCCGCAATCCCGCCAAGCTCCGGCGCCTCGCCGCCCAGGCTGGTGTGAGCCGCTGGACCACCGATCTCGACGAGGCGCTCGCCGACAAGCAGAACATCATCTATTTCGACTCACAGACCACCGAGCGCCGCGCCGTCGCCGTGCGGCAGGCCATCGCCGCCGGCAAGCACATCTACTGCGAGAAGCCGACCGCCACCACGACGCGCGAGGCGCTGGCGTTATACAAGCTCGCCCGCAAAGCCGGCGTGAAAAACGGTGTCGTGCAGGACAAACTCTGGCTGCCTGGCATGTTGAAGCTCCAGGCGCTGCGCGACAGCGGGTTCTTCGGCAGGATTTTCGCGGTGCGCGGCGAGTTCGGCTACTGGGTGTTCGAAGGCCACAAAGTTCCCGCCCAGCGCCCGTCGTGGAATTACCGCAAGGAGGACAGCGGCGGCATCATCATGGACATGCTTTGCCATTACCGGTATGTGCTCGATAATCTTTTCGGCAACGTCCGCGCCATCTCCTGCATCGGCGCCACGCACATTGGCAAACGATGGAACGAGAACGGCCACGTTTACAAGGCCACCGCTGACGACGCCGCCTACGCGACGTTCGAACTGGATAACGGCATTGTCGCGCACATCAACTCCAGTTGGTGCGTCCGCGTCCGCCGCGACGACCTGTTCGTGTTGCAGGTGGACGGCACCAAAGGCAGCGCCGTCGCCGGCCTGCGCGACTGCTGGGTCCAAGCCTACGGCGCGACGCCGCGCCCAGTCTGGAATCCCGACATCGAGCAGCCTCTTAATTTCCGTGAGACATGGCGGAAGGTTCCGAACCGGCAGGTTTACGACAACGCCTTCAAGATTCAGTGGGAACTGTTCCTGCGCCACGTCGTGAAGAACGAGCCGTTCCGCTGGTCGCTGCTCGAAGGCGCCAAGGGCGTCCAACTCGCCGAGAAAGGCATCGAGTCGTGGCAGAAGCGGAAGTGGATTTCGATTCCGAAAATGAAGGCGTAGGGCGGCGCCTTTTGACCTGTTCGCTTCGCTATTTTTCGGCGAGGCCCGGGATCACGCACGGCTTGTCGCCGTCCCATCCAATTTTCACCCATGACAGGAACCACGTTCGACCGTGGTCGTTGTTGCCTTGGTAGAACATGTAGAGTTGGCCGTCGTCGTCCTCAAAGAGGCCGGGATGGCCGGACTCTGAAGAGTTCCATTCGCCGGGTGCGCCGTTGGCCAGCAGCGGCTTGTCGGTGAACAACCGCTGGAAATGCACGCCGTCCTTGCTGGTGGCACAACCGATCTGTTGCGGGTCGTTGTTGTAGCCGCCGCCGTAGAACAGATAGAGCGTGTCGCCGCGCTTGATGACCGACGGCGCTTCGATGCACTTGGTTTCCCACGGCAACTCCGGCTTGAGCACGGGACCGTCACAAAGCGATTTCCAGTCGGCCCGGCCGAAGCCGGATTTGCGGTCGGCGGCGATGGCGTGGAGCATCTGAATTTTCCCCGCCGGATCGCGCGTGGCGTAATACAGAATGAGCTTGCCGCCCCACTCGACCACGTCCACGTCAATCGCGCGGCCATTGTTCCAGTCGCCCGTCGGGTGCCAGACCGGATTGGTGGGGTTGCGCGTAAAGCGCAGGCCGTCGCTGCTCGTGGCGTGGCAGAGCGAGTCCTTGGGACCGTTGCCGTAGGTGTTGTAGAAAAGGTGGAGTTTGCCATCGAGTTGGATGACACGGCCGTTGACGATGCCTTTCTTCTCGCACTCCTGCTCCGGCAAAATCTCACCGACCTTCTTCCAGTTCACAAGGTCGCGGCTCTCGGCGATGCCGATGGCCCATCCGCGCGGCGCGTTCGGCGGCGCGAGTTCCTTCGCCCACGGCGCCATTGAGTAGTAGAGCAAGTAGCGTCCGCCGAAGCGAATGACCGACGGGTCCTTGGCAAATGGCCGTCCCAATCGTGTCGAATCGCCCCACAACATCGGCGGCCTGTCGGCGGGCTTGTCGTCAGCTTGCGCGGAGGTCGCCGCGCACAGCGTCGCCGCAACCAGAATCAGAAGCAGTCTCGTATTCATAAGATGGCAGCTGCGTCACGAAGTGACGCGGCTATTCATTTCAGCCGCAGCACCGTCACGGAGTTGCCGGGAAACGAGTGGCGGAACGCCGGGCCGGTGACGTTGAGTGTTTGCGTCTTCGGCGAGACCTTCGTCGGCTCGTCGAGCGTGTTCTCGTCGAGTTCGTTGCCGGAGGTCAGCACAATGGCGGTCGCGGCTTTCACTCTCGACAGGCCCTTGAGGTTGATGTCGGCCGCCAAGGGTTGGGCGCTGGCGTTGACGACCTTGAGGATGAGTTCGCCGGTTTTCTTCACGCGGCTCGCGCTGGCATAGAGCGACGCCAATGGCTCCCGCGACACGTCGTGGATGAGTTTGCCGTCGAGGAAACAACGCACGTGCGCGCCCAGGCACTCGATCTTGATGTCATACCAGCGACCCGTCTCAATCCTGCCGGGCACGCGGTCGGCGTGGATGCCGGGCACTTCGAGGCCATGCTCCTTGTTGCCCCAACCACCGAGATTCCACCAACTTTTCTCTTTGTCGCGCTGGGCCTGGAACTGGATCAGGAACCCTTCCGCACCGCCGAGCTTCCGGGCCTTCAGCGAGAACGTGTAGTCGCGCCAGTTTTTGTCGCCGGCGGTGGCGCGCACGTCGGTGCTGCCGCTGGTCTGGCGCAACGCGCCGTCGGCGACTTCCCATTTGCCGCCGCTCGTTTTCCAGCCGCGCAGGTTCTTGCTGAAGTCGCTTTCGAACAGCACACGGCCGTCTTTGCCGGTGACCTTGATGTCCTTGAACTCGGCCTGTGTCGCCCACGTGCCGACGCCAACGGCTCCGGCCCGGGCGGGCTGTTCCATCTCCGGCGATTGCACGTCGAGCGGCACGGTGACATCGCCGCGATGCTCGCTGAACATCCTCTGCACGTAGTAGCCCGGCAGGCCGTAGGCGCGGGCGCTGTCGAAATTGATGAGGTTGATGGGCCAGCGCCTGTGGTTCGCGTTGCAAAACAGCGGCGCGTAACTGGCCATGACGACCACGTCGGCGTTGCGTTCCATGCCGGTCATGAACGCCGCCTCGCCGACCGCGCCGCGCAAATTGCCGAGGCCGCAGTCGCGCGTGACGGCGTATTCGCCGACGAAAACTTTCGGACCTTTGCGATCATACTTGTCGTAGTGCGACGCCTGCCCCATGAAGAACTCCGGCGTGTTGTAGTAATGCTCGTCAACGATGTCGGCCGGACGGGTTCCAGTCGGCTTGTAGTCTACGATGAGCCGAATCTGCGGGTAACGTTTCTTGAGAGCGTCATGGAACAAAGCGTAACGCTCGACATAAGCCGGCCCACCGTTTTCGTTTCCGATCTCTAAATACTTAAGGTTGAACGGCTTCGGATGGCCATTCCGGGCGCGCAGGCCGCCCCAGACGGTATCGGGCGAACCGTTGGCGTATTCGATGGCATCGAGCGCGTCCTGGACCCACTGGCCCATTTGATCCATCGGGATGACTTCCTTGTGCGACATGCCGACGTTGATGCAGAACAGCGGCTCCGCGCCGAGATCCTCGCAAAGTTGGAGATACTCGTGAAAGCCGAGGCCGTGCGTCGCGTTGTATTGCCAGATGTTCCAGAGCGGCACCCGGCACGCGATGTCGCCGATGGTGTTTTTCCAGTGATACATGTGTGCCATGTCGTCGCCTTCGACCCAGCAACCGCCCGGGAACCGGACGAACGACGGTTTCAGCGCGGCGAGCATCTCGCAAAGATCGGGACGCAAGCCGTGGTCCTTCCACGTCTTCTTCGGCATCAACGATACCATGTCGAGCCAGACGGTGGCGGGCTTGTCCGCGCTGATAACGAGCCGCGCCTGTGGATCGGTCACGTTCGCCTTGAGATCGAGCGTGAACGTCTTCCAGCCAGCGCCGATGCCTTCGATCACGCCCTGCGCGAGCATCTGGCCGGTCTGGCTTTGGATGGTGACAGAGAGCGGACCGCTGAAACCGTTGGTCGAGCGCGCGGCGAGTGAAAAGCGATACCCGGCGTCTTTGGCCATCGCCATGCCGTAGTAACCTTCGTTGATGAGGCTGACCTTGCCGCCGCTGGCGTCCGCGATGTGCCAGCGCAGGCAGCGGCGGTTGAGCGGATTCAGCGGCTTGCTTTCGTCAATCGCGACCTCGGCCTTCGCAACGCCGTTGGTCGCCAGCGACCAATACTCCGGAAGCGTCTCGTTATCCTCAAACGACCGGTTGCGCACGAGTTCCGGATAAATGCCGCCGTCGGCGGAGAGATTGATGTCTTCGAAAAAGATGCCCCACAGCGTCGGCGCAATCTTGCAACCGGCTTTGTCCGCATGAACGGTCAGGGTTGCGATTGGCTCAGCGCCACAAACAAGCGGCACACCTCCGAAGCCCGCCAGCATGCCGCATGCGATCAGAGAGCAAAGAACGGAAAGGTTTGTTTTCATAAGAATCATGTCGCTCCGGTCCGCCTTTCAGAATTGAACCGGCCGCAGATTACCGGAGCCGCCGTTCCACGCCAACGCCAGATTGCGTCCGAGTTCAACCATTTTGCGCCTCCACGGATTCCGTCCCGGCTTCACGCTGTGGACTGACACCGCACAGCTTGAGATTGACGACACCGATGGCGAAGTTCAGACTCAGCGCGCTTTGTATCAATTTGCCGGATGAAACACTGAAGACACCATGAAAAACCTGGCGCGAATCATTACAGTCGTTCTGTTGGCATTCACCGTCCGCTCCATCCCAGCCGCCGACGCACCGGCACCGGCCAAACTCCAGAATTCATTTTTTCCATTCTGCATTGACTGGCACGACGCCAAGAAACGGTCGTTCAAGGAGCAGGCCGACATGCTCAAAGAACTCGGTTACGACGGCGTCGGCCACATCTGGCTCGACAAAGTCGCCGAGCGGTTGAAGACGCTCGACGACAACGGACTGAAATTGTTTCAGATCACGATGAAGGTGAACATCGCGCCGGACAAGCCGGCTTACGATGCGCCGTTCAAAGACGTGCTGGCGCTCATTAAAGGCCGCCACGTGCAGTTCTGCTTGCTCGTCAGCGGCGGCAAACCTTCCGATGCCTCCTGCGACCCGCGCGCGGTGGAAATCCTTCGCGAGATGTCCGACCTCGCGCGCGACTCCGGCGCGCAGTTGCTGCTCTACCCGCACGTCAACAACTGGATTGAGCGGATCGAGGACTCGGTGCGCGTTGCGGAAAAAGTGGACCGGCCCAATGTCGGCTGCATGTTCAACCTCTGCCATTGGCTGCGCGCCGACAAGGGACGCGATTATAAGTCATTGCTGGAGAAGGCCTTGCCAAGACTATGGGCGGTCTCGATTAACGGCGCTGACGAGCGCGACGAAAAGCCCGGCTGGTCGCACTACATCCAGCCGCTCGGCCGCGGGTCGTTCGACGTTTACGGACTGTTGAAGACGCTGCGCCAGCTTGGCTACACCGGCCCGGTCGGGCTTCAATGCTTCGGCATCGGCGGCGACGCGCGCGAGCATCTCGCCGAGTCCATGAAGACGTGGCGCGAGTATTCGGCGCGGCTGGCGGCGGAAAAATAAAAACAGACCGTTCATGAAAATGACGAAATATTTCTCCGTCCTGGTCTTTGCCGCCGCCACGCAGGCTTCGTTCGCCGCCGCGACGGGTGAAGGACCATGGATCGAGCTGTTGAAGTCCGGCGATCTCAGCGCGTGGCGCGCGCCGACCGGAGAATGGCGCGTGGCCGGCAATGTCGCCAAGGATCTGCAAAATGAGCGCCGGCTGGCGATTCAGGACGGCAGTGGCATCATCGTCAACGGCGACAAGGGCCGGACGAATAATCTCCTGACGAAACAGGAATTCGGCGACATCGAAGCTCACGTCGAGTTCATGGTTCCGGCGAAATCGAACTCCGGCGTCTATTTCATGGGCCGCTACGAGTTGCAGGTCTATGACAGTTTCGGCGTCGCCAAGGATCAGTATCCTGGCATCGAATGCGGCGGGCTTTATCCGCGCTGGGTCAACAACCAGCGGCTCGAAGGCCATTCGCCGCGCGTGAACGCTTCACTGCCGCCAGGCCAGTGGCAAACGTTCGACGTAACCTTCCGCGCGCCGCACTTCGACGCGGGCGGAACAAAGATAAAGAACGCGGTGTTCGTCAGAGTCGTTCACAACGGGCAAGTGATCCACGAAAACGTGGAGGTCACCGGCCCGACACGCGCGGCGGCGTTCAACGACGAGAAACCCACCGGCCCGCTGATGCTTCAAGCCGACCACGGCCCGGTGGCTTATCGCAACTTGCGGATTCGTCCGCAGGCAGAGTAAAAAATCTGAAACTCATGAACTGGAAACAATCCACAGCATCAATCATCACCTGTGTTGTCCTGGCCGCATCCACATTTGGCCAGACGCTGGCGAATCCTTTCTTCGCAATGGACACCGGCACGCGCGACGTGACGCATAAAACGCCGGAGGAACAGGTGGCCATGGTCAAGGAGATTGGCTTCGCGGGCGTCGGCCCTATCTGCCACGGCACAAATGACTTGCAACAGTGGTTTGCGGCGCTCGACAAGGTCGGATTGAAGATGTTTGCGCTTTATGTGCCGCTGAAACTCGACGCCGTCGAAGCTTCAATCACGTCGCTGAAAGAAGTCGTCGCCGCGCTCCATGGTCGCGACACGATGCTCTGGCTTTACGTCATGGACAAGGGGCACAAGCCTTCCGCCACGGACGACGACGACGCGGCGGTGAAAGCCTTGCGCGACATCGCCGGCATGGCCCGCGAGGCCGGCTTGCGCGTGGCGATGTATCCGCACACCGGTCTTTACGTGGCCCGCGTCGAAGATGCCGCACGGCTTGCCGGGATGGCCGGTTACAAGAATCTCGGCGTGACGTTCAACCTCTGTCACTGGTTGAAGGTGGATGGCAAAGACCTGGACGCCACGCTGAAAGCCGCTCAACCATTCCTCTTCTGCGTGACGATCAACGGCGCCGATGCCGACGGCAAGGATTGGAAGGCGCTGATCCAGCCACTGGACCAAGGCACCTACGATGTCAGTTTGTTGCTGCGACGGCTGGCGAAGATGGGCTACACCGGCCCGATCGGGTTGCAACACTACGGCATCAAAGGCGACGCCCACGATAATTTGAAACACTCGATGGACGGTTGGAAAAAACTGTCGGCGGCAGCCACAAAGGAATGACTTCAATGAAGCAACTCAACCTCTCCCGTCGCCTTTTTCTGAAACAGGCGGCCGTGTTTGGCGCTGCCGCCGCGGCTCCCCGCCTTCTGCCTCCGTCCGCCTCTGGCGCCGACCGCCCCGCGCCGTCGAACCGAGTTGCCATCGCCTGTGTCGGCTTCGGCGGCGAGGGCACCAAGAACCTCAACGCCTTCCTCGGCCAGCCCGACGCGCAGGTTGTCGCCGTCTGCGACGTGGACCCCAATCGCCGGGAGTTCGCCCGCGGTCGTGTGAACGCGAAATACCAGAGCAGCGATTGCGCCACCTACAGCGATTTTCGTGAGATCATCGCCCGCCGGGACATTGACGCCATGATGATTTCCACGCCCGACCACTGGCATGTGCCAATGTCGCTCATGGCCATGCGCGCCGGCAAGGATGTGATCTGCGAGAAGCCGACGCTGACAATTCAACAAGGCCGCATCCTCAGCGACACGGTCAGGCGCCACGGCACCGTATTCCAAACCTCAACGGAAGACCGCGGGCTTCCCGTTTATCACCGGATGGCCGAATTGGTGCGCAACGGTCGCATCGGCAAACTGCACACGATCCGCGTGGGCCTGCCCTCCGGCGGCGGCCGCAACATCCCCCTCGATGAGCAGCAGCCGCAACCGGTGCCGGCCGGATTCGATTATGACATGTGGCTCGGCCCGGCACCTTACGCGCCCTACTGTCCGGCGCGGTGTCATTGGAACTTCCGATGGATTTACGATTACTCCGGCGGCATTCTAACCGACTGGGGCATGCACATCGTGGACACGGCCCAATGGGGCAACAACACCGAGCACACCGGCCCGGTTGAGGTCGAAGGCAAGGGTGAGTTTCCGACCAGCGGCATCTACAACACGGCGACGGAATGCCATCTCGAATACACCTACGCCAGCGGCGTGAAGCTGTTCATTGACACCGGCGCCGTAGGGCTGCGGTTTGAAGGAACCGACGGCTGGGTCGGCAACAAGGGCTGGATCGGACCGGTGGAAGCCAGTTCCCCGACGATTCTCACCAACGCGATCCGCCCGCAAGACCTGCACCTCTACACTTGTCCCGCCGGCGAACACCGGAACTTTCTCGACTGCGTGAAGACGCGGCGCAACCCGTATTTCCCGGCGGAGATCGGCCACCGCTGCGCGTCGGTGCTCCACATCGGCAACATCGCTCTGCTGCTGGGCCGCAAACTGCAGTGGAATCCGGCAACCGAGGAATTCGTCAACGACGACAGCGCAAACCGGATGCGGTCGCGGGCGATGCGCGCACCGTGGACGCTGTAAGCATCAGCCGCCTCCTGACAGCGAGCCTTGCGCCGCTTACTTTTTCCGCGCCGTCCACTCGACGGCGTTGCGAAAAATCTGCCGCACGTTCGGGTCGTAGTAGTGCTTGTAAGTTTCGTGGCCGGTCTGGAAGTAGAACACCCTGCCCTTGCCCACCGTCCAGCACAGGCACTGGCGCGCCTTCTCGGTCCTGCCGTCCGGAAACCTGTATTCGCACTCGAACGGCACCGCCACCGGCTTCGGCACGATGAACTTCTCGCCGTAGCGCTCGGTGTCTCCAAGATCAAAACACCTCTCCACGTTTTTGCAAATCGGGTGATCGCCGTCCAGGGCCATGATCTTGACCGCGCTGTCGCACTTATACGCTCCCCAACTGCCGACCCGCTTCCGCATCTCCTCGTCGTTCGGATCGGCGAGTTCCAACATGAGCGCCTTGAACGGTTTGGCGTAGTGCGCGGAGTGGAGCGCGATAAATCCCATGCCATCCTCCTTGACACGCCTTACGACGCGCTTGACTAGATCGTCGCCAACCTTGCCGTGCTTCTTGTGTCCCCACCACATCAGCACGTCGGCGCTCTGAAGCAGGTCGTCGGGAAGACCCTGATCGGGCTGCTCGATGTTGGCGGTGATGATCTCCCAGCCCGCGAGCGGTTGCAGCGCATCAGCCACCGCGCCGTTGATGTCCTTGGGATAAACGTCTGCCGGCGCGGTGCACTCGGACCACACGACGACACGGCGCCTGCCTTCGGCCGCCAGGAGACTCCCGTTGAACATCACCCCGGCGACAATGAGGGCGCCATGACCCAACACCACGCGGCGCGAGATCCCCGCCATGGAGTTTGTGTGAAGACATGACTTCTCGTTCATTGTGACCTGTCCTTTCTAGGCGCCCAGTTGTTTCGAGTCGCTCACTCCGAGCGATTCGTAAATGCGGCGCGTTGCCTTTGATCTGTTCAGCGTATAAAAGTGAATGCCCTTCACGTTGTTGTGAATGAGGTCGCGCACCTGCTCGGCAGCCCAATGAACACCGACGTTCTCAACGTAGGCTTCGCTCTGGGCGCGAGAGACAGCCCGCAACAATTTGGCGGGCAACCGGCTGCCTTGCGCCAACTCCGCCATGCGCATCATGCCCTTGACCGATGTGACCGGCATGATACCGGCAATGACAGGAACCTTGATCCCTGCCAATTCGCATCGTTCGCAGAAATCGTAGAAGTCGTGATTGTCGAAGAAGAGCTGCGTGCAAATGTAATCCGCGCCCTGCTCCACCTTTTGTTTCAAGTGGTCTAGTTCCTTGAGCCGGTTGGGCGTTTCGACGTGGCCTTCAGGATACCCGGCGACACCGATTCCCATCGCGGGAAAATGTTGTTTGATGAACGCGACCAACTCAGCCGCCTTGCCGAAACCGCCCGGAGTCTGGATAAAAGATGACTGGCCCGCCGGCGGATCGCCGCGCAAGGCCATGATGTTTTCGATGCCGCTCGCCTGGTATTTCTCCAGAATGGCGTGAATCTCGTCGCGTGTCGAACCGACGCACGTCAGGTGCGACACGACCGTCAGGCTTGTCTCGCGCTGGATGCGCACTACCAGATCGTGAGTCAGCTCCCGCGTGGACCCTCCCGCGCCGTAGGTAACGCTGACATACGACGGTTTGAGCGGCACCAGTTCGCTGATCGTCGCGAAGAGCTGCCCCGCGCCCTTTTCGTCCTTGGGCGGGAAAAACTCGAAGCTGAAACAGTTTTTTTCCTTCGTCAGTATGTCCCTGATGTGCATGTACCCATGTTCTTAACGCAACCACGAATCGAACTCAAGCCCTTGCCATAACGGTTTTAAGCGGTTTTTATCGGGTGTTGTTTCGCAGCAAATTCATCCAGCACCTCAGGCGCATGTTCATGGACAACCATCCTTCCGGGGGGGGTGACCACTTCGGACAATGGGTCCTGCAAATCGAAGTTGTGCGGACAGGAATGCCGGCGTTACGGTTTTGTGCCCGTGTCGCCGGGCTTGGCGGGCTTGGGACCCGGCGGAGGCGCATGGCCTTCAGCGGCGATTTCGCCCAGGAAGGTCTGAAACCCCTTGCCAACGGCGAACTGCTCCTCCACCAGACGGATCGCGGTGCCGAAACCTGCGGTGACGGCGCACTCGGCCACAAACGTGAAGGGGCCGACCTCCAGTTTGTCGCCGTTCTGGAGCATGGCGCTGGTGACAGTCCGGCCATTGATGCGCGTGCCGCTCGACGAGGCGAGGTCCTGCACGTGGATGCCGTTGGGCGACACCGCCACCGTGCAATGATAGCGGCTCACCGCCGCGTCTTCGAGGATGATGTCGGCGTCTTCGTCGCGGCCGATGACTTTGGGGCGCGAGCCGAGAGCGATCTTTCGCGCCGTTCCGTCGGGTAATCGTATGTGCAAACAATTCATGGTACAGGTTGGGTTGAGTCTAAATCATTTCCCCCGCCGGCCGAAAGTCGAATCTGCGCCTTCGTCTTGGCCGCGTTCAGCTTCTGGTAAATATCGAAGAGCGCGTCATACACCCCACACCAGTCCACCGGCCGCCGGGATGGGTCCAAGTCGAGCATTTGCAGGAGCAGTTCGGCCAGGTCGTGATTCAAACCAGGCATGGCATCACGAGGGTCCTTGACCGGCTCGGTGGCCTGTTTCATCAACAAACTGAATTCGTTTTCCGCCGTATGAATGGTCTGGCCCGTCACGGCGTGAAAAAGTGTGGCTCCCAACGAATAAATGTCCACACGATAGTCCAGCTCCTTGGCCCCCTTCAACTGCTCTGGCGCGATGT
Source organism: uncultured bacterium (assembly GCA_903870275.1). GTDB lineage: Bacteria > Verrucomicrobiota > Verrucomicrobiia > CAIQCK01 > CAIQCK01 > CAIQCK01. Next base: position 17,163 of record CAIQCK010000109.1, on the reverse strand, counting down.
AATGCGGCGTGCCCAACATGTAGCCAGTCCGCGTCAACGGCGCGTCGCCCGGCTTGCTTGCCATGCGCTTGGCAATGCCGAGATCGCACACTTTCAGCCGCCCGTCCTTGGCAACCAGCAGGTTTTCCGGTTTCACGTCGCGGTGGATCAGCCGCACCGTCTCCCACGCATAGTGCAAGGCCGCGGCGACGCACATCCCGATTGCAGCCACTGTGGACTCGCTTAGGGCGCCTTCGCGCTGGATCATCTCCCGGAGGTTGATCCCTTCCACATATTCCATGCAGATGAAATGCGTCAGATGACGCTGGCCGTAACCATAAACCTTGACCAAATTCGGGTGGTCCAAGTGGGTGGCAGACTCTGCTTCCGCCTGAAAACGCCGCAAGTAGGTGAGATTGCCAGCCAGAATCGGATAAAGCACCTTGAGCGCGACGATTTGGTCGGTGAACAAGTGACGCGCGCGAAACACCACGCCCATGGTTCCCTCTCCCAAACGCTCATAAAGTTCAAACCCTTGAACTTCTACCAGGTCTTGCCTGCTCTTGGGCTGTTCAACAACCCCCATAGGGTGTCACTTTTTAATGATGCCAATCTTTGCAACGACGCTTTCGTCGAGAACCCATCCGCCGGCTTCACGCTCTGACACCCTGTAAACGCCCTGTTTCGCCACGACTTCTGAAGTCCACAACGTCTCAGCGTTAACCCTCTCGCCCTGTCCTTCTCGCGCCCCTCTCGATGAAGTCCGACACAGGGCTCCATGAACCCGCCGCCATGTCCGTTCAACAGCAGTTCCAGGAGGATTTTCTACCGGCGTTTCCGCCACCGGCGCCAGCCCGCCAAGCCTGCCAAACCAAGACCCATCAGCGCATACGTCGAAGGCTCCGGCACAAACACGATCTGGCCATTGTTGTCAAAGGACGCATTCAACAAGCCGAGACTTGCCGCATTCGCCTGATTGATGACGCCTCCAACCACGTTCCCACCGTTAAACGTCTTGCTGCCGTTGCTGTCCTCGTAGATGAAGTTCAACCCGACGTAGATCGTCAGCGCGCTCAACTTCATCGTCGCCCCGTTGAACAGGTGCAGCACGTCCACATACAACACCTCGTTGGAGTTGCCACCGCCACCGTTGTTGACGTAATCCACAAACCGGACGGCGTTGGTGATGTTCAGCACGTTGACCGCAAAGTTGTTGTTGAAGCCGGCGAAATTCGTGCCCAAGTTCCGGCCCGCCACTTCAAACGTGTTCGTCGTCAGCGAGCCCGCCGCGCCAAACGTCATCACGCCGCTGGCCATGTTGAAGCTGTTGTTGTTGGTGCTGCCGTTGACGAAATTGCCCTGCACCACCAGCGTATTGGTGGGGTTGTTGCCCATCGCGATGACGCCGCCGCTGCCCAGCGTCAGGCTGCCGCTGATGATCGCCGTCGAGGGATTCACCACCGGCCCAAACGCCAGCGTGCCGTTGTTGGTCAGACCCGAGATGAACGCCATCGAACCCTGGTTCTGCACCGTGATCGTGCCCGCGTTGGTCACCGCGCCGGCGAACGTCGCCGTGCTTTGATCCACAGTGATCGTGCCGTTGTTGAGCACGGCGTTGTTGAACGCGAAGTTGCCGCCGCTCACCGCCGTCATCCCGCCGAGGTTGTTCACCGCATTGCTAAAGGTCACGCCGCCGCCAGCCGCCGTTATTGTCCCACCAACGTCGTTGGTGACCGACTGGCTGAACGTCAGCGTCCGGCCGCTGGTGTTGTTGGTGACGCCGCCCGTGTTGTTCAGCGCCGCATTGAACGTGCCGTAGCCGCGGATGCTGCCGGCATTGTTCACGCCCGGGGCTGTCAGTGTGCCGCTGCTGAGCATAATCGTGCCAACGTTGGTGAACGCCTGCGCGATATTCAACTGCGCGCTCGCGCCCATCGCCGCCAGCAGGCCGGCGTTAATCGTCGCGCCGGCGTTGTTGTTGAATCCACCTGTCAAATTCAACACGCCGCCGGTGGCAATGACGGACGCGCCCGCCTGGTTGTCAATCACGGCGGCATGCGTGCCAAAGCCCGCAATCATGCCTTGATTGACGACGTTGCTGGCGCCTCCTCCGGTCAGGGTGAACGTGCCGCTTGCCAGGCCGATCAGAGCGCCGCTGGCGTTGGTCAACGTCGCAGTGTTGATGGCCAGTGTCCCGGCGTTGGTCGTGCCCAACGTGCCGTAGTTGACGTTGTTGACGATGCCGCCGCCGAGCACCAACGTGCCGCCTTGAGCCGCCACCACACCGCTGGCGGCGTTGGCGATGGCCGGAACCACGAGGCCGTCGCCGTAGATCGTGCCCGAGTTGGTCAGAACGTTGCCGACGGCGAAGTTGGTCAACACGCCGCCGTTGAACAGATTCAAAACGCCCGTCGAGGCGTTCAGGAACGCGTTGGAGAGTTGCAGAGTCGTGCCGTTGCCGATTTGCATCGTGCCCATGTTGGTGAACGTGTTCACCACGTCCAACCGCAGGAACACGCCCGCCGGGTTGCCGGCGTTGGTCCACAACATTGTGCCGCTGCTACTGAGGTTGTAGGTGAAGCCGCTCCGGTTGTTCCAGTCGAGCGTCGAACCGGCGTTCACGATCAGGTTGCTGGTCGCCAGAATCTGGTTTAAGGGGACGTTCGTCCACCCATTGTCGTAGTTGTCCACCAACTGGACATAAGCGTTGCTGCCCGTCACCGGGTCGCCCAGTTGGAACGTCCCAACGAAGAAGTTGGTCGTGGCAATCAGGTTCGTGCCCACCGGCAGGCTGGCCACCTCGAAGTGCTGCGTCTTGACAACCGCCGGATTCGACGTGCCGTTGAAGATAAACGTGCCGCTGAAGTCGTTGTTCGTATTGATGACCGACTGGTTGACGAAATCGCCGGCGAAACGGACGGTCCCAAGGAAGATGTTCGTGGAGTAAGGAGTCAGCGTGAAGTCAAACTGGGCGCTGCTGCTGGCGTCCACAAAGATCGAACCGCTGTTCGTCATGGTGCCGTCCACGTTGTACGTGCTGCCGCTGCTTACATTAATGGTTCCATTGTTGACCGAATTGCCTAGGACGGTGTAGGTGCTGTTGGTGGTCACCGTCACCGTGCTGTTCGAGTCAATGTTCTGGTTTCCACTGATGAGGTATGAACCATTCGACGTCACCAACTGCGAGCTGTTAAAGAACGAGCCATTGCCGTCTGCTGCATTGGTGCCACTGACAACGACGTTCGTGTTTACATAGGTGGCCGATACCGTCAGCAATCCACCATTGGTGGTGATGATCGTGCCGAAGTTGGCGAAGTTCACGTCCACCTGCAGGATCGAGCCGGTGCCGGATATCAGCAGCGTGCCGTAGTTCGCCGCATTGGTGAACCCAAGTGTCAAATCCAGCACGCCATTTGTCGCGATGATGAACGCGCCAGCCTGGTCGTCCACCAGCACGCCCATCTGGCCGAAGCCGATCACGGTGCCGCCAGCCACGTTGACCAGGTTGCTGCCGGCGAAGATGCCACCCGACATGGCAATCGTGCCCTGGTTGAACAGTGTGCCGTCCAGGATTTGCAGCGTGCCGCCGCCGGTCGCGCCGAGGATGGCATTGTTGACGGCGTTGTCCAGATGGTTCACCGCCAGCACACCGTTGCCGGCCATGATCGCGCCGTTGTTCACGACCGTGGGATTGAGCGTGCCAGAGCCGAAGATGTTGCCGGCGTTGGTCAGCGTCGCGCCGCCCACCAGATTCAAGGAGGCGTTGTTCAGGTTGATAGTGCCGAGGTTGGCGATGCTGGCGAACGTGCCCGTGGACTGGCTGCCAAAGTTGACCGTGCCCGCGTTCGTCAGGTTGCCGCTGAGGGTGAACGAGCTACCGATGCCCACGGTCGCGTTGCTGATGAACACTGTCGAGAAGTTGCCGAAGGCGCCCGCCACGTTCAATGTTCCGTTGGTGATGGCGAGGAAGGCGGGGCCGGAGCCGTAACCGGTGACGTTGGTGACGCTGATCGTGCTGCCGTTGAAGTTCCACGTCGGGGTGATGCTCTGGTTCACCATCACGTTGGTGATCGAGGTGCTGCCAGCAAAGCCGTTGGTCACGTTCCATGTCGAGCCATCACCTTGGAAATCCAGCGTGCTGCTTGTGATCGAACCGCTCACAAACGTCACGGTGCTGGTGCCGCCCACCGCGATGGTCGGGATCGTGTTGTTGCCGCCAAAGCTTACCGCCGCGTTGGTCACAGCCAGCGCCGAGCCCGTCATCATGCCGTTGAGCGCGAGCGTGCCGCTGTAAACGAAGGTGGATCCGGTGTAGCTGTTGGTGCCCGTGAAGACCAGCGTGCCCGCGCCAAGTTTGTTGAAGTCGACGCCATTGCCGATGTTGCCGCTCATGACCGCAGTGGCGGCATACACGCTAACGGTGGCGCTGCCGCCGCCGAGATCAATGCCGTTACCGAAGGTCAGCGTGCTGTTGGCCGTCGCCGCATTCAGGATGAAGTTCGTCGGCGCGAAGGAGGTCGTGCCCCAGAACAGCGTCGTGCCGCCGCCGAGGGTCACGTTGACCGGCGAGCCGAACGCGCTGAAACCAGCCGCACCAACGACTGACAGCGCGTTATTGGTCGCGCCGACACCGCGCGCGATGTCCGCGCTGGTTTCGAACACGCCGTTGCTGATGGCGATGTTGCCGCTTGCGCCGGCGAGGCCATCGTTGGCGCGGAGGACGCTGTTATTGATGTAGGTCTTCCCGGTGTACGTGTTCGTGCCGGTGAGCACCACCAGACCCGAGCCGTTCTGCGCAAGGTAGCCGGAGCCGCTGACGGAGCCGATGACGTTCGTGCCAGTGCTGCTGAAGATCAGGCCGCCGTTGTCAGTAACATTGCCGCTACCGATGAAGCTGGCAGTGTTGCTGCCAATCTGCAGGACGCCGTTGCTGATGTAGGTGCCGCCCGTGTAGGTGTTCGTGCCGAGCAGCGTCAGCTTGCCCACGCCGAGCTTGACCAGGCCGCCGCCGTTGTTGGCACCGAGGCTGAATGCGCCGAGTTGCGCCGGCTGGACCTGGCCGCCACCGAGCAGGGTGATGTTCAGCAAGTCGTTGGAGAGGTAGCCAAAGCCGGCGCTCGTGATGAGAATGTTCGTCACCTGGCCATATTGCGCGTCGCCCGGAGTCAGGTCCACGATGGCAATAGCGGTCGCGCCGGTACCGGAGCCGCCGCTGATGGAGACCCACGGCGCGCCAATGTAGCCGCTGCCCCCGTTGGCCACGGCGATGCTGGTCACGCCGAAGCCGACCGGCGCCACCAACGGCTGCGCGATGGTTATGGAGTTGGTGCCGGAATCAATGACCGCGCCGCCCGCATAGACTGGCGCGTAGCTAAGACCGTTGGCCATGAAGGCCGCGGAGTAAAGAGTGTTCGAACCCGCCACCAGCGTGCCGCCGTTGAAGCCAAAAACCGTCAACCCTGTCTTCGTGGTGTTGGTAATCGTGTCCACAATGAGGGTGCCGCCGCTAAGGAGGTTGACGATTCCCGTGTTGCCGGTGCCGGTGCTCAACGCGAGGTTGACACCGGACTTGTTAGCATTGGTCGCCACCACCACAGCGTTGCCACCGATGCCGCCCACGTTGAACATGGAGAAGGCACTCGACTTGGTGCCCATGTTCAGGTTCACGCCGCCGTTGGCCGGAGCCATCACCGTTCCGCCAAAGACGTTCATGATGCCAAACCCGCCCGCCGAGGGGCCAATGTACATCACTTGGCTGGCGGTGGGTGTCAACGTGCCGCCGAACATATCCATCACGCCGCTGCCGCCGTTTTGGCCGCCGACGTCGAGGCGGGTCGGGGTGACCGCGCCGCCCGCCAGCCGATAGTAGCCGTAGCCGAAGTCGCCGATCACGAAGTTATCAAAAGCACCTCTCGTTATGTTCAACACGCCGCCGGTCTGGTAGAGAGCACCCGCCCCACCCGCCTCGCCCAAATCTATCACGTAGGCGGTCACGTTGCTACCGATCGTCATCGCGCCACGCGAGCCGGCGCTGTAGCCGATATACAAATTCGCATTGCCGCTGCCGAAGGTCTCCACACCGTTGAGCGTGACCATCCCGCCGTCCACGATGGAGAAGGCGCTGCCGCCGCCGAACGCGTTGGTGGTGCCGGAGCCGAAGGTGACGTTGCCGCCGCGAACATACAACGCGCCGAAGGTGTTATTGCCGGCGAGGAAGTTGACCGTGCCGGCGTTGACGAAGTTGGTGCCGGTGGCGAGATTGTTGTTGCCGTAGAGGTTCACCGCGCCCTTGCCCGATCCCTCGAACGTCACCGAAACTGGCGCGGACACGTCGTTGACGGTAATGGCGGAGTTAATGACGAGGTTACTGGCAGAATTGTTGATAAAGATCAACTCGCCGCCGCCTTGGGTGAAGTCGTTGGTGCCGGGCGCAGCCGTAATGAAACCGTCATTCGGCGTGAGACCGATAGTCAAGCCGCCGGAGGTGGGCGCGAGCAAGACGCCGCCGGCCGTGCCGAGAATCAACGTATTGCCGGCGACGTTGACGGTGCGCTGCGTGGCGTCGTTGGCCATGATGCTGTTGATGGTCGTCACGGCGCTGTCGAGGGTGAGGATGCCGGCGTTGCCGCCCGCGGCGATGCGGACGTTGTTGTTGCTGCCGCTGGCGATCACCAGCGTCGAGCCGGCGTCGGCATAGCCGGTGAAGTTGGTGATCTGGAACGCGCCGCTGACGGCCGAGTTGGTGGCGGTGGCCCAATCCGCGCCGCCAACGGTCAACAGCATGTTGTTGCTGCCCAGCAGACCGGCGTAACCGTTGCTGAAGGTGCTGACAACCTGGTTGGACGCGATGGCGGCCGTCGAGAAGTCCAGCACGCCGCCGCCGATGACGCGGTTGAGGTTGCCGAGGTTGAGGACGTTGGTGCCGCCGTTGTTGTTGACGGCGATGGTGTCGTAGCCGGGGTTAATCGTTACGCTGATGAACGATTGTGTGATTGTGCCCGTCGCCGACCCGTTGACCACCAGCCCGCCGCCGGCGGTGTAGCTGAAGGCCAACGCACCGAGGGTCAGCGTCGAGTTGGAGGTGATGAGGCCGCCGCCATAGGTTGCGGCCACGCCGCCCACGGAGTAGTCGAGGACGAGCGTGCCGGCATTGACGAGCGTGTTGCCGTAGGAATTGGTGACGTAACCGGCGAGCGTCAGCGTGCCCGCACCGTCCTTGGTCAGCCCAGCGCTGCCGAGGATGCCGCCGTTGACCACGGTGTTGCCGAAACCGCCGATGGTGATCTGGTTGCCGCCGCTGAACACTGCGCCTGTCAGCGTGAGCGTGCTGTTGGCGTCGGCGTTGATGCGGGCCGCGCTGCCAAGCGTAACCGTGCCGCCGAGGGTGTTGCTGCCGCTGACGTTGCGCAGCGCGCCGTCGTTGAGATTGAAGAGGCCGGAGCCGTTGATCGTCACCGGCACGGGCGCGAACACGACGCTGCCGGACAGGTCCAACGCCGCGCCGCTGGCCACTGTCACCATTGACGTGTTGGCCGCGCCGAGGGCGTTGGCGTTCGCGGCGATCACAATGCCGGCATTGATGGCGAGGGCGCCGGTGACATTGTTGCTGCCGGCGAGCACCAAGGTGCCGTTGCCGGCCTTGTTGGTAACGCCGACGCCGGAGAGGTTGTTGGTGATGACAAAGGCGTTGCCGTTGTTGTTGATGTCGAAGCCGCCGTTGAAGTTGGCCGTGTTGACATTCAGGCCGGCGAAGCTGCTGATGGCCGTGCCGCGCACCTGCAGGACGCCGCCGCTGAAGCTGAGGACGCCGCCAGCGCCGCCGATTTCGTTCAGGCTGTCAATGCTCAACACGCCGCCGTTGAGGACCGCGCCGCCGATGGCGTTGCTGCTCATCAGCCACAATGTGCCTGAGCCACTCTTGCTGAGCAGCCCGCCAAGGCCGCCCAAAATCTGGTTCGTGTAGATCAGGATGCCTCCATCCATGTTGAGGTTGCCGCCGCCGGCGTTCAGGGTCCATTGCCGGTTGCCCAGTGGTGACATCACAAGCGGGATGTTGGTGGCAACTTCCAGCGTGCCGCCGTTGAAGATTAACCCGTTGCTGGAGGAGCCGAGCACGAAGTCGTTGGTGTCATTCAGCGTGCCGGAGTTCAGGGTGACCGTGCCCGTGAAGCTGTTGCTGGCCAGCAGGAGCATACTGAACGGATTGCCGCCGACCGGGCCGACGATGAGGTTGGTCGTGCCGCCGATCGTGTTGGTGTAGGTCAACGTCGCCCCGCCGCCGCCAAGCCGCATCGAGCCATCGGACCAGGTGGCCGCGCCGCTATAGGTGGCGTTGTTGGCCGCGCCGAGGAACAGGTTGCTGTTCGCGCCGCCGAAGACCAGGTTGCTGCTGGTGCTGGAGGCCATGGCCACCGCGCCGGTGGCGACCGTCTGGCCGACGCCGCCGAAGTAGTTGCTCATCCAATCCAGGAAATACTGGCCCAGAACGCCGGTCGGACCGACGGAACCAGCTGGTGCCAGGATGAGACGGCTGTTCGGGAGCAGGTTGGTGTTGGCCAGCAGCAGCGTACCGGCGAGGACGCGCGTCGAGCCGAAGTAGGTGTTGGTGGCGATCAACGACAGCGTGCCCGTGTAGCCGAGCTTGGTCAGGCCGCCGTCCACGTTGGCGGCGAGCACCGGTGTACCTGCGATTGCCGTGTAGATCGGGCCGCCGGCCCCCGCCAACCCAGGTTCGATCAGTTGCACGACCAGATTGCTCAGAGTGTAGCCCATGCCGGGGTTGGTCACCACAATGTTCGTGACCTGGCCGTAGGTCGCGTCGGCCGGGTTGGTGTCAATCTGGGCGTAGGCCGTGGCATTGCTGCCGCCGCCGAGGATGCGGACGATCGGGGGCGCAATGTAACCGGCGCCGCCATAAGCCACCGGGATGTTGACGATGCCGTTATTGGTCGCGCCAATTAACGACTGCGCAATGGTCATGCTGAGGTTGGTCGTGTCAATGATCGCGCCGCCGGCGTAGATGACGGCCGTGCCACCGTTGGTGAAGGTGAAGGTCGAGTTGGCCACCGCCGGCTTGAGCACGCCGCCGTTGAAGTTGAAGACGTCGTTGCTGCCGGAACCCTGCTCCACCAGCGGCGTGATGAGCGTGCCTCCGCTGAGCAGGTTGAAGATGCCGGTCGCAGCCGTGTTCCAGCCGAGCTTGATGCCGCCGCCGGTCGCATTGATCACGCCGATGCCGCCGACGCTGACCACGCCGATGCCGTTGTTCGCATCACCGGCAATGAGTCGGTTGCCCGTCTGGTTCATCGTGCCGCCCATGACGTTGATCACGCCCATAAGGCCGCCACCGCTAAAGCCCGCCGACGTGTTGTTGTTGTTGGTGAACGTGCCACCGGTCATGTCAAACTCGCCCCAAGTGGCATACCCAACGCGGAAGTTCTTGCTGGGGACCATCAAGCCGCCGCTCAGGCTGATGTAGCCGTAACCGCCCGCCGTTGCGCCGATTTGCCAATCGTTCGCGCCGGCTGTGCCGGCGACAATGCCTCCGCTCTGGTAAAGAGCACCAATGCCGTTGGCAAAGCGTCCGAGCAAATAATCGCCCGCGCTCAGATACGCGTTGTCCCGCACATAAACGATGCCGGCGCCGGAGCCGGTGCCGTCATTGATGTTGAAGTCACCAGTGCCGTTCAGGTTGGTGGCGTTGCCGCGAATGATGAGCGTGGCAATGCTTGCGCCAACGCCCGTGTCGTTGCCGACGCTGCTGCCGCTGGTGGTATTGAGGTAGGAATTGGTTTCAAGGATTGTCGTGCCCTGCTGGTAGCGCATGACATCCGCGAACGTGCCCACGACGCCGTTGCTGTAGATCAGCGTGCCATTGCCTGTCTTGAAGAACTGCTTGCCGGCGGTGCCGCTGTTGATGAGGTTGCCAGAGAAGACCACCGTCGAGTTCACGACGAGCGTGCGATCCACACCGTTGACATCCAGCGGGTTGGCCCAGGTGATGACGCCGCTGGTGGTGTTGGTGCCGAGGACAAGGGCGCTCGGATTGAAGTTGGTGCCCGCCGCACCCCACTGGATGACGCTGCCCGCGCCGCCGAGATTGATCGTCAGATTGCCGTTGGTCGTGCTGAAGCCGGCGATCGCGCCGGTAGCCTGGATCTGGCCCGGGCCAGTGCCGATGGCGCTGGTGAGCCTGCCGCCGCCGAGCACCTCGTAAACGCCGCCCGTCAGGAACAGGTTGGCCGTGCTGGGCAGGCCGATGTTGGTCATGGCCCGGAAGATGCCGCCGACGACCACCACTTGGCCCGCAAACGTGTTGTAGTTGGTGAACTGCACCACACCGAAGCTGCCCACCGGGCCGATGATGACGTTGGTGTTGCCGCCGATGGCCGACGCGAAGTCCAGCGTGCCGTTGCCGCCGCCAAGCTGGAAGAGGTTGGTGGCGCCAAACGTGGCGATGCCGAAGATGCTGTTGCCGTATGTGCTGTTGGTCCAGGGGGCGAGTTGACCGCTGTAGGTCCAAGTGCCATTGGCCGCGCCAAGGAAGGCGTTGCTGAGCTGATTGAGGCCGATGGCGACGCCCGCGATGTTGGTCAAGTTGAAGCTCAGCGCATTGGTGCTGTTGGCGCCCAGCACGACGCCGCCGAGAACCGGGGTCGCCGAGCGCAGGTTGGCCCAGTTGACAAAGTTCTGGTCAATGGCGTAGGCAGCACCTATCGAGCCTTGGGCCGCAACACTGATGTTGGCGTTGCCGGCGTAGAGAGCGTTGGTCGAACCCAGCAGCACCGCGCCCTGGCTGATCGTGGTCTGGGCGGTGTAGGCGTTGGTGCCAGTGAGGATGAGCGTGCCCCAGCCCTGTTTGGTCACGGCGTTGTTGCCCGACCCGATCACGGCGATGCCGTTGCTGACGGTTAGAGAAGAATACTGATCAATGTTGAAGATCTCGGCGAAGCTGTTGCCGAAGGTGATGGCGCGGTTGTTCAGCACCACGTTGTTGGTCACGCGCAGCGTGTCCGCGGCGTCGAGGAAGATGCCGAAGCCGGCCGCGCCGAGGTTGGAATCGCTGTTGATGTAGAGCGTGCCGCCATTGACGGTGGTGAGGCCATTGTAGAAGTTGGTGCCGGTCAAATACAGCGTGCCGGGGCCGTTCTTGATCAGGCCGGCGGGACTGGTGCTGCTGTTGAGGAGGACGCCGGCGACGATGGCCGTATTGGCGTTGACGCTGATGGCGCGCGTGAAGCCCGCGAAATCCAGGCTGTTGCTGACCACAATCGCCGCCGTCGCCGTGGTATCGTCCAGAATCAGCGTCACCGGGTTGAAGTAGGCCGAACCCCACACGCCGGTGCCGCCGTTGCCGCCGAGGTTGAGGATGATGTTGGTGCCGAAGGCGCTGAAGCCGCTGTTGCCATAGGGCATCAGGATCTGGCCGCCGCCCGTGCCGACCGCGTTGGTGATGGAGGCGCTGGTTTCAAAGACACCGCCGTTGAGAGTGAGGTTGCCGTTGGTCAGCAGGCTGAAGCCGTAGGTGGCGCGCAGGACGCCGCCGGCCACCAGCACGTTGCCGGAGAAGGTGTTGGTGTTGTTCAGCGTCAGCAGGCCCGCGCCGAACTTGTCCAGCGCGATGCGGTTGGTCGCACCGTCGGCGATGACGCCGTAGATGTTGGCCGCGCCAGAGTTGGTGATGATGAGGGTGGTGTAGCCGCCATTCGTGCCGTTGTCGGTGATGATCGCGCCATAGTTGACCGTCGGCGAGCCGATAATGCTGGTGTAACCGTTGAGGTCCAGGATCGTGGCGGCGTTGTTCCCGGCAGTGTTGTTGAGCGTCATCGCGCCCAGGTTGCCGCCCAAGCCGCCGAAGGCGTAGGCCGCGCCCGCCTGCAACGTGCCGCCGTTGACGGTGACATTACCGGTGTACTGCCCGTTGTTGCCTGCCATCTGCACGACGCTGGTGTTGGTGCCTTTGACAATCGTGCCGCTGCCCGTCACGAAGCTGCTGAAGTTGGTCGTCACACCCGTCAGCAAGAACCAGATGGCACCGTTGTTCGTCACCACACCGCTGCCCATAGAGCCCCAAGCCGTGTTGGTGCCGATCTGGAGCGTGGCGCCGTTGGTCACGAACGTCCAGCCCGTGTAGGTGTTGTTGTTGGTGAACACCACCGTGCCGCCGTTGCCGATGAAGACGTTGTCGGCGAGGCCGTTGGCGGCGTTGGTCAACAGGGTGCCTATCACCAGCGACCCGTTGCCCGCGGCGGCGTTGAACCGATAGGTGTTCAGGGCCGGAGTGAGCGCGCCCCTGTAGGTGACATCGCCCACCCACGCCTTCATGCTCAGGTAGGTGTAGGCAAGATTTCCCTCCGCCGAGAAGTCCAGCGCGTTCGTGATCGTCGTGGCCCCGACGCCCATCATCAAATTGACCACGCCCGTCGGGCTGGAGGCACGCGCGTTGATAAAGTCCAGGAAACCCTGGTCCATCGCATAGGCGGATCCGACGTAGCCGGCCGTCAGCAGACCGGTGCCGAGGGTGTTGGTCACCGTCGGCGTGGTGCTGACGTTGGTCGTGTTGCCCAGCAACAGGAAGCCATTGTTGACCAGGGTATTGCCGCTGTAGGTGTTGCTACCGGTGATATACACCGCGCCCTGATTGCCGCCGTTGGCGATCACCAAGCCGCCGGGGCCGCTGATCGAGCCGTCCAGATAGATGTCCGCGCCGGCGTTGCCCTGGGGCAGGATGATGTCGTTGCTGGCCACGCCGTAGTAGTAGGTGGTCAACGGCACGGTGACCGTCATCGGGCCGGTGAAGTGGAACGTACCCGCGGAGATGGAGTTGGCGCCATTGGGGCCACCGCCGGTCGCCAGTGTGCCGCCGTTGAGCACGATGGGATTGGCAACGTTAAAGGTGACGTTGCTCCCCGGCGCGAACTCGATCATGCCGCCTTGCTGGACGGTGATCGCGCCGGTGCCCACCCCGGCCACGACGTTGCCGTTGGTGGTCGCCATGCCACTGTTGTAACCGATCATCAACAGGCCCTGATCCACAATCGTGCCGCCGCTGTAGGTGTTCGTGCCGGCGATCAGCGCCAGCGCATTCGGGCCGCTCTTGACGAACGTCACCTTCCCGCCGACGCCGTTGTCCACGATGTTGGCCGCGATCTGGTTGGTCGGGGCCTGGCCGCTGTTGTATTGGAAGTAATTGAGTTCGCCGCCCACGCCCGCCTGGCCCGCCGTCAGGGTGCCGTTGGTAAGCACTGTTGTGACGCCGCCCACGGACATCAGGCCGCCGCCCAGGACGTCCAAGGTGAAGCCGCCAAGATTGAGGGTGCCGTTGGAAAGAATCAGCGAGTAGGGAGAGCGACTGGCCGCAAGCGTGACGGCAGCGGTCGTATACACGTTGGTGGTGCTAACCCAGTTGGCATCCGAGCCGGCGCCGCCCATAAAGTAGGCGCTCCAGTTGGAAACGGTGCCCCAAGTGGAGTTGTAGGTCGCCCAGTTGGCGCCGTTGGCCGAGCTGGCGACGACGGCCCACCCGCCGATGAGGCCGTTGGTCAGCGCCGGCGCGCTGTTGAATTGAACCATGTCGCGGGCGTTCATGCCCAGCGTCGTGCCGGCGAAAGTGACCGTCACGCCGTTGCTGCGAGCCGCCTCCAGATTGTTGACCAGCAGGATGTTGGTGAAGCCGGCGCCCGCCTGACCGACGTTAAACGTGTTGTTGCCCCCCGCCAGGGTGATGTTGTTCATCTGCTCGACCGCGTTAGTCGTGACGGCGTCAATCAGCAGGTTGATCTGGCCGCCATTCATCGTCACCGGCGTGTTGTCGGCCACGCGGTTCGTGATGAGCGTCACGACCGTGTTGCTGAACGTGAGCGAGCCGCCATTATTGATGAGGATGCCGCTGGTATTGAGGATGGAGCCTGTGTAGGCGAGATCGAGCACGCCGTTGTTGATGAGCGTCGGGCCAGTGTAGGTGTAGGCGTAGTTGACGTTGACGGCGTTGGTGCCACCCGCAATGACCACCGAGCCCGGGCCCACCAGGAACGGTGTATTCGACAAGGTCAACTGCCCGGCGTTGGCACCCAGCAGCAGCGTGGCGTTGTTGCTGATATACTTGCTGGCAAACGCCGTCGTGTCCAGCAACTGGAGCGTGCCCTGGTTGATGATCGTCTGGCCGGAGTACTGGATGTTGACGCCTTGCAACTCCTGCAAGCCGCTCCCGTTCTTGGTCAGCATCAGGAAGCCCGTGCCCGTGTTGGTACTGTTGTTGTTGCGAATGTAGCCGTTGTAGGCGTAGTTCACGTTGTTGCTGATGGTCAGCATCGCGTTGTTGTCCACCCACTCGTTTTCCGAGTCCTCGATCACGCCGAAGGTGTCAAAGTTCTGGAGGCCGCCCACTGTCAGGTTGTTGCCCATCAACCTCAGATACGCCCAGTTGTTGTTGGCGCCGTAGAAGCTGACGAGCGAGTTGGGAGCGAGCTGGTTGTTGGCGGCGAGCAGGACGACGGCCAAGCTGTTCACCGACGGGAGGGTGGTCGAATCACCGATGTTCAGGTTGCCCGGAATGACGGAGCCGGTGGTGTTGCTCAGGATCAGCGCCGTGCCCTGCCGCACCAGCGTCACGCCCGTGTAGCTGTATTGGTTGGTGAAGATCACCACGCTGTTGGTGCTGACATTGTTGATTGGGTCCGGTGCGAGGATGCCGCCCGCCGGGCCGACCTGCATGTCGTAAGCGCCGGAGTAAATCTGCGTCGGGATGAACGTGCCGCCGCCGCCGCCCACGCGATAAGCGCCGTTGGCCGGGGTGAGCGTGCCGCTATAGATGGAGGTGAAGCCGTAAGCCACGCCGAGGAAGGCGTTGGAGAAGTTGCCCTGCGTGAAGTCGAAGTTGGCGGCGTTGTTCGTGGTCAACAGCAGCGTGCCTTTGAATCCGCCCGTGGCGCGCTGGCCAACCCAGGTCAGGAACGACTGGTCGAGGTCCGCGCCGCCCATGAGACCGATGCCGCTGGCGCTGTTGGTGAGCATCAGCGGGCCGGTGCCGATGCTGCTGAAACCATTGAGGTTGGTGAAGGCAATCAACAGGTCGCCGGCGTTGACGAAGGTGCCGCCGCTGTAGTTGTTGGTGCTGCCCAGGAACAAGGCACCCTGATTGAGCGTGATGCCGATCTTGCGGTTCGGACCGTCATTGATATTGCCGGCAACGGTATTCAAGGCATTGGTGACCTGGCCGCCCAGCACGATGGCGGAGACGCCGTTCGGCCAGCCGCCGAAGCTGCCGCTGTCGGTGATGATCGTGCCCGCCGCACTGTTGAGGCCGCCGGCGGCGATGCCGACGCCGTCGAGGTCCAGCGTGCCGCCGTTGACGCTGACCGCGCCGCTAATGGCCAGACCGCTGAGCTGCAGCCTGCCCGGACCGTTCTTGACCAGGACGTTGCCAATGTTATTGCCAGCGAGGACTTCCTCCACCGTGAAGGTGCTGCCGGCGTTCATGATGTCGAAGCCGCCGCTGAAGTTGGTCATGTTGATCGGGTGCGTCTCGTCAATCGAGGTCATCGCCGGATTGGAAATGGCAAGGATACCGTTGTTGAAGAAGATGGGCGCGCTGGAGCCGCCGATGTTGGCGTCGGTGGCGAACTGCAACTCGCCGGCGTTGAGGATGACGCCGTTGCCGAGCGTGTTGTTGTTGCCCAGAATCAGCGTGCCGAAGCCGTTCTTGATCAGCGAAACCGGCAGGCCGGGGTTGTAGTTGGTGCTGCTGGTGATCGCGCCGCTGATGAGGGCGGTGTTGGCGCCGACGAAGATGGTGCGGTTCAGGCCGTTGAAGTCCAGTCCGTTGGCGAGGGTCAGCAGCGAATCGGCATACACGCTGTTGAGCACCAGCGCAGCCGGGTTGAAAGTGCTGAAGGTGACGTTGGTGGGGTTGCCGCCGTTGAGGGTGACGGTCTGGTTGAGGGTGACGCTGTTGTAGGTGGGATTGATGGCGGTGATATAGGTGTTCGCCGCTATGCCCAGGCCGTAAACGCCCATGCCGACGCGCAACTGGCTGTTGTCATTGGTGGACAGCGTGAGCGTGGCGGTGTTGTTAATGGTGACGGTCATCTGCGGAGCGGCATTGTTGCTCCACACGATGGTGTCGCCATTGCCGCCCAGGTTGACGGTGATCGGCGCGCCCTGCGCGGAGAAGCCCTGCTGGCCGGCGATGCCCACCAGCGAGACGCTGTTGGTGGTCATGCCGTAGGAGTTGCCGGGGTTGTAAGGCATCAAGGCGCTGGTGAGCAGGTTGCGGGTGATGTTGCTGCTGCTCTCCCACACCGCCTCGCCAAACAGGTTGCCGGGCAGAGGATTGAAGTAACCGGCGAACGTCGTATAGCTGCCATTGACCATGATCAGCGGGCTGGCATTGGGCAGGCCGACGCCGTCCACCGCGCGCAAGATGCCGTCGAGAAGGATCGTCGGGCCGAAATAGGAGTTGGTCGCCGTCAGGGCCAGCACACCGTTGTAGTTCTTCGTCAGACCACCGTAAGCTTCCTGCGGAGCGCCCTGGAGACCGGCCAGGCTGCCGGAGGTGATCGCGCCGGAGATGATGCCGGTCGTGACGCCCACAACGTTAATCAAGCGGTTCGAGCCGTTCAGGTCAATCGGGTTCACCCATGTCACCGGATAGGAGCTCGGGTTGGCCTCGGTGCCGAAATACAGCGCCGTGGGGTTGAAGTAGGACTGGCCCCAAAGCAGCGTAGCACCGTTGCCGCCAATGTTTACCGTCAACGCGCCACCGACGCCGGCAAAGCCAGCCTGACCGGCGCCCCACTCCCCGTTGGGCTGGCCGGCGCCCCACATCTGCACCTGGCCGGGGCCGACACCCAGCGTCCGGCTGAAGGTGCCGAACGTCTCCAGCGTGCCCCTGCCACCGCCGTTGCCGTTCAGGATAAGGTTGGCGTTGGTGGAGAGGCCGACGCCTTCCACCGCGTAAGCCATGCCCTGAATCTCGATGATGCCCGTCATGCCGTTGTTGTTGCCGGTGAGATAGACGTTGTTGTCACGGTCAACGCTGCCGACGATGAGGCGGCCGGAACCGCTGATCGAGCCGGGTATCGTCAGCGTGGCCAGCACGCGGTCGGCGTCGGCGGCCACATTGAGGACGGCACCGGTGCCGATGTAGATGCCGCGGTTGGCGTTGAGCGTTATCGGTCCCCAGTT
>CAIQCK010000108.1 GCA_903870275.1 uncultured bacterium | reverse complement strand
CGAGACTCCGTCGAGCCTCCACTTTCCCTCAGCAGACGGCTCGACGGAGTCTCGCCCCACCTTATGGGGATGCAGATCTGCCATACTACGTCCCTCCGCGTCCTCCGCGCCTCTGCGTTAAGATTCCACGCCCCACGTATCACATTCCACGTTCCGCCTTTCGCCTTTCGCGTTTCGCGTTCTTCCCCCATGCCTCCGACTGACACTTCCGGCATTGTCCTGCGCACCACGGACTGGAGCGAGACCAGCGCCATCGTCACGTGGTTCACGCGCGACCTCGGCAAGCTCCGCACCGTCGCCAAGGGCGCGTATCGACGCAAAAGCCCCTTCTCCGGCAAGCTCGACCTGTTCTACCTCAACGACATCGTCTTCATCCCCAGCCGTCACGGCGACCTGCACACACTCAGCGAATGCTACATCGAGAACCCCTTCCCGCGCATCCGCGAGCGGCTCGACGCCTTCACCGCGGCGAGCTACTGCTGCGAACTCGTGGACCTCGCCACCGAGCCGGAAGGCCCCGTGCCGGAATTGTTCGAACTGCTGGCCGCCTCGCTCGCCGCGCTCGACGAGGGCCGCCTCACACCGCTGTCGGTGCCGCTGTTTGAATTGCTGGCGCTGGACTGTCTCGGCTTCCGCCCCGACCCGTCGCGGCTCGACCTCGACCCCGGCACGCGGCGGATCGTCGGCGACATTCTCGACAACAAACACCTCGCGCGCCTGCGCCTGACTGCCGCCCAACACCGCCAGCTCGATGCGTTTCTCACGATGTTCATCGGCCAGCAATTCGGCCGCCTCCCCAAGTCCCGCCAGTTCCTGAACCGCCGGGATGCGGCCCGCTAAACACGCTAAAGGACGCTAAAGAGAATTTGTTTTGACAGGATTTACGGGATGGGAACATCCGGCCCGGACATCCTGTTTATCCTGTTCATCCTGTCTTTTTTCCCTTTCGTGTGTTTCGCGTGTTTCGCGGGCAACACAAAGCGCGCCGTTTTCCCCCGAATAGACCTCTCTGAGGACTGCGCGCGTTGCGCTAGCGCAGTCCATTGGAAAACGCATATTTTGACCCCTAAAACCATGCGTTTTTGGCTGGTTTTTCACTGCGCTAGCGCAGTGATTTTTCTTGCCCAAAAATCCCGCTGTGGCATTTCTACGCCAGTTCTTTGAAAATGGAGTAATGGGTTGATGGAGGGATGGAGTATTGAAAAGGATAGGCGTCCGTTGGCGTTCGGAGTTCCGCCTTCTTCAGGCAGATCGTGTTTGCATCCAAACCGGCTGAAGCCAGGACACCAATTGATATTCGCAGGAGGCATTCATGCCTGCATACAGTGCCGACAAAGTAGCCGCGTCGCTCCGTGACGCGATCCATTGTCATCACCGACTCGCCCACGAAGTGACCCGGCTGCTTTGCAAAACGAAGCCAAATGAAGACTGCGGTCAAAACCGTAAAACATCGTTTTTCCCCAGAAAAATGGATGTCACGATTCACACCGCTTTTGATGATGAAAACTTTTTTTGCGAAACGAAGCCAAATGAAAAAACAGCAAGCTGCTGGTTGGCAAGCTGTTGTGAAAACGTTCGATTGGGAGATACAACAAAACGAAGCCAAATAAGCCAAAGTGAATCCGACCCTGGTACAACCCGAATCCGACTCAATCCGACTAGATCCGACCTGGTCGGACTCGCCCCAAATGAACAATGCCATTATGACACACCCAAAATGAGAATGGGCAAATGGAAGCCACCGATGAAACACCGATACACACCGATGGAAAAACCGGAAGTGTCACGCCAAGACGCCCAGGCGCGAAGGAAAATCCCTTGGGCGGCTTTGCGGCTTTGCGTGAGCGTCCCTTTCTTTCTGCTTTCGTGCATTCAGTGCATTCCGTGGTTGCCTCCCAAAAAGCTTCCCAACGAGCCAGTAAAGGCGTAAACAGGCGATGAACGAAGTCGGACCAAAGGCACTCCCATGAATCCGCAACACCACATCGGGAAACTGATTCTTCTTCTCTGTCTCGCCCTGCCCCTCGCCGCCCACGCGGAGACCACCGCGAAGGAGCTTTGAGCATGAGCAAGAAAAACCTGATCTTGTTGGTGATTTTCGGAACGCTGGGCCTGATAGCCATGGCACTCATGGCTCTCAAGGAGGGCGGTCCGGCGCGGAACGTCGCCGCGCGTTTTTATGCCATGCGCGGCATGGTCAAATACGGGAAAGACGACTTCGACGGCGCCATTGCGGACTGTACCCGGGCGATTCAACTCCATCCGAAACTTGCCCTCGCCTACAGCGGGCGCGGTCTGGCGCGGCTGGCGAAGGGCGACGCCGACGGTGCCATTGCCGACTGTAATCGGGCCGTTGAATTGGCCCCAAAGGAGGCCGTTTCCTATGTCGTGCGCGGCCAAGCCAAACAAAAGAAAGGCAATCTCGAAGGCGCTATTGCCGACTTCAACCTGGCCATCCAGATCGCCCCGCGATACGCCGACGCCTACATCAACCGCGGCGACGCCAAGACCAGACAAAATGATCCAGCCGGCGCGATAGCCGACTTATCCCGCGCCATCGAACTGGACCCGAAATCCGTTCGTGCCTATGGCCTCCGGGCCTTCGCCAGGGTCAAGGCTAACGATCTGGAGCGGGCGTTGGCCGACTACAACCGTGCTATCGAACTCAACCCGAAAAACACCAATGCCTACGGCATCCGTGGTGCCGCTAAAGCCAAAAAGGGGGATTTGGACGGAGCGATAGCCGACTATAGCCGCGTTATCGAACTCGATCCCAAGGCCCCGCGTGCCTACGTCGGCCGAGGCAACGCCCGGAGCATGAAAGGCGATTTCGCTGAAGCGGTCACCGACCTCAACCGCGCCCTTGAACTCGACAAGAACAACAGTCATGCCTGCTACTACCGGGGCAGTGTCTATTTCATGGAGCACAGGTGGGCGGAAGCGATGGCCGATTTCCGCAGGGTTTGCGAGCTGAAGAAGCGCGAACCGGAATACCCACTCTTGTACATCTGGCTCATCCGCGTTCAGCTCGGCCAGAGGGACGCTGCAAGCCAGGAACTCGCCGCTCATTTCGAGACGCTCGGCGGCAATCCAGCCAAAGATTGGCCGGTCAAGATTGCCAACTTCCTGCTTGATAAAATCACCGAGGACGGTCTGATGGCCGCTGCCGTCTCGACTGATGTCATAAAAGATCACGGTCAGCACTGCGAGGCGTGGTTTTTCTCGGGCATGAAACGGCTACAGGCAGGAGACAAGACCGGTGCTGCCGACTGTTTCCGCAAAAGCGTGGCGACGGAGGCAAATGACTATACGGAATATCATTTCGCCCGCGCCGAACTGAAGGCGCTCCAATGAATCCGCAAAACCACATCGGGAAACTGATTCTTCTTCTCTGTCTCGCCCTGCCCCTCGCCGCCCAAGCGCAGACCACCGCGAGGGAAAGCGGTGGAAAGCCGTCAGCCATCAGTGGTCAGCGGTCAGAAGCGGAAGGAATGAGGAAAGCATGAAGATGATCAGCCGATACCTGCTGCTGCTGGCGCGATCTGGAACAGCAACGGCGTGCTGAACGTGTCGGATGGATGAGAATGGGCAAATGGAAGCCGCCGATGAAACACCGATGCACACGGAAAGGAAAAGCGGAAGTGTCACGCCAAGACGCCAAGGCGCGAAGGGAAAACCCTTTTGCGGCTTTGCGTGAGCCTCCCATTCTTTCTGCTTTCGTGCATTTAGTGCATTCCGTGGTTATAAACAACATCGTCATCCTGATGCGTTTCCAACGGATGAAACCACAGATGCACACTGATGAACACTGATGGGAGAATTTTTATCAGTGTGAATCCGTGTCCATCCGTGGCTTTCAATAAATGCTTTCCATCGGGCTGACCAAGGCGTAAACAGGCGATGATCACATCATGAGCCAAGACCCACCAAAAACCAGCAGGCTGCCATCGGAATACTGGCTTCTTCTCGGATTGGGACTTGGCACAAGTGGCCTTTACTATGAAGCCATATCCGTCGTTGCTTGGTATTTTTTTCTAAGGCGCTTTCGGCCCCATGCAGACAGGGAGTTGTTGATGGTAGCTAGCGGTTTTATTGGGCTGGCGGCGGTTCGAATCGCTCAGATCCTCACCAGTGGTGACAATCTGTATCGCGTGACTGAGCATGTCATATTTTCTGTAGCCGCGTTGGTGTTACTTTTCAGCCAGCAGCGCGGCTTGGCTTGGTTTCTCCTCGGTGTTTCTGTTCTCAGGGCGCTGGGATGGTTTTTGTCAGCGGCATTCGGTCTTACGAAACACGCGAGAGCGCAATTCATGCTGCTTGCAGGACTGATTGATTCGCTTTGGGTATGGCTGCTTGCACAATGGTTGCGCAGAGACCACCAAAGGCGTAAACAGGCGATGAACGAAGCCGGACCAAAGGCACTCCAATGAATCCGCAACACCCCATCGGGAAACTGATTCTTCTTCTCTGTCTCGCCCTGCCCGTCGCCGCCCAAGCGCGGATGAATTCGGATGGCAAGCCAGCCGCATGAACACGAAGTCTATTTTATCCGCATCCATGTCCGTTGGCAAAGGTGTGCTGGCCATACTCATTACTGTGGTCTATGTGGTTGCATTGCCCTTTTCGCTGACGGCCGGAACCGTGTTCCTAATCTGCTTAGCGGCAATCGTGACCGGTCATGACAGTGCAATCCATCAACCGCGCGAGGTTCGTTACTGGTTTTTCGTGTTTTTGTATTTTGCTTGGGGCCTGTTGATAATCCTGTTTGAACGAAGATTCCGTCTGCTTCCAAAGTGTCTCCGAAAGCTAGGGCTGGCCGAATGCCTTCGTCCGAATGGAACCACAGATGGACACAGATGAACGCGGATGGGGTAATTCTTATCGGTGTGAATCAGTGTTCATCAGTGGTTTTCCCCGAAACGCTGACTGGCGCAGAAGGTCCGAAGCCCGCCGCGAAAGCCTGCTTGACGCGATTGGGCGGGGCGAGTGAAAGTCTGGGTCGCGACAAATCATGAACGTCACCCGCTTGCTGAAATCGGAGTTGTGGAAACGGTACGGCTCGAAGGAGCATCCCGCCGAGTGGGACGGCAACGTGTTCGCCCGGGCGGGCGGCGGGAAGATGAGCCAGCGGTTCTGGGAGTATTTCAAGGCCATCGAGCTTCTCGACCTGACACCGGAGTCGGTCGTGCTCGACATCGGCGGCGGCTCACCGGCCACGGGCGCGGGGTTTCTGGGCGAAATCCTGGCGCAACAGGTGAAGCGGGTGGTCATCATGGACCCGAACGCCGGCACGCCCGCGTCGGGGAACATCGAGTGCGTCCGCACAAATTGCGCCCACGCTGAATTGAAGGCGCTGTTGGAAATGCACCGCGACCTGACGCATATCTCGTGCGTGTCGGTGTTCGAGCACATCGAGCCGGCGGTGCGCGAGGGCATCACGCGGGCCATCAACGAGTCGTTCAACGGCGGCTGCTTCGTCGCCACGTTCGAGTATCACGCCAAGGTCCGGCTCCACGAACATTACCTGACCACGAAGACCGTCTCGGAGTTGTTCAAGCCACTAACCCGTTTCTACCTCGACGAGTTCGTCGCGTCGCCGACGCACTGCGAGAACGCGTTCGACTCGCAACCGCTCCTTCGGCTGAGCCGCACGCCTGTCGCGCGCGGCCACATCCCGCTCTGGCATCCGGTGGCGGTGCGGTTCCTGAGGTCGTGAAAATGGTTCGCCAAAGATCGGAAAACAGGGAGAACTCCACCAACCCGGCGTTGGCGCGTCCGGGCCATGAACCCTTACGAGAGCGGCATTGTCGAAGGTGGATCGCGACCTCCGGGCGCGATGGACGCAGGCAAGAAAAAGAGGCCGCGCTTGAAAAGTGCGATGCTCAGCTCAAGCACCATGCTTTCGCTTCTCAACCGCTATCGCGCCCGGAGGTCGCGACCCACCTCGCTGCCCGACTGCATCGGAAGGTTCAGGGATGGGCATGAGTGACCCCTACGTTCACGGCTACGATCCGCGGGAGAACATGCGCCTGCGGGACCAGGCGTCCACGCTGGAGGAGTTGCTGCACTCGGACACGGCCTATCCCGAGGGAAGCCGCGTGCTCGAAGCCGGCTGCGGCGTGGGCGCGCAGACGGTCACGCTCGCCCGCAACAGCCCGAAGGCCGCGATCACGTCCGTGGACATCTCCGAAGTTTCGCTGGCCGAAGCGCGGCGGCGAGTGGCGGCGGCCGGGCTGTCCAACGTCGAGTTCCAGCGCGCCGACATCTTCAACCTGCCGTTCGGTCCACGCTCGTTCGACCATGCGTTCGTCTGCTTCGTGCTGGAGCATCTCGCGCGCCCGGTGGAAGCGTTGCGCGTCCTGAAGAATCTCATCAAGGACGACGGCACGATCACGGTCATCGAAGGCGACCATGGCTCGGCCTATTTCCATCCGGACAGCGACGCCGCGCGACGCGCCATCCAATGTCTGGTGGAACTGCAACGCCGCACCGGCGGCAACTCCATGATCGGCCGCGAGCTGCATCCCCTGCTCTGCGATGCCGGCTACGGCTCCGTCCGCGTGTCGCCCCGGATGGTCTATGTGGATTCAAGCAGGCCGGCGTTGGTCGAGGGTTTCACGAAGAAGACATTCACAGCAATGATCGAAGGCGTCCGCCAACAGGCCATCGGAGCGGGGTTGACAGACGCACGCGAGTTTGACCAAGGGATCGCCGACCTCTACCGAACGGCCGGGCCGGGCGGCGTCTTCTGCTACACGTTCTTCAAGGCGACGGGAACAAGATGAAAGGTCTTCGCGAAACCTTCGCCCCGCGTCAGTCGCCGCTATTGGCCAAGTCCCGCACCACCGCTTCCACTCCCATCGTCACCCGCGCCAAAGCGCTGCAATTCACTTTGTCGGGCGTGTCGCTCGGGTTGTGATAATGCAAGTAGCGATACGGCGCGGTGTCGGTGACCATGAAGGCGCGGTAACCCTCGCGCCAGAACGAGTCGTGGTCGGACCAGTTGATGCCGGCGACAAACGCGGGCGCGGCCACCGTTTCCA
Organism: uncultured bacterium; assembly: GCA_903870275.1. Classification (GTDB taxonomy): domain Bacteria; phylum Verrucomicrobiota; class Verrucomicrobiia; order CAIQCK01; family CAIQCK01; genus CAIQCK01. The sequence continues at coordinate 44,463 of CAIQCK010000108.1, read as the reverse complement.
GCGCGAAGTCGCTGTGCGAGCGAAAAACGCGGGCGGCGCGGCTGACGAGCGGCCGCGACTGGAGGTTGCCGACGAAGCCGATGAAGTTGCCGCGGTCGGGATAGAAGAAGTTGAACAGCGGCGGATAATGCTGGCTGCCCTTCTCGTCGCTGTAGCATCCCATCGTCTCCAGCGCGATCATCGCGCGAATGTCATCGCCGCGCTTGTGGCACGCGCCGGCATAAACGCGGCTGCCCATGTTGTCGGTGAGGAAGAACGGCGGCTCTTCATTCGCAAACGCCACGAAGCGAAGGGTGCGCGCGGGTTTCTCGCCGGCAAACTTTCGCGCCAGTTCCAGCAACGACGCCACCGCGCTGCCGTTGTCGTTGGCGCCGGGACAGCCGTAAACGGAATCGTAGTGCGCGCCGACCACGACGATCTGGCTGGACAACGTGGATCCCGCCCGCGTCGCCGTGAGGTTCGCGCACGTCACACGGTCCACTTCGTAACGCTGCCACTCCACGTCGTAGCCCGCGCCGCGAAATACGCCAACGATGTAGTCCGCCGCGCGGCGGTAGGCGTCCGGCTTGAAGACGTTCCGCTCGCCGATGTCGCCTGCAAGCATCTGGACGTGCGCGGCGAGCCGGTCGCGCAATTGTTGCACTTCGTTTTCGCTTGGGGGTTTCACGACACGCTCCGGGTTTCGCGGGCCGCAACGGGTCATATAAAGCAAGGCAGCGAACACCACTGCCGCAACCATCAACAATGCCACCAGTATGCGCCGCACCGACGCCGCCAGTTCCTTGAGTTTCATGTGACGCGCGATTTTGAAAACTGTAGCGGCGCTCTCTGACCGCCGGCTGTTGTTTCGCAAAAGATTTCGGCGGTCAGAGACCGCCGCTACAGCAAACACCACAATCCGCCACCGACTTACGTCGGCGGCTACCTCACGTCAGCGGCTACGCAGCACGGCAGCGCCTACGACGCCAGCAAACCCTCCAACGACACGCCGCGCAACTCGAACAGCCGGCGGATGGTTTCCTCGATCAGGTTGTTCGGGCACGACGCACCGGCGGTGACACCGATCGCCGCGGATCGGCCCACCGGCATCCAGTTCTCCGTCTCGATCTCTTTCTGGAACTTCAAACTGTAATGGCGAATGAGCTTGTCTGAAGCAATCATGCTGGCGGATTTGATGAAGTAAGTTGGATGCCGCCCTTCGGACATTTCCACCAAGTGCGAGGTGTTGCTGCTGTTGTAACCACCGACGACGATCATCAGGTCCAGCGGTTGCGCGAGCAGTTGGTCCAGCGCGTCCTGCCGCTCCTGCGTGGCACCGCAGATCGTGTCGAAGAAGCGGAAGCGTTGCACCAGCTCCTTCTCGCCGTAGCGGTCGAGGATCGCCTGCCGCAGCCGCCGCTGCACATCCTCCGTCTCGCTGCGCAGCATCGTGGTCTGGTTGGCCAGGCCGATGCACTGAAGATCGCGGTCGGGATCAAAGTCCGGCGAGTGTGCGCCCTCGAATTTTTTCAGAAACTCTTCCTTGCTGCCGCCGTGCCGGATGTAGTTGCAGACGTAATCCGTTTCCGCAAGGTCATACACCACGAGGTAATGTCCCGGCCCTTTCGCCAACGCGCGCGAACTGGTGGCCTTGGTCTCTTCGTGCCACGCCTTGCCATGGATGATGGAGGTGATTTGTTCCGACGCGTATTGCGTCACCCGCTTCCAGACGCTGAGCACGTCGCCGCAGGTCGTGTCCACGAGCTGGCAACCAATCGCCTGCAACCGGCTCATCGTGTCCACCTCCGCGCCGAACGCCGGCACAATCACAACGTCGTCCGCCGTCACGTCGTCCGGCGACGCCTCGCTGTTCGGTCCGGCGAGGGATTTGATGCCCATCCGCCCGATCTGCTCGTTCACCTCCGGGTTGTGAATGATCTCGCCGAGGATGTATATCTTCTTGTCCTTGAAAACCTTCCGCGCCGAATAGGCGAGGTCAATGGCCCGCTCGACGCCGTAGCAAAAGCCGAACTGTTTTGCCAGCCGCACCGTGAGGCCCGCCGCCGACAACACGTTGCCGGAAGCGCGCAGCTTCTCCACCACCACGCTGCGGTAGTGCTGCTCCACCTGCTGCTGCACGGCCTCCATGATGCCCGGCCGGCGCAGATTCACTTTCTTGGATGCTGCAATGGGCGTTGTGCTCATCGGTAGAACCGGTAACACCGAAACGCGCTGTCGTAAAGCTTTCGTTTCCAGCCAAAAACCCATCCCCGCCCGTCATGGCGCATCTGGTTTTGGCGGTATTGCGGCCGGCCCGCGCTCAACGCTAGGCAGGCGGCAGCGGACCGCGCCGATACGGCAAGGGCGAATCCTCCGCCGATTGCGGCCGGCGCGACTTCAGGACGAAAGCGATCACCAGCGCGACCAACGCCGCAAAGCAAACGTAGAAAGTCCAGATCGCCAGTTCCGGGTTGTGATTGGATTTCAGCGATTCCATCGCCCGCCAGATGGCGCATTTGGCGTGTGCATACTCTTCGCCCGGCCCTTCCATCACCAGCGTGAAGCCGATGGTGTTGAGGGCGGCGGCGGCCGCGAGCAGCGTGGACGCGCGACTTTGAGCCGCGCTGTCGCCGGGACCGCGGCTTGTCAGCTTCACGAGGCCCGCCCACGCCATCAGCACCGTCGCCACCGGCACAAACGGCACGCCGATCTTGATGTCGGCCATGATGTCCGGGTTCAACAGCATGAACCCAATCAACACCGCCCCGAACAGGCTGGCGTCGCGGACGAGCAGATACGTCACCCACCACATCTCCTCGGCCATTTTCGCCTGGAGCTGCCGCACCGTGCGCTCGAAGTAGCCGCGACCGGAGTGCAGCACGAAGGTGGTGACGGACATCAAAATGCCGGCGTCGCAGAGGGTTTGCAGGGTCCAGACTTCCAGATCTTTGCCATTCATGGTTAGTGGCGCGCCACTATGGGCCGGTGGCGGCGGCGTGCAAGGACTTTTTCGCCACTATTTTTTCCGGCACACGGTTGTGACTTGCCGGAAGGGCTCCGATGAGCGACAATGCAAGACCTTGTATATGAAACGATTTGTTTGTTTGATCGTATGGTGCCTGGCAGCGACCGTGGCGATGGCAAAGCCGTTGCAGCCGGCCCCGGACGCCAGCGCCATCACCGGCCTCGCGGTCAAACTGTTCGAGCACGCGCATTATTCCCACCACAAGCTCGACGAGGAAGCCGCCTCGCGGTTCCTCACGCGCTATATCGAGTCGCTCGACTACAACCGGCTTTTCTTCCTGCAAAGCGACCTGAAGGAATTCGAAGCCTACCGGCCCCTGCTGGTGGACCGGACGCGCGCCGGCGACGTGCAGCCTGGCTTTGACATCTTCGCCCGCTACCAGCAGCGCATCGAACAGGCCGTGGCGCTCGCCAAGGAAACGCTCCAGCAACCGATGAAATTTGACGGCAACGAAACCATCCTGATTGACCGCACGAAGGCGCCGTGGCCCGCCGACGAGGCAGAGCGGGCCAAGCTCTGGCGCGAGCGCGTCAAATACGACTTGTTGCAGGAGTCGTTGAACAAGACCAAGCCCGACGAAGCCGTCCGTATCCTCACCCGCCGTTACGACCGGATGCTGCGCTCGATGCACGAGATGGACTCCGGCGACGTGCTCGAGTTCTATCTCAACGCGCTCTGCCACGCCTACGATCCGCACTCCGATTATCTCGGCGCGTCGCAGTTAAAGGACTTCGAAATCGGCATGCGCATGTCCCTGTTCGGCATCGGCGCCGTGCTGCGCTCGGAGGACGGCTACGCCAAGATCGTCAGCCTCGTGCCGGGCGGCCCCGCCGACCTCGACAAGCGCCTCAAGCCCAACGACCGCATCGTCGCCGTGGCCGAAGGCGACCAAGCACCGGTGGATGTCATGGACATGAAACTCACCAAGGTCGTGGAGCACATCCGCGGCGCCAAGGGCACCAAGGTCAAACTCACCGTCATTCCCGCCAGCGCCGCCGATTCCTCCGTGCGCAAGGTCATCACCATCGTCCGCGATGAGGTTAAACTCACCGAACAACGCGCGAAAGCCAAGGTCGTGGACCTCGCCGCCGCCAACGGCGCGCCGGCGCGCAAGCTCGGCGTAATTGATCTGCCCTCGTTCTACGCCGACACCGAAAAGCTACGCAACGGCGATAACGACGGCGTCAGCAGCACGCACGACGTTGCCGCGTTGATCGAACAACTCAAGACGCAACACGTCAACGGCATCGTGCTTGACCTGCGCCGCAACGGCGGCGGCCTGCTCGACGAGGCCGTGTCGCTGGCCGGCCTGTTCATCAAGGAAGGGCCAGTCGTCCAGATCAAGGACCCGCGCCAGCGCATTCAGGTGCTGCGCGACGAGGACCCGGCTGTCGCCTACGACGGGCCGCTGGTGGTGCTCGTCAGCCACGTCAGCGCCTCCGCCTCTGAAATCTTTGCTGCCGCCATGCAGGACTACGGCCGCGCCCTCGTCGTCGGCGACAGCAAGACTTTCGGCAAGGGCACCGTCCAGACGATGCTCTCGCTCTCCGCGTGGCTTCCCGACAAGGACATTCCCAATCCCGGCGCGCTCAAGCTGACAACCCAAAAGTTCTACCGCGTCGCCGGCGGCTCCACGCAGAACCGGGGCGTCATCCCCGACATCATCTTCCCCTCGCTTTACGACGCGCGCGATGTCGGCGAGTCCTCGCTCAACAACGCCATGGCCTACGACGAGGTGCAGCCCGCGCCGCACCAGAATTGCGGCGTCTTCAACGGCAGGCTCACCGAGTTGCGCCAGCGTTCGCTGCTGCGCGTCGCCACCGACCCCGAGTTCACCTACCTTAACGAGGACATCGCCCGCCTGACCCGGCAGATCAAGCAAGGCTCCATCTCCCTCAACCAGGCCCAGCGCCTCAGCGAGAAAAAGACCGACGCCGACCGCCTCGCCGACCGCAAGAAAGAGCGGCTCGCGCGGAAAACGCCCGCGTTGAAATTCACGGAATTCACCGTCTCCGCCACCAACGCCGTCGTCGCCGTCGCCGCTCCGGCCGCCGCCCCGGCTGCCTCGGCCACCCCGCATGACATGAACGACGACAGCGACGCCGACGAGGAAATCGACGCCAAAGAGCCGGCCAGCGATCCGGTCCTGAAAGAATCCCTCGCCATCGTCGGCGATCTGGCCTCAATGACCCCGTCCCAGTCCGGCACCGCCGTCGCCGCCACGCCGTCGTCGCATTAAGTTCGCCGTCCCGCGCGGCATTCCACGAGCCTTGCATGTGACACGCTGGCGTCCCGCCATTAGGCGGCTGTCGCCAGAGGACGAACTACCTGAAGCCGGGACACCAACGGCTGCGACCGCCGCCTCATCGCCTGGTTGGCGTCTCAAATTGCAGCTCGAAACTTTTCATGAACCTCCCAATGCCGTTTAGCGGCGAGGTGGATCGCGACCTTCGGCGCGATAGCTGTTGAGAAGCGCAGGCAGGGTGTTTGAGTTGGGCTTCTCACTTTTCACTCGCACCCTCTTTCTCCTGCGTCCCCAGTCATCGCGCCCGGTGGTCGCAATCCACCTTCTACTTCTACCGCGGCACTCTCGTCCGGCCCTGCCGGCGTTTGCCGCCGGGCGCTGGTCCTACCGAGACAGAGTCTGTCTCAACACGCGCTTCGCCGCCGTAGAACGGATGTCCACATCCGTTCGGCAACGGGCTGAAAGTCCGTTCTACGCAACCCAACGCGCCCGCCATCGGGGGTGTTAGATAGTCCTGACAGTCCCGGAACCGGGGTGAAATATTTTCACCGGACCTGTTGACATTTACGCGCCCGGGGGTATAGTGAGTCGTGTTAAGTAACTAACTGGTTAGTTATTTAAGAATGAAACGAAAAGGAGTCCGAGACCATGAAAACCTTGGCAGCCACAATCGGTTGTGCGGTTTGTGAGTGGGGGTTGACGACAACTTGGGCTGATACGGCGCTCGACGCCGCCACCGCAGTCCAAGGCATCCAACAGGCATCCGACCCGTCGGCCGCCGTGTCCGCTTACGCCAGCGGGTTTGCCGCGGATCGAACCAACGTCGTTCTGCATAACGCCTACGTGACGCGCATGGTGGACTTCGGTCTGCCCGAGCTGGCGTATCACCAGGCCCAACTGCTTGTCAGTCTCGATACCCACAACGGTCTGGCGTGGGGCGTCGTGGCGCATGTGAACGCCCGCCGCACGGACATGCCGGGAGCGATTTCCGCGATCACCCTCGCGGCCCAGTCCTCGCCCGAACACCCGTTTGTGCAACACACGGCCGGCGAGGTTCTCGCTTGGTATGATGCCAAAGGCGCCCAGGCCTACATGTCCGAAGACTGCCGCGCAGGCATCGCCAAAACCCGCGCGGTCATGACCAACCGTCTGGCGTTCACCGATGCCTACAACGCAGCCCGAAGAGCCTACGCCGAGCAAACCAACGCCGCCGAACCCGCTGTGGACGGTCAGCCGACGCCGCCGGCCGACTCCGGACCGTATGCCAGCTCCCCTCCCCCGCCGCCGACTTATGATCCTGCCGACATCTACAGCGACTGGGGTCCGGACTGGGTTGATTACTGGCCGTGGTATTGGTGGTGGCCATGCGGCGGCTTCTTCGGTTGCCACTTCTCTCCGTGCCATCGAGTGCTGGCGTTCAACTGTTTTCACCACCATCATTTTAACACCGCCTGGTGCGAGCACGGAACCTGGCATCATAACGCGGCTGGCCGTCCTGTCTTCTTCGGCGGCGTGCCGCGACCCGGCGCAACCGTCGCGGCTTCATCCCGAGCGGCCTTTGCCAGCCATTTCACCGGCGTCCCGGCTGCCGGCCAGATCCATGTGGCCACACTCGCCTCGACAGGGGCAAACCAAGGCGAGGGGTCCGGCTCGCGCCTGGCGCTTGCCTCCGGAGACAACACGTCCACCCATCGGGGGCACGAACTCGCCATTTCATGGCAGTCCGGCGGCGCCAGCGCCAACGCTCACGCCAACACTCATGCGGCAACCGCTTTCTACCACACACCGCACGTAGCGGACCATGGCAACTCGTCCGCGCTTGCGTCGAACGACCGCGAGTCCCATGGCATGTCCGCCACATCGCGCGAGAGCAGCAGTGCTTCCAACGGCGGCCGAATTCTCCAATTGCAGGTATTCTCGAATCATACCAACAGCGATAGTGAATCGGCCGGTGGCGGTGGTGGCGGTGGTTGGCACGGAGGCAGTAGCTCGCATGATGGCGGTGGCCGTAGTGGTGGCTGGCATAGCGGCGGCGGCTTCCACGGTGGCGGAGGTGGCGGCCATGGCGGCGGTGGCGGCTTCCACGGTGGCGGAGGAGGCGGTTCCCATGGTGGCGGAGGAGGCGGTTCCCATGGCGGCGGAGGAGGCGGTTCCCATGGCGGCGGAGGAGGTGGCGGCCATGGCGGCGGCGGGCATCGCTGAGGCAAATGAAGCCACTCCATACTCTTCACCTGCCGCCAGCCATTGGCCCTGCCGGAACATTCCACGACCCGTCGTGAAATATTGTCGCACCCATCGTTTGACTCTTGCGCGAACGGGAGTATAGTGAGTTGCAGTAAGTAACTAAATGGTTATTTGAGTATGGAACATTTTGGAGTCCAAGTCCATGAAAACCTTGACCGCCACAATCGGTTGTTTGATTTGTGGGTGGGGGTTGGCAACGACTTGAGCCGATACGGCGCCCGATGTCACCGCAGCAGTCCAAGCAATCCAACAGGCAGCCGACCCTTCGGCCGCGGTGTCTGCTTACGCCAGCGGGTTTGCCGCAGATCCCAACAACATCACTTTGCACAACGCCTACGTGACGCGCATGGTGGACTTCGGTCTGCCTGAACTGGCGTATCACCAGGCCCAACTTCTTACCAGTCTCGACGCCCATAACGGTCTGGCGTGGGGCGTCGTCGCCCACGTGGACGCGCGCCGCACGGATATGCCGGGGGCGATTTCCGCAATCACCCTCGCGAGCCAGTGCGCGCCCGAACACCCGTTCGTGCAACGCACGGCGGGCGAAATCGTCGCTTGGTATGATGCCAAGGGCATCCAGACCAATCTGCCCGACACCTGCCGTTCGGGCATCGCCAGAGTCCGCGGCCTCATCGGCAACCGTCCCCCGTTCACGGACGCCTACAACGCGGCCCGGAAAGCCTACGCCCAGCAAACCAGCGGTGGAGAACCTGCCGTGGCCGGCCAGCAGCCGCCGCCGGGCAACGCCACGCAACCGGTCCCGCCGACCGACGCCGGACCGTATGCCTACGCTCCGCCTCCGCCGGATTATTATCCGGCGGAATTCTACAGCGATTGGGGACCCGGCTGGGTTGATTACTGGCCGTGGTATTGGTGGTGGCCGGGCGGTTTCTTCTACGGTTGCAACTTTTTCCTCTGCGGAGGAGTGTTCGCCTTCGGGTGTTTTCACGACCATCATTGGATTAGCGCTTGGGGCGGGCACGGAACCTGGTTCCATGATCGGGCCGGCAGGGCCGGCTTCTTCGGCTCAACGACAACGCCCAGCGTGGCAGTGACGTCTTCGGCCCGCGCCAGTTTTGCCGGTCGGTCCACCGTTGCGCCGGATGCCGGCACATTTCATGGGGCCGCACTTGCCGCGACGAGCGCAAACGGGGGCGCGTCGTTTGGATCGCGCGTAATCATTACGTCCGGGGCCAACACGGCCACCTATCAGGGCCGGGAACTCACCATCCCGTGGCACCCCTCCGGTGCCAGCGCCAATACCCACACGGCGTCCAGTTACTACCACTCATCAGCGCCAGCGGCTCATAGTTACACCTCCGCCCTTGCGCCGAACTATCGCGTGACCTATGCCGCGCCCGCCCCGCCGCCTGCCAACTACGGTTATAGCGGCGGCCGAAGTTACCAAGCCCCTGTATCCACATACCATTCCAGCGTTGGCGGTGGCGGCGGAGGTTTCCACGGTGGTGGAGGCGGCCACCGCTGAGAGGGGTGAAGGCGCTTCAAGGATCCCGCCAAAATAGGACAGGCATCTTTTCTGTCTGTCCTTAGGGACAGCGACTGCACAGGCGGGACGCATGTCTTGCTGCTTCTTCCCTCCCCCGCCGCCGAGACCTACACAAGAGAAACGCCAAGCCAAAACTTTGAATGAATTTACCCTACATCCCCCCACGATAAAAAGCTCGCTAAAAAATCTTTCTGCTGTAGAGTGGTATGCAAGTTCGTAGGCCATTCTGAGCCCAAATCGAAGCTCGTATTTTCACCGATGGGGCGAAAAAATCTATGAACACGCTCCTGCGTTATTCTGCGGGCAGAGGACTCCATTGCCAACGCGGAGTTGTTGGCGAGACTCCCATATGACAGGCGGTTACAATGCGCCGCTGTAGCGCGCGCAATTCCCCCCAGGCCGTCCAAGTCGCGGACTGGTGTAAAAAACACTGGCAAGATGGCGCTGAACTGATGGAGTGAAAACATCGGTGAATCTGCAAGACCACATCAAGTTGTATAACGAAGCGGTCTTCGATTCCGACCGTGATCGCGCGCTCAAGGTCGTTCACGATGCCGTGGCGCAGGGAGTATCCCCGGAAGACGTGGTGTTCGAGATGGTGCTTCCCACCATGAATCTGATGATCAAGGCGGTCAGCGAAGACTTCAACGCCAACCTGGCCCAACATTTCCTGACCGCCCGGATCGCAGATGCTGTAACCGCGGAGATGATCCCGAAATTCAAGAAGCTCCCGGAAATGGTCGGCCGGGTGGTCATCGGCACCGCTTGGGGTGATCTGCACACGCTTGGGAAACGAATCGTCATCGGATGTCTTAAAGCGCGCATGATTGATGTCATTGATCTGGGAGTGAATGTGCCCGCCGAACGCTTCGTGGACGAAGCGGTGGCCCGCGAGGCGCCGGTCATCGGCATTTCGGCTCTGATGATTCATACAGCCACCGGAGAAAACGGTTGCCGCAAGGTGCGTCAGATTCTACAGGAGCGGAAACTGGAGGACAGCATCAAGATTATTGTCGGGGGCGCGCCGTTTCGTTTTCATCCCCAGATCTTCAAGACCGTCGGCGCCGACACGTGGGCTGCGGATGCTGTTACAGCGGGCAAAGTCATCGAAGATTTGCTCCAGGAGGCACGACGATGATCACTGGCATGGACAGATTGACGGCGGCCATTCGGGGCGAAACCGCGGATCGCATTCCTGTGTTTTGCAACTTGCTCGACCAGGGAGCCAGGGAACTCGGGATGTCGCCTCAAGAATATTACGCCAGGGGCGAGCATGTCGCCGAGGGACAAATCCGGATGCTCCGGAAGTTCGGCCACGACAATGTGTGGAGCCTTTCCTACGTGGGAAAGGAGGCGGAACTGCTCGGTTGCCGGAAAATCGCCTACGCCAAGGATGGCCCTCCCAACGTCGAGGACTTCGTGATCCACACGCCGGCCGACATCGGCAAGCTCACCGTCCCGGACGACGTTCTGGCTCACCCGATGTTTGCGGAGGTGCGCAAATGCCTGGATATCCTGCGCCGGGAAGTGGGAGGGAGGAACCCTATTTGCGCTTACATTACCTCGACCATGACCCTGCCGACGCTGCTGATGGGTATGGAAAAATGGATGGAGTTGCTCTTCCTTGGTCCCGCCGAGATGCGCGACGCGCTGCTCGCAAAGTGCCACGACTTTTTTGTCAAAGAGGTATCGGCCTACCGGCGGTCCGGCGCCGATGTAGTGGTTTACTCCAATCCGTTCGGCTCCACGGATATTGTGCCGATGAAGTTCTTCATGGCCCAATCCCTTCCGTGGATCGAACGTGACCTCCGCGCGATTGGGACCAACGGCGTGGTCTATTATTGTGGCATGGCGCGTATGAATCAGGTCATCGAAACCGTGTTCGATCACACCGGCATAGGCGCTTACTACGTAAGCCCACTGGACGACCTCGCGGAGGCCAAACGCATCATTGGCGGCCGCGGGTTGACCTGTGGGGTGATCAACGACATCAAACTCATTGACTGGTCGGAAGCGGATGTCCGGCAGGAGGTACGCCGCATCCTCGAAGCTGGGATGCCCGGCGGCAGGTTCCTCTTTGGCACAGGAGTTATGCCGCTCGCCATCCCGGAAGCGAACATCCGCGCGATGTTGGAGGAAGCATACGAATTCGGCAGTCAGAAAAGAGAGATGAACCGATGACGCACGCGACGGATCATCCGGAGACCGTTTTGCGGGTCGCGGCCTCAAAACAAAGCAGGAGACTGTCATGTCCGACATGATCAGTGTTCCCAAACAGGAATGGGCGAAGTTGGAGGATCGAGCGCGGACGCTTGCCCGCGAGAAATCCTACCTCCAACTCGTCAACAACCTGATGAACAGCTTGAGCGAGGTGCCGGGCCTCGAGAACACCGCCGATGCCGTCGTCCGGCTCATCCTCGACAATCTCGGCGGCACGAATGTTGCCCTCTACTACCTGATCGGCTCCCGCATTCACTACACCGATGTCTATGGCGAGCGGAAGGTGCTGGAGATGGTGGACGACGCAATGGTGCGCACCGTGTTCGAGCACCGGGAATTTGTCGAGGAAGTGCGGGATTTCGCCGACACCAAGATGATGACGCCTGTTTTCACCAAGGCGTCCTACTGGGCCATGCCCTTGATGGTTGGCGAACAGCTCGTCGGTGTCCTCAAGACCGAGGGCATGCTCATGTCGGCGGCCGAGGTCCGCAGCCATCTCCGGCCTTTTTTCAATTACGCGGCCCTGATCCTGAAAAACGAGATCGAGAGCTACTTGAAATTCAGGGAGGCCGCCCAGTTTGCCGCTATCGTCCAGTCCACGGATGACGCCATCATTGGCAAGACCCTCGAAGGTGTCATCACAAGTTGGAACACGGGCGCGGAAACAATCTACGGCTATACGGCCCAAGAGATGGTTGGCCGGTCCATCGCCCTCTTGGTGCCGCCCGGACGCGAGGACGATGTGCCCGGGATTCTGGCGCGGCTCAAAGCCGGACAACACGTTGAGCATTACGAGACGGTGCGGCGGCGAAAAGACGGCTGCGACATTCACATCTCCCTCACCGTTTCGCCAATCCAAGACGCCACCGGATGTGTCGTGGGCGCCTCGACCATTGCGCGCGACATCACCGAGCGCAAGCGGGCCGAAGCCGAATTGCACCGGGTGAACCGCGCGCTGTGCATGCTCAGCGATTCCAACCAGTCGTTGATTCGCACCACGGATGAAACCGGCTTGCTGAACGAGATCTGCCGAATCGTCATCGAGACGGGTGGTTATCGCATGGCGTGGGTCGGGTTCGCGGAGCACGACGAGGCAAAGACCGTCCGCCCGGTGGCTCACGCAGGCTTTGAGTTGGGATACCTCGAATCGGCCAACCTGACTTGGGCGGATTGTGAACGCGGTCGCGGCCCGGGCGGTATCGCGATCCGCACAGGGCAACCGTGCGTCGTGCGCAGCATTCTCAATGATCCTGTCTTCGCTCCCTGGCGGGAGGAGGCTGTGCGGCGTGGCTATCAGTCCATCATCGCCCTGCCGCTGACCAGTGAAGGCCAGACGTTTGGAGCGCTAGGCATTTACGCCGCCGAGGTGGAGGCGTTCGATGCCAAGGAAGTGGAGATTCTGTGGGAACTGGCCGGGGATCTGGCCTTTGGGATTGTGGCTCTGCGCACACGGGCGGAGCGCAAACTGGCGGAGGAGGCGCTAGAAAAGGAAAGGAAGAGAATGGAAGTCATCCTTTCTGCCCTGGATACAGGACTTTCGCTTATTAATCCCGATATGACCATCGCCTGGGTCAACCCAAAAACCCGTGAGATGTTTCCGGGCAGAGAGCCGGTGGGCCAAGTATGCCATGTCTTTTACGAATCCAGGGCAACCGTCTGTGAGGGGTGCGGAACACTGCGGGCTTTTAAGGATGGAAAGGTTTGTGAAAGCGAGCAGTTAGTTCCAGCCACCGGCAGGTGGTATTACATTATCTCCCAACCCATCAAGGACAAGGCCGGACGTGTGGTGAATGTGCTAGAGGGTATTACCGACATCACCGAACGCAAGCGGGCGGAAGAAGCATTGCAGGTGAGCGAGGCACGGTATAAATCCATCATTGCTGTTTCCAATACAGGCGCATGGGAGTATCACCTTGCCACTGATTACTTGTGGTGCAGTCCGGAGTATTTCTCAATGCTCGGATACAATGTTGCCGACTTTGAAATGTCCGGGAAGGCAAATCTCAAAGAAACTTGGATTGACCTGTTGCATCCGGAAGACAGGGACAGGGCGGTCAACCACTTCGCGGAGTATTTGAAGAATGGTTCCGTTGGAATGTATGAAAACTACTTCCGGTTGAGTCACAAGAATGGGTCTTGGGTTTGGATCTGGTCCCGGGGCCAGACACTGAGGACCAAGGATGGTGATTTAACAGATCTGACGGTAGGAACCCACATCGACATCACCGAGCGCAAGCAGGCGGAGACCGCGGTCATCCGGGCCAAGGAGGAGTGGGAGCGGACCTTTGACGCGGTTCCCGACCTGATTGCGCTGATTGATGCAGACCACCGCATCATCCGCGCGAACCGGGCCATGGCGGAGCAATTGGGGAGCACGCCCGGGCAGGTGGTGGGCTTCTATTGCCATAAGGCCGTGCATGGCATGTCCGCGCCTCCTGATTTCTGCCCGCACTCAAAACTGCTGGCCAGCGGAAAAGAAGAGCGCGCGGAAGTTGTTGAAAATCGCCTCGGCGGGACTTTCGACGTCAGCGCAACCCCCTTGCATGACGAAACCGGGAAACTCATCGGCTGTATCCATGTCGCGCGCGATATCACCAAACGCAAACGGGCGGAGGCGGCGTTGCGGCAATCGGAACAAAGAAAGACAATCCTCAACCAGATCGCGCACATCTTCCTTACTGTTCCGGACGAAGAGATATATGCGCAGGTCCTGTCCGTGGTGCTTCAGGCAATGAAGAGCAAGTTCGGCATCTTTGGATTCATCGGCACCAATGGCGACCTTATCGTTCCGAGCTTGAGTGGCGAGGTGTGGAGTGAATGCAGGGTGACTGGCAAGTCCAACGTCTTCCCGAAAGCCACGTGGGGCGAGAGTCTCTGGGGAAGAGCCATCAAGGAGCGCAAGACATTCTGTTCCGACGGACCTTTTCACACACCCAAGGGTCACATTCGTATTGAGCATTTCCTCGCGGTGCCGATTGTGTTTGGAAACACAAGCATCGGGTTGCTCTCCGTTGCCAATGCCGAGCGGAGCTACACCAAGGATGACAAGGAATTGCTTGAGAGCATTGCCGGCAGCATCTCGCCTGTTTTGAACGCAAAGACGCAAAGAGATTCGCAGGAACAGAAGCGGCAACAAGCCGAGGAGGAAATCCGCAAGCTCAACGCCGAACTGGAACAGCGAGTCCACGAGCGCACCGCCCAACTGGAGGCGGCCAACAAGGAGCTTGAAGCGTTTTCCTACTCCGTGTCGCACGACCTTCGCTCGCCACTGCGGGCCATCAACGGTTTTGCAACCATGCTGGTTGAAGACTGTGCGAAGCAACTTGACGAGCAAGGCAAACATAAGTTGGGCATCGTGCGCTCAGAAGCCGTGCGCATGGGCCAGTTGATTGACGATCTGTTGGAGTTCTCGCGCATGGGACGACAGGCGATGCAACCGACGGAAGTTGACATGGGCACGCTCGCGCAACAAGTGTTTGACGAATGCGCCGCGCAAGCGTCGGGCCGCAAAATTCAACTCAAACTGCATTCGTTGCCGCCGGCGCGGGGCGATGCGGCCTTGCTTCACGAAGTGTGGATCAACCTCATTTCCAACGCCATCAAATACACCCGCACCAAGCCGGTGGCCGAAATCGAAATCACCGGCAGCGTTGGAGACACTGAGCTTGTCTATTGTGTGAAAGACAACGGCGTTGGTTTCGACATGAAGTATGTGAACAGACTCTTCGGCGTGTTTCAACGGTTGCACAGCGACGCAGACTTCGAAGGCACCGGCGTGGGCCTGTCCTTGGTCCAGCGCATCATCGTGCGCCACGGCGGCCGCGTTTGGGCTGAAGGGAAGATCAACGAAGTCGCCACCTTCTATTTCACACTGCCCAAATCCGCCCAAGTCGGACCCTGATTCCCGACGAACTCATCCTTGCCGTTTTCTATACGCCTGTAGCGCAGGCCAGGGATGATCCTTGAGTCGGATTGACTTCGCCGGTCGGCTCCCCTAGCGTGAGGGGCCATGAAGAAGTTTCCACTCGTGGTGGCGTTGCTCGGCAGCGCGGCGGTGGCTGCGGCCTTGGACATCTCGCTGCAGCAGGAAAGCGACCGTGCCATTGCCCGCGGCATTGAGTATCTCGGCCAGCAGCAGCAGCCGGACGGCTCGTGGCGGAAGCATCCGGGCATCACCGGGCTGGTTACGCTCGCATTCCTCCAGGCGCCGCGCGGCCTGACGCCGGACTACGAGCAGCGCGTCGGTGCCGGCCTCAAATTCATCCTCTCCAACGTCAAGCCCGACGGCACGATCTACGGCGGCCCGCCGTTGGACCCGTATCCGAACTACTCGACCTCGATCTGCCTGATGGCGCTGGTGTCCGCGAACAAACCGGAACTCACCGAGGTCATCCGCAACGCCCGCGCGTATCTGGTGCACTCGCAGTTTGACGAGAGCTGCGGTGTCTCCAAGGATGACCCGCGTTACGGCGGCATCGGCTACGGCCGCAGCCAGCGGCCCGATTTGTCCAACACATCCTTTGCGCTGGAGGCGCTACACATGTCGGAGCAAATCCAGGCGCTTAAAGCCAGCGACACGGAGCGGAAGGAGCCGCAGTTGCATTGGGACAAGGCGCTGGCGTTTCTGGCGCACTGCCAAAACCTGGGATCGGCGAACACCAACGCCTCGCAAAACGCCGATGACGCCGGCGGTTTTTTCTACGCGCCGACGGAGACGCGCGGCCCCGCCGTCACCAACGCGACCGGCCGGGTAAGTTTCCGATCCTACGGCTCGATGACCTACGCCGGCTTCAAGAGCCTGCTCTACGCCAAGCTCGGCAAGGAAGACAAGCGCACGCAGGCCGCGCTCGGATGGATTCGCACTCACTGGACGTTCAAGGAGAATCCCGGCATGGGCGAGCAGGGACATTTTTACTACCTGCATGCGATGGCCAAGGCGCTCGACGCGTTCGGCGAAGCGACGATCACCGACGAGAAAGGCGTCGCGCACGACTGGCGCAAGGAGATGACGGAGGCGCTGCTAACGATGCAGCGCGACGGCAGTTTTTGGGTCAACAAGTCCGGGCGTTGGGAAGAATCCGACCCGGTGCTGGTGACCACATACGCAGTGCTCGCGCTGGAAGCCGCGCGCGGCAAGTAGGCGCCGTCCAGCCGCACAAACCGAGGATTTATGATACGGCAAACATTGATCGCTCTCTGTCTGGTGGGTGGCGTCGCGCTGGCCGCCGACACGCCCCCGCCGCCCGACCTCGACCGATATCTCAAGACCGAGGACATTGATCTCGGCAAAAACCCGCCGCCGCCGAAAATTGAGAAGCTGCCCGACGGCAAGGTCCGCATGGGTGTGATGACGCTCGACCCGGTCAAGCGCCAGATCGTCATGCCCGGCGAAATCGCGACCTGGGAACGGAACATCGAGGTGCTGATCGCCTCGCCGCGCGGGCGCGCTTACGAATCGGTGCTCGTTGCGCCGGTGCGGCCGTTTCATTTCCAGGTGGCGTTACTGGCGCTCGGCCTCACGCCTGGCAAGCCCGCCGAGTCTGTTGGCAGCAGCAAAGCGCCCGTGGGCGATCCGGTGGTGGTCTATGTGGACTACGAAGACCCGAAGACACACGCGAAGAAGCACGTCCGCGTCGAGGAACTCCTCTACGACGAGCAGACCAAGAAGCCAATGAAAGAACACTCCTGGGTCTTCGTCGGCTCGCGAATGTTTGACGGCCGCTACATGGGAGACGTGCTCGGCGACCTCATCGTCACAATGCACCACCCCGACGCCATCATGGACAACTCGCTCGTCGAAGGCACCAACGAATACATCTACAACGTCAACGAGAAGATCTGCCCGAAACCCGGCACCAAAGTCACCATCATCATCCAAGCCGCCCCCAAACCCAAGCCATGAGCCAGCCAACCGCCCCCACCACGCTGCCGCCCGACGACGTCGCCGCCGTTGATCGCGTCAAGGCAGCCTACAACCAAATCCGCGTCGAACTCGCCAAGGTTATCGTCGGCCAGAACGACGTGATCGAGGAACTGCTCGTCACGTTGTTCGCGCGCGGCCACTGCCTGCTCGTCGGCGTGCCCGGCCTCGCCAAGACGCTGTTGATCAACTCGCTCAGCCGCGTCCTCTCCCTGAGCTTCAAACGTATCCAGTTCACGCCCGACCTGATGCCGAGCGACATCACGGGCACCGACATCATCCAGGAAGACCCGGAAACCGGCCGGCGCAAGTTCCAGTTCCTGCCCGGCCCCGTCTTCGCCAACATGCTACTGGCCGATGAAATCAACCGCACGCCACCGAAGACGCAGGCGGCACTGCTCGAAGCGATGCAGGAACACAAAGTCACTGCCGGCGGCCGCACCTACACGCTGGAAGAGCCGTTCTTCGTCATGGCCACGCAGAACCCGATCGAGCAGGAAGGCACCTATCCACTGCCCGAAGCGCAGCTCGACCGGTTTATGTTCGAGATTCGGATTGATTACCCGACTCAATCCGAGGAACTCGACATCCTCAAACGCACCACCTCCAGCTACACCGGCGAACTCAGCCACGCCCTCAGCGGCGCGGACATCGTCCAGATCCAGCAGCTCGTCCGCCGCGTGCCCGTGGCCGATCATGTTTACCGCTATGCGATGAACATCGCCCGCAGCACGCGCGTCACCGGCAACGCCGACGGCGCGCCCGATTTCGTCCGCGAGTGGATCGCGTGGGGCGCCGGTCCACGCGCCAGCCAGTATCTGGTGCTCGGCGGCAAGGCCCGTGCCATTCTCGCCGGCCGTTTCTACGTCACCACCGAGGACATCCAGGCCTGCGCGCTGCCCGTTCTCCGCCACCGCCTCGTCACCAACTTCAACGCCGAAAGCCAGGGCATCACGACCGATGCGATCGTGAAGAAGCTTCTTGAGGTGGTTGCGCCAACCGAACCGGTTAAGACATGACGGCGGCGAAAACTCAACCCAGAGACGCAGAGGACTCAAAGAGACGCAGAGATTCACATTCCGAATGCTTTGCGTCCTCTGCGTCTCTGCGTTTCCTCCCACTCCATCTCTTATACTGGTCTTCGCTATGACCGTCGCGGCCTCGCCAACAAGACTCGACCCCGCTGCGCTGGCGAAACTCTCGCGCCTCGAAATTGTCGCGCGACTCGTCGTGGAGGGCTTTATCAGCGGCCTGCACAAGTCGCCGCACAAGGGCTTCAGCGTCGAGTTTGCCGAGCACCGTCAATACGTCATCGGTGACAACATCCGCGACATCGACTGGAAGCTTTTCGGCAAGTCCGACCGCTTCTTCATCAAACAATACGAAGAGGAAACCAACCTCCGTGCCTACCTGCTCGTGGACGCCAGCGGCTCCATGAACTACGCCGGTCCCGCCGAACGCGGTCGCGGTCTCCACGCCCCGTCGCCGCGCCCCACCAAGTTCCGCTACGCGAGCTGCGCCGCCGCAGCGCTCAGCTACCTCATGCTCCAACAACGCGACGCCGTCGGGCTGGTCACGTTCGACAGCCGCGTACGCCGCTACATCCCGCCGCGCGCCAAGGCCGCCCACCTTCGCGGCATTTTTGAGGAACTCGACCGCACGCAGCCCGGTGCCGACACCAACCTCAGCTCCATTTTTCACGACCTCGCCGAGCGATTCCGCAAACGCGGCCTCATCATCGTTCTCAGCGACCTGTTTGACGACCCGGAGCGGCTCGCCAGCGCGCTCCAGCATTTCCGCCACAAAAAACACGAGGTCATCGTCTTCCACGTCCTCGACGACGACGAGTTGACGTTTCCCTTCCAGCAACTTACGCAGTTCGAGGACATGGAAACCGCCAACGCCCGTCTGATGATCGAGCCGCGCCAGTTGCGCGACGAATACCTCGCACAGATCAACGCCTTCATCGAGCGCGTCCGCCGCCTCTGCTGGCAGTTCCGGATTGATTACGTGCCGATGCGCACCAGCGAGCCGTTCGACGCCGCGCTGGCCGCCTATCTGGCGCGGAGGATGGAACTGCGATGAACTCCCATTGATTCCTATGCCATGAAAACATTTTTTCAAAAGCATTCCATAGTGATTCACGTCCTCTTCGTCGGACTGGAGACGGCGTTTCTGGCCAGCAGTATCGCCTGGATTGCGGCCAACGGCTGGAGTGGACGGCCGCCGCTGTTCCTTGATCCTCCCCAAGACTCGTATCGGTTCTGGCTGCTGGTGATCCACGCCTCGTCGTTCTGGCTGCTCTTGCTGGTTTCCCCGTTGTTCTATGGACTCAATCGCCGTCTAGCCGACTTCGCGCTGCTGACGTGGCTGGCCGGTTTGATGTGGGCTTTCTTCGTGTTCTGAATCCGTTGCCGCTGCCATGTCGCCCATCTCCTTCCTCAACCCCGCGATGCTGGCCGGTCTGGCGGCGATTGCCGCGCCGATCCTCCTGCATCTGCTGAACCGCCAGCGGTTCCGCGTCGTGCCGTGGGGAGCGATGATGTTCCTGCGCCAGTCGCTCAAGAAAGCCACGCGCCGGCTCCAGTTCCAACACTGGCTGCTGATGCTCGTGCGCATTTTCATCCTCGCGTTTCTCGCGCTGGCGCTGGCCCGTCCGCTGGTGAAGACCGCGTTCACCGCCTACCTCGGCCACTCACGGACCGATCTCGTGATGGTGCTCGACAACTCGTTCAGCACCACCTACGCCAGCGGCGACACCAGCGACTTCGAGAACATCCGCCGCACCGCGCTCAGCCTGGTTGACACGCTCCGCCAGGGCGACACCGTCTCGGTCATCGTCGCGGGCGACACCGCCCGGCCACTCTCGTCCGATCCGAGCTTCGAGTTGCAACGCACCAAGCAGATGATCGCCGCGCTTCAGCCGCAACCGCGCCCCGCCAACCTGTTGCGCGCGACGGAGGAAGCCGGGGCGTGGCTGTCGAAACTCCGCAATCCGAATCACGAAATCTACATCATCACCGACGGCGCTTCGCACGGATGGAACACCGACCGCGCCGCCGACTGGGAGCGCGTGGCCGCTGTGTTCGCCAAGGGCCAGCCGAAGCCGACCGTTCGCGTGCTTGCCGTCGCCGCCGCCGAGCGACCGAACGTCGCCATCGTGGACCTCAACGTGCAACCGCGCATCATCGCCGCGTCCAGCATCGCGCGCATTACCGGCCGCATTGCCAATTACAGCGCCGCCGCGCGCGACATCTCCACGGCGCTCAGCATTGACGGCGTCCAAAAGGCGGCGAAAGACGCGCACATCGAGCCGGGTGACACCGCCGCCGTCGCGTTCAACATCCAGTTTCCCGAGCCCGGCCCGCACCGCGTCGCGCTCGACATTGGCGCCGACGCCCTGCCCCTCGACAACCGCCGTTACCTCGCGCTCGACGCGGTGGAAACATTGCCCGTGCTCATCGCCGACGGATCGCCATCGCCCAACGCGTTTCGCAGCGGCAGCGGTTTTCTCGCCGCCGCGCTTCAACCGGGCGACGAGAGCGTCGTCCGGCCGGTGGTGATAGACGCCCATGCCCTGCCCTCCGCCGACCTGTCGCGCTACCGGGTGCTGGTGCTCGCCAATGTCGCCCGCGTGGACCGCGCGCTGGCCGAAAAACTGGAGCACTTCGTCGCCTCCGGCCGCGGCCTGCTGGTCGCACCCGGCAGCCTCGCCGAAGCTGCCGATTACAACGACGCGCTTTTCCAGGAAGGCCGCTATCTCCTGCCGGCCAAACTTCTCTCGGTCGTTCGCGCGCAACCGAACGCGCCCAACCGCGTCGCCGCTAACGCGACCTGGCGGCCGGAGCTGACAGAGTTGACCCAGGCGCAGGTGCAATCGTGGTGGCGGCTGAGTCCCGGCGCGGGCACGTTCACGCTGGCGACGCTGGCCAACGGCGATCCGCTGCTCATCCTGCGCCGCTTGGGCGACGGCCGCGTGTTGCAAACAGCGCTGCCGCTCGACAACAGTTGGAGCGACCTGCCGATCCATCCCGTTTTCGTGCCGCTGGTTCACGAATTGATTTACGAACTCGCCATTCCCACGCAGGCATCGCGCAATCTTTCCGTCGGCGAACCGCCGCCCTCACGCGACGTGAAGACCGACGAGCCGGGCGTCTTCACCAGTGGCGGCCACGCCCTCGCCATCAACCTGGACCCCGCCGAATCCGACCTCACGGCGCTTTCCGCCACGCAGCGCGACTCCATCGGCCGCTGGCTCGGCGCGACGTTTCCCGCCAACTGGCGCGAACTGCCGTCGCGCCTCGGCAACGAGCGGTTCGGCATGCAGCTCTGGCGCGAACTGGCGACGCTTGCATTGCTGCTGGCCGTGGTCGAAACGCTGCTGACCTCGCTCTGGAGCGCCCGCCGGTCACCCGGCGAAGCTGCGGCACCCAAGATGGTGATGAACCGCTGAGCATCGAGTGAAACCCCAGACTTCATGATTGCCACGCTCATCTTCGCCAACCCATGGCCGTGGTGGCTTGCCGTGTCACTGGTGGTCGCCATGTCGGCGCTGCTCGCGTGGCTCTACCGGCGCGAACGCCGGCAGGTCTCGCCCCGCGTCGGCGTGCTGCTGACGATGTTGCGCATTACGCTGGTGGTGGCGCTTTTTCTCACGTTGCTCGCACCGGTAATCAGCACACAGATCACCCGCACGACGAAGGACACGCTCCTGTTGCTTGTGGATCAGTCGCGCAGCATGGCCATCCGCGACGACCCGGGCAGACCAACGCGCGCCGAGCAGGTTCGCAAAGTTTTCGACGGCGAGTTGCTGCACAAGCTGCAAGGCATGTCGCAACTGCGCGCCTATCGTTTCGCGGCGAGTGCCACCGCGTTCGACCCGCGCGCGCCATGGGCCGCGCCGGACGGCATCTCAACCGATCTCGGACGGCCTGCGGTGGCGGCGCTGATGGATCTGGCGGCCGAGCGCGTCGGCGCCGTGGTGCTGGTCTCCGACGGCGGTCACAATCGCGGCCCGAACCCGATGGAAGCCGCGGCGAAACTGGCCGAACATCAAGTGAAGCTGTTCACGGTCGGCGTCGGCCCAACCGTGCCGCCGAAGGACATCGCCGTCACGGAGGTGGCGTCGAGCGGGCTTGTGTTTACAGGCGATCAAGCCGGGGCGGCCGTCGCGATCACATCGAGCGGTTTTGCCGGCCGGCGTGTGCCGGTGCGCGTCATGCAGGAAGGTCGGGTGGTCGGCGAGACTTTTGTGACACCCGGCGCGGACCTGTCGCGCGACACGGTGACGGTCAGTTTCACGCCGACGGGCGAAGGCAGCCGGTTGCTGACCGTCGAGGTGCCGCCGCAGCCCGGCGAAGCGAACACCGAGAACAACAGCCGCGCGTTTCGCGTGCAGGTGCTCAAGGAGAAATTAAAGGTCCTGCTCATCGAGAGCGAGCCGCGTTGGGAGTTTCGCTACCTCAAGAACGATCTGTTGCGCGACAAGCCGGTGGAACTGACGACGATCCTGCTCGCCGAGCCGAATCACCCGCCGATTCCGTCGTCGCGTCAGGAGTGGTTCACCTACAGCGTCATCATCCTCGGCGACCTCACGCCCGATCAGCTTCCGCCCGCCGCCGAGCAGCAACTGGAAAGCTTCGTCGCCGACAACGGCGGCACCCTCATCGCCATCGCCGGCCGGCGCGGCATGCCCGGCGCGTGGCGTAACCAGCGGCTGGCGGACTTGCTGCCCGTGCTTCCCGGCGGCGAAGCCGTCGAAGGCAGGGAACTCCGGCTCCAACTCACCGCCGCCGGCCGCGAAAGTCCGATGGCGCATCTTGTGCCCGATCCCGCCGCCAACGAAAGGCTCTGGACAGAACTGCCCGCCTTTTACTGGCAGTGGCAGGTCCCCGGCGTCAAACCCGCCGCGACCGCGCTGCTCGCGACCGTGGCGTCGCCGTTGCTGGTGTCGCAATATTATGGCATCGGCAAAGTGCTGTTCCTCGGCAGCGACAACACCTGGCGCTGGCGGTTCAAAGTCGCCGACGAACAATTCCACCGTTTTTGGGGGCAGGTCATCCGATGGGCCGCACGATCGCCGTTCAGCGCGCGCGACGCGCACGTCATGATCGGCACGTCGCGGGACGAATTCGGCGAAGGCGACCCGGTGAACGTCGAGGCGCGCGTGCTCGCCGCCGACTTCTCGCCGCTCAACGACGCCAACGTGACGGCGGTGGTGTTCGATGGCGACAAACCGCTGCGCCGCGTCCGCATGGACTATGTCGCGGGCAGCGGCGGCCTTTACCGCTGCGCGATCAACGACCTGCCGCGCGGCGAATTTGCGCTGCGTCTCGAAGTCCCCGCCCTGCCCCAGAAACTCAGCCAGGCCGCCGCCCGTTTCGGAGTCCGGGAGATGCCGTCGCAGGAAACCCAGGCCGTGGCCATGAACGAGCCGCTGCTGAGGGAGATGGCGGCGCTGACCGGTGGACAGTATTTCCAACTCGACCAGGCGGCCCGCCTGACCGACGCACTGAAGTTCCTCGAACGTCGCGAGAAGGTGTCTCTGGAACTGGAGTTATGGGACACGCCATGGTGGTTTGCCCTGTTCTGCGCGCTGATCATCACCGAATGGTGCGTGCGAAAATGGAACGGGTTGGTTTAGCCATTTAATCAACACGGCCGCTCTGAGCCGGCACTTGTCCGGGCCATCCGCAAAACAGTTGACAGCATTCCTGACATCGTGTTTTATTGAACGATCGTTCTAAACGAACGTTCAACAAATGAAAACCTCGGCGAGAACACAAGCCAGCCGGTCCAGCATCCTGGACGCGGCGGAGAAGGCGTTTGCCGACGCCGGCTTCGAGGGCGCGTCGCTGCGACAGATCGTCAAAGACGCCGGTGCCAACCTCGCCACGATCTATTACCATTTCGGCTCGAAGGAAGGGCTGATGGAGGCTGTATTGCGTCGCCGGTTTGGACCGGTTCACCAGGAACATTTTCAGGAGCTTCTCCGGCTGCAACGCGAGCATAACGGCAAACCGGTGCCGCTGGAGAAACTCCTGGAGGCCATGCTGCTGCCGCCGCTGCGGCTGGCCACCACCGCCGGCAAGGGCGAAACCATCATGCGCCTGATCGGCCGTGGCGTTGTCGATCCGAACCGGCGGACACAAGAACTGTTGCGCCGCCTGCATCGCGACGTACGCCAGGCTTACCTCGATGCCGTCCAGCAGAGCGCGCCCCATCTGTCGAAAGCCGACCTGTGGTGGCGGTTTGAGTTTGTGTGGGGCGCCTTCATCTTCATTCTCTGCAATCCCTCGCGCATCAAAGAGATGACCGCCGGCGTCTGTAATCCGAATCATATTGACGCCCTGCTGGCGCAACTGATCGTCGCGTTCTCCGCCAGTTTCCGTGCGCCGGCAATTTCCAAAACCGGCCGCCCGCCGCGCCGTGCCGCCAAACGTCGTGGCCCGCGAGTCGCCTGACCTTTTGAAATGACCATGAAATCCTCATTCCATCTCCTGTCCGCCCTTCTGGTGATCAGCCTGGCTGCGTGTTCGCCTCCGTCTCCCTCCGCCAGACCCGCGCCCCAAGTCACCGTCACTCACCCCGAAACGACGACAGTGACCGACTGGGACGAGTATCCCGCCCACGTCGAAGCGGTGGAGACGGTCGAGATCCGGCCGCGCGTTTCCGGTCACATTGTTTCCATTCATTTTCAGGACGGCGCGGAGGTAAAGACCGGCGATCTGCTCTTCGTGATTGATCCGCGGCCCTACCAGGCCGAACTGGAGCGCACCCAGGCCGAACTCCATCGCGCGGAAACCCACTCGGAGCTTGCCAAAAACGATCTCAAGCGCGCCGAGGGACTGCGCAACACGCGCGCCATTTCCGAAGAGGAATACGACAGTCGCAGCAAGACGGCGCGCGAAGCCGAAGACGCCGTGGCCGCCGCCCGCGCCGCCGAAAACGCCGCCCGGATCAATCTCGACTACACCCACATCAAGGCCCCGATCAGCGGGAGAATCGGCCGCCGTCTGGTAACGGCCGGCAACTTCGTCCAGATTCAAGCCAGCGGCGGCGCAGCGACGGTGCTGGCGACGATTGTTTCCATAGACCCGGTTTACTGCACCTTCGACACCGACGAAGCGGCGTTTCTGAAATACCGCAGCGGCGACGCCGGAAACGGTTTGGGACAAAAAGGCGGTTCCTTGGCTTGCGAACTGGCGCTGGTCAACGAGCAGGGTTATCCGCACAAAGGCCATGTTGATTTTTTTGACAACCAAGTGAATGCCATGACCGGCACCATCCGGTTGCGCGCGGTCTTCTCCAATCAGGACCACGCACTGCTTCCGGGAATGTCTGCCAACGTGCGCGTGCCCGCCGGTCCGCCGACGCCGGCGTTGCTCGTGCCGTCCGTGGCCGTCAGTTCGGATCAGGGAAACAAATTTGTTCTGGTCTTGAGCAAGGATAGCGCAGCTGGCTCGACGAACTTCTTTACGACGGACATCGCCGGTCTTGAACCGATTGCCACCAGACTGAAGGCGCCAGCGCCGACGGATGCAATATCCTCGTATCTCAAGGGCCAACTCTCTCCTGCGAGCAACGACTTGCTGTCGAAATACACCAACGGCGTAGATCCGAAATTGCAGACCGCTTTGACAACGGATCTGGATCGAATCATCCATCACGGCCCGATCTTTGAAGCCCGGCGATTTGGAACCGTCAAGCTGTCAGAGGAAACGCAGGAACTGCTCCGAAGCAACCCGAAGCAGCCACTCTTATCCCGCTTGAATCGCTTGCTGATCGAGGATGGTTACCCAGAGGGACTCTTGAAGAATCGAGTTGTCGAATCACGACCGATCACGGTGGGCCGGCAGCATGGAGCCATGACGGCCGTGCTGAGCGGCTTGACGACGCAGGATCGCGTGGTGGTCAACGGCCTGATGCTGGCGCGCCCCGGCAGCCAGGTCCAAGTCGTGGATGCCGCGCCGCAGCAAGCCTCGCGATGATTTCAGATTTCAACCTCAACGCATCCTGCCTGTGAAATTTTCCCACTTCTTCATCGATCGCCCGATCTTCGCGGCGGTGCTGTCCATCGTCACGGTCATCCTGGGCTTGGTGGCGGTGTTCACACTACCCATCGCGCAGTATCCGGAAGTCACCCCGCCAACCGTGTTCGTCATGACCACCTATCCGGGCGCGAGCGCCGCGACCGTGGCAGCAACCGTGGCGACGCCATTGGAACAGGAAATCAACGGCGTCGAGGGCATGCTCTACATGACCTCGGCTTGCGGCAGCGACGGCCAGTTGCGCCTCGGGGTGACTTTCAAAACCGGCACGGACCTGAACATGGCGCAGGTGCAGGTGCAGAACCGCGTCTCGACCGCGCTCCCGCGCCTGCCGGAGGAAGTGCGCCGGCTCGGCGTAACGACCATGAAGCGCACGCCCACCATCACGATGATGATCAACCTGATCTCGCCCAGCGGCAAATACGACGATCTGTACATGGGCAATTATGCGTTTCTGCACGTGAAGGATCGTCTCGCGCGTCTGCCGGGCGTCGGCGACGTGCGCATCTTCGGCGTCAGTGAATACGCCATGCGCGTCTGGATTGACCCGAACAAGGCATCCTCGCGCAACCTCACCGCCACGGAGATCGTCAACGCCATCCGCGAACAAAACGTGCAGGTGGCCGCCGGCGTCTTCGGCCAGCCGCCGCAACCCAGCGGCAACCTCTTCCAACTCACCGTGCAAACCAAGGGCCGCTTCTCCACGACGGAGGAATTCGCTGACATCATCCTCAAAACAGGAGCGAACGGCCAGGTGACGCGCTTGCGCGACGTGGCGCGGCTCGAACTCGGCGCGAACGATTACAGTCTCCGTGACTATTTCGACGGCATGCCCTCGGGCGTCATTGCCATCTTCCAACTGCCCGGTTCCAACGCCATCGAGACCCGCGACGCCGTCGCGGCCGCGATGAAGGACATGGCGAGGGATTTTCCATCCGGTTTGGAATACCGGATCGAGTTCGACACGACAATTTTCATTCGCGAGTCCATCAAGGCGGTGCTGCACACGCTTGTGGAGGCAATGATTCTTGTCGTGCTCGTGGTGGTGCTGTTCCTTCAAAACTGGCGCGCGTCCCTCATCCCGCTTCTCGCGGTGCCGGTGTCGCTCATCGGCACGTTTGCGGCCATGTCCATGATGGGTTTTTCGTTGAACAACCTCTCGCTCTTCGGCCTCGTGCTGGCCATCGGCATCGTCGTCGACGACGCCATCGTCGTGGTGGAAAACGTTGAACGAAACATTGCGCTCGGGCTGCCACCGGTGGAAGCCACCCGCAAGGCGATGGACGAGGTCAGCGGTGCCGTCATCGCCATCGGCCTAGTGCTCGCGGCCGTGTTCATCCCGACAGCGTTTCTGAGCGGACTCACCGGCCAGTTCTACCGGCAGTTCGCGCTCACCATCGCCGTATCGACGCTGATCTCTGCGTTCAACTCGCTCACGCTCAGCCCCGCGCTGGCCGCGCTGCTGCTGCGACCGCACCACGAGGAAAAAGATTTCGTTGGCAAACTCATTCACTACTCGGTGGGCTGGATTTTCACCGGCTTCAACCGCCTTTTCGAGGCGAGCCGCAACGGCTACGTCGCCACGCTGGGCCGGTTGCTGCGACATTGCAGCATCGGCTTGGTTCTCTACGCCGGTTTGCTCGCGCTGACTTGGACCGGTTTCCACCACGTTCCCGTCGGCTTCGTGCCGCCGCAGGACAAGGGCTATCTGATCTCCTTCGTGCAACTGCCCGACGGCGCTTCCGTGCAACGCACCAAGACCGTTGCCGACCGGATGGCGCAGATTATGCGCGAAACGCCGGGCGTCGGTCACGTGATTGAAATCGTCGGCCTCTCCTTCGTCACGCTCGGCAACGAATCCAACACCTCCAGCTTTTTCGTTACGCTCGAGCCGTTCGATGAGCGGGTGAAACACGGCCTGACCGGCGATAAAATTGTGGCCGATTTGCGAGCCAGACTTGCCAAAATCCAGGACGGTTTCATCGGCGTTTTTGGTCCGCCGCCGGTGGACGGCCTCGGCATGGTCGGCGGCTTCAAGCTTCAGGTGCAGGACCGCAATGAACAGGGCTTCCCTGCCCTGCAAGCCGCCACCTATCATCTCATGGGCGCGGCCAACCAGGACAAGCGAATCAGCGGCGCGATCTCCACCTTCCGCGCCACCGTGCCACAAATCTTCCTCGACGTGGACCGCGCCAAGGCTAAAATGATGCGCGTCCCACTCGAAAACGTCTGGGACACGCTGCAAATTTACCTTGGATCGCTCTACGTCAACGATTTCAACGCGTTCGGCCGGCCTTACCGCGTCACCGCCCAGGCCGACGCGCCGTTCCGCGTCAAAGCATCCGACGTGGTCAACCTCAAGACGCGCAACGAGGCCGGCGACATGGTGCCGCTCGGTACCATCATGAAAGTCCGTGATGTTTCCGCGCCTGTCACCGTCAATCGCTTCAACATGTATAATGCCGCCGAGATTACCGGCGCGCCTGCGCCCGGCATCAGCACGGGTGACGCCATCGGGATTATGACCGACCTTGCCGAAAAAATCCTGCCGCCAGGTTTCCGCATCGAGTGGACGGAAATCAGTTACCTGCAAATCATCGCCGGCAACACCGCCGTCTTTATCTTCCCGTTCTGCGTGCTCATGGTCTTCCTTGTGCTCGCCGCGCAATACGAAAGCTGGTCGCTGCCACTGGCCATCATCCTCATCGTGCCGATGTGCCTGCTGTTCGCCATCCTTGGCGTCTGGGCGCGCGGCATGGACAACAACCTCTTCACGCAGATCGGCTTGGTCGCGTTGATGGGCCTCGCGTGTAAAAACGCCATTCTTATCGTGGAGTTTGCGCGCCAGTTACAGGAAGCCGGCAAAACCCGGCTCGAAGCGGCCATTGAAGCCAGCCGCCTGCGGCTACGGCCAATCCTTATGACTTCCCTCGCCTTCGCGTTCGGCGTGCTGCCGATGATGCTCGCCAAAGGCGCCGGCGCCGAGATGCGCACGTCCATCGGCACCGCCGTGTTTTACGGCATGCTGGGCGTCACGTTCTTCGGCATCTTCCTAACGCCGGTTTTTTACGTCGTCATCCGCGCCGTTGTCGAACACAAGAAGAAACCCTCCGTTGGCGGTGCGGTCAAAGCCGCGGCGGCTTTGCTGGTGGTCGCAGCCTCCGGCGTCCTTCTGAGCGGTTGCGCCGCCGGGCCGAATTACCGCCAGCCCGAAACGAAAACGGACGCGGCGTTCGGCAACCTCAGCCAGCCAAACATCGCCACCAACCAGACGGCCGTCACGTGGTGGCATGGTTTCAACGACCCCCGGCTCGACGCGCTCGTGACTCAAGCCTTCGCGGCGAATCACGACCTTCGCATTGCCACCGCCCGCGTGCTCGAAGCCCGCGCGCTGCGCACCCAGGCCATTCTGAATCTCGCGCCGATCGTTCACGCCGATGCCTCCTACACGCGGTCCCTGGCCAGCGCGGATGCCGAGCCTTTCGCGCTCTCGCGCGACCAGCGGACGATGGGCCTTTACAACGGCGGTTTCGACGCGACGTGGGAACTGGATATCTTCGGCCGGGTCCGGCGTTCCGTCGAGGCCGCCACCGCCGAGGTCGCGCTCGCCGAAGCCAGCCGGCAAGATGTGCTCGTCACGCTCGCTGCCGAGATGGCCCGCAACTACTTCGATCTTCGCGGCGGCCAGCAACAGTTGAAGGTCTTCCGCCGGAATGCCCAGACCCAGCGCGAAACGGTGGATCTCACCCTCTCGAAATTCCGCGCCGGCCGCACCACGGAGTTGGATGTCGCGCGCGCGCGCGCGGAGCTGGATTCCACGCTGGCGGTGATTCCGCCGCTGGAAGCATCGTTGAAACGCGCCATCCACCGCCTCAGCGTTCTCACGGGCCAGCAACCCACGACGCTCGAACCGGAATTGGCCCCCGACGCGCCGCTGCCGGCGCTGCCGGCGCTTGTCAACATCAGCAATCCGGCGGACTTGCTTCGCCGCAGGCCGGACATTCGCGTCGCCGAGCGTTCCCTGGCTGCGGCGACCGCCGGCATCGGCATCGAAACCGCCGACCTCTTTCCCCGCCTCACCTTCAACGGCAACATGGCGCTGGAATCCAGCCAGCTTGCGGGCCTGGCACGCGCCGGCGGCGACACCTATTCTTTCGGCCCGCGCCTTTCGTGGGCCGCGCTGGACCTCGGCCGGGTGCGCGCCCGCATCAAGGCAGCCCGCGCCCGCGCCGATGTCGAGCTGGCGTTCTACGAAAAGACGGTCCTGCTGGCGCTGGAGGAAACGGAGAACGCGCTGGTGGAGTTTGGCCACGAACGCGCCCGACGCGATTATCTGAAAGCCGCGGCGCGCGACGCCGAAGAAGCGTTCTCACTGGCGCGGCAGCGTTACGACGGCGGTGTCACGGATTTTCTGGTGGTGCTTGATACCGAGCGGACACTGCTGAACATCCAGGCGCAACTGGCCCAGAGCAACACGCGGACGGCAACGTCGTTGGTGGCGATTTACAAGGCAATGGGCGGTGGCTGGGAGAACGAAGCCAAGGCGCCCGCGGCTGCTCCCACCAAAGCGACGCCCTGAACTGGAACGGCTGGATCGCCACGCGATCCGCGCG
This sequence comes from uncultured bacterium, assembly GCA_903870275.1. GTDB lineage: Bacteria > Verrucomicrobiota > Verrucomicrobiia > CAIQCK01 > CAIQCK01 > CAIQCK01. Next base: position 13,660 of record CAIQCK010000108.1, on the reverse strand, counting down.
GTTACTGCTTTGCCTTCTTCTTGTCGCCCTTGGGCTGGTCCTGCGCGTCGGCAAACCCACCGGTGGTGCTGATCGCAACCTCGGAAACGTGTTTGAGCGAACTGCCTTCCTTGACCGAGAAGTTCACCGACACCGCATCGCCGGGATGGAGATCCTTCAGTTGAGCCGCCTTGCCGTCCTTGGTGACTTTGATGTCGGGCTTGACGACGAAGGTGACGGTGTGCGAGACCGAAGTCTCTTTCGCTTGCTGACCCGCCGCCTGCTGGCCCGGCGCCGGCCGTGGCTCTCCACTCGCAGGCTGCCAGCCTCTCGTCTTCACCTCACCTTTGACAACCAAGCTCGTGGCGTTCGCACTAACCACAGCGCCGCGGAACGGGCTGGGAATGTGCTCCGCATTCGGATCCACCCTCCGTCCAAGACCGGCCGCTTCGGCGTTGAGCGCTACAACAGCGCAGACAATGAATCCAGCCGCAGCAACAAATAAACTTCGAGTACTCTTCATACACGTCTCCTCTTTGCAGGCACTATAAACGCCACCCGCACCGAATAGTTTCAACAAAAAACGTCAGTGATTCCCATGCTTCGCTCCTCCGCGTCATTCAGCACCGGTCTTTTTCTTTTGCCCGCGTTTGCCGTTCGGCGCATTCCTGCCCGGACCCCATGCGGCCGGGATGTTGCCGTCGTTCCACTTGTCCCACATCTCGCTGAGTTCCTTGAGCTTCTCCGGGTTCTTCGCGGCAAGGTTGGTCTTTTCGCCGATGTCTTCTTTCAGGTTGTAAAGCTCCGCGCCCTCGGTGGACGCCACGCCGCCCCGACCGCCGCGTTCCATCTCTCCGCTGCCGCCCGCGCCTTTCACGATCTTCCAGTCGCCGCACCGCAACGCAATCTGCCGGCCGAAACGCCAGTAGAGCGCCTCGTGCGGCACGCCGGATTTTTCGCCAGTCAGATACGGCAGCAAATTCACGCCGTCGAGCTTCCACTCCGGCTTCGCTTCCACGCCCGCCGCGGCGAGCGCCGTCGGATGGATGTCGAGCTGGATCACGGGACGGTCGTCCACCTTGCCCGCGGGGATATTCCCCTTCCACTGCACCATGAACGGAATGCGAATGCCGCCCTCCCACGTCTGCGCCTTGAAACCGCGCAACGGGCCGTTGCCGCTCGTGGTCTGCTTCGTCGGACCGCCGTTGTCGCTGAAGAAAAAGACCAGCGTGTTTTCCTCCTGCCCGATCTCACGCACTTTCGCGAGCACGCTGCCGACGGCGTCGTCCATCGCCGAGAGCATGCCGCAAAACGTTCGCCGGTTTTTCTCGGCGACGCTGGGGAAGCGACTCAGGTATTTGTCCGTCGCCTGCAACGGCGCGTGCACGGCGTTGAACGCCAGATAGCAGAACCACGGCTCCGTCTTGTGCTTCTCGATGAAGTTCACCGTCTGCTGGCCGAACGCCTCCGTCGTGTAGCCGATGTTGTCCACCGGCTCGGTGCCCTTGAGGATGGGGTTGTGCGAGTCGGCGGCGGCGTCCAGATACGAGTGCGCCCCACCGAGAAAGCCGAAGTATTCGTCGAACCCGCGCTTCAGCGGATGATACGGCGGCTGGTAGCCGAGATGCGATTTGCCGAACCAGCCCGTTGCATAGCCCGCCTCCTTCATCCGGTTGCCGATGGTGACCTCGCTCAGCGGCAAACCGAACTTCGGGTCCGCCCGCTGCGCCGGTCCCGGATTGAACTCATGCCCGAAGCGCGTCTGGTAGCGGCCGGTCATGAACCCCGCCCTCGTCGGCGAGCAATACGGCCCGCTCACGTAACCGCTGGTGAACCGCACGCCGCTCCTGGCGATGGAATCCACCTGCGGCGTGGGAATCTCCGGCGTGAACCCCTGGCACGACAGCTCGCCGTAACCAAGATCGTCTGCGAGGATGACCAGCACATTCGGCTTGTGGTCGGCGGCCGTGCCAAATTGCGTTGAGGTCAGAACCAAGGCGGTGGCGAGAAAAAGGATGCGTGATTTCATTGGCAGTGTAAACGCCGACCGAAGCGGGAAGTTTCGGCAAATCCCCCGTCAAAAACGAACAATCACTTGGCTGCAAGCCTAACGACCAAGCTCAGGCACGCCGCGATATCGGCGTTGGCTGGAGCGATTTGTCAGGCTGCATTTTCATGTGTTCGTTTTGGGTCGTCGAGCGAAAACGTAGCTCCGCCGGCTCGGGTGCTCAACCTCGGGATACGGCTCCCGCTCGATAATCTCCTCGATCTCGAATCCCGCGGCACCGAGGTAGCCTGCCATCTCGTCAGAACGAAAAAAGAAGAAGTCCACGGAGACTTTTTGACTCCACCACTCATCCAAATGAATGGTGTCCTCGCCAATGTGAAAAGTCAGTAGCAAGAGGCCGCCCGGTCGCAGAACTCTGCGAAGCTCGCGCAGCGCCCGCGCCATGTCGTCGCGCGAGATGTGAATGATGGAGTAAAAGGCTGCGATCCCCGCCCAAGCTCCGTCGGGTGCCTCCAACGCCATCATGTCGCCCTGCCGGAACTCGACACCCGGCGTCAAGCGTCGCGCTCGCTCCACCATCGCCGGCGACAAGTCAACGCCACAAACCTGAACGCCGTGCTCATGCAAGTAACGGGCAACGTGCCCCGGTCCGCAACCCATGTCGCACGCTGGGCCGACTTCTCGCACGCTCGCAGCAAATCGGTCGAGCAACTGTCGGTCGAGCGGCTTGTGCTGCAACTCACCGAAAATGCGCCGGACGTATTCGTCCGCTACCTGATCGTAGCTGGTCTGGTAATCCATGTGTTTGTGAACGTCCATGTGCGGCGGCGCGTGATGGTACCTAACATTTATTAGACAGTCTAATTGACGTCTTATAAGGCGGCATGGTGGACTTTCCCGCTTGCTTTTTACCGTGTCCAGAACGTTTTACACCCCTGTATTGTGCGCCCGCGAATCAGCGCGCGGCTTCCAGTTTCACAACAAACACATCCTCGCGGACGCTGCCGCGCATATCCTCGCCGACGGTTTCCTCCCAGTTCGAGGTGAACATGTAGAAGCGGCCGTCCTGCGAGACGTTGCCGCGCGGGCAGTCCCAGAAGTTGTAGCCTTGCTCCTCGTCATTCGGCACAGCGTCTGGTTCGGCGCTTCAACGGTCCGCTGCCAATTCATCAACTGTGGTCTTCTCTTTCTTCGGGATCAGCTCTCGCAACACCCTCCACATGGAACCCAGAGCATGGCGCGCCTCAGGCGTGAAAACACCATCGTTTACAAATGCGGGTGAAGTCACCACAACAAACTCATCAGTTTCACCAAAATAGGTTGGGGTGTTCCATGAGTAAAGGCGTTCCCTTTCGATGATCTTCATAAGGCCGGCCTTCTCGCTGTGCCGGTAGAAGTAGAGCGGGATGACTGGCCACCGCTTTGTCACACGTGGCACCTCCGACTTCACAAACGAGAGATTCGTATTTGTGGCGACGACTTGGAAAACGGGTTTTTCCAACCCATGCGGCACTGACTTGACATCCTTGCCTTTATAAAACGTGCAATTCCACCCGGCTGGTAATTTGGCGCGGATATCCCGCACTACCTGCGGTTCGACATTCGTGGAGTCTCCTGTAAACGCTGCCAACAAAGGAAGCGCACCCAGCAGAAGGTTAATGGCTATCATGTTCATGTGACCTTTCATGCCAAACATCCTCAATTGAACCTCGCTTTGGTCACATAACACATGGGCGAGAACAAGTGCAAAAGGCTTGTTTGGTCATAGGAGCGCTGATCTTACGCTTGTAACCGCTCCTTTCGCTTTCGGCGCGGGTCTGGTCGCAGGCGCGGTGTCAGGCATCCCGTTCCCGACAAACCTCAACATTCGAAAAGACATCCTTCACGTCCTTCGCCTCTTGCTCGCCAAGCTCGACGCGAACCTCATCGCGCTCCTTCCACACCTGATAAACCCGAACGACGCGATCTCGGTGTGGCCCGACGAGGATACGGACCCAATCACCTTCCCGAAATGGCTGACCATTCAGGAAAGAGCAAACAACCAGAATAAGCGGCCAAAGAAAAAGCATCCCGAGAATCGCTCCCAACGCCAATGCTGCAAGCACGGCGACAATTCCCCAGAACGAAAAATCTCCGCAGGTCCACGCTACCACCGCACCCAAAATCAAAGCCCCGCCAACAGCGGCTATCTTGGTGCCGTGAGCCAGGAAGTATTGGATTTTGTATGGCCTCATCGTGATGCCTAACGCCGAGAGCGGTTCTTCGGACTGTCTTTTCCGCTATTTTCACCCGTCGCCATCAATCTGAGTGAGACGGATGGTTCCATCTTTCAACCTCGAAAACTCATAATAAAGCCCCCAGTCTTGCTCCGATATTCGGCCTTTCACTCCGTAATAGAAACTCCAGTTCTCATCATGAGCGTCCGTCTTGTTGAACTGAAGCGAATCACTTGAGGTCCTCAGCATGCTTCTAATCGCAGCTTTTGGAAAGAGATCGCCGAAATATCGCTTAAACCGCGCCGAATCCGAGACCTTATTTCGCCGTGCCGATTCCACAATCCTATCCTCATCATTGTTTTCCAAAAACTGCAAGAAATCCGACTTCCATGGGAAGTTTGTCATCTGGATTATCTCTGCCACATCCCGGCGTTTCAGAGCCGACTGAAAAGCCATCCAAAATTCGTTCAGTGACACGTGGGGTTGCAAAGCGTCAACCGTGCCGGAGCCATCGTGCTTCCGCGCTGTTGCCGGTCCCTGGCATGCACCGAGCAAAAGAGCAGCCGCTATAACCGCCGGGATTCCAAAGATGCGCATGGGATATCGCCTTGGTTCATGAGCCCAACAGTGTAACTCAACCGCCGCGCAATCGCGCGCCTGCGCGGGTGGGCGTTGGCTGTGATAACCTTGTTGGACATCTACGGCTTTCCAGTCTGCAATGCCAACGGACTCCATTTGCCGTCTCGCTCGACATACGCTGCAATAATCTCCCACTTCCCTGTCGTTCTCTGCCTGCCCATTATAAAGCTGGCGTGACATCCTTTGTATGTCCCCTCCAAAATTCCGCAATTCAGCACCTGCGTGTCCGTGAATGGCCCTTCGATTTGGTCGGGGAGTGTGAAGTCAAACTTGTCTTGCGACGTCAAACCTTGAACTTGCCCCTTGTCAATGGAGTCCCGCGCAGCTTTGGCCAGTAAAAACGCATCGCAGCCGGTAGCTGCGATGGTTACGACGATCAATAATCCCGTAATCCATTTCACACTCATATGCTCCTCCATGTCTGTCAGGCATTTGACGACCTAACGGACATCTTAGCAGACAACGGGGTGGACTTTCGCGCCGGCGTTTTGGCGTGTCCAGAACATTTCGGACAGCGGCGGGGCGAATTTCTTCTTTTACTTCCCGTTTTCCCGCCTTCCCTGTTTGTCCCCACGACCGCGGCTACAGCAAAGACGTAGATATCGAATGGCGCCCCGTCATTGAGATGTGTTCGGCGCCAGCGTGCCGTCGCCCTGCGACTCATAAGCTTTTCTCGCCGCGGCGTAGGCTTGAACAAACCCCGCGTGCGTGTTGAGTTCTCCCCAGACCTCCACCATGCCCTGAAGCGTGAACAAGTCGAGCGCCACCCCGCGCCCCTTGACGTCATATCAGGCATACAGGTTGCCGGCGGTGCTCTGGATGAAGGCGTTGCCGGACAGGGATCGCGCCGCCATCACAATCTCCGTAATGGCATCGGCCATCTCGCCGCGCTTCGCGTCTCCCCAAGCAATGACGCCCCAGGCGAGAGCGCTGCCGGAATCGTACACCACCAACATCTGCGCCTGATCATACGCCAGTTCCGGCGTCCCCTGCTCCACCATGCGCGCGATGTAGTCGTAGTGGAGCTTTGCGCTTTGCTGGTCCGTGACGAAGTCGTTGGCGTAGGGGGCAAATGCGGTGGAAGAATCGGAGCCTTGTTGAACAGCCTCCTCCTTCGCGTCAGAAGGCGGCGGAGATTGTCCCCATACATTCCCTACTGCCCACAGCATCCACCCGCCCACCATGAAACCAATCCTTGAGGCTTTCATGACTTTGGTCTCCAAAAGCCGCCTCGGACCCATCATCTATTTCGCGGCCTCGCCTACATACTCTAGTCCCCGCCGCTGCGATTTCAACCAACCGGGCCTCGTGGAATCGCCCACCTCGGTTTTTGCCGGATAACGCCGCTACGGTTTCTTCCCCGACAGGCTGAACACTTTCAGGGAGTGGAAAACGATTTTGGATTGATACACCGAAAGCGCGAGGTAGCCGTCCGCGGGCGGCGGTGCGGCCGTGCTGGAACGAACCACCAGCGTGCCGTCGAGGTAGAGACACTGCATCTTGTCCTTGATGATCCACACGCCGGTGTATCGGGTATTGAGCTTCGGCTCGATCGCGCCGCTGATGCCGTAGTTGCCGCACTTGGCGCCCTCGAATCCGCAGCAGCGTCCGCCCCAGCCGAAGTAGCCCATGATGAAACATTCCTGTTCCTTGCCGAGGTCGGCGCAGGAAGGTTGCTTCTGGCCCCAGTAAACATTGGCGTCGTGCGGCGCCGACGGGTCGAGCGTGAACTCCACTTCGATCATCAACGGCTGCGCAAACGGCGTCTTGGCCCAGAGCGCGCCATAGACTTTCCCCGCCGCCAGCCGTTCAGGCGCGACGGACAGGACAGCGGCTCCGTTCTTCAGTTCGACGGTGACGCCGTCCGCCTTCCAATCCCGCGCCAAGCCGGCCTCCGAAAAATCCGACTGGAAGATCAACCGGCCCTGTTTGCGGGCGCTCTCCAGCGGACGCGTGTCCCAACCGCCGTGGACTTTGTAGTAAGGGTCCGAAAGCTTCGCGTCCTTCGCCGGATCGGCGACCTGCCCCAAGGCCAAACCGCTAAAGGTCACCCATCCGAAGGCAGCCAGCTTTACTAGGTTTTGTCGAAGCGCGGAATTCGTCGCTTTTCTTGTCACAGCAACCTCGACTTTTCCGATTCTACTTCTTCTCCGCCGGCTTCGGCCAGGTCACGCCGGGCCAGTCGTCGGTGCGGAACGGCGACGCGGGCAGGCCGGCCTTGCTCCAGAGATTGACGACTGGGAAGTTCGCCCAGCCGTAGCGCACGGCGGCGGGCTTCGCGACCTGGTCGCTGCAAACAACGATCTTGTCGCCCTGAATCTCGGCCTGCGCGTTGACGAACTTCTTGTCCGCGGCTGCGATGGTGAAGCCTTTGAGCGCGCCGTCCTTGGAAACGAGGCCGCCGCCGAGGTGGGTGAAGCTCAGGACGACTTTATTGCCCTGCACTTTCATGCTGGCATACGCCGGGCCGGAGAACTCGATTTTCTCGCCGTAAGCAATGGCCTGCGCGGCGAGCGCGAGACGCGCGCCGACGGGGTCCTTCTGTTTCGGATGCACGTCGGCTTCCTCGCCGACATCGGTGATGACGGCCTGCGCGGTCTTCGGGCAATGCAACGCGGTGAGCAATTGCGCCTCGCGCAGTTCCGCCCAGCCGCTCTCCTTCGGCTCCGGCTCGATCTTCATGAACGGCGCGAGTTGCACGAAGAGGAAGGGGAAGTCGCCCTGCTTCCAATCGTCGCGCCAGCACTTGATCATCGCCGGGAAGAGCTTGCGATATTCGAAGGCGCGGCCGGCGTTGGACTCGCCTTGATACCAGATGGCGCCCTTGATCGCATACGGCAGCAACGGCGCAATCATGGCGTTGTAAAGGCCGCACGGGCGCTTGGCACTGGTGACGGGATTATCCGGCAACCGTTTCATCTGTTGGGGAATCGGCTTGCCGGCTTTCTTCAAATCCGCGATGGCCTTGTTGTATCGCTCCAGCGTCTGCGGGAAATTCTGGATCGCCTCGACCTGGCGCGTGAAGACTTCGGGAAACTCCTTCTCCAAAACGGCGCGGCGCGTCCATGCCTCGGCGGGCGTGCCGCCGACGTTGGAACTGATGAGGCCCACCGGAACCTTCAGCGCCTCGCGCAGGTGCTTGCCGAAGAAGTAACCGACCGCGCTGAAGCTCGGCAGCGTTTCCGGCGCGCATTCCTGCCACGACACCGGCGGATTGGCCGCGGGCAACTCCGTCTGCGGCTCGTCCTTGCCGCCGCGCGGGATGGTGATGAGCCGCACCATCGGGTCTTTGCACTCCGCGATCACCTTTTCCGCACCGGTGCTGCTCTTGACGTCGAACTGCATGTTCGACTGGCCGCTGCAAATCCAGACCGCGCCGACGAGCACGTTCTTCAGCTCGACGCAGTTCTTGCCGCAGATGGTCATCGTGAACGGCCCGCCGGCTTTCAGTGGCTTCAACCAGACCATCCACTTGCCGTCCTTGGCAACAGTGGAGACTTCCTGGCCGCAGAACTTCACCGTCACCTTCTCGCCGTCGTCTGCCGTGCCCCACACCGGCGCCTTCCGGCCTTGCTGGAGCACCGCGTTGTCGGTGAAAAGTCCGTGCGGCTTGACCGTGGCAAACGCCGCCGTCGCCAGCATCAGCGCGAGGGTGGAAACTGCAATCAGGCAAACTCGATTGAACCGCTGCATCATCATCTCCTTGGTTGTGTTTTCAGTCTGTGAATGGGCGTCGGTTTTACCGGCTTCCGCGCCGATAGCAAGTCCGATTTCTTGGAGGCGTTGCGGACCGCCGTCTATCCTAGCGCTACATCAATAAACACCAGACTGGCCGTCTTGCCGCCGGACATGACCAATTCGAGGCGGTTCGGGCCGTCCTTGAGCGCAGCGGTTGGCACCCGAAAGGCCCGATGCTCCTCGGGCGTGCCGAGCATGACCGGCGAAGGATTCGGGAACGGCTCGGTCACGTCGGCATTGGGCGGGAGTTCCACGCGGTTGAGCTTGGCGGTCCATGCGGCGTCGCCGACGGGCTTCCCGGTCTGGATGCGCAGGCGGCCTTCCTTTTTCCAACCTCCGGCGGGCGCGGCGAAATCGAGGTTGAAGGCCAACGGTTTGTCGGGCTCGACCTTCCTGGGCAGCAGCGCGGGTCTTTCAAACGGATTGTTCCAGCCTTGGGCGAGGAAAAAGTGCTGGGGCTGTTGGGCGAGCCAGTCGCGGTCGCCGAGGCGCTTCAGGACGTGAAACGGCGGCTCGCTGAAGGGTCCCCTGCCCGGCGAGCCAAATTCCCGGTAATAGGCGAAATTGAAGAGGCTCATCCCGTCCGCGCCGCGCGCATACGCCAGATGGGCGGTGGTGTAGAATTGCTCGTCGGTGGTGCGCCGGAAGAGGGAGGTGTCGTAACCGGGAACCAGCTTGGGGCCGTTCCAGATGGTGTGGCACAGTTCGAGATACATGGCCGGCTGCGCCGCGAGTTTCCGGATGGCAGCGAATTCGGTGTGCTGAGTGGTGTAATAAAAGGCGGAGACATTGACCATATCCAGCCCTGTGTCGGACAGTTCGCGCACATCCAGGCCCAGGGCGTCCAATCCCTTGATGAGACAGGGCACGCGGGCGCACAGCCATCGGCGCTGGCCTCTCCTGGCTGTCCGATCCAGGATCTCGCGCACTTGCTGCACAAAGGCGGTCATGATGCCGCAACGTTGTTCGCGGGTGGTCTTATCCTGCTGGAACAGGGCGCAGAACCGCATGAAGTCCATCTCGAAACCATCAATGTCGTAGTTCTCACAGATCTCTCGGATGAACGCGAGCTTATGGGCGCGGACTTCCGGGATGGCCCAGTTCAGGACATGCTGGTCGGACCGCATCGGATCGGGGCCCAGGCGGTATTCCGGATGTTCGAGATAAAAGCGCGAGGCGGACATGGCTCGGGAGTTCTTTTCGCTGGCAAACTCCAGATGGTGCGCATCATTCATGCGCAGCGAGACGAACGGCGCTTGCCCCTTCTCGCGACAGCGGGCGATAAACGGTTTCAATACGTCGCCGCCCTCCAGCATATATTTGCCATAGGCATCCGGCTTGGCGCCCGTGCGCTGCTCAACCCAGCGGTAGTGTTCTTCAGCCGGATATATCTTGCTCTTCCACCAGGGTATCCAGCCCAAACCCGGTTGGAGCAGGTGTACATCAACGCCGGTGCCGGTCACTTCATCCACGGTGGCCTCGATCATCTGGTCGGTCAGCGACTGGCGTGGTTTGTGCCAAGGGCTGGTGCAACTGAGGATGTTGGTAAGGTCGTTGCTATAAAGCACCCGGAACGGGGCGCGGGACGGAGGCGTTTGCGCCCAGCCCCTGGCGGCGGTCAGAGCAGTGGCTGCGGCTGTGCGAACCAGAAAATCACGGCGGGTTAAGTTGGTAGACATGTTGGAAAGTTCCTTCTCCCATCGTCTGCTCTCTTTTTAATGCTAACGGTATTGTTGAAAGAACTTCAACTCCGGTTTAGCCGTAGGATATTTTTGCCACAGCGGAATACTGAGAATACAGCACCGTCTTGACAAGCGGGGAAACGCTTCCTTTGGAAGTAATCAGGCACCGTTGGCTTGTTCCACTTCATTCTCCCGCGATCACCGCCCAGGTGGCTATCGCGCTGCAGACCGTTATCCAGTAGCCGTATTTCTCGTAAATCTGCGCGATCACAATCAACTCCCTCGCCGTTTCCGTAAACCACGGGCTGTCAAGACCGCCAACGCCGGCGCCAGCAGAACAGCGGTGGAGGCTTCTGGAACCTCCTGATTCGGCGAAATCGAGGTGACGTAATCGGACACCGTCCAACTGTTATCGTTGGTGTGGAGCGAGTAGTATTGGATTGTCATGGAAGTGTCGCTCACCGTGGCCAACGCGAAGCCGAAGAGGTCATTGGTGTGCAGCACGTCAACTCCCGGATCATGCTTGTCAATGAGCGGAAACAAAGACGCTCCGCCGGTGCCCTCCATCAATTGAATGATCGTGTTTCCGTAATCATTGGTGGTGCTGGCAATGCTTTCGTTGTGAATGTGACCGGTCAGATACAGTTGCACGCCGTTGGTGCCCAGCGCGTTCCAGAAATCCTCCCGGTTCAGCAACCCGACGGTATTGGTGCCGAAGAAATGTTCGTCCTGGTCACGCCCCACCGTCATGAAGAACGGCTCATGGGCCATGAAAACCTTGTAGGGTGAGCTGGACTGCTGAAACTGCTGCGTGACCCAGGCCCGATCCAGATCGTGATACCCCTCCAGACCCGGTGTCTGGTTATAGTAGAAATACTGATCGGCGACGACGAAGTTGACGTTGTTGTGGGTAAAGGAGTAGCTGAAACCGACCTGGTTGTCGTTCGTCCCGTTGTTCGGTCCGTTAGCCGGCACGTAGGCGCTGAACGCGTCGTAATAAGCCTGCTTCAATGCGGGAACGGTCGCTCCCTCATTTTGACAGTTGTCATGGTTGCCACGCACCGGGTAGATCGGGATGCCGGTATTCGTGGAGTAGTCGAAGACCGGCTTCATCGCCTGCTTCCAATTGAGAAACTGAATCGAATAATTCCAAAGGGGGGAATCTGATGGCAGTTCATCGCCGCAGCACAAGTCGCCGCCCACCAGCACCAGGTCGGGTTTCGTATTCAGCGAGGCTATCTTTTGGGCGATGATGGACAACTGCTCGCTCACGCCCGTCGTGGTTTTATCGGCTTCACCCTTTGTGTCGCCCATCATGACGAAAGACCAATCGGCTTGAACCGTCGGCGCACACAGAAGTGACGCGGCCAACCAAACGATGAATCGCAGACTCAGTCTCGTTTTCATGGATGAAAATCGGATTGGTAAACGCGCCCGCATGGCTACGCGCAGCCCAGATCCAGGATCAGTTCCTTCGCCGTTTCCGCAAACCACGGGCCGTCAAGACCGCCAAGGCCGGCGCCAGCAGGACGACGGTGGAGACTTCTGGAACCACCTGGTTCGGCGAAATCGAGGTGACGTAATCGGACACGGTCCAACTGTTGTCGTTGGTGTTGAGCGAGTAGTATTGGATCGTCATGGAAGTGTCGCTCACCGTGGCCAACGAGAAGCCGTATTGGCCGTTGGTATGGAGCACGTTCACTCCCGGCTCCGGCTCGTCACCGGGGATATCCAGCGGCGCACCGCCGTTGCCTTGGATCAGTTGAAAGATCGAGTTCCCGTAATCATTGGTGATACTCGCAACGGTTTCGTTGTGCACGTGGCCGGCCACATAAAGCTGGACGCCGTTGGTGCCCAGCGCGTTCCAGAAATTCGATCGCGTCGAGAATGCGTCGGCACTGTCACCAAAAAAATGCTCCCCCTCTCCGTTGGTCTGCGTCTGGAAAAACGGCACGTGGGCCATGAAGACTTTGTAGGGCGAACTGGACTGCTGAAACTGCTGGAGGATCCAGGTCTGATCCATCTTGTGGTATCCAGCACCCTCGTAGAAAAAATACTGGTCATTGACAACGAAGGTGACGTTGTTCGTGGTGAGAGAGTAGCTGAACCCCCGCTGGTCGCCGTTGGAGTAAGCGTCGTTCGGGCCGTTGGAAGGCACGTAGGCGCTGAACGCGTCGTAATAAGCCTGCTTCAATTCGGGGATGGGCGCCAGTTCGCCGGCTTGGTTGTCATGGTTGCCGCGCACGGGGTAGATCGGGATGCCGGTGCCCATGGAGTAGTCGAAAACCGGCGACATGGCCGCCTTCCAGTTGTCATACTGAAGCACATAGTTCGTGAGCTTGGAATCGGATGGCACGTCGTCGCCGTTGATCAAGTCGCCCGATACCAGCACCAGACTCGGTCTCAGCGAGGCGATCTCCTGCGCGAGGATAGGCAACTCCACGCTCACGCCCGTCTTCGTTGTGTCTTTATCCCCCCGCGTGTCACCCAACATGACGAAGGACCAATCAGCTTGAACGGCCGGCGCACACAAAAATGCTGCCGTCACGCATACAACGAGTCTTACAATCTGTCTCGGTTTCATGGACAAGACCTCCAATTAGCAGACGCTGCAAGGCTACGGCACAGCTTGGGGTTGTCGAGACAATTTCCCCTCCGCTTGGCTCTCTGTTCCGCCGGCAAGGCCAACACAATACCTTCAGTTCCTCAAAACACCGACGATTCCGCGCTGAGCTATTCGCGTTTCCCCTCACTCCCCCGCGATCACCGCCCAGGTCGCTATCGCGCTGCAAACCGTTGTCCAGTAGCCGTATTTCTCGTAAATCTGCGCGGCGGTCTTCGTCTGGGCGGCCAGCGGTTGCCCGCCGTCCATCTGCGGGTCGGAGGCGTTGCGGATCGCCGTCCAACGCGGCGCGCCCCGGCCGAGATCGTGGATCGCCAGCCCCAACACCGCGTCGCCCATCTCCACCGCGCTGCCGCGCCCTTGCAGCCCGTAATAATTCGTCGTGTCGTCGAATGCGAAAAAGTCCGTCGTCACCACATTGATCGGCCGCACCTGCTCCCAGTCACCGTAGAAGATCTTCGGCGCGCGCGGGCTGGCCGGCAGTTGGCTCTTCACGGTGCTCATCAGGTTCTTGGCCGCGCTTTTCAGATACTTCCGGCTCACCGGCGAACAATGATAATACCCGTTGTGAAACGCCGCGTTCTTGAACGACCGGATGCAATCGAACCGCACCGCCTTGCCGATGATCACGTCGCCCAGCACCACCCCGCCGCCGATGCCGCCCGCCGTGCCCGTGGTGATCACCATCTTCGGCTGCGTCTCGGCGATCAACTGTTTCCACAACAACCGCACCGGCAGCTTCGGGCCGTCCTGGCTCATGTGCAGCTCCGACTTG
>CAIQCK010000107.1 GCA_903870275.1 uncultured bacterium | reverse complement strand
GGCGTCGAGCCTGCGCGAATCCATTGTTCCAAACGGAGGATCTCCGCTTCCGAAAGAACGACAGGAAGACTTTTGCGTGACATCCCGCCATGCTAACCAGCCAGCGGGTATGTGCATTTATTTGTGGGACACTACACTAGGAACCCTCACATGGGGGCTATTTGGATTGACTGCTGTGCTTGGCGTGGTTGCTCTGGCTCAACTGGTGATAATGTTCGTAGAGCACATGTCCAAAACACCATAGCGCGAACAACCAAGCGGAAACCACCAGCACAATCAGGACAACAAGAAACCATCCCAAAGCAGTCATTATTGCGCCTTGCTGGCGATGGCTGCACGCACCGCATCATGCGGAGATTTGACGGGCGGCAATTCCAGGACGGTCACGAATTGCGTTTCCTTGCCATCGTGGCAGTTTCAAGTATAGCAGCGCTTGGCCTTGGCGTGGCCGGTGAGATCGAAGCCTCAACAACGCCTTCCAAAACCTTCTTGCTGCCAAACACCTCAATTACAGGCACCGTGTTCCTGCTTTCAAAATAGCAAATACGCTTTAACAGTCAAGCAAATATTAAAATATAATGCATGTTTTTTTACGATTAAGATATTGATTAAAATTTACTTTATTATATTATATTACTGAAAACACTATGGATCCAAACAGGTTTACGGATAAGAAAACAGGGCGAATTGTTCCGATTCGAGTCCCCGGTGGAAGCGATTTTGCATTTGTGCCAGACGATCTGCCGCCGAGATGGGAGTTCCCGAAGTCACTGTGGCCCAAGCTGGCAGATGCTAAAATGGCTCTGGGGAAGCTAGACGGAATTGGCAGCGTGCTTCCCAGCCCAGAATTATTATTAACGCCATTGCGCAGACAGGAAGCGATTATATCTTCGAGAATTGAGGGCACTTACGCCACAGCGCAAGAAATGCTGTTGTTTGAGATCAGCCCCAAAGAACCGAAATCAAATACGGATCAGGCCAATGCATGGTCGGAAGTACAGAATTATATCAATGCTTTGAAACACGGAACACAACTGCTTGATCAATATCCATTTTGTCTGCGGGTTTTTAAGCAATTGCACAGCACCTTAATGCAAGGAGTCAGGGGACAGCTTTCAAACCCCGGAGATTTTCGTGATCTGCAAGTGGCCATTGGCTCTGATCGCAGATACGTTCCTCCGCCACCGGCGGAAATGAAATCTTGTTTGGAGGCTCTGGAGAAATACATCAATTTCGACGACCAGAATTTCGACCCTTTAGTGAAAGCGTACATAGCCCACTATCAGTTTGAGGCTATCCATCCGTTTTCAGACGGTAATGGTCGCATAGGAAGACTGTTGCTTTCTCTCATGATCGAAAAAGCCTGCAAAATGCAGTTGCCTTGGCTTTACATGAGCAGTTTTTTTGAAAGATTTAAAGACGAATACGTGGACAATCTTTTCCGAATTAGCGCAGAAGGAAACTGGGAAAAGTGGATAGACTTTTGCCTTACCGGAACCATCAAACAGGCCGAAGACGCGAATAGGCGTTGTTATCAGCTCAGGCGTTTAAAAGATGAAATGCTAAACAAGGCGCGAGTCAACGGCAGTGTGAGAACCGAACGGATTATTGAATCGTTGTTTGTAAATCCAATTGTGCGCGTTTCTCGGCTCAAAAACGTACTCAAAGTGACATACCCCACGGCTCAATCGGACATCAATCTGCTAGTAAAGGCGAACATTCTAGAGCCACTGCCGGGGATACGGCCCAAAGCGTTTTATTCTCCACACATTATGCAGATCGCATACAGCGACTCAGAATTTTAGCACGTTCTGTCCGACTGGGTCATTCGCTTAAATTAGGACACTTCCCGCGGCTCAGGTCGTTGACGGGCGGCGGCGGCTGTGGTTTCATCCGGTGCGCCGCAGGGAACCGTTATGACGACGCCCGCAATCAAACACCGCCCGTTTCGGTGGATCGCGACAGTCACTGTTCTGTCGTTGTGGGTCCTTGCCGTGGCGTTGCCGCTCCACGCGCAACAGGCGGCTCCGCCGGCAAAAAGCGCGGCCAAGCCCGCGCCGCCGCCGCTGCCGTCACCGGGCAGCCCGGCCACGCTGCGCGCGGCGATCAACGACCTCATCACCACCTTCGGCCCGCGTTATCCCCGGGGCGCGGAGTTTCTGAAGCGGCTCGACGCCGGCGTGGGCGCGCAGGAGTTTGCCGCGCTGCAACGCGAGGCGCTCGCCGCCAACCCGCTCGTCAGCGGCCAGCCGCTTCTCTTCATCGTCCGCCATCAATACAAACCCGACCACCACAACACCGAGACGATGTTCCAGACCGGCGAGATCAACACCGGCAAGTTCGAGGGCGGCTCGGCGATGAAGACGATGGACTTCGCCAGGGGCGGCGAGGCGGGAACGCTCCTCGAATCGGCCGACGGCGTGGTGCGCGACCCGGAGATGCACTTCAGCGGCGGGAAAATCATTTTCTCGATGCGGAAAAATGTCCGCGACGATTACCACATCTACGAATGCGCCGCCAACGGCGGCGGGCTGCGGCAACTCACGTTCGCCGGCGGCGTCAGCGACATTGATCCGCTCTATCTGCCCGACGGGAGCATCGCGTTTTCCTCCACGCGCGAGCCGAAGTATTGCATGTGCAACCGCCACATCATGGCGAACCTCTACCGCATGGACGCCGATGGCGCGAACATCCTTCAGATCGGCAAGAGCACGCTCTTCGAGGGCCACGGCGCGCTGATGCCCGACGGCCGCATCCTGTATGATCGTTGGGAATACGTGGACCGCAACTTCGGCAGCGCGCAGGGACTCTGGACAGTCAGTCCCGACGGCACCGGCCACGCGGTCTATTGGGGCAACAACAAGATGTCGCCGGGCGCGGTGATCCAGGCACGCGTCATTCCCGGAACCGGCCGCGTCGTTTGCACGTTCAGTTCGTGCCACGACCGGCCGTGGGGCGCGATCGCGATCGTGGACCGCAGCCTCGCGGTGGACGGCCGCGCCGCGGTGATCCGCACGTGGCCCGCCAGCGCGATGGATCTCGTGGATCACGGCGGCTTCGACGAGTTCAAAAAAGTTTATCCGAAATACCAGGACCCCTATCCGCTCAGCGACAAATATTTCCTCTGCTCGCGCATGACGGGCAACGGCGAGCAGATGGGCCTTTATTTGCTGGATGTGTTCGGCAACGAAGTCCTCCTGCACACGGAAGGGCCGGGCTGCTTTGACCCCATGCCGCTCTCGCCGCGACCACGGCCGCCGGCGATTCCGACGCGCCAAGATTTTGCGAACAAGAACGGCTACTTCTACGTCGCCGACGTTTACCAGGGCACGCACATGGCCGGCGTGAAGCGCGGCGCGGTGAAATGGCTGCGCGTGGTCGAGTCGCCAGAGAAGCGGTTCTGGACGAATCCCAACTGGTTCGGCCAGGGCGCGGAAGCGCCGGCGATGAACTGGCACGACTTCAACAACAAGCGCATTCTCGGCGTCGTGCCCGTGGAAGCGGATGGCTCGGCGTATTTCGCCGTGCCGGCGGACCGCTTCGTCTATTTCCAGCTCCTCGACGAGAACGGGATGATGGTGCAGTCCATGCGCAGCGGCGCCATCGTCCAGTCGGGCGAGTGGCAGGGCTGCGCAGGCTGCCACGACGAGCGCCGGGCCGCGCCGCCGGGCGACACACGGGCGCTGGCGTTGCGGCGTCCGCCGAGCGACATGAACGGCTGGCACGGCGCGCCGCGGTATTTCAACTACATGACCGACGTGCAGCCGGTGTTCGACAAATACTGCGTGCGCTGCCACGACGTCGGCACGAAGGCCGGCGCGAAACTGATTCTGGCGGGCGACCGCGACCTGATTTTCAATTTCTCCTACAACGAACTGTGGCGGAAGAACTACATCCACGTCGTCGGCGCCGGCCCCGCCGAAATCCAGCCGGCGTATTCGTGGGGTTCGCATGCCAGCAAACTGGCCGCGGCGATCCGCAAGTGCCGGCAGAAATATCAGGTCAGCAACGACGATCTGGACCGCGTCCTCACATGGATTGACCTCAACGCGCCCTACTACCCAACCTACGCCAGCGCCTATCCGGCCAATCTCGCCGGCCGTTCACCGCTGGACGACAAACAACTCGCGCGACTGGAAGAACTCACCGGCGTGCTGTTCCGCAAAGACATCCACTGCGACGCCAACCGCGGCCCGCAGATCAGCTTCGACCGGCCGGAGATCAGCCCCTGTCTGGCGAAGTTCGCGGACCGGAGCGACCCGCGCTGCCAGGAAGCCATCGCCATCATCCGGGCCGGCAAGGAAACGCTGGCGAAACGCCACCGCGGCGACACGGCTGATTTTCAAGCGTGCGAGGTTGACCAGCAACGCAACGTGAAGTATCTAGAGCGCGCTGGGATCGAGGCGCGCAACCGCGCCGCCATTCGCGAGGGCAAAAAAATTTACGATGACCGTGACAAGTAGTAGTCGCCGGCAGCCATAATGAAAGCCTTGCTGATTTCGCCCCGCTACCCGGACACTTTCTGGAGCCTCCGATACGCCGTCCAGTTCTCGCAGGCCAGGGCAATGTTCCCTCCGCTGGGTTTGCTGACGGTCGCGACCATGCTGCCGGCCGACTGGACCAAAAAAGTGGTGGACCTCAACGTCGAGCCGCTCACGGACAGCCATCTCGGCTGGGCCGACATCGTGTTCATCAGCGCCATGACCATCCAGTGCGACTCCGTGGACGAGGTGATCCGGCGGTGCAAGGAGCGCGGCCTCAAGATCGTGGCCGGCGGCCCGCATTTTTCCCGCTGGCCGGAGGGCTACAAGGACGTGGACCACACCGTGCTTGGCGAAGCCGAGGAGATCCTGCCGGTGTTTTTGCAAGACCTCCAACAGGGGCGGGCCAAGCTCGTGTATCGCGCTGAAAAATTTCCGGAGCTTGCCGCGACGCCGCCGCCCTCGTGGGAACTCGTCCGCCTGGCGGACTACGTCAACGTCTCGGTCCAGTTCACGCGCGGCTGTCCGTTCACTTGCGAATTTTGTGACGTGGTCCTCCTGTTCGGCCGCCGGCCGCGCTACAAGAGCGTCGCCCAGATCGTCACCGAACTGGATGTGTTGTATCGCGCCGGCTGGCGGGGCGAGGTGATGTTTGTGGACGACAACTTCATCGGCAACCCCGCCAAGGCAAAGGAACTTCTCTCCGTCGTCGCCGGCTGGCAAAAAGAGCGCGCCTATCCGTTCGAGTTCTTCACCCAGGCCAGCTTGAACCTCGCGGAGAATCCGGAGCTGTTGTCCCTGATGTCCCAGGCCGATTTCAAAAGAATCTTCATCGGCATTGAAACCACCTTCGCGGATTCACTGGAGGAATGCCGCAAGCACCAGAACAAGGACCGGGACATGATTGAGGCGATCCGCGCCTTGCAAGAAGCGGGCATGGAGGTCATGGGTGGATTCATTGTCGGGTTCGATGCCGACCCGCCGACGATCTTCGACGACCTGGTGCGGCTGATTCAAACCGGCGGGATTCCACGGGCCATGATCGGGATGCTCTCCGCCCCGCCCGGCACGCCGCTCTGGCATCGGCTGGAAAAGGAAGGCCGGCTTCTGGGTTGGCCGAACGGCGACAACGCCATGAACACCGGCGCGCTGAACTTCGTCCCCACGATGGGCCGGGAGCGGCTGGTCGCCGGCTACAAAACCATGGTCGAGCGATTGTATGATCCCAAGGCTTACTTCGAACGGGTGCTGACCTTATTCGCCCACTATCGTCCCAACGGACACCAAGTCCGGCGGCTGCCCACGGCCGGCGAGTTCCGATCCCTCCTGGCGATCCTGTGGACGCTCGGCATCCGGGAATCCGGCCGGCGGGCCTTCTGGAGCTTCCTCGCCCGGGTGATGGTGAACTATCGGCATCTCTTTACCGAAGCCATTTTCAACGCGGCCTGCAGTTATCATTTCCAAAAAATCAGCCGGCGTTTCCTCAGCGAGGCCGGGTAAGACCAGACCTTCGCCAATTTGGTCTCGCGGCAACGCCATTCCTGGTGCATAATAACCATCGTGGTCTTCAAGCACATCAGAAACGTTGTTGAGATTTACCACCATCTGCCGAGATATCGGGAGATTTTCCTGACGTTCTTCAAATACGGATTCGTGGACTTGATGAAGTTCGTCCACCTCCAAAAGTTGCTGGAGATCGCCGACCGCCAGTTGAATCCGAAGAACGAGGAGCTTCACCGCAAGCCGCTGGCGGAGCGATTCCGCATGGCGCTTGAGGAACTCGGGCCCACGTTCATCAAGTTCGGCCAGATCCTCAGCTCGCGGCGGGACCTCGTCAACGAGGCGTTTTACAACGAGCTGCGGAAGCTGCAGGACTCGGTGCCGCCTTTTCCCGGCGACGAGGCGCTGAAGATCGTCGAGCGGGAACTGGGCCGGCCGCTGGGCGAAGTTTTCAAGACGTTTGACGTGAAGTCCCTCGCCGCCGCCTCGATCGCGCAGGTGCACCGGGCGACGTTGCTGGACGGCACCGAGGTGGCCGTCAAAATCCGGCGTCCCGACATTGCGAAGGTCATTGAGATTGACGTGGCCATCCTGCTGGACGTGGCGCATTTTCTCGAAACGCAAGACGAGGAATTCGCAGCGTTGAATCCGGTGGGCGTCGCCCAGGAGTTTGCGCGGGTGATCGAGCGGGAGATGGACTTCACCAACGAGGGGCGCAACATGGAGCGCTTCGCGAAACAGTTCAAGGGCAACCGCTGGATTCGCGTGCCGCGATTTTACCGCGAGTTCTCCACTGAGTCGGTGTTGACGATGGAATATCTGTCGGGCTACCGGATGGACGAGCCGGAGCAGTTGCGCGCGCATGGCATTGATCCCGTGCCTCTCGGCGAGCGCATCTCACGGCTGATCTTTCAGCAGGTGTTCAAACACGGTTTTTTTCATGGCGACCCGCATCCCGGCAACGCCACCATTCTGTCGCCGGGCGTGCTGGTGCTTTACGACTACGGCATGATGGGCATGTTGAGCGTGCCGTTCCGCGAGAACATCGCGAACATGGTCGTCGGCTTGGTGGAGAAGGACTCGCGGATGGTCAGCCGTTCGCTGCTCGGCATGTCCGAGGAAGGATACGTGGAGGAACCCCGGCTGCTGGAAAGCGACGTGGAGGCTTTCGCCCAGCAGCATTTGGATTGCCCGCTCAAGGATTTGAAACTGGGTTTCGTCCTGAACCGCCTCCTGGATCTGCTCGTCAACCACAAGCTGCGGATGAAGGCCGACTTTTACCTGGGCGTCAAGGCGCTGACGCAGGTGGAGGCCAGCGGCAGGGTGCTCGATCCCGACCTGAACTTCGTCCGATTCGGCGAACCTTACGCGATGGAGGTCATCGAGGGGAAATTCGACGTCAAACAGATCCTCAAGAATCTTTACTCGACCATCGGCGAGACCGCCGATTTCCTGAAAGACTTCCCGCAGGAAGCGCGGGATTTGTATGAACGGATCCGCAGCGGGCGTTTCCGCATTCCGCTCGAGCACCGGTTCGACCCGAAGGGATTCGAGCCGTTGCGAAGCACGTTGAACCACATTACCAACCGCCTCGTCGAAGCGGTCCTGGCGGCGGCCATCCTCGTCTGCTCGAGCATCCTGATCCTGGCGGATCACTCCAACTTGTGGCACTTCCTGCCGGTGCTGGGCATCATCGGCCTCGTCATCGGCGGCGGCATCGCCCTCCGCCTCATCGCGGCCATCTGGCGCAGCGGCGGCATGTGACGCCCGGAGAAAAGCAGGGGGGTATTTTAGAGTTTCGTCAATCCCTTGCGGAGAGCCGCGGAACCGTCCTTGATCGCGTCCGTAAGCTTGTCCGATGCCTGGTTGACTAGCGACGACGCCTTCACCTTCATTGCGTGACGCGCTGCGGCGGTCTTGCCCGCGCTGGCGATCACGCCGTCCTTCAGCAATGACGCCGCCTGATCAATCAGTTTGACTGCGGATTGAACCAGCGGATCTTTCGTCCCGCCGGTTGCGCGTTTCGCCGTGCCACTTTTCCTTGCAGCTTTAGCCATAGTATCCTCCTGAGTTATCCAACCTTACGAACACCGCGCCGCTCTGTCAACGTCAGGGAATATAGCCTTGTCGCCGCTCCGCCGCCAGTCTTGACCGACGACGCGGGGCAAAGTATCAAAGGCGCTCCGAAATCATGGCGTGTGACTGCATTGAATGACATGTCTGCAAGAAGAGGTTGGATTGAACCGGTGACGAACTGCACAACGCTTCTCTGCCTGTTGTTCGGCCTCGCCGCTTCCGCCGTCGCCGCAGATGCGCCCGCTTTCTACATCAAAAAGGCGACGTGGACGGAAACGATGCTCGCCTCGCGCGCGGCACTGAGGTCGGCGGCTATGCCGGCGAAAGAGCGGCAAAGTACGCAGGCGGCGGTGTGGGAACAGGTGGAACGCGATTTCCCCATCCAATGGGACTGGGCGCTTCAGGACGGCGGCCTCGACTTTCCAAACGGGTTCGCCGCCGCCGGCAACGCCGGCACCGAGAAGAAAATGATCGCCCGCGCGCTGGAGGAACTGGGCGATGGCGGCGGCGCCGGCCGCAAGGAACTCGACGCGCTGAACCGGAACAATGCCGCGCCGGACGATCCTCGCTGGCTGGACCTCTACGCCAGAACGTGCGAGCAGCGCCGCGCGATCCGGCTCAAGACCGTCCTTGCGCAGTCGCCGAAGATCGTTTTCACCAAACACCAGACGATCCGCCCGTCCTTCTTTGCCTACACCGAGGGCCAGTCCGACGCGCAGGCGGAGCGGCATTTTCATCCCGGGTCGTCGCTCTGCCTGTTGGAAATGAACGGCACGCGCGGCCAGGTGCTCGTGTTGCTCGAGGACCCGGCCGGCGCGATTCGCGACCCCGCTGTTTCCTACGACGGCCGGCGCGTGATGTTCGCGTGGAAGAAGTCGCTCAACGAGGATGACTACCACCTCTATGAACTGGACGTGGCCTCCGGCCGGATTCGCCAGATCACGTCCGGCCTCGGCTTCGCCGACTACGAGCCGTGCTACCTGCCGAACGGCGACATCGTTTTCTCTTCCACGCGCTGCGTGCAGACGGTGGATTGTTTTACGACGGAGGTGAGCAACCTTTACACCTGCAACAAGGACGGCCGCTTCCTGCGCCGGCTCGGCTTCGACCAGGTGCATGCGATTTATCCGACCGTCACCGGCGACGGCCGCGTCATCTACACGCGCTGGGATTACAACGACCGCGGCCAGGTTTTTCCGCAGGCTCTTTTCCAGATGAATCCCGACGGCACGGCGCAGACCGCGCTTTACGGCAACAACTCCTGGTTCCCCACCACCATCGCCCACGCGCGCGGCATCCCCGGCTCGCAAAAGGTCCTCTGCATTTTCTGCGGCCACCACACGCCGCAGACCGGCAAGCTCGGCCTGATTGATCCGTCGAAAGGCCGCGAGGAAAATTCCGGCGCGCAACTCGTCGCGCCGGCGCGCGAGACGAAGGCCGAGCGCATTGACGCCTATGGCCAGCAGGGCGAGCTGTTCCAGTATCCGTATCCGTTGAACGAAACGGAATTTCTCGTCACCTACGCGCCGCGGGGCCGGGATTTGGAGAAGGAAAAGCATTCGCGGCCGCACGACATCGTGGTCGCGCGCTTCGGCATCTACTACATGGCGCTCGACGGCCGGCGCGAACTGCTCGTCTCCGACCCCTCTCTACCGTGCAATCAGCCGTTCCCGCTGGCGTCGCGACCGACGCCGCCGCTGCGGCCGGGCAAGGTGGACTATCACCAGACCACCGGCACCTATTACATGCAGGATGTTTACGCCGGGCCCGGCCTCGAAGGCGTTCCGCGCGGCACGATCAAAAAGCTTCGCGTGGTGGCGCTCGACTTCCGCGCTGCCATCATTGGTGACAACGGCAGCGGCGGCCCCGGCGGCAGGGCGATGATCAGCACGCCCATCGCCACCGGCAACGGCGCATGGGACGCGAAGATCGTGCTCGGCGACGTTAGGGTTCACGAGGACGGCTCCGCGTTCTTCACCGTACCCGCGCGCACGCCGATTTATTTCCAGGCGCTCGACGAAAAAGGCCGCGCCGTCCAGACGATGCGTAGTTGGAGCACGCTCCAGCCCGGCGAAAACCAGTCGTGCGTCGGCTGCCACGAAAACAAAAATGCCGCGCCGCCGACGGAACGATACCCTGCCACTGCCGCGTTAAAGGCCGGCCCGCAGGCGCTGGAGCCGTTTTACGGTCCGCCGCGAGGCTTCAGTTTCGCGAAGGAAATCCAGCCGATCCTCGACCGCAAGTGCGTCTCCTGCCACAACGACCGCGAAGCCGCCGCGAAGCTTTACTCCACCGACCCGCGGAAGCAGTCCGCTGCAATCGCGCCCGCCGACCCCAAGAATGTTTTTAGTCTGCTCGGTGCGAAGGTTCTCGATCCCACCGCCAAACGCAAATGGAGCGACGCCTACCTCGTCCTGACCCAGTCGTCTCCCGAGGAGCGGCGGAAGAAGAACCCCGCCGCCACTGAATACGGCTGTGAACGATTTTGCGGATGGTTCGAAGGCCGGCTGGTGAACTGGGCCGGCTCGCAATCGGTCGTCTCGATGTTGCCGCCGTATTTCGCCGGTTCCACCAGAAGCGGACTGGTCGCGATGCTGGAGCGCGGCCACCGCGGCGTTACGCTCACGCGCGAGGAAATGGAAAAGCTCTGTGCATGGATTGATCTTTTCGTGCCGTTCTGCGGCGATTACAAGGAAGCGAACGCGTGGACCGAACAGGAACTCGCGCGCTACGACCACTACTACGAAAAACGCCGCCGCATGGAGGCGGCCGAGCGCGCGAACATCGAGGAGTTCATCGCGCGGAGCGAAAGCAAGTCGCTTACGGACAGCCGCGCGAAGTGAAACGTTTTTGGAAAGGCTCAACATGATCATTGGCATTGATGTCGGCAACACCAACATGACCGGCGCGCTCGCATCGGACGACGGCAAACACGTGGCCACGCTCCGGCGCAAGTCCGACCGCGCCGGCGGCGCGAAAGCTGGCGTGGAATTGATTTCGGAAATCATCGCCGCGCTGCAAAAGCAGGCGGGCGGCGAAGGCGGCAGCGTGCGGCGCATCGGCGTCGGCTTTGGCGGGCCGGTGGATTTCGAGCGCGGCGTTGCGCTGTTGAGCCATCAAAATCCCGGATGGGAAAACACGCCGCTGCGCGACCAGTTGCAGCAACGCTTCGGCATTCCCATCGCGATCGACAACGACGCCAACGCGGGCACGCTCGGCGAGTGGCGCTTCGGCGCGGGCCGCGGCGTCAACGATCTGCTTTACGTCAACATCGGCACCGGCATCGGCGGTGGCGTCATTGCCAACGGCGCGCTCGTCCGCGGCGCGCAAAACCTGGCCGGCGAGATCGGCCACATCATCGTCCGCCGCGACGGCCCGGTCTGCACCTGCGGCAAGCACGGCTGCCTCGAAGGCTGCGCCAGCGGCAGCGCCATCGGCCGCCGCGCCAGCGAGGCGCTGGGCCGGAAGGTGGACGGCAAGGAAGTGGACGCGCTGGCGTTGCAAGGCGACACCACCGCGCGGCGCGTGCTCGACGGCGTCATCGAAGACCTCGCCCACGGCCTCGGCATCGCCATCGGTTTGGTGAACCCCGCCCTCATCATCATCGGCGGCGGCCTGTCACAGGCACCGGAGCAACTCTATCTGGCGCCGCTGCGCCGCGCCGTGCCGCGCTTCTGTCTGGCCGAAGCCGCCGCGCACATTCGCATCGAGCCCGCGCAGTTGCGCTACGACGCCGGCGTGATGGGCGCCGTGGCGTTGGCGATGTCGTAGGAAAAGTTCGTGGTTCCAACGAACCCGGGGTCGTCCATCCGACCGGGCTTCAGTTCACCACGTTCCGCAGCGGCTGGCCCAGCAGCGCCTTGCGGCAGGCGTGCGAGGCTTTGACGCGGATGTCCATCAGCCCTTCCTCGCTGTAGAACGCCGCGTGCGGCGAGATCACCACGCGGTCGTGGCACGGATCGTTCGGGTCGCGCCAGGCGGCGATCAGGGGATCGTTCGCGGGCGGCGGCTCCACCGGCAGCACGTCCAATCCCGCGCCGGCCAATTGTCCCGAACGGATCGCCGGCGGCACCGCCGACGTGTCCACGATGACGCCGCGCGCGGTGTTGATCAGGAACGAGCCGCGCGGCATGCGCGCGATTTGCTCCGCGCCAATCATGCGGGTGGTTTCCGGCGTGGCCGGGCAGTGGATGGTCAACACGTGCGCCTGGGCCAGCAGTTCGTCCAGCGTCTCCGCGCGGCGGACGCCGTGCGCGCGGTCCCAGCCGTCGGGAACGTAGGGATCGTAGAACACCACGTCCATGCCGAACGCCCTGGCGCGGACGCTGACGGCGGTGCCGATGCGGCCCATGCCGATCACCGCGAACACCCGCCCGCGCAGCCGCCGCACCGGCGCTGCCTGCGTGTAGTTCCACACGCCGCGGGCCGAGCGCAGCCGCGAGTTCATCAAATGCGTGCCGCGCGTCAGCGTCAGCATCATGGCCATGGCGGTGTCGGCAACGTCCTCGGTGCCGTAGTCGGGAACATTGCACACGGGGATGCCCCGCCGGCGCGCGGCGGCGGCGTCCACGTTGTCAATGCCCACGCCGCAGCGGACGATGAGTTTGCACTGGCGCAGCCGGCCGATCGTCGCCGCGCCGAGGCTCACGAAGTGATACATCATGATGCAAGCGGCGTCCTCGACGCGGCCTTCGAGTTGCCGCTCGGTTTCGGCGCCCAGCGCATGGACCTCCGCGAGGTCGCCGAGGATTTGTTTTTCGACCGCGAGGTCGTCGGTGATGAAGTCGGCAATGTAAACGCGGGGTTTGTCGCTCATGATCGCTGGCGCGACATTAACAGACATCGCAGGGCCTGGCCATCCAGTTTATCGCGCGAGTTGCGGTAGAAGCCCGCTTGTGTGCGGCGCGGTTTTGGGGCAAGGTGGGGTGGAAACAAAGAACGAGAATTGCCATGGCGACTTACGTTTACGAAACCATCCCGGCCAAAGCCGGCGACGAAGTGCGCCGCTACGAAATCCGCCAGAGTATGAAGGATGCGGCGCTGACGAAGCACCCGGAAACCGGCGAGCCGATCCGGCGCGTCCTCGTGGGCGGCTTGGGCCTGATCGGCGTTGGCAGCCGCAGCGGTGCGTCCCCCGCGCCGCGCCGGCCCTCGCATGGCGGCGGATGCCGTTGTTGCCACTGAGCACCCGTCCGTGTTCGCCACTCCGCGAAATCACGGCGCGGAATAAATGAGCCAGACGCCGCCGAGCAACAGCAGCACGCCGCAGATGCCCTTCACAATGGCGGTGCCTTTGGACTGTTCGTTCCAATGGAGGTATCGCTGCACCAGCTCGGTGGAGGTTCCGGCGACGACAATCACGGCGCAATGGCCCACCCCGTAGGCCAGCAGCAGCAGCGCGCCGTAAACCATCCGCGTGCCCGCCAGCTTGAAGGTCACGGCCAGCATGGGGGCCATGTAGGCGAACGTGCAGGGACCGAGCGCGATGCCAAATACCAGGCCGAGAATGAACGCCGCCAGCAGGCCCTTGCGTTTCATGCCGACCTGGCCCGGTCCGCTCCATGGCATGGGAATGATGCCGAGCAGGTGCAATCCCACCACCGCCAGCAGCCCGGCGACGAGATAGTTTGCCCACGGTCCCACGTCGCCCATCATGCGTCCGGCGGCGGCGGTGGCGACGCCGATGGCGGCGATGGTGACAAGGATGCCGGTGGCGAAGAGGGTGGCGATGCCGCAGGCGCGGGCGGTGGAGAGTTTTCCCTGGCCGCTGATGAAGCCGACAATGAGCGGGATGCTCGACAGGTGGCAGGGGCTGAGCAGGATGCTGAGCACGCCCCACAACAGCGCCGCGCCCAAGGCCACGGCAGGCGAGCCTTCGACGGCATGCGTCAGCGTTGTGAAAAGCTGTTCCATCTATGGTTTGGCCGCCAAGTCAACGCCCAGTTCTTTCCATTTCGCAAGGATGTCATCCTTTGCAAAGAATCCCGTGTGGCGGAACAGTTCCTTGCCGCTCGCGTCAAAGAAGATCTGCGTTGGAATGATCTCGACGGCCTGTTTTTGCGCAGCATCGGGATTCTTCCACACGTCAATGAACTCCACGTCCAGCCTGCCGGCGTATTCCTTTTTCATCTCCTCCAGAATGGGCGCCATCATTTTGCAGGGGATGCACTTGTCGGCGCCGAGGTCGAGAAGCTTGGGCAACTTCGCGGCAGCTTGGGCTGCCGGCTGGCCGGCGCTGCCGGACTGCGCGGAACGCCGGCCCTGTTTGATGACGACGGCTCCTGCCACGAGCGCAATCAGAGCCACAACAATGATGATCTTGAGTGGAGTTTTCACGGGTAGAGCTGGTTGTTTTATTCGGAGACGAATCAGGCGAGGTCAGCTTTTGAGCATCGGACGCCCGGCGTCGGCGGCTTTGGCGATGGCTTCGGTTGTGGGCGGCGTCTTGCCCTTTTCCATACCTAGATCGTGGAGCTTCAGGTGAGCGAAACCGGAGAAGCCGGCGACTTCGAGCGTCTTGCGGGCGCACTCCAACGGACAGCCGTCTATCACGAGCACCTTCGACGCGCACTTGGTTGTTTCCACAATGCCGGGCACGCGTCCGCCGATGCCGGCCAGACAGAACATCCGGCCCACGCCCTCGGTCATGAGCTTGCGGGCGGTCTGGTCGGCGATGGCACCCACGTCCGCCGAGCCAGAACAGGGGAAGATCAACTTCGGGGCTGCTCCGCAGGCGCACACAGGCGCGGCACTGGCTCTTGTGTCTTTCGGCGGTTGTTCCGCGCCCTTTGTCACAGTGACGGCCAAAGCGCCGGCCGCGCCGATAAATTGTCTGCGATTCACTTTCGATTTCATGATTTCCTTTCGTTTCATGGTCCTGTCATTGTCAACCCGTGCGCCACGAGGACTAGGCGAGCAGCTTTTACGCCCGCGTCCAGCCTTCGAGGAAGATGTGGGTGATGCACTCAACGCGTTCAGTCCTCGATGATGATTTCCGGCTCGATCACGATTTCCGACTTCACCGAATTGGCGACCAAGCTGTATTTCTGCGCAGCTTGGAGAGCGCGGCGGGTCCGGGCTTCAATTATCGTTCGTGGTTCGCCTGCCGCCGCGATGCGGATTACCGGACGGAAATGTAGCCGGGTGAAAATTTCCGTGCGGTCTATCTCGATCAGCTTGGTGCCTTCGGTGCAGCATTCGTAGGAAAGGAGCTTGAGTTTGAAGCGCTCCGTCGCCCAGATGAACATCATCATCACGCAGGTGTTGGCCGCTGCTACGAAGGCGTCCTCCGGCGTGAATACGCCAGCGTGCCCATGCGCATCCGGCGGGGCCGAGAACTTCATCTCCGGTCCATTGCCCATGACGAGGTGACCCCAATGCTCTCCAGTCCAACGCACGGTTGTGTGATAGGTTGCGGTTTGGCTCATCGGTTAAGCTCCTGTTTGCAAAAATGCGGCATATTCGCGCAGGATCGCCTCACGGTAGGCCGCTTCCGATTGCACAGGCACGTCATTGTAAATTTTCACGGTTTCGAACAGCTCACGAGTGGCGGCCTCGTCCGAACTGTGGCCAGCGTCGCGGAACTGTCGGAAGATGAGCGGCAGCGCCAGCAGTTCCACCGTCTGGCCGCCGATGACTACTTTCTGGATGGGAACGCCCGACCCGCACGCGCAGGTGGCTTCACCTGTTTTCCGCAGCGGCGCGTCCGCAGCCTCTCCAGCGGTTGGGGTGCGGCCTTCCTTGCCGAGCACCTGGTCCACCAGCATGGCCATGCGCTCAGCGGTGGCTACCACCGCTTGCTTGCCGGCTTCGTTCAGCCGCCGCCTGCCTTCGGGCTTGGGCAGCACACATTCGGCGACAAGGTCGTTCACAACAATGCTTGCTGCCGGTTTGCTGGAATACTTCTCTGTGGCACGGGCCGCACAACGCAGGTCGCAGCCGTCCACCGTAATTGTCGGATGCAGCCGGGCGAAGGCGCGGTCCCCAGCGTTGCCCGCAAGGAAAAGTGGCAGGCAAATGGTGACGGTGTCGTGCGGTCGCAGTTCGTTGAGCACCTTTAGAGCGGCCAAGCGCGAGACGGTACCCTCGGCCAGTTCCTCGCCGCAACAAGCGACGATGCCAACTTTGCGCTCTGGCAATTCAGTCATGGCTTCCTCCTCTCGCCATCCCCGACTTAGCGGTTTCGGCAAGGGTTCCCGCAATTTCCTCGGCCATTAAGCGTGCGAGTTTTTGACCGGCCTCGTTCAACTCGGCAATGCCTTCGGGTTTCAGTTCCTTGTGCTGGCGAAACGCATCCAGCACCGCCACCTCGCGTGCGACGGTGCCGCCGCTTTCGCGGACCATTTTGGCGGCGCACATGTGCTTGCAGCCGTCAATCGTCACGACCGGGTTTTGGGCAACGATTTCGCGGGCAGCGCTGTCGCCCAGCACCAGCTTGGCCAGCGCGACAAGTTGGGTGTCGCCGGTCCGCAGGTTCTCGCAGAGTTCGTAGGCAGCCTCGCGGGCCACCGTGCCGAACGGTTTGCCGATGCCGCTGCACGGCACGACGACGACGAGATGCTTGTCGTTGCTCATCGCTTCTTGAGTTCCTCTTGCAGTTGAGACTGCATGACCTCGAAGTAGCTGGATGCCTCCAACAACTTCGTCTGGTCGGTTTCCCAATTCGCCGTTTCGATCACCACCAGCCAGCCCTTGTCGTAGCAGTCCTGATTGATGACTTCCGGGGTCAAATCGAGAGCTGGGTTCACCTCCACCACCATCCCACTGACGGGCGACAGAATCTCCACGAGCGCTTTGATCGTTTCGATCTCGGCCAACTGATCTCCCGTCGCGAGCTTGAAGCCCGCCGGTTTTACAGAAGCGAAGGCCACGTCACCGCTGTGCTGCTGCAAGTAGTCGGTGAGGCCGACGTGGACGCGATTGTTCGTCTGGCCTAACACCCATAGCCCTTGCGACGTATAGAGGCGGTCCGTGGCCACTCGGAATGTGAACTTATCCACGGTGGTTTCAAGGTATTTGGGCATGGCATTTCCTTTGTTTACTGAGAGCGAAAGTGAATTGCTGCGTCACGGAAATCGAGTGCGGCCTCCAACATCGCTTCCGGCAGCGTTGGATGGGCGTGCGTCGTCCATGCCAGGTCGTCGGCCGTCGCTCCCATCTGCACGGCGAGCGCTCCTTCGGCAATCAGGTCAGTAACGTGCGGCCCCAGCAGATGCACGCCGAGTATGCGCCCGCTGCCCGCCTCGCAAATGAGCCGCACCAGGCCGTCGGATTCGCCAAGAATGCGCGCTCGCGGGTTCGACGAAAACGGGAACTGTGCGACCTTCACCTCTGTGCCTGCCGCGCGGGCCTGCGCTTCGGTCAGCCCCACGCCGGCGACTTCCGGCCGGGTAAAAATCACATTAGGAACGGAGCGATAGTCGGCTTGCCGCTGGCCGTTGGTCGAGTTCTCCGCCGCCACGCGGCCATCCACCATCGCCTTGTGCGCCAGCATCCAGCCCCCAATCGCGTCGCCAACGGCCCAGACGTTCGGCAGATTCGTCGCCAGCCGCTCATCCACGGCAATGGCGCGACCGTTCATGCGCAAGCCGAGTTCAGCAAAACCCATCCGCTCGGTGTTTGGCCAGCGGCCCGTCGCCACCAGCACTCTCTCGCATTCCACCGCCGTCTCGCCATCAGCGCCGTCAACGAAAACGTGCAGTGTATCGCCAGCCTTCTCGATTCGCCGCACGACTGCGCCCGTCCGAATCTCCATGCCTCGTCGGCGCAGGAGGATCTGCAACCGTTTCGCAATCGGTTCATCTGCGGCACCGGGAAGAATTGACGGAGTCATCTCCAGGACTGTCACCTTGCTGCCCAGCGCCTCGTAAATGCACGCGAACTCCAGTCCGATGACGCCGCCGCCGATTATCGTCAGGCGGCGCGGCACTGTCTCGATTTCCAGCGCCCCGGTGCTGGTCATCACACCCGGCAAACCAATCCCCTCGATCTGCGGCGCTGCCGCGACCGAACCCGGCGCGAGGATAATACGGCCTGCAGAAATCTCCTGACGTTTGCCTTGATCGTCCTCAACGGATAGCGTGTCCGGCTTGATGAGCCTTGCCTCGCCGCGAACCAGCGTGACGCGGCGCGCTTTCAGCAACTGAGCAACGCCATTGACGAGTCTGTTCACAGTGGCCTGCTTATAAGCCATCATGGCGGGCAGGTCCGCCGCTGCTTGCGGAATCGACAGACCGAATTCGCTCCCCCGTTTTGCGCGGAGCAGCAGCTCGGTTGCCGTCGTCAGCGTCTTGGTCGGGATGCATCCGACGTTCAGGCACGTCCCGCCGAGGCGGTCCTTCTCGACGAGCACGACGCGTGCCCCGCGCTGTGCCGCGCAAATGGCCGCGACGTAGCCGGCGGGACCTCCGCCCAGGACTGCGACCTCTGCATGTTCGTTCGGACTAGACATGACAACTTCCTGCATCTGTCAACCGGCCGGAACGGGCCGACGGTTCAGACGAGCAGCTTTTTGATCTCCTCTACTGACGGCACGCGGCCGGCGACCTTGACGGTGCCGTTGACCACCAGCGCCGGCGTCATCATGATGCGCAAGGCCATGATCTGTTTCAGGTCGGTGACCTTGTTGAGTTCGTATGGCAAGCCAAGCTCCTTGGCGGCCTGCTCGGTGGTTTCGTAGAGCTTCTGGCATCTCGCACAGCCTGGACCTAGAACGAGTAGTTGCATGATATTTCTCCTAGTTGTTGAAAAAGCATCCATTCACTTTTGTTTCCGACTGCGCAACGGCTCACGGTGTTTTCGTTTCCTTTCCTTCGCGCCGAAGGATAACGTGGCTATTTAGCCAACTCGCCAAGTATTCGGCAAATAAAAAATCGCTGCAGTTGCTACGCTTACTCCTCTATAGCGTCTTTCCGCACGGCGGTCACGCACTTGAAAAAGTTCATCACGCACGGCCTCTTGAGCCGGTAGAACACCTGCACGCCGCGCTTGTCATCCTCCACGATGCCTGCGTGTTTCAGCAGCGTGAGATGCTTCGAGACAGTGGACATTTCCGATCCAACCATCTCGGTCAACTCGCACACACACCGTTCGCGCTTGGACAGTTCATCCACAATGAACAAACGCGTGGGATGAGCCAGCGCCTTGAGGACGGCAGCTTGGGCCTTGAACTTGACTGGTAATGTTTGAGCCATAAACGACGTGATATACTTAGCCATTTGCCTAAATATGTCAAGTGATTGTTTTGGCCATGCCCTCTCGATATCCCAAGAGTGTGCCACCAACATATTACGGATAGGGTCGGCCGGTGAGCGCCCAAACCGCCAGTTCCACCAGACCCCATGCTGGCAGGCAGTAGCGCAAGAAGAAGAAAAGAAAACGGCGTCCAAAGCCTGCGCGGTCGGGGCGGAAGCCGGGCGCCACGGTCAATGCTGCGGCGGCAATGGTGCAAACCGTCACACCGAACAAGGCCACTTGAACCACGTGAGACGCCAATTCGATACTGTTTCCCATTAGCCAGTTGCCTTTGGGCCCTCTGCGAACCAATGACGTGTCCGGTTGCAAACATTGCAGACCGAAAGCATCACCGGGACTTCAACCAGCACGCCGACGACGCAAGCCAGTGCCGCGCCAGAGCTGGGGCCAAACAGCGTGATGGCTACGGCCACGGCCAGTTCGAAGAAGTTGCTCGCACCAATGAGCGCACCCGGCGACGCCACGTTGTGCGGCACTTTGAACCAACGCATCAGCCCATAAGTGATGCTGGAATTGAAATAGACTTGAATGAGGATAGGCACAGCAATCAGCACCACGGCAAACCATCGCGTTGTCAGATTCTCCGCCTGAAACGCGAAGATCAGCACCAGCGTCAACAGCAGCGCGCCGATCATGACGGGATGGAACTTCGGCAGGAACTTCTCATCAAACCACGCGAGGCCGTGCGACTTCAGCAGCACCGTGCGCGTGAGCCAGCCTGCCGCGAGCGGGATGACGATGAACACGACCACCGATGTGATGAGCACCTTCGCCGGCACGACAACGTTGGCGACGCCGCACAGGAACATCACGATGGGCGCGAACGCCACGAGCATGATGAGGTCGTTGACCGCCACCTGCACGAGCGTGTAGGCGGGGTCGCCGTCGGTGAGATAGCTCCACACGAACACCATGGCCGTGCAGGGCGCGGCGGCGAGGATGATGAGGCCGGCGGTGTAGCTGCGCGCCGTTTCGGGATCAATCCACGCTGCGAAGACGTTTTGCATGAAGACCCACGCCAGCAGCGCCATGCTGAACGGCTTCACCAACCAGTTCACGAACAAGGTCACCATCAGCCCTTTCGGCCGGCGTGCGATGCCGCCGAGGGCGCTGAAGTCCACCTTCAGCATCATCGGGTAGATCATCAGCCACAACAGCACTCCGATGGGCACGTTGACTTGCGAACCCTGGCCGAACTCCAGCCGGCTCAACGCTGCCGTCATGTCCGGCAGCAGTTTGCCGGCCGCAACGCCGACGATCATGCAAAGGAAAACCCACAGCGTCAGGTAACGCTCGAAAAAGGCGAGGCGCTTCTTTTCCGCATTCATGGTTTTTGCGCCGTCACTTCGAGACTGGTGATGTAATCGCTTGGCTTGGTGCCAGCCGGCAAGTGCGCCGTGATTTTTTGGTAGAGCGGGTCCTGCCACTCGACAAGGTTGTCCACGTAGCCGGCCTTGGGGTTTAGGCGGATGTCCGTCAGGCCGGCGTCCCTCGCCATGCGTTCGGTTTCCGCCACAAGCACTGCGCCGGCCACGCAGCCCACCAGCGCTTCGACCATTTCGCGAACGGCGTCCGGCAGCGGTTTGAACAACGCCAAATCCGATACCGCGATGCGGCCGCCCGGCTTGAGCACGCGCGCGATCTCGCGCCAGACCTGCGGTTTGTCGGGCGAGAGGTTGATGACGCAGTTGGAGATGACCGCGTCCACGTTCGCGTCGGCCACGGGCAGGTGCTCAATCTCGCCGAGCCGGAACTCGACGTTGTCGAAGCCCGTGCGGTTGCGGTAAGCGGCGAGGTTTTTGCGCGCTCTAGCGAGCATTTCCGGCGTCATGTCCACACCGATGACGCGGCCCGTCGCGCCGACCTTGGGTCCGGCCACGTAGGCGTCGAAGCCGGCGCCGCTGCCGAGGTCCAGCAGCACTTCGCCGGGCCGGAGCGCGGCCAGCGCGCCGGGATTGCCGCAGGACAGGCCGATGTTGGCGCCGTCGGGCAGGGCCGAAAGTTCCCCGGCCGAATAACCAATCTGGCGGGCCAGTTTTTCGGAGTCCACGGCGGACATGCCGCAACAGCAGCTCGGCTTGCGCCGCTCGCTGCCGTGCAGCGCGATCTGGCTGTAGCCGGCCCGGACTTTTTCCCGCACGGCGTGGGGATCGGAGTTTTGAGGTTTCATAGTGGATGCTTTCAGAGAGTGTGATTTTGAAGGATTGCTCTAAGCCCCATACCAGCCGTTCAGCAGCACGGTATTCATCAGCAACTTGGCCATGCTCAGGTCGTAGCAAGTGCGATAGTCGGGACAAGCGGTGCACTTCTCCCAACCCTCGCGTTTGACCTCCAGTTTGCGGTCTTGCACGCCGATGCCGTGGCTGACGACGAGCGCGGTGAACGCCCGGCTTTCGAGCGGCTTGTTCTTTTGCAGACGCGTGAAGTCGGGAAACAGCGCGCCGTGGCAATCGGGATGCGCATTCATCGTGTCCTCCGCTACATCTTCGACGCAAGCGCGGCCGGCAGGCTCTCGACAAAACGCCGGATCTCGTCGCGCACCCGCCGGTAAACCGCCAGCTTCTCCTCGCCGTCGGGCAGGTGTTTCGTCAGCTTGGGCGGGTCCTCGAAACCGACGTGGACGACC
The DNA here is from genome assembly GCA_903870275.1 of uncultured bacterium. GTDB lineage: Bacteria > Verrucomicrobiota > Verrucomicrobiia > CAIQCK01 > CAIQCK01 > CAIQCK01. The sequence goes on along the minus strand of CAIQCK010000107.1, from coordinate 92,474 downwards.
TTCGCCTTGCCCGGAAAGATCGGGCAGTGTTCGTTGGCATGACCGCAGACCGTGACGACATAATCGAATGGCACCGGCCCGATTTCGTCGGGCGTCTTCGAGTAGTGTTTCGAGATGTCCACGCCCGCTTCAGCCATGACTTTGACGGCGTGCGGGTTCATGCCGTGCTTCTCGATGCCGGCGGAGTAGGCTTCGAGGACGTCGCCTTTCAAGTGGCGCGCCCAGCCTTCGGCCATCTGGCTGCGGCATGAGTTGCCGGTGCAAAGGAACAGCACTTTCATTTTCGGAGCTGGCGTTGGCATATCGCTGTGGGGTCCATCTTCAGGATTTGTTTCAGCTTCTTGTGATCCTCGGCGGCCTGCGGTGTGCCGCCCAGCGACTTCTGCACCCAGTCAATCGCCTCGCGGACGGAGGCGGCCGCCTCCTTTCCCGGCAGGCGGTAATACACCCACCGCTCCTCCTTGCGGGACTCGATCAGCCCGGCGTCGTAGAGGATGGACAGATGTTTGGAGATCGTGGACGTCGCCAGCCCGAACATCTCGCTGATCTGGCAGACGCACAGTTCGCCGGCCTTCAGCGCCAGCAGCACGCGCACGCGGTTGTCGTCGGCCAGCGCCTTGGTGATTCTCATGAAGTCGCGCATGGCCAATACTATATTTCGTCTAATAACGAAATGTCAACATGTAATTTTCCGCCCGTTGCCAGGGAGTCGGGGCCGCGCGTCACACGGCGGGGTTGAGCGACCACGGGCGGCGCATCGGCCGGCCCAGCATCTTGTTGGCCTGGTCGTCTCCGACAAACCGCTCCTTTGCCGGGTTCCATTCGATCTTCGTCCGGCCCAGGCGGATGGCGATGTTGGCGATGTGCGCGATGCTGATCGAACGGTGTGCGGCCTCGATCGGCGCGACGGTCGGTTTGCCGGAGTAGATGCAGTCCACGAAGTTGCGCTCGTGGTGCTTGCTCTCGTAAAGATGGATCTCGCTCTCGCCGATCTTTTGCTGGCGCAGGCTCTCCGGCGTGAACTCCAGCTTCTCGCGGCTCACGAAAATCTTCCGGCCGTTCTCGCCCTCGAACGTGATGCCGTTCGGCCCGGCGGATTCGTCCTCCACGACCATCGTGACGCCGCTGGCATAGACGCACTCGAAATGGAACGTCTTCGCCGTGTTGTACAACTCGCCCGGCGCGGGCAGGTCGGCGCGGAAGTTCTCGATCTTCACCGGCCCGGACTTGTCCATGTCCAGCGCCCATTGCGCGATGTCCATGTGGTGCGCGCCCCAGTCGGTGATCATCCCGCCGGAGTAATCGAAATTCCAGCGCCAGTTCAGCGGCATCAGCGCAGGCCGGTAGTCGCGATGCGGCGCCGGCCCTTCCCACATCTCGTAGTTCAATCCGTCCGGCACCGGCTCGGGCGTCTGCTTCGACGCGAGCTGGCTGAAATCGCGATGGCCGCCCGGCAGCACCACGTGAATGCGTTGGAGCTTGCCGAGCCGGCCGTTGCGGACGAACTCGCACGCCATGCGGAAGTAGGTCTGCGACCGTTGCTGGCTGCCGGTCTGCCATGTCACGCCGGCTTTCGTCACCTCGCGCACCATCGTGCGGCCTTGCTCGACCGTCACGGCCAGCGGCTTCTGGCCGTAGATGTGCTTGCCGAGCCGCGCGCAGGTGATCGCCATGATGGCGTGCCAATGGTCCGGCGTGGCCACCTCCACTGCGTCCACGTCTTCCTTGTGCAACAGCTCACGGAAATCCTCATAGACGCGGCAGCCGTCGTAGTCCGCCTTGCCGGTCTGCTTGGCGTAATGGCCGTTGATCATCCGCCGTCCGGTCTCGCGTCCGCCCTTGTGTTCGCCCTGATAACCGTAGTGATCCGACTCGCGGTTCACGTCGGCCACCGCCACGACCTGCACGCGCTCGTCGTTGAGAAAATTCGGCGTTACCGATTGCGCGATGGTGCCGAAGCCGAAGCAGGCGAGATTGATGCGTTGCGAAGGCGCGGGCCGCCCGCCGCGTCCGAGCACGGAGGCGGGAATGATCATCGGCACGGCGAGCGCGCCGGCGGCGGAAAGGAACTGGCGGCGGGAAAGCATAAACGTTTTGTTCATGGCCGCGCATCATACCGAGCGCCGCGCGCGGGTCAATACCGGGGCGGGCGGGCAGCCGAGCCGAATCCCGCGACAGACTTGGCCCCCAATCATTCGCTTTCCACGCGGCGGCGGCGGCGGTAGGATGCGGCCGTGGCTTACCGCATCACCGATCTGCCGTTGTCGGAGCGCCCGCGCGAGAAACTGCACGCGCTCGGCGCCGAACGGCTCGACACCGCGGAGTTGATCGCCATCCTGCTGCGCACCGGCACCGGCGGGCGTTCCGCCATTGAGATCGGCCGCGATCTCCTCGCGCAATTCCAAACCATCGAGCGCCTCGCCGCCGCGTCGGTCGAGGAACTCAGCGCCATCAAGGGCATCGGCCTCGCGAAAGCCGTGCAGCTCAAGGCCGCGTTCGCCCTGGCGTCGCGGCTGCCCGCGACGCGCGAAGCCCGCCCGATGCTCCGCACGCCGCGCGACGTGGCCGACCGGCTCCGCGAGGAAATGCAGCACTTCGAGGTGGAGGAGTTTCACGTTCTGTTGCTGGACACCAAGAACCGGCTCATCCGCGACGTGAAGGTCAGCAAGGGCACGCTCAACGCCAGCCTCGTCCATCCGCGAGAGGTCTTCCGCGAAGCCATCCGCGCCGGCGCCGCCAGCGTCATCCTCGTCCACAACCACCCCAGCGGCGATCCGACGCCGTCGAGCGACGACCTCCGGATCACGCGCGAGCTGGTCGAGGCCGGTCGGGTGTTGAAAATCGAGGTGCTGGACCACATTATCGTCGGCAAACGCGACTCCGGTCGCACGGAAGATTTTGTCAGCGTGAAAGAAATAGGTTTGATTCAATGATGATTCATCCAACCGCCATCGTTTCGCCGAAGGCCGAACTCGACGCCACCGTCGAGGTCGGTCCCTATGCCGTCATCGAAGACCACGTCCGCATCGGCCCGCGCACGAAGATCGGCCCGCACGCCTACATCACCGGCTGGACCGAGATGGGCGCCGACAACGTCGTCCATTTCGGGGCGGTCATCGGCGACTTCCCCCAAGACCTCGGCTACGACGGCAGCGAGTCGTTTTTGAAGATTGGCGCGAAGAACGTTTTCCGCGAGCACGTCACCATCCATCGCGGCGCGCTCAAGGACGACCGCACGACGCGCATCGGCGACGGCTGCTATTTCATGTGCACCAGCCACGTCGGCCACAACAGCCAGCTCGGTAACGGCGTGATCATCGCCAACGGCGGCACGCTCGGCGGCCACGCCCTCATCGAGGACCGCGTCAACATCAGCGGCAACTGTCTCGTCCACCAGTTCGTCCGGCTCGGCACGCTCTGTCTCATGCGCGGCGGTTCGCGCGTCTCCAAGGATGTGCCGCCCTACTGCATCACCAACCACACCAACGACGTCAGCGGCCTGAACATCATCGGTCTGCGCCGCGCCGGCGTGAGCCTCGCCACGCGCACCGCCATCAAGCAGGCGTTTCGCACGCTCTACCTCGGCGGCCTCAACGTCAGCGACGCGCTCGTCCAGCTTCGCCAAATGCCGGAGTCGCCGGAGCTGAAACATTTCATCGAGTTCATCGCCGCCAGCAAGCGCGGCATCTGCGCCTACAGCGGCCACGCGTCGGAAGATTCGGAGTGAGCGGCGGGTTTTCAGGGTGGTTATGGCGCTGAAGTGCCGGGCTGTTCTCACTCGTCCCTCCGGGACTTGATCGTGATGCAGGAGCCAAGGCAACGTCACAACACGCAACAACCTGAAATGTTCTGGACACGTTGAAACGCCAGGACGAAAGTCCGCCCAGGTCGCAATCAAAGGCATCCAACAGGATGTCTGATGCCAGTCCGGCTTAGGAGATGAACATTCGTCCCGCAAAAGTGAATGATGCGGACGCGCTCGCCAGAGTGCATGTGGACTCGTGGCGGGCCGCGTATCGCGGGCTTGTGCCGGATGCTCATCTGGACGGCTTGAACTATGAGCAACGTGCCCAGCGTTTTCGCGAATCGCTGGCTGCCGGCACCGGGGATACTTACGTCGTTGAGGAATCGGATGAATTGTTTGGTTTCCTGACCCTTGGCGCCTGCCGGGACACCGATGTGGACCCTGCGACAACCGGCGAGATTTGGGGTATCTACCTTGCACCGCGGCATTGGCGGAAAGGCGTGGGCCGGCAGCTCTGCCAAACCGCGGAGCAAATGCTCGGCTCACGGCACTACGGGCAGGCCGTCTTGTGGGTCTTCGAGGGCAACGCCGCCGCAAGGCGGTTTTACGAGGCGATGGGTTTCGAGGCCGATGGAGCATCCAAGATGCTGAGTCCCGGCGCTCCCCTGAAAGCGATCCGATACCGGAAGCGGCTGCAATAATCAAAAACGTAGCCGCCGACGTAAGGAGGCGGAGTCGTCGCAGGTGGATCGCGACCTCCGGGCGCGATGGCGGCCGGCAGGAGAAAGCAGTCGCGCTTGAAAAAACGAGAACCTCATCACAAGCGCCGTTCTTTGGCTTCCCATTCGCCATCGCGCCCGGAGGTCGCGATCCACCCCGCTGTTCGGCTGTGTCGGCTGGCCCCAAAAGCGCGAACCGCCTCAAATGTTCTGGACACGTTGAAAAGCCGGCGCAACGCTCTGGCCCGGCAAACGGAAATAAACCATGACTGAACGCGACGAATACTTCCTCGGGCACAGGCGCGCGGAACAGGAGAGATTGCAACGACAGGCCGAACAGCTTGGTCCCGAGGCGGCCCGTTTGCTCGATGACATCGGGCTGGCCGCTGGCGCGCGCGTCCTCGAAATCGGTTGCGGGCCGCGAGGCTGCCTCGACCTGCTCGCGGCGCGCGTCGGCCCTTCGGGGAGCGTGACGGCCATCGAGCGAAACGAGGAAGCGGTCGGCCTCGCCCGCAAGTTCATCGCGGAGCGCGGCCTCCGGAACGTCGAAGTCCTGTGCGGCGACGCCCGATCCACCGGCCTGCCGCGCGCGTCGTTCGATCTCGTCACGGCCCGTCTGGTGCTCGTGAACGTTCCAAACCCCGGGGAGATTGTTGCGGAAGCCGCCGCGCTGGCGCGGCCCGGCGGCGCGGTGGCGTTTCACGAGGTGGACTGGGCGGCCATGATTTGCGATCCGCCGTCGCCCGCATGGAACGCCTTCGTGGAGTTGTTTGTGACCCAAAGCGCCAAGTGCGGCAGTGATCCCTTCGTCGGCAGAAAACTGCCGCGCCTGCTTCGCTCCGCCGGTCTGGTGGATGTCCGCGTCCATCCGATCATTCACGTGTATCCGCCAACGGCCCCCCGCCGGAGCATCTTCCTGACCTTTGCGGACAATCTGAGAGAACGCGTCCTCGCCCAGAACCTCATGGCGGAGGCGGCTTTCACGGATTTGAAGGAAGCGTTGCGACAGCATATTGACAATCCGGACACGCTCGTGGTCCACGGTCCCTACTTTCAGGCTTGGGGCCGGAAACCCGCGTGACGCGCGCCCAACCATCGTGCATTTGTAATCTGTAACGGGTCTCATACGGTCGGGTTTTGTCGGCTTGGGTCGGATCAGGTCGGATCAGGTCGGATTTAGCCGGAATTAGTCAGATGTTTTTCGGGGGCGGATTCAGTTTGTGCTTATTTGGCCTCGTTTTGGCACATTTCTCCATCAAGCGTTTTCATAACGTCCTGTCAACGTGTTGCTTGTGATTCATTTGGGTTCGTTTCGTAAAAAAAGGTTTTCTCACCGGTCGTTCTCCAACTCTAAATTTCTATTTTCCCTGGGAAAAACGATGTTTTACGGTTTGACCGCGTCCCATCATTTGGGTTCGTTTTGAAAAACAGCCCCCTATGATTGCCGGGAGGAAAACCAACCTTCCGCCGGCTTCCGCTGTCCACGCCGGGGGCGATTTTGCTGCTTGGGCGGTCAGGCGATCCGGCCAATCCGGGCGGTCCGAACGATCCGTGTAATCCGTGCAATCCGTGGATTGTTTCCGAATACGCCCGGTTGCGCCCTTGGCCGCGTCCGGGCCGGTTTGGGAGAAGCCGTTGCCGGCCTCCGGCGGGACTTCCCCTGCTCGCGCGATTGCGGTCTTCATCGCGACGCAAAGAATATAGGTATTTTCTCTATCATGTCAAGGTAAATTTGCTATGAAATGGAAGGCGGCGGGCGTGCCTCCCGGTAGAACGGACTTCCAAGTCCGTTGCTTCAACCTCCCGAAAAACCGGGATGCGCCGGAGCCGCCGCCACAGCCTGAAATGTTCTGGACACGCCGAAACGCCGGCGCGAAAATCCATTCGCGGTCCAGGAAACGACGAAGCCCATGAAAAACATGCTCTTGTTCCTCGCCCTCGCGAGTGTTCTTGCTGCGGCCAACTCCAACACCTCGGCGGCGACCTGGGAAACCGTCTCGACCGGCTCCGCGAAGGTTGCAGTTCCGAAAGGCTGGCGGAACATGGATGGCCTCGAGAATACGATGCCGGTCTACCGCTCGGGCGATGGCATTGGCGTCCCGGCGGTGGATGAAACCGGAGCGCCCCTGCAAATCGGGTTGGTCGTCGAGAAACTCCCGCCGGCCAAAGAGTCCACCGAGACCCTCGCCCGGAAAACGGTCAAGGACGCGATGAAGGACCCGCGGCTTCAACTGGTGGGGAAGGAATCCGTGGAATCCGTGACACTGTCCGACCAGACCGCCGCCACGCTCGAGACGACAGAGGTTATCAAGGCGGGCAGCCGTCGAAAACTCCAGATGCAGCTCTACGCGAAGGACAGCCGCGGGCAGGTCTGGGTGGTCACGGGCTTCCTGGTCGGCGGCAAGACCAGTCAATGGCCCACGCCCAGGAGCCGGCTGGGCGCCTGGCTCCGGGCTCACGTCGTTTCCCTGACGCTGACGGGGACAGCGATTGACTCCAAGCGTCTTCAGGCCGCCTATCAGGACAGGGATAAATGAAAAGAGCGGTTGAGAAATACTTCCAGCCGGCCAACCGGCCACGATAGCGAATCCTTTTCGCAAGCATCCTGTAAATCCTGTTCATCCTGTCAGATCTTCTTTGGCCGCACCGAAGGTTTTCAAGACAGGATGCACAGGATGAACGCGAATCCACCCAGCCCGCCGCACCAGCCTGAAATGTTCTAGACACGCTGAAAAGCCGGCGCGAATGTCCGCACGGTTGCAAGGCGTGGAAGGAAAAGAGGATGACGAATGCGGGTTAGGCATCTGAGTATGCACCGATTTCTCGATAAGATGCGGTTTGGACTATTTCAGACCCGCAAGAAACTTCTGTGGCCACTCCGAAGGACGTTTCCCAGGCTTATCAACTCCATCGACGATCCACGACATACTGCACAACTATGCAAGAGTTGTGGATGCTTCATTAAGGGTACACAATATCATCTTGGCTTCAGCGCAATGACTGATTTCTACTGCGGCGGCTGCGAGTCGGTTTTGCTGCTCGGCGACTTCGACATTGATCTTTCCGGTATGCCAGAGCGTCCCAAACTTCCTCGCGGCGACTACGGCCGCAGTGACATTCCATTTTGGACAGCAGTAGAGGAGCTGTTTTTGCAGTGCCCTTGCGGCGGTCGCTTTCGATACCTCAATCCGCCAAAGTGCCCGAAGTGTAAGGGCCTTTTGCTCGGCAATTGCTTCGAAGGCAAGCCAGCCCTCAAACAGACTGAAGGATACGTGTTTGCGTCTGGACGAATTTTCTACGCGAAGGATATGCTGGCGCCCGCAGAACAACATCGGTCGCGCAAGCATCACCAATGATACCTAGCTTGTTCTGGCAAGCCGCCGCTACAACCCCTTCTTGAGAAACTCCAGATACGCTTTCACGTCGCGGGTCATGCCAGCGAAGCGGGCGAGTTCCTTGTCGTCGGCGCTCATGATGACGTAGAGGGGCAGGGCGGCGTCGCCGAAGCGCGCGACCTGGAAATCCTGGTTCTGCTGGCCGTGCGGGCCGCCGTCGGTGTATAGCCGCACGCGGACGAACTTCTGGAGCGCCGCCTCCACCTCCGGCTGGGGAAAAATGCTGATCTCCATCCACCGGCAGTTCGTGCAGGTGTAGCCGGTGAAATCAATGAACACCTTCTTGCCCTCGGCCTTCGCCTGCGCCAGCGCGGCCGCGTAATCGTCGCCCCACGCGAGCTTATCCTGCTGCTTCAACGCAATCGGCGTCGGCAGGTAGGAATCAATCAGGTTCGGCGGCGGGATTTTCCAGAAGCCCGGCGCCATCACCAGCGCGAGCGCCAGGAACACGGCGCCGAACAGCCACCGCAGGACTCCGATTTTTCCCGCCGGCGACTCGTGCGGCATCCGGACCTTGCCGAGGATATACAGGGCGGTGAGCACGGCCAGCGCCACCCAGCTCGCCAGCACCACCGGCGTCGTGAACACGCCCCAATTCCAGATCAGGTCGGCGTTGCTGAAAAACTTCATCGCCGCGGCGATTTCGAGGAAACCCATCACGACCTTGGTGGAGTTGAGCCAGCCGCCGCTCTTGGGCAGCCGCGCGAGCCAGCTCGGGAAAAGCGCCAGGAGCACGAACGGCGCCGCAAACGTCGCGCTGAACACGCTCATGCCCACCAGCGGCCAGAACCACGCGCCCCGCGTGATCGCCACCAGCAGCGGCCCGATGAACGGCGCGGTGCAAGTGAAACTCGTCAGCGTGAACACCAGCGCCATGAACATCGCGCCGACCGTGCCCGCGCCGGTGCGCGATTGGGCCGCGTCAATCCACGACGACGGCAGTTGGAACTCGAATAAGCCGAACAAACTGAGCGCGAACGCGACGAACAGCGCGCCGATGGCGAGGTTTACCACCGGGCTGGCGGCGAACTTGTTGGCGCTGCCCGCGCCGAGCAGCAGCGTGAGCACTACGCCCACGAGCGTGAACGTCGCGACGATGCCGAGGCCGTAGACCGCCGCGAGTTGCAGCGCGCGCCGCCGGTCGTGCGCGGCTTCCTTGGTGAAGAAGCTCACCGTGATCGGGATCATCGGGAACACGCACGGCGTCAGCAGCGAGATGAGGCCGGAAATAATCGCCAGCAAAATCAGCCCGCCCAGCCCGTCGGCCCGGCCGCCGAATTTTTCCGGCGCGCCCGCCGTCTCCGCGGCCGGAGCAGCGGAAACCGCCGAGACAAATTCCGCGCGCGGCGCGCCCGGCTCGATGGCAAATTCCGCCGCGAATGCCACGCTCATCGGCGGCAGGCAGGTTTGCGCGTTGCACACCATGAAGTGCACCTTGCCTTCGATCTTCTGCGCGCCCACCGCCGCGCCGGCCTTGAGCGTGAGCGGCGCGACGAACTCCGTCCTGCCTTCGTGCTGCTCGACGTCCATGTCGAACGCCGAGTCGTGCACGCGTTTCGGCGATGGGCCGGTGAACGCGCCGACTTTTTCCACAACGGCGCTGTCCGCCACCGTGATCGTGGTCTTCTCCGGGCCGCCGGGTTTTTGCGTGAGCGAGTAGAGGTGCCAGCCTTCGTCAGCGACGGCGGTGACGATGAGTTTCACCGTCTCGCCGCCGCGCGCGACCGCCGGCTCGATGCGCGCGCTGATCTCGACGTGGCGCGGCGACGCGGCGAAGGCATTCGTGACGGCCAGCAAGAAAGCGAAGAGAAGCCGGAGACGTTTCATCAGTAGGCATTTCTTACGCCCACTGCCGCCGAAGGTCAACTGCGCCGCCCGGCGAGTTTAGTGTCATTATGAGAACTGTAGCGGCGGTCTCTGACCGCCGAAATCATTCTTCATCAATATCCGGCGGTCAGAGACCGCCGCTACAGCAATCGGATACAGCGATGCCCATCGTCGCAAGCGACGGGCGCACCGAACCCGAAAGCCGAAACGCGAATTGAGTTTCCCCGCCCGTTCTTATTTCCCCCGCAGCACCTTCAACGCCGCGTCCAGCACGGGGTCGCGCGAAGCGAAATCGTCCGCCTTCGTCTTCACTTCAATGTCCGGCGCGATGCCCACGCCTTCGAAACACGAGCCATCCAGCCGCAAATCCTTCCAGCTCGGCAGATAAACCGTCACCCCGTTGCCCAAGTCGACCGGCTTGGGATTGCCCGAAGAGCCGAACGACTTCTCGCCGATGAGGACGCATCCGGGAATCTGCTTCATCATCAACAGGAACGATTCGCAACTGCTCATGTTCACCTGGCCCATCAGCACGGCCACCTTGCCGCGATACGCCGGCCCCGCCGGATTCGATTCGATCGAGCGTTCCCGCGCCGGGCCAAACCGGCCGTTCTGAATCGTCACGTGTTTGGCATACGCCTTCGGCCCGGCGACAAAACAGCCGGCGAACTTCTGTGCCAACGGTTCGGCCCCGCCGCTGTTGGGCCGGACGTCCACAATGAGCGCCTTGCAGCCGGCCAGCTCCTTCAGGGCGTCGAGCGCCGTCTCCAGCACGGTGGAACCACGGCTCCAGGTGGAAATCAGGATGTAGCCGATCCCGTCCGGGTATTGTCCCGACCCGACCGCCTTGCTGCGCTGCTTCCACGCGGGCACGAGTTTCCCGAGCGTGGGCACGTTGATGTTTCGCAGCACGTCGCGGTGACAGGACGCAATGGTCTTGCCGTTCACCTCCAGCCAGATATGCATGTCCTTCGCCGTCCCCAGAAGTTTGGCCGCCTCGTCCGCAAATTGCCCCGGCGTTTTGGCCGCCGTGAGGGCCGCTGAGTTTTCCTTCAGCAACTTCTCCCAGTCCACACCGCGCAATTCGCGATAGGAGTATTGCTTTTGAAGCGCCGTTCCCAGCCGCCCGACCGCCGCCGCGTTCTGTTCGGCCGTAAGCGCGGGCCCGCCCGAAGCGCCAGCGGCGGTCCTGAACGAGACCGGATACGGAACCGCAGGCTCGCCCGCCTTGTTCCGGAAGTTGGTGAACTGCGAGGAGTTGATGCTGAACCCATAGCGGTGGTCCGGTTCGAGCTGAACGTCCAGCACGCAGGTCCGCTCATCCACCCAGCGCGGCCGGCCCGTCGTTTGGGGAAACGCCGGCCCGCCACCGACGAACGAACAGCCCTTGCTCATCGGCTGGTCGAACGTGACGCGGATTTCCCGCGTGAGCGGGTCCACGCCGACCGCGCCGTTGTCGGGCGTCGCCTTGACGACACACGGCGGCGCCGCCCACGCCGTGGACGCCAGCCCGCAAATGAACAGAGCACAGATCCACTTTGTCATTGCCCATCCTCCTTCAGTTTTTCGTTCGGCGCAGTCTAGCTTCGTCGCTCGGGTTTGCGACGACGCTACTTGGCTCGCACGTCGTAACAGTAAAGGTTGGTGTCGTAGCGCAGGTAAAGGCGGCCGCCGATGACGACCGGGTGCGCCCAGCTCGTCCCAGTGCCGGCGACCTGGACGCGGCCTTTGATTTCGAGGCCCTGCGGCGAGCAGGTCGCGAGCGCGGCGAGGCCGGCTTTCTCGCTGAAAAGGTAGAGCATGCCGTCGGCCCAGCAGAGGGAGCCTTTGCCCACGGCCTGCTCAAACCATTTTTTCTCGCCGGTTTTCAGGTCGAGGCAGGCCCAGCCGTTGTTGTGATTGCCGTAGATGCAGCCGCCCTCGATGACGTAACCGCCGTGATGGCAGACCATGTCCTGCGTGGTCCACGCCTGCTCCGCCTTGCCACCGGGTGCGAGTTTCATGCAGACGCCGCCCTTGCCGTAGCCGTTGGCCCAGAAGACATAACCGTCGCTGTAGGCGGGCGTCGGGCAGTTGGCGGTGTTGTTGGCGGCGAACGGATTCTGCCACAGCAACTCGCCGTTGGTCGCGTTGACGCAGACCAGCCCGGCGCGCGTGCCGGTGGCGATCATCGGGGCGTTGCCGAACGCGAACGGCAGGCACGAGCCGTATTCCGGGCCGGCGCTGAAGCCTTTGCTGCTCCAGACTTTCGCGCCGGTGTTCTTGTCGAGCGCGACGATGCAGTTCTGTCCGCCCGGTTTGAAAATGGCGAGCTTGCCGAGGATCAGCACCGACTCGGCGTAGCCCCAGCCGCCCGGCGCGCCACCGAACTCGGTGGTTGCCTGATGCATCCACTTCCGCGTGCCGGTCTTCGTGTCGTAGCAGCCGAGCAAGCCGTCGCCGGCCAGCAGATAAACATTCGCCCCGTCCACCGTCGGCGAGCTGCGCGCGCCGCCAACGTTCTTGCAGATGCCGCCTGCATTATTCACCTTCCATTTCTGCTTGCCGTCCATGTCGAACGCGAACAGCGACACCTTGTCGCCCGACTCGCCGCTGACGTAGACCGCGCCACCGCTGACAGTCGCGCTGGAGAAACCTTTGCCGATGCCGTCCACCTTCCAGAGCAGCTTCGGGCCGTCTTCGGGCCATTCCTTGAGCAATCCTTTGTCGGGCGACTTGCCGTCGTGGTTCGGCCCGCCGAAACACGGCCACTCGGCGGGCGCGGCAACGGGCGGTGACGCCGCGGCTTGTTTCGCCGCTGCCGGAACTGCCGCAGGCGCGACCGCCGCGGGTGCGGCCGGAGCCGGCGCGGCGGGCGGCTGATAGCCGGTGGCGGTGCAGAAAGTTTGGAACAAACGCGGATTGACCGACGGCAGGCGGCGGACATCCACCTGCGACCAGGAATATTTCGCCGCGCCGTAAGGCAGTTTGAGGTCGAAGCCCCGCGCCGTGACGTTGCCAACGTCGCCGTTGACGACGCTGCCGTTGTTGAGCGGCACCGGCTCGGCCCATGCAGCGGCGGGCAGGGCGATCGCGACGATCACCGCGGCCATCGCGAGCGGGAAAAACAAGCCGCACCGCGCGGCGTGCTTGAAAAAAAGGCGTGGGGTGTTGTTCATGGGGAATCCCTTTCCAGTGACTCAAAAGCCGGAATCATGGCGGCGGAAACTATGACGGAAAACGATTTTGCCGTCCATCCTTTTGGTTTGCGCCGCATCACGGCGTCGAGTCGCGGCGCGTGACGCCGCTCAACTTCCATTCCTTGTCCACGCGGCGGAAGGCGAGGCGATAGTCGCCGCTTTCGCCTTCGAGCCGGGCGTCCTCGTCGCTGCGACCGATGACGCGAGCGCGCAGGTCGGCGGTGGCGGTGGCGCCGGCGACGCGAACGGCGGCGCGGCCGACGTGGATTTCGAGGTTGTGATACTGCTGGCGCAGCGCGCGGACGGCGAAGAGCAGGGTGCGCTTGTCATTGTCCCGGTCGTCGTGATAATCGGAGGCAATGGCGTCTTCGAGCACGAAGAGGTTGCCGGACTCGGCGGCCTGCCGGAGCGTTTCAATCTGCAGCAGCACGCGCTTCTCGTCGGTCATCAACAGCCGCTCGCAAACCCACCATGTGAGCGCGAAAAACGCCCACGCGGCGGCGATGTAGTAGAGCCAGCGTTTCATCGGTATTCGGGTCTCGGATTTCGGATAGTCTTTCGCAACGAAACCCGCACACCACTTCAGTTCAAGGCGCGGGCTGGGCGCGGCGGCGGACCGGTTCGGGAAGCTGGTCGCCGAGGGCGGTCTTGGCCTGTTCGTAGTAACGAATGGCGTCGGCGCCGCGGCCGGTTTCCCAGGCGTAGAGGGCCAGCGCGGCGAGGGCGCGGCTGTGTTGCGCGGTGACGCTGGCCTGGAGCATGGCGTAAATCGCCGGCTCGGTCAGATCGCTCCAGCGCAACGCGATGGTGCCGACGCCGACGGCGATGCTGAGGTTGTCAGCGGTGGCGCTGACGGGCTTGCCTTGCAGCGTCCGGCCCCGCGCGAGGGTGAAGGCGCGCGCCGGCAGCGCGCCTTTGCCGATGGCGGCGATCAGGTGGTTTTTCAGTTCGGCGAGCAATTGCAATTCGCCGGCGCGGGTTTCCAGCCGCGCGCGAACATCGGCGTCCGCCGCCTTGGCGATTTGCGCGGCCATGTATTGGCAGGCGTATTCGAGGTAGAAGGTGCGCACCCAGCCTTCGGTCGGGGCGATGATGGCGCGGACCTGGGCCTCGACTCGCTCGCGCCGCGCGGCTTCCGCTGCGGCCTTGGCGGCGGTTTCGTCGGCCACTTTCTTGTCGTAGGCGGCGTGCGCGGCTTGTGTCTCCTGCAAAACGCCTTCGAGCTTCGACAAGGCGCTTTCGGCTTTCAAGCGGGCGGGCAGCGGCGCGCTTCGCCATTGCTCGATGATTTTTTGCAGCGCTCCCTCGGCATCGGCGTATTTGGATTCCTTGACGAGGGCGGCGACACCGTTCAAAAGTTTTTGCACTTCCTCCCCGGCGGGGCTGGAAGGCGACGGCGGCGCGTTGGTGGCCGGCGGCACGCTGACAACCGGGGGCGTGACGGCCGGCGGCAACGGTTGCGGAGAGAGGACGGCCACTGGCTGTGAGCCGGCGGGAATAGCCGGCGTGGGCAGGACGCCGGGCGGTTTCGGAACAACGCTGACCGCGGGCCGGGTGGCGGGTTTCAGTTTCCCGCGGAAAGCCGGCGCTTTGAGCAGGGCAATGGCTCCGATGACCACAACGACCAGAGCGAAAGCGATTCCCCAGACGGCACGTGTAGAGCGGCCGCTGGCGACGGCGAGTGGCACTTCAGGTGTTTCGCCCCGCTGGATCGCGAGGAGGCGCTCGACTTCCTTCAAAAGCTCGGCGGGCGACTGGAACCGATGGGCCGGGTCTTTGGCGAGCAGTTTCAGGATGACCGCTTCGAGCGCGGGCGAAATCTGCGGGTTGAGACTGCGCGGCGGCGGTGGCGGCTCGGAAATCTGTTTGCCCATGACCACGGCGGGGTTATCGCCGTCGAACGGCGGACGACCGCAGAGGAGGTGGTAAAGCGTGCCGCCGAGCGCGTAGAGGTCGGTGCGGATGTCGAGGTTCGGCTGGCCACGGCATTGTTCGGGCGCGCAATACTGCGGCGTGCCTTCGGTGAAGCCGGACTTGTCGGCGGGCGCGCCGTGACGCTGCGCCAAGCCGAGGTCGGCGAGTTTGGCGCGGCCGTCGTTTGTCAGGAGGATGTTGGCGGGCTTGATGTCGCGATGGATGAGATGCGCGCGCCGCCAGGCGAAATCGAGCGCCTGCGCCATCTGCTGCGCGACGTCCAGCGTCTCCGCTTCGGAAAACCTGCCGACGTTGGCCAGCCGCTCGTGCAACGAGCCGCTCTCGACCAGTTCCATGACGAAATACCAGATGCCGTTGTGAACGCCGGCTTCGATGGCCTGGACGATGTTGGGATGGCTGAGCTTGCCGGCAGCGCGGGCTTCTTCGAGGAACTTGGCGGTGTATTCGGCGTCGGAGGCCAGCTCGGGCGAGAGGATTTTTACGGCAACGAGCCGATCCAGCGACAGTTGGCGGGCGCGGTAAACCGTGCCGCGGCCGCCTTCGCCGATTTTGGCCAGGATTTCATAGCCTGGAATCTCGTTGGGTGGTTCCGTCACGTCGGCAGCATACTAGCGTAACGGCCCCGCTGGTGGAACAACCTTTTGCGCCGCAGGTCGTCCTTGCCCGTCACACCGATGTGCCGGGCAAGGACGACAAGACGGGATCACGTGGGCATCTGTCGCCCGCCGTGACGGACACGAGCCGCGCAGCAATTCCGCTGCGCCGCTTATTTAGCGCGTGGTTGACGACGCGGGTGGCGCCGCAGGCGCGCTGGATGACGTCGGCGCAGCCGAGGTCGCAGGTTGAGCCGCTCCGGGCGCGGCTGGCTGGCCTTCCTGTTGCTTCACTTGAACGATGCCGTAGTAAGCCATGCGCTGCAGCACGGCGCCGTCACCGGTCTTCTGGACGTATTGCAACAGCGCGTTGCGGAAGTTCCCGTAGGCCTCGATCATCGGCTTGCTCTGCTCGAGCTGCCGCTTCATGTTCTGGATGCTGGCGTTGAGGTTGTCGTTTTGCAACGAGACGTACGAACTGACCCGGTAGCTCAGGACAAACACCAGAACGGCGAGGACAGTGACGCTGAGACCAAGAATCAGCGAGTCGTTGGAAGATTTAGAAATGGGTTGGCTCATGTTCTTATCCAATTAGCGGCGGGGAGCAGGGGTGGACGGCGTAGTTGACGGACGGGCCGACGGCTGGGCCGGCTGCGCGGGCTGCGGCTTCAAGCCGAACGCCTGAAGCACGGGATCAATCGCCGGCTGCTGACGGCTGTAAACCAGCAGTTCCTGCGACAGCCGTTGATAGACCGCCTGTTGAAGTTGCACTTGCTGGGCGATCATCGAGTTTTGGCGCGCTTCCTCCAAAAGCTGGGCGTTGGCACTGCCGCGCGACCAGGCCATGATGACGCCGATGAGCGCCAAGACGACGCTGACCGGAACCACGAGTTTGTTTATCAGTTCTGACATAATGTTCTCCTAACCGTCGTTTTTTTGGTCAAAGTTAGGCGCGCAATTTACATGGCGGCACCAAACTAGTCTATGACTATTTTTCCGTTTTTCGGGCTCCGGTCTTTCCCGCCAGCCTTCTCAATCCCGGTAGGCCGGCTTGAAAAAGACACGGTACACCGCCCCTCCCAGCAACCCGCCCAGCAGAGGCGCGGCGATATAGACCGTCCACCAGCCTTGCCCGTTCAAACGAAATGGCATGCCGCCCCATCCCGCAAGCGACGAAAACACCCGCGGCGCCAAATCGCGCGCCGGGTTGAAGCACGCCATCGTCAACGGTCCCAGAAGTGAGATCAGCAGTGTGACCGTCAGGCCAATGCTCGCGGCCGTAAGGACTTGCGGACGCGACCGGTTGCGTTCGTCCGTGGCGCAAAAAATGACCAGCAGTAACACCGCCGTGCCAAGGACTTCCGCGCCAAATGCCGCCGGCGCGCTCATACGTGCCCGGGCGGCGGCGGTGAGCGGTTTGCCGCCGGGCGAGGGAAAATATTCGCCAAAAACCATCGCGCTAGCCTCGCTGCCGGGCGCGCCGCGCACAATGCCGTTGGCGCGCTCAAATTCCCCCAACGCATTGCCGAAAACAAGATACAGCGCCGCCGACGCCATAAACGCGCCAAGCATCTGCGCGGCGATGTAGGGCAGCACCCGCGATTTCGGAAAGTCCGACCATGCCGCCATGCTCACGGTCACGGCCGGGTTCAGGTGCGCGCCGCTCAACGCGCCGGTCAGGTAGATGGCCGTGGCAATGCCGAGGCCCCAGACGATGGCGACCTGGAAAACGCCGACCTGCGCGCCGGTCGTCACCGCCGTGCAGACGCTGCCGCAGCCGAAGAAAACAAGTAGGAACGTACCGAAGAACTCGCCGGTGAACCATTTTGGAAGCCGTTTCATCGCAGAGTCCTCACGCAACGCTCAGACTGCCTGTTGGTCGCGGTGAGTCGGGTTTGGCCGGCCGGGGCGGAAATGTTCCAAGTGATCCAGCGTCGCTTGCAGCGTCGGGAACTTCGCAGCTATCGCCGGCACGGATTCCTTGACGGTCGCGGCCAGCGCGTCGGGCGAGGCCTCGGCTCGCAGATTGACGATCAGTTCGCCTTCCTTGACCGGCTCGCCCAGTTTCAACGAAAGCTCCGGCACGAAATCGTTGCGCACCAAGTTCGCCACCGCCACATGATCGCCGTCGGCGCTGAAGGTCATCTTGAGGTGCGCGATCTCCGCCTGCTGCGCTTGCAGACGCTTCTGGATTTCCCCGGCGAGCTGTTGCAGCAGGCTGTCGGCGTCGAACAACTTCGTCGCCGTGAGCCGGACGGTGCAGTTGAGCCAGCCCATCAGCGCCTCGCCGTCGGCGTAGAGGTCGTAGTCCACCTCCATCGTCCGCCGCGCGGCCTGCGTCTCGCTCGTGAGCCGGGCGAACCACGCGTCGAGGTTGGTACCCCGGCGCGCCGACACCGCCAGGACTTCGGTGCGCGGAAACTTCGCCGCGAGCGCGGCGCGCAACGCTTTCAACCGCGCCGCGTCGAGCAGGTCGCTCTTGTTGATGACGATCAGATCGGCTTCTTCAAGCTGTTTGGCGTAGATGTAGGCCACCTTTTCGGAGAAGCCGCCGCCCTTTTCCACGCCGAGCACGCGCAGCGCGCGAACCGGGTCCACCATCACGCTCACGGGCGCGACGGTGAAGTCGTCGCCGTAGAGCCGCCGCAGAGGATACGTGACCGTCGCGACCAAATCGGTGCAACTGCCCACCGGCTCGGCGATGAACACGTCCGGCCGCGTTTTGGCGCAAAGCTTCTGCGAGGCCTCGATGAGCGAGTTGAACCGGCAGCAGAAGCAGCCGCCGAGGATTTCCGCCGTCTCGAAGCCCTGCGCGCGCAGCGTCAGCGTGTCCACCAGCTCGCGGCCCTGGTCGTTGGTGATGAGGCCGACGCGCATGCCGCCGTCGGTAAGCTGCCGCGCGAGCCGGCCGACGGCGGTGGTTTTGCCCGCGCCAAGGAAACCGCCGATCATGATGTAGCGGGCTTTGCCGCCATTGGACGCGTTGGGTTGTTGGGTCGTACTCATGGTTATTTTTTCTCCGGACCGAAGGGCCAAATAAAGTTCAGTTTCAACACCACGCTCGGCCTGCCCTGGTCGAGCGGTAAATTGGTCCACGTTTCCAGCGCCCAATGGCGATGGAAAAAATACTTGATGCCGAAGCTCGGCATCCACTGGCGCTGATCCTGAATCTGGATCGCATCCACGCACACCATCAAAGAACGATTCAAGACTTTGAACGTCGAGTCAATACCCAGCAGTGGCGTGCTGTTGTCGGTCTGGAAGCCGTAGCCGCCGTGCAACCGGAACCAGCCGTTCACGTCGTAGGAGGCCACAGCATACGAAAACGGATCGCCCGCCTTGTCCCTGTCCGTGACGGCCACGTTGGCGACGCCCACGCAGAATGTCGGCCACTTCTCCCACGGCTGAACAGCATATTTGCCCTGCAGGACCAACAGGCCCGGATCGCCGGGCGCCATGTGGCCGTCCGCGCCGACCTCGAATCGCTGGTCCCACGGCGAGAGGCCCATCTTGAAACCACCGGAGTAGTCCGGCGTCCGGCCCGGCCCGAGTGTTTCATAGTTTTGAAGCACCAACGTCTGGTTGTCCGTGGTGTCGGCCGTCGGGATGTTATTGAGGCCGCTGGAAGTAGCCAGCGCCACCGCCGGCAGGAGGCAGGCCAGCACACCCGTCACGAGGCGGGCCCATCGCAAGCTTGTTGCCCTGGAGCGAGGGCGTGCGACGGCCGGGCCGCGCCGCGTGTTTCTCAATGGGAACATATGCGCAAGTGTGCATACATGTGACGCGGCGTCAATTCTTTTTCCGGCGGTGATGTCGAACGAGCCGCTCCCGGCTACTTCGGCAGTTTGTCGAACCGGAACGTGCAGCAGTCGAGTTCGAGCACGTTCTTGTTCGCCGCCAGACGGTCGGCGAGTTCGGCGGCAATGCCGTAGAGGCGGAGCTTGCCTTGTTTCTCGGTCTGCAGCAGGCCGGCCTCGCGCAGGATGCGCAGGTGCTTGGAGGTGTTGTATTGCGAGACGCCGAGGCGCTCGGAAATGTCGTTCACGCCCAGCGGCCGCTTCAGCAGCAGCCGGACGATGCGCATGCGCGTCGGTTCGCTCAGCGCCTTCAACACGGCCATGCAATCAGTGCCTTTCATCGGTGCCATCATACCGGTTTTTGCGCCGCAGGCAAGCGGCTGGCGTCTTGTCACGCCGCAAACATGCAGAAGCGGAAGTTCACCGCAGAGGCGCAGAGGACGCTGAGGGTTTCCTCTCTGCGCTCTCTGCGCCTCTGCGGTGAATCTCTCCCGGCGCGCGTCGGGAAAATACCAGTGGGCGTAGGCTTTCGTGTAGCGCCGCGACCGCCGGCCGGCGTAGGATGCGCCCGTCACTCGAACCGCGGGTGAACCTATGAATCCGAAGCCGTTGAACCCGGAGCCGCAATCGAACATGAAGATGAGGAGTCCTGCCATGCCAACTGACCACCCTGTTTCACGCCGCCATTTCCTGCACGCCGCCGCCGGCCTCGCGCTGGCCGGCGGATTCGCCGCCGCCTGCAAAACCACCGACAGCGCCGGCGGAAGCCGCCGCCTGACCGTGGCCTGCCGCGACTCGCACCTGAAAGCCACGGGCCAGCCCGATTGCTGGGCCGCGATGCAGTTCCTCGGCATCAACGCTGCCGAAGTGTCGTTGAACGACACGCTGGCGTGCCCGGGGCTATATCATCCGGAAAAGAAATACGGCATCGCCACCGACGACGACGTCAAGGCGCTGGCCGGCGACCTGGCCGCCCACGGCGCGGTCATCACGGCGTTCTGCACCTATACCAAGTTCGAGGAGCGGCCGGAGCAGGAAGTGGCGCTGATGCGAAAAGTGGTGCCCGTCGCGGAAAAGCTCGGCGTGAAGGCCATCCGCATTGACGTCGTCGCGCACAAGATGGCGACCGACGAGTTCCTGCCGCATGCCGTCAAGGTCTGCAAACAGATGTGCGACGCGGCCGAGGGCACGTCCGTGCGGTTCGCCATCGAGAACCACAGCAAGACCAGCAACGACCCGGCGTTTCTGGACAAACTGTTCGCCGGCGTCGGCTCGCCGCGCCTTGGGCTAACGCTCGACGCGTTGAACTTCTATTGGTATGGCTGGGCGCTGGACGAAATCTACGGCTACTACGAAAAGTTCGCGCCGCGCGTTTTCCACACGCACTGCAAGAGCGTCCGCTACCCGGCGGACAAGCGGAACGTCCGCCGGCCGATGGGTTGGGAATACGCCAAATACGCCGCGCCGATCTACGAAGGCGACATTGACTACAAGCGCGTTGTGGCGATCCTGCGCAAGGCGAACTATCAGGGCGACCTCTGCCTCGAAAACGAGTGCCTGAGGCA
The DNA here is from genome assembly GCA_903870275.1 of uncultured bacterium. GTDB lineage: Bacteria > Verrucomicrobiota > Verrucomicrobiia > CAIQCK01 > CAIQCK01 > CAIQCK01. The sequence continues at coordinate 71,719 of CAIQCK010000107.1, read as the reverse complement.
TTTCCCGGTGGAACAGCAGCCCGGTGTGCTCAAGAAAGAGATCGAGATGCTGAAGAGCCTCGCCTGACGCGCACGGCGCGGATCGCAAGGCGGACACTCCTATCCGCCACGGCAGTCGTTGTTTGATGCGGACATTTATTCCGAAGTCCTTCGGAGTAAATGTCCGCGTTTCGTGTGGCTTTTCCCCAGCCGCCAACGGATTGGCCCACTCCCGTTTGTGATTGGCCCACTCCCGTTTGTACTGGACTCCAAACTCGCAATAGGGGTAAAAACCTGATTCAAGGAGTCAGCCCATGCTTTCATATCCGAGCCACCGCTCTATCGAACCCGCCCATACTCTGCCCTCGCGCCGCTTGCGCCATCGCATCCACCAACGGCCCTGCGCCGTCCTGCTGCTCGCCGCTTTGCTCGGCGTTCTGCTCAGCGGCAAGGCGCGCGCGGGGGACAGCAATAGCGTCGGCGGAACTATCAGTATCGGCGGCACCATGATTTTAACGAATACCGCTGGCGGCTGCTTCAATACCGTCAACCTCCTCAGCGGCGGCACCATGACAGTCGCAGGGAACGGCAGCTATTTCGGCGCGACCAACGCGGGTGCGGGTCTCATGGTGTCCAACGCCATATTTAACTTCAACGGCGGCACGCTGCAAGCCAACGTTGGCAGCGGCATGACCTACCTGTCCAACTTTTCGGCCGCGGTCATTTATCAAGGCGGCGCGGTCATAGATTCCTCATTCAGTGCGATCACCCTCACACAATCCTTTGTTGCAGCCACTGGTTACGGTATCACCAACATCGCCGTTGCCAATGGCGGCAGCGGTTACATCGGCGCGCCGATCGTCCAGATTGTCGGCGGCTCCGGCACGGGTGCCACGGCCGTCGCGCAGGTTGACCTCTCGCCGGGCAGCATTCATTTCGGCCAGGTGACCAATATTTTCATCACCAGCTACGGTTCAGGCTACACTTCCAACGGCGCCATAACCATCTCGCTCATCGGCGGCGCGGTCCAGCCGGCGCAACTCGGCGACTACAGCTTCGGCACGAACTCTAGCGGCAGCCTGGTCAAGACCGGTTCGGGCACACTGACACTTTCCGGAACCAACAGTTATGGTGTCGGAATCATCGTCAACGCCGGCGGCCTTATCGCAGGCACCAACTCACCTTTTAACGCGCTCAACGTGAACAACGGCACGCTGATGCTGAATGCGTTGATAGTCACGAACACCAGCGGGGTGGTTAACTTGAACGGCGGGACGCTCACGTCGCTCGGCTCCTTCGTTTCCAACGGCGTGACGTTCGCCATTGGCGACGGCACCAACGCGGCCTCGTTGAACCTCCCGACGGGAACCAACACGTTTGCCAACGGGCTGGCGGTTGCCGCCCACTCCTTCCTGACCAACTCCGCGACGTTGAACACGCCCGTGCTGACCATCAGCGGCTTCAGCCTGTTCAGCATGAATGGCGGCTTCGCGACGGTGAATGTCGTGACCAATGGCGGCACCTTCATCCAGAACGGCGGCATCTTCGACCCGGCGTTTTACGACAACACCGGCACCTTCACGCTCCTGAGCGGCACCAACCAGGACACGGTGTTCCTCAACCGGGCCAGCGGCACCGTCAACCACAGCGGCGGCGAGCACGATGTCAGCGTCGCCACCAACTTCGGCGCGTGGAACATCTCCGGCACGGCCGTGGCCAACCTGACGAATTTCATCAACAACGGCGGGACGCTGACGGTGAGCGGCGGCGGCGTCCTCAACGGCATCGTGACGGTGGGCGACACGGGTTCCTTCAGCCAACTCTCCATCACCAACGGCGGCAGGGTCCTCGGCTCCGGCAATGGCATTCTGGGCAACTCAGTCTCCTCCAGCAACAACGCCGTCCTCGTCAGCGGCCCCGGCTCGGTCTGGAGCAACAGTGGCGCCCTTTACGTTGGCTCCACGGGTTCTTTCAATCAGTTGACCGTTGCCAACGGCGGCCAGGTTTTCAACGTCATCGGTTATATCGGTTACGACAGCAATTCGATCAACAACTCCGTCATCATCACCGGCCCCGGCTCGGTCTGGAGCAATAGCAGTAATTTGACTGTCGGCAACAACGGCTCCGGCAACAACCTGACCATCGCCAACGGCGGCCAAGTCTTCAACGCCAACGGCTACATTGACAATATTCCCACCGGCAACAACAACACGGTGTTAGTGACCGGTCCCGGCTCGGCTTGGAACAACAACGGCGCTCTCTACGTCGGCGACGGCGGCTCCGGCAACAGTCTGACGATTGCCAGCGGCGGCCAAGTCTTCAACGCCGACGGCTACATCGGCTTTAATGCCGGTTCCAGCAGTAACACCGTCACCGTCACCGGAGCCGGCTCGGTCTGGAACAACAGCGGCGATCTGTATGTCGGTAACTCTGGTTCCAGCAACAGCCTGGTCATCTCCAACGGCGGCAAAGTCCTCAACGGCTACGGCTATGTCGGTTACGACGGCAGCAGCGGCGGCGGCGGCAACTCGGTGCTGGTCACGGGCAGCGGCTCGCTCTGGAGCAACGCTTACGATGTGATCGTGGGCGACGCGGCCGGCTACGGCCCGCCCAACTCCAGCGGCAACAGTCTGACGGTGACCAACGGCGGCGTGGTGCTGGCCGGCGGCAATCTCTATGTGGGCTACTACGGTTCCAGCAACACCCTGACCATTGCCAGCGGCGGCGTGGTGATGGACAACATTGGCTACGTCGGTTTGAACGGCAACCTCGGCGGCGGCGGCAACTCCGTGCTGGTCACCGGCAGCGGCTCGCTCTGGAGCAACGCTGCCGATGTGGTTGTGGGCGGCTACAATGGCAACGGCCCGCCCACCTCCGACCGCAACAGCCTGACGGTGACCAACGGCGGCATGGTGCTGGCCGGCGGCGACCTTTATGTGGGCATGTACGGTTCGAGCAACACCCTGACCATCGCCGGCGGCGGCCGGGTGGCCAATGGCAACGGTTACATCGGCTACGACGGCAGCTTCGGCGGCGGCAACAACTCGGTGCTGGTCACCGGCAGCGGTTCGCTCTGGAGCAACGCTTACGATGTGGTTGTGGGTGACGCCGACGGTTACGGCCCGCCCAACTCCAGCCGCAACAGCCTGACGGTGACCAACGGCGCCGTGGTGCTGGCCGGCGGCGACCTCTACGTGGGCAAGTTCGGTTCGAGCAACACCCTGACCATTGCCGGCGGCGGCCAGGTCTTCAACAGCACCGGCTATATCGGTCTCAGCGGCAACTCCGGCGGCGGTGGCAACTCGGTGCTGGTCACCGGCAGCGGTTCGCTCTGGAGCAACGCTTACGATGTGATCCTGGGCGATATCAACGGTGCGAGCGGGAACAGCCTGATGGTGACCAACGGCGGCGTGGTGCTGGCCGGCGGCAACCTCACGGTGGGCTTCTACGGTTACAGCAACAGCGTGACCATCGCCAACGGCGGCCAGGTCTTCGACGTCAACGGCATGATCGGCACCTTGAGCAACTATAACTCGGTGCTGGTCACCGGCCCCGGTTCGGTCTGGAGCAATAGCGGCAGTTTGTCTGTGGGCAACTTCGGCTCCAGCAACAGCGTGACCATCGCCAACGGCGGCACGGTGATGGCCACCAACGTCGTCATCGGCAACAATCCATCCACCGGCAACTTCATCACCGTCTCCGGCGGCTACCTCTACGCCACCAACGGCGCCGGCACCGGCGCGCTGGACGTGCGCAACGGCACCCTCAACATGAATGGCGGCGCGGTCACGGCGGATCTTTTCTACGCCACCAACGGCGCCAACAGCGCCGTCAATCTCAACGGCGGCACGTTGAGCGTCGGCGCGGCCACCGTCTCCAACAGCGTGCCGTTTCTCATCGGCGACGGCGTCTCGGCGGCGGCGTTGCTGTTGCGGAGCGGCGCCAATTCCTTCGCCAACGATCTGGTGGTCCGCAACAACGCCACGCTGACGATCTTCAACACGGTGAATGTCGGCGGCAACTTCACTCAGAACCTCGGCGGCACGCTGGTGGTGGAGTTTGGCGGCTCGGCCCCGGGCCAGTATGGCTACCTGAACATCGCCGGCACGGCCAATCTCACCGGCATGGTGGAGGCGGTCGGCTTCAACGGCTTCACGCCCACCAACGGCATGCAACTCACCTTCCTGCACGCGGCCGGCGGCTGGACGAACGGGTTCTCCAGTTTCACCAATCTGACAACGCAGACGGCGCTGACGGCGAGTTTGATCTATCCGGATGCCAACGACGCGGCGGTGAAGTGGAACATCACGTTTACGCCGTATGCGCTGACGCCAAACCAGTCTGCGGTGGCCAACGCCTTGAACTCGGAATTGAACAACCCGCGCATGGCCCCGTTGATTACCTACTTGAGCGGACTGCCGACGGGTCTGTTGCCGGCGGCGTTCGATTCGCTGTCGCCGCAGGGGTTCACGGCCATGCCGCTGGTGGGAGCGGGCACGGCCAACACGCAGGCCGGCAACCTCCAGTCCCGCTTCGGCGCGCTGCGCAACGGCGTCGGCGGCGGCTTCAACGGCGGCTTGAGTCTGTTCGATCCGAGCGGCGTCATGGATTGGGTGAACCAGCAGCCGCGCTTTGCCTCCATGCTGCCGATGGAGCAGGAACTGGCCATGACCAAGGAAACGCTCACCTCGGGCATCATGCGCCGCTCCACGGACAATCCCTGGGGCGTGTTTGTGGAGGGTGCCGGACAGTTTGTGGGCGTGAATGCCAACCAGAACGCCAGCGGCTACCACGTGACCTCGGCGGGTTTGACGGTGGGCATGGACCGTCAGGTGCTCGACCCCACGACCTATCCGCACGACCAGCTCGTGGTGGGCGTGGCGATGGGCTACGCCAACAGCAGCACCTATCTGGCCAATAACAGCCGCGTGGACGTCAACGGCGCGCAGGGCAACGTGTATGGGCTGTGGTTCAAGGACGGCTGGCACGCGGAAGCCATGGGCGGCGGCGGCGCCAACATTTACGATACCAAGCGTCGAGTGCTGGGACAGGATGCCACAGGCAGCCCACAGGGCTACGATCTCCAGGGCATGTTGGGCGGCGGCTACGACTGGCACATCGGCGAATGGACGTTCGGCCCGCGCGCGAGCGCGCAGTATACGACCGTGAACATTGACGGCTTCACCGAAAGCGGCTCGCTGGCGCCGCTGACGATCGGCTCGCAGAGCATGGACTCGCTGCTGACGCAAGTGGGCATGCATGTGTCGCGCCAGTTCGCCGTGGAAAAGACCTTGTGGATACCGGACTTGAGCCTGGCCTGGCAGCACGAGTCCATGGACAGTGTCACGGCGGTGAACTCACAGTTTGCCAACGGGTCGGGGAACATCTTCTCGTCCCAAGGCGTGCCGCTGGGGCGCGACTCGGCGGTCGTGGGGCTGGGATTGACGGTGCAATGGTCGAAAGACCTGGCCACCTATATCACCTACGGCACCGAACTGATGCGCAACAACTACTCCGTGCAAAACGTCAGCGCCGGCGTCCGCTTCAGCTTCTGACGGTACCCCGGCTTCGTCGGCTTTTGCGCGAGTTGTCACACGTTGTTCAGGGCCGCGTTTGTCAGCCGTCGCCAGAAGTCATCAAAACTTGCCGTCGGTTGCTCGTTTCTTCCAGTGCGTCGCGCCGGCGACGGCAACGGCCAAAGCGCCATGGCCTTGCCTGCAGGATGCGGCGCCTGTTATCCGCGCTTGCCGCCAGCGGGCCTGGATCGAGCCTGTCCTCCACGGCTCCCTCTTTTCCTCCCTAGGATGCGCCGGCGGCGCATTCAATTTCAGCCAAAGGTCGCTGGCGACGAGTGGCTGTTGGTGGGATGCCAGCGGGCGGGCCACCGTTTTTGCCAAGGACATGCGCGGGGAGCGCACGTTTTCTGCCCGCACCGCTGGCAACCCAGAGATTTCGATCCGTTGCCTGCCGTCAAGTCACACCATCACGCCGAACAGCTTCGACTAATACGGTCCGCAGCCAGTTGGATTGACTTTGTTTGGCCTTGGCAACAGCCCGCTTGACCAAGCGCGTCTCATTGGTCGTCAAACGCACGGCAAGGATAAAGGGTCGTGTGGTGCCCCTGGCTTTGCGCGGTCTGCCCACCTTCTTGGTGGTTGCTTTGGGCACGGCGCAAACTTGAGCATGATTCACGGTTGGCATAACTCGGAAATGCAAACTAAGACGCTGCCAGTTGCTTTAAGACGCTCTTATTGGCGGCAAGGGTCCTGGCAATGATCTGCTTTCTCTGCGGGTGCCTGCAGAAACAACCGACGCCAAAATAAAGGATATAGGGACAAAGGCCTGACGACTTTGCCAAACAATCCGCAAATTCCGAAGTATGCGCTTTTGCCCGGCAAATTTCCGGGTCTGGCAGTTCGCTCTGGAAGAGGCCGGTGATCTGCCGAGACGGTTGCAGTTCCACGTGATTCATGCGCACACAACTGCCAGTCAGCATAGGACACTCGGATCGGCGCGCGCTATAGGCAAAAGCCTGAAAAAAACCTAAGGGATTCTCTTATCACATGATCAACGAGTCGCTCCTCTTTTTTCGACCTCTGACATCCCGCGCCCACCGCCGCTCGCCCCCCGGAGTGCCGCCGGGGCACGACTCGGCGGTCGTGGGGCTGGGGACTGACGGTGCAGTGGTCGAAGAGCCTGGCCACCTACGTCACCTACGGCGCCGAGCTGATGCGCAACAACTACTCCGTGCAAAACGTCAGCGCCGGCGTCCGCTTCAGCTTCTGACACCCTGACGCGGGAACGTTCCTGTAAATCTTCCCCGGTGTATCCCGGGGTGTGATTAAAATCCGTCGCTACGGTAGTTCACCGCGCCCGTATTCGGGTCTGTTGCCGGGATCGCCCGCGTCGTGTCAATCTGGGCGAAGGCATTCCCACTGCCATCGGCATTGTGATACTTGGGCGGCATCAGGCCCCCATAAAGCGTCGGGAACGGGTAGAAAGCGTAGCCGCTCACGGCGGCTTGCCTGACCTGGATTCCGGTTTTGGAGACGTTGAGCACCATGAAATCCGCGGCCCAGACGATATTGCCGGGATACACGTTCGTCGGCGGGAAGTGCGCGTTGACGCTGCTCTTGGCGGAGCTGACGGTGTCGTCCTCAGCCTGGAAATGGGTGGCGACCGTCAGTCGTGGATAAGGACTGATCTGACTGAGGAGGTAGCCAAAAGCCCCTTGCGGAGTGTGGGAACTGTTCTGGACCGCCGTGGCGTTGTTCAGCGCGGCGTTCCAGATGTCGGGGGCCACCTGACTGGGGTCTGTGATACCCAGGTTTTTCATGGCCCAGACACTGGCTGGCATGACCATTTCGTGGATCAGCACGTCCACGCCTCTGCCCAGATTGCTTGCCTGCGCCATCATGTCATAATTGGGCTTGGTGTCGCCCGAGAAGATCATCGAGAGGCCGTTCCATTCCAATTTGTAGCTGACGGAGCCTTTTCGGGTGTGAATGGCCGGGAAGTAGGTGATCTTCACGCCGGTGGAGGCGTTGTTGTAGGCAATATTCGGCGCGGTCGAGATCGGCGCCGGGAGCTCGATGGGCACAACGGCATAGCCATCACGGGGATCATCGTTCCCGACGGGGATGGGATTGACAGGAAGCCCCCAGCTTTGGCGGGTAGGAGGCTTGTAGCCGGAGTAGCGTGTGTTTTCAAAACCGAAACTTTCCGTATGCCAGCGCATGGCTTCCCTGAAGTTCGCGCAAAAAGCCGCGGTCCCGTCATTGTAATACACCGGCGGAGGCATGGGGTTGATCACGCCCGAAGGCCCCGGTCCCCAGATGTAGAAGGGCGACTTGCGGTCGGTGGAGGGTCCGAAACAATAAAGGTGGCACAGATCGCTGATGTGGTCCCCGTGCAGATGGGTCAGAAAGACTTTGTTCATTCTGGCATTGGGAATCTTCGCGGCATTGTACTTGGCGACGACGCCCGAGCCGCAGTCAAAGACAAACTGGTCCAAAGGCAGGCCGTTGCTGCCCTGTCCCACCTCGACAAAGATGCTGTTGCACTCCTGGGTCAGGCGCGGGATGCAGGAGGTCCCGAAAAACCAGATTCGCATCTGATCCGCGGCCAGGGTCTCGGGCGGGGTGAAGGGAGTCAAGCTCGAGAAATCGGTGAATTGCTGCGTCGGATCCGAGCCTCCCGACTGCCCGTAAATCTTGCCAGTCATTCCTCCCAAGGCCAGCCCTCCCAAGGCCAGCCCGGAAAGTTTGAATGAGTCGCGCCGTGAGATTCCTGATTTGTTTTTTCCCGGTTTTTTGTTCATGGCTTTTTTTCCGTGTTATCGTGGGTTCAAGGATGCGGGTCTTGATTCTTGCGGCTGGACGAGGCCCCGCAACAATCCACCAAGGCAGAATCCAACCGCAATGGACGTTGGGGTGCAGGATGGAGGAGGCAAAATTCCGTCGGAGAAATTTGTCGGCATTCCACCTAACGCTGTTGAAGCGGGTTTCATCGCCATGGACTCCTCTGCCACATTTTATAGGAGATGAACACATTCGAGCACAAGGCTTTTTCAATCGGGATTTCCCAAAAAACTGGCGCATCTCAGTTTTGGGTATGACCTCGTGTGGAGCGAGTCATATAACCGTAGCCGTGGAATTCAATCCCCGTCACGCGCCGTGCGCCAAAAGTAGTATGGGCGGGCGGGATTTTTGTCTTGGCCGGCGGGCGGCGGCGCTTTAGGCTGGCCGTCCATTGTTCATTTCAGAGCACATCGCCTGATGAAAACATCAAACAGGAGCACCGGAGTCATGCACGCTTCCCCTCTGCCTTCGCCCTTGTCGTTCAACCGCCGCCAGTTTCTGAAAACCACCGCCGCCGTCGTCGGGGCGGCCGTCGCGCCGAATTTCATCCCCGCCAAGGCTCTCGGCAAGGACGGCTTCGTCGCGCCGAGCGAGCGCATCGTGCTCGGCGGCATCGGCCTGCGCAACCGCGGCGGCCACGACCTCAACTGGGCGTTGCGCGAGGCCGATGTGCAGTTCGTCGCCATCTGCGATCTCTGGCGCGAGTCCCGCGAGCGCGTCAAGAAGACCGTGGACACCAAATACGGCAACAACGACTGCAAGATGTATCCGGAGATGCGCGAGTTTCTGGCGACGCGGACGGACTTGGACGCGGTGCTCATCGCCACCGGCGACCGCTGGCATGCGATGGCGGCGACTGTGGCCATGCGCGCCGGCAAGGACGTGTATTCGGAGAAGCCGTCGTCCATGACCGTCGCGGAAGGCCGCATGGTCGTCGAGACGGCCAAGCGCTACAACCGCGTCTATCAGACCGGCACGCAGCGGCTCAGCGAACCGAACCACATTTTCTGCATTGAGATGGCCCGCACCGGCGGTCTCGGCAAAATCCATACCGCCTACGCGCACATCGCGCCGTGGGACGCCGCCGCCATGAAAACCGAATGGATGCCCGCCCAGCCGGAGCCGCCTAAGGAAGAACTGGACTGGGACGCGTGGCTCGGCCCGTGTCCGTGGCGGCCCTACAACACCGCCTACGTCCACGGCGCTTGGCGCGGGAACTACGATTTCCACACGAGCTGCATCGGCGAGTGGGGTGCGCACACGTTCGCGCAGGCGCAGGCCGGCATCGGTGCGTCCGAGTCCTCGGCGGTGGCATACGAATATGTCAACAACGAGAGCGGCGACGGGATGGTCACGCATTTCGCCAACGGCGTGAAGATGATCCTCGCACGTGACCTCAACAAGCGATACTGGCACGGCTCCTGTGGCGAGCGCTTCGACGGCACCGAGGGCTGGGCCGCCGCCGCCGACGGCTACTCCCGTCCGGACGTCTCCTCACCGCTGTTGCTGACGCAGATGAAGCGCGTCATCGGCGAATACGCCGCCCGCACCGGCCGTTCGCTCGATCACATGCGGAACTTCCTCGATTGCGTGAAGTCGCGCGATATCACCGTCGCCAACCCGATGGTGATGCACCACTCAATGACCACCGTCCACTGCGCCAACATCTGCATGTGGCTCAAGCGCGACATGAAGTTCGACCCGGCAAAAGAGCGCTTCATTGGCGACGACGAGGCGAACCGGCTGCTCTCGCGCGCCATGCGCGCGCCGTGGCATGCGTGAGTCTGGTAGAATCGAAAGAAAACAAATCATGAAGACCCTCAGAACTTCCATCGGTTGGTTGGCCGCGGCGGCGAGTTGTGCGCTGGCGGTCCAGAGCTTCGGCGCGGACGCGCCGGAGGCGAAGAACGTCACGCCCGGCGGCATCAAGTTCGTCATGCACCGCATAGACAACTACCGCAGCGAAGCCTGCGCGGTCGCCGACTTCAACGGCGACGGCAAGCTGGACATCTTTGCGGGCGAGTATCTCTACCTCGCCCCCGACTTCAAGCCGGTGAAGGTCCGCACGGTCAAAGGCAGCGTGGACGAGAACGGCAAGGGTTACCGCAACGACTTCGCCAACCTGCCGCTCGACGTGGACGGCGACGGCAGGCCCGACATCATCAGCGTGGACTGGTTCGACAAGCACGCCGTCTGGTTGAAGAACGTCGGTGCCGCGGCCGGCGAGTGGCCGATGTCGGTGATCGAAGAAAACGGCAACTTCGAGACGGCGCAGATGGGCGACCTGCTATGCCACGGCAAAGCCGACGTGGTATTGCCCGACGTGAAGCGCACGGTCTGGTATGAGCTTGTCGGCAAATGCAAGTTCGACGTACACGTCGTCAGCGAGAAGCCGATGAATTTTGGCGGCGGTATCGGCGACCTCAACGGCGACGGCAGGCCCGACATCATCCGGCCCGACGCGTGGTTCGAGGCGCCCGCCGACCCGCGCAACGGCAAGTGGATCGAGCACCCGCTCATTCTCGGCAGCAAGGACGGCGTGAAACCCGAGCACACCGCGCAAATCCTGGTTTACGACGTGAACGGCGACGGCCTGCCCGACATCGTTTGCAGCTCCGCGCACAAGTACGGCATTTTCTGGTATGAGCAGTACCGCGAAGGCGGCGAGATCAAGTTCAAGCAACACGTGATTGACGACACGTGGACCCAGGCGCACAGCCTCGCGCTCGGCGACCTCGACGGCGACGGCGTGCCGGAGCTGGTGGCCGGCAAGCGGTTCATGGCGCACAACGGCCACGACCCGGAGGAGGACGCGCCGCTGGGACTTTATTATTACAAGCTGCACCGCGGCCCCAACCACACCGTCACGTGGACCAAACACGTCATCTCCTACAACGCGGGCGTCGGCTCCGGCCTGAACATCTGCCTCGCGGACATGGATGGCGACGGCGATCTCGACATCGTCGTCACCGGCAAGTTCGGCGGCCCCGTGTGGTTTGAGAACAAAACGAAGTAAACATCATGAAATTGAATCGTCGTGATTTTCTGAAGACCAGTTTCGCCACGGCGGCGGCGACCGCGCTGCCGAACGTCATCCCGGCCTCCGCGCTGGGCCTCGACGGCGCCGTCGCTCCGAGCAATCGCATTGTGCTCGGCGCCATCGGCATCGGCAACCGCGGTTCCTACGATCTCGGCTGCTTCCTGGAGGAGGACGACGTGCAGTTTGTGGCCATCGCCGACGTCAAGGCCGCGCGACGCCAGATCGTCAAGGAACGCGCCGACGCCAAATACGGCAACACCAACTGCGCCATGTACCGCGACCTGCGCGAGCTGCTCGCCCGCAAGGACATTGACGCGGTGCTCATCGCCACCGGCCCGAACTGGCACGCGCTGGCTTCAATCACGGCCGCGAAGGCGGGCAAGGATGTGTACTGCGAGAAACCCTGCGCCAAGACCATCATGGACTGCCTTTCGCTCCGCGAGGCGATTCATCGCACCGGCCGCGTGTATCAGGCCGGCACGCAACGGCGCAGCCTGCCCAATTTTGAATTCGCGGTGGACCTTGCCCGCCATGGCAGGCTCGGCAAGCTGAAGACGCTCCACGCGCATCCCGCCGGTTTGAAGACCGAGACCAGCGGCTGGATGCCCGAGGAGGCCGCGCCGTCCAAGGAGGAAGGCGACTGGGACCTTTACCTCGGCCCTGCGGCGTGGCGGCCGTTCAACAACGGTTTGTTCAAGAGCGCGTTCCATTTCGAAAAAGGCGGCGGCCTCGTCGGTGGCGGATGCCTGGAGTGGGGTTCGCACTGCGTGGATCTCTGCCAGTGGGCCAATGACGCCGACAAGACCGCGCCGGTGGAATACTGGCCGCAGGACGAGCAGTTGCACGCGCTCTACGCCAATGGCGTCAAGCTCGTGGTTCGCAACACGGGCTGGATCCCGAACATCGGCTCCTGCCCCGTGCGTTTCGAAGGCGAGACTGGCTGGGTCGAGACCGGCGACAATGGCGATCTCTATACGAGCACGCCGGAACTGCTTGCCGGCAAGCGCGCCAAGATCGGCGGCTACCCGGCGAACTTCCATATCCGCAACTTCCTTGATTGCGTGAAGTCCCGCGCGCTGACGCGGGCCAACGCCGACGCGGCCTGCCAGACGCACATCGCCTGCAACGCCGGCAACATCGCCCTTTTCCTGGACCGCAAGGTTGCCTACGACCCGAAGAAAAACGAGTTCATCGGCGACGAGGAAGCCAACCGCCTCCGTGGCGAGGCGATGCGCGAACCATGGCGGTTTTAGCGGTCTGTGACTCGTAAATCGAAAACGAACATCGAGCAACGAGTCACGAGTTACGAGTTACAAATCACGAGCAACGAACAAGAACATGAACCTGAGCTTCCAGTTCCTCCTCCGTAGCGCCGCGTTGATTGCGCTCCTCGCCATCACCGGCCCGCTTCAAGCGGCGCCTATCGACGCCGCCAAGTCCGCTGAAAAACAGCGCGAACTCATCGCCGTCCTCAAGTCCGACGCGCCGCCCGCCGACAAGGCGCTCGCGTGCAAGAAACTCGCCATCTACGGCACCAGCGAGGCGGTTTCGGTGCTCGCGCCATTCCTCGCCGACGAGCATCTCGCCTCCTGGGCGCGCATTGCGCTCCAGAACATTCCCGATTCCGCCGCCGATGACGCGTTGCGCGAGGCGATGGGCAAATTGCACGGCAAGCTCCTCATCGGCGTCATCAATACGCTCGGCGTCCGCCGCGACGCCAACGCCGTCGGCCCAATCTTCGGAAAACTGAACGACGCAGACGCCGACGTGGCTTCCGCAGCCGCCGCGGCGCTGGGCCGCATCGGCGGCGCGACGGTCGCCAAGACGCTGCAACCGCTCCTCGCCGCCGCGCCCGCTGCGGTCCGGCCGGCGGTGGCCGAAGGCTGCATCCTCTGCGGGGAACAATCGCTCGCCGATGGAAAAGCCGCCGACGCCGTGAAGATGTTCGATGCGGTCCGCAGTGCGAACATCTCAAAGCAGAAGACCCTGGAGGCGACGCGCGACGCGATCCTCGCCCGCGGCGACTCCGGCGTGCCGTTGCTGCTCGAACAACTGCGCTCCAACGACCGGGATTGTTTCAACATCGCCCTGCACGCGGCGCGCGACCTGCCCGGCCGCGAAGTGACGCAGGCGCTGCTGGCCGAGATGAACCGCGTGACGCCGGAGCGGCAGTCCTATCTGCTGCTGGCGCTCGCCGACCGCCGCGACGCCGAGACGTTCGATGCCGCCCTCAAGATGGCCCAGAGCGCGCCCGCGCCGCAGCAACTCATCGCCATCAGCGTACTCGACATCCTGAGCGATCCGAAATCCGCGCCGGTGCTGCTTTCCGTCGCCGCTAGCGACGACGTGAAGGTGGCGCTGGCCGCGAGGCTGGCCGTGGCCAAGATGCCGGGCGCGGAGGTGGACGCGGCCATCGTTGCGATGTTGAAGCAGCCGGCCGAGAACCCGCGCCGCGCCGCCATCGAACTGATCGCCCAACGCCGCGTGATGAGCGCGATTCCGGAGTTGTTGAAAGTCACGGAAGATTCCAACCCCGCCGTTTCCGCCGCGAGCTTCAAGGCTCTCGGCGAACTGGCAGGCGTCCCCGAAGTGCCGGCGCTGCTCGGCGCGTTGATGAAGGCGAAGGATACCGAGGCCGCCGAAAATGCGTTGTCGGCCGTCTGCGCGCGTTTGAACCGGCCCGTCGCGGGCAACGTCGTCATCCAGAAAGCGGTCTATGGCGACCTGCCGAACGGCGCGTCAGCCGATGTCACCGCCAAGCTCAACGAGTTAGTGAAAGCCTCGCCGACGGTGCAGATATCCAACAAAACTCTCGGCGACCCCGCCGGCGGCCGCGTGAAGCGCCTGCGCGTCGAATACACCTTGAACGGCGTGCCGGGCAAGAAGATGGTCCGCGAAAACGACACCATCGAGTTCACCGCCACCGCCGTGCCGCCCGAGCTGGTGGACGCGCTCTGCGCGCCGATGGCCCAGGCGCCCGCGCCCGCGAAGCTCGCGTTGCTGCACGTGCTGCGCTCGGCTGGCGGCCCCAAGGCGCTCGCCGCCGTCCGCGCCGCCTCCTCCGACGCCAACGCCGAGATCAAGGAAACCGCCCTGCGCACGCTCTGCGACTGGCAGACGGCGGACGCGTTGCCCGACGTGATGCAGATCGCCAAAACCGCGACGGACAAAAAGTTCAAGGTCCTCGCGCTCCGCGGCCAGCTCCGGATGATCCCAATCCAGGACGTCTCCGATGACCAGAAGCTCGTCTCGCTCAAGGAATCGATGGCTCTGATCGAGCGTGACGAGGAGCGGCGTCTTGCGCTGGTTGCTCTCGGCGGGATTCCCACCGCCGAATCGCTGGCGATGGTCGCGCCGTATTTGAGCGCCGGCAATCTCAAGGGCGAGGCGAGCATTGCCGCCGTCGCCATCTCCGCGAAGATCATCGGCCGGTGCCCGGCGCAGGTCGCCGCCGCCATGGAGCAGGTGACGATCTCCGACCCGAAACTCGCCCAGCAGGCGAAGCGGTTGCTGGCGCAGGCGAAGAAATCCGCGCCGAAAAAATGATCGCATGAGAATCCTCGCCACACTTGCTGCAATCTGTCTTGTCACGCTCGCCGCGCGCGGCGGCGAGCAGTCGCTTTTCAACGGCAAAGACCTCGACGGCTGGGACGGCAAGCCCGGCTGGTGGCACGTCGAGGACGGAGCGCTCACTGTGGAGAGCACGCCGGAGAAGCCGTGCAAGAAGTGCAACTACCTCATCTGGAAAGGCGGCGAGCCGGCGGACTTTGAGCTGACGGCGGATTTCCGGCTGAGCGAGAAGTCCAACTCCGGCATCCAGATCCGCTCCGAGCGCCGGCCCGATTGGGACACGTTCGGCTACCAGGCCGACATGACCGGTAACGGCGGGCTGGTCGGCTTCATCTATCACCACAAGCGCGGCCTCATCGTCGCGCGCGGCGAGAAGGCCGTGCTCGCCGCCGACGGGAAAAAGACCGCCGAGAAAATCGGCGACGCCGCCGAGCTGCTGAAGGTTTTCAAGAAAGGCGACTGGAACACCTATCGCGTCATTTGCCAGGGCCGGCAACTCACGCTCTACGTCAACGGCGTGTTGATGGCGCAGGTGACCGACGAGACGCCCGGCGCGGACAAGGGTGGCATCATCGCGCTTCAGATGCATCCGGGTCCGCCGATGAAAATTCAATTTAAGAACATCGTGCTGAAGACGGCGAAATAAAGGAGCCACTGGAATGAAAAAATCCGGCCAGACGCAAATCAGCCGCCGCGATTTCGTGAAACGCGCCACGCTCGCGTGCGGAGCGCTGGCGGCGCCGCAGATCATTCCCGCCTCCGCGCTCGGACGCGACGGCGTCGTGGTGCCCAGCGAGCGGATCGTGATGGGTGGCATCGGCATCGGCGGACGCGGCACGCACGATCTGGGCTGGATGATCGGCGAGCCGGACGTGCAGTTTGTCGCCATCTGCGATGTCCGAAAAAGCCGGCGCGAAGCCGCCAAGAACATCGTGGACGGTAAATACGGCAACAAAGATTGCGCCCTGTATGGCGATATCCGCCAGTTCCTGGCCGAGCGGTCGGACGTGGATGCCGTCATCATCGCCACCGGCGACCGCTGGCACGCGCTGGCGGCAACCATGGCCATGCGGGCCGGCAAGGATGTCTATTGCGAAAAGCCGTCCTGTCTCACAATCGCGCAGGGGCAGATGGTTGTGGAGACCGCCCGCCGCTACAGCCGGGTTTATCAAACCGGCGCCCAGCGGCTCAGCGAACCGAATCACGTTTTTGCCATCGAAATGGCGCGCACCGGCCGGCTCGGCAAGATTCACACCGTGTACGCCGACATCCGTTATCGCGGCGGGTCGCGCCACGACTGGCTGCCAGCGGAACCGCTGCCGCCCAAGGAGGAACTGGATTGGGATGCATGGCTGGGTCCGTGTCCCTGGCGGCCCTACAACAACGTCTATGTGAATCATGGGTGGTATAACTATTACGATTTCGCCACCGACGTCGCGATGTGGGGCGCGCACACGATGGCTCAGGCGCTGGCCGGCATTGACATGACGAACGTGTCCACCATCGAGTTTGAATATGCCGGCCCGGATGCGACGATGGTGACGCGCCTGTCCAATGGCGTGAAGCTGGTTTTGGTCCGCGTGGATGGCTCGTGTTGGGAACCGTGTCAATACTGGCATGGCGCCTGTGGCGAGCGGTTCGACGGTCCCGAAGGCTGGACTGCGGCCGCCGACGGTTATTCGATGACCGATGTTTCCTCGCCGGCGCTGTTGCGCGAATACAAGAAAGTGCTGGCCGAATACATGGGCCGGACGCGGCGGCCGATGAACCACGTGCGGGATTTCTTCGACTGCATCAAGTCGCGCCGGCTCACGGTGGCGAATCCCGAGGTCATGTATCGGTCCATGAGCATCTGCCTGGCGGCCGATATCTGCGATGTGTTGAAGCGCAACCTGAAGTTCGATCTGGCCAAGGGCGAGTTCGTCGGCGACGCCGAAGCCAACCAGATGCGGTTCCGCACGCGGCGCGAGACGTGGCGCGCGTGATTTTTTTGCTGATGAGTGAAGCCAAGTCGTCCCGAATCTGATATGGAGAGAATGAACATGAAGAACATGAAATGGATGCTGGTCATCGTGGCTGCCGCCGGGTTGATGGCGCTGCCTTCACAGGCGCAGTGGCAGATTCCCGCCGATCGCGCGGCCAAAAAGGAATACGTCGCCAAGCTGCTGGCGACGGTTCAAAAAGCCGATGCGCCGCTGGACGAGCGGTTCGCCGCGTGCCGCGAGCTGTCCGCCCTTGGCGACAAATCCGCCGTGCCGATCCTCGCCGCGCTCCTGCCCGACGAGAAGATGTCGCACATGGCGCGCTACGGCCTCGAGCCGATTCCGGACTCGTCCGTGGACGCCGCGCTCCGCGACGCGCTCGGCAAGGTCAAGGGCCGCCTGCTTGCCGGCGTGGTTGATTCCATCGGCGTCCGCCGCGACGCCAAGGCCGTCGAGCCGCTCACCAATCTGCTCGGCGACGCCGATGCAGACGTGGTTTCCGCCGCCGCGGCCTCGCTCGGCCGCATCGGCAATGCCGCCGCCGCCGCCGCGCTGGAAAAGGCGCTCGCCGGCGCTTCGGGCGCGAACCTCAATGTCATCGCCGACGGTTGCATCCGCGCCGCCGACGTGCAGTTGGCACAGCGCAAGCGCGACAAGGCCACGGCTCTCTACGACTGCGTGCGCGCCAGCAAGGCGCCGCGCCACATCCGCATGGCCGCCACGCGCGGCGCGATTCTCGCCCGCGGACCCGCCGGCATCTCGATGCTCATGGAGCTGGTCAAGGGCAACGACAACGCCATGTTCGCCGTCGCCATGCGCGTCGCGCACGAAACGCGCGGCGAGAACCTGACGGAAGCCCTTGCCGCCGAAGTCGGCAAGCTTGCGCCGGAGAGGCAGATTGTCGTCCTGCAGGCGCTCGGCGACCGCAAGGACACATGCGCCGTGCCAACCGTGCTCACCGCGGCGAAGGCCGGTCCGTCACCTGTCCGCGTCGCCGCCATTCGCGCGTTGCCGCAGATCGGCTGCCCATCGTGCCTCGCGTCGCTGGTGACGCTGGCTTCCGACGCTGACGCCGATGTCGCCGCCGCCGCGCAAGCCAGCCTCGCCGGTTTCCCCGGCAAGGAAGCGGACGGCGTGATCGCGAATTTGATGAGCGCGCAGGACGCCAAGACACGCTGCACGGCGATTGATCTGGTCGGCCAGCGCCGCGTGATGAGCGCGATGCCGGCGCTGATGAAGGCCGCCGAAGACGCCGACAAACAGGTTTCCACCGCCAGCTTCAAGGTGCTCGGCGACATGGCCGGCGCGGCGGAGATTCCGGCGATGATCAACCTGCTCACCAAGACGCAGTCGGTGTCGGCCGAGAACGCGCTGTCGGCGGTCTGCGCACGGCAGGCCGAGCCGGCGGCGGGCAGCATTGTCATCAAGAAGGCGGTCTATGGCGCGTTGCCCGACGGCCCGTCGGCGGACGTGACGAAGAAAGCCGCCGAGCTGATGAAGTCCGGCACGATGACCCTCGAAGCGAACAACGGCAACTTCGGCGATCCCTCGCCGAAGAAACCCAAGAAGCTGTGCGTGGACTACACCGTCAACGGCGTCGCGGCCAGCAAGACCGTCGCCGAAGGCGAGACGGTCACGTTCACGACCATGACGACATCGCCCGCGTGCGTGGGCGCGCTCTGCGGCGCGCTGGCGCAGGCGCCGGTGCCCGCGAAACTATCGTTGCTCCGCATCCTCCGCTCGGCCGGCGGCCCGAAGGCGCTCGCCGCCGTGCGCGCCGCCACCAACGACGCCAACGCGGAGGTCAAGGACACCGCCACGCGCGTCCTGTGCGATTGGACGACCGCGGAGGCCGCCGGTGACCAGCTCGCGCTGGCGAAGACTTCGCCGAACCGGACCTACAAAGTACTGGCCCTGCGCGGCTACATCCGTGCCATTGGCGACTCCAACCTCGACGCCGCCGGGCGCCAGGCGATGTGCTCGGAAGCCACCGCGCTGATCCAGGACAACACCGAAAAGCGGCTGTTGTTCGGCACGCTGGGCAATGTCGGCGACGCCACCTCGCTCGCGATGGTGATGTCGAACATTGACGATCCGGCCATCAAGGAAGAAGCCTGTCTCGCCGCCGTCTCCATCGCCGAGCGATTGGTCACGAGCAATCCCGCCGTCGCCGCCGCCGCGATGCAGAAGGTGGTGAAGGCAACGCAGAACCCAGGCATTCTCAAACGCGCCCGCAAGGTGCTCGGCCAGACGCGGCCCAAGCAGGCGGCGAAGTAACGACGAGCGGGCAACGCCCGCCGACGCGCAACAACCGGCTTTGGTCCGGGACCAAGAGAGGGGTGGGTATTGAAACCCGCCCCTCTTTCTTTTTGGTTCCTCGCTGGTTTCGGCGGGTGAAGCGGCCACTCTTTGTCTCCCCGCGCCCTACCAGCGCTGTAGCGGCGGACTCCAACTGACGCGCCGACTTCCGGCTTGCGTTGCGTCCGGTTTCCGCCGCATCGTTCGCGCGATGTCGGAAACCAGATTGTCTGACGATCCATCAGCGGCAAAACGGGGGCGCGCTCCCGTTTCCATGCTGCGGGCGGCGCTTTGGCTCGCGGTGGCGCTGGTTGGCGCGAAGGCGGTGTTGCTGGAGGCACCGCGGTCGCCGCGCTGGTTGCTGGACCTCGCGGCGGTGTCGTTTCAAGACGTGCTGTTCGCGGTGGCAATGGGCGTGGCCGGGGAATTGGCGGTGCGCGCAACGGCGCGGTGGCCCATGCTGGCTCGCGCCGTTGGGGGCGTGGTGGTCGCGTTCTTCGCGTGCTGCGCCTTTTATATCGTGCTGGCCGTCGGCGTGTTCCAATATTTTTCCCGCCCGCTGAGTTTCGACCTCCTGGGTCTCGTCCGCAACGCCTCGGCCCTCCAGTCGTCCGTCGGCGAACGGCTCACGGCGCCGATCGTGTCGGCATTCGTCGGCGTGCCGGTGGTCTACCTCGTGGTCGCGCTCTGGCAGGGCCGGCGGCGGGGCGCGCCGCTGTGGGCACTCGCGGCCGCCGGCGTCTGGATCGCGGCGGGCTGGTGGGAATACGCGCCGCAACCGGACGATTGGGAATACGGCCAGTTAGCGCTCAGTCCGCACATGGAGCTGGTCCGCTCGACGGCGGTGGGTCTGGTCGGCGCGCGGCAGGTGACGTTCCCGAAGGATTTTCCGCCGGAAGACCTCGCGGAGTTCCGGCCGCTCAAAAGCCGCGGCGCGGCAGCGGGTCGCTTCGAGCCGCCGCCCGGGGCGAGCCGGCCGCGCAACGTGATTGTGATCGTGCTCGAATCGGTGGGGGCGAAATACCTGGGGCTCTACGGCAGCCGTTACGACACCACGCCGAGCCTGGCGGCGGAGTCGGCGCACGCCTTGGTGTTCGACAACTTTTACTCGCACCTCGGCTACACGTTTTGCTCGTTCATGGCGATCAACTACGGGCTGCATCCGGGCCTGCCGTGGTGTTACGCGCCGACGGGCGGTGCGCCACTGCCCCCGTCGCTGGCCACGGTGCTGGGCGGGCGCGGCTGGCGGACAGTGTTTTTGCAAAACGGCGATCTGGACTGGAACGGCGGCGAGGCGTGGATCCAGGGTTGCGGTTTTCAGGAGGCGCATGGTTACCGCGAGTTCGGCTGCCCGCTGCTGACGTCGGAGGGAACCGAGGACCGCTTCCTGATAGACCGGCTGCTGCGGTGGATTGACACAAAACGCGGCCAGCCGTTTCTCGCCGTATGCTGGACGGACCAGACGCATGATCCCTATCCGCTGAGCCCGGGCGTGAAACCGGTGGATTTCCTGCCCGGCAAGCCATCCGATGCTCGGAGCGCGGACCTGTCGCGCTACCTGAACGTGCTGCGCGAGACGGACCGGCACTTGGGCCGGTTGTTCGCGGCGCTACGCGAGCGCGGGCTGGCGGACGACACGCTGGTGGTAGTCACCGGCGATCACGGCGAGGCTTTCCGCGAGCCGCACAAACAGCGCGGGCACGGGTTCACGGTTTATCAGGAGGACGTGAACGTGCCGCTGATGTTGTGGAACCCGCGGCTGTTTCCGGCGGGCCGGCGCATGGCGACCATCGGCGCGCACATGGACCTCGACCCGACGATCGCCGACATCCTCGGCGTGGAGCCGGCGGGCGAATGGCAGGGACGCAGCTTGTTCGACCCGGCGCGTCCGCCGCGCGCGTATTTTGTCGCCAGCGTCGGCGACTACCAGTTCGGCGTCCGCGACGGCCAGTGGAAATACATCCTCAACACCTCGCGCGGACGGGAGATGCTGTTCGATCTGGCGCGCGATCCCGATGAGCAGCGCAACACGGCGGCGGCCGAACCGGAGCGTTGCCGGCGGCTGCGGCAACGGCTTGCGGCATGGGTGTCGTTCGAGGAAGAGTTCCTGCGCGCACGCGCGAAATAAGCTTCCCGATTCCGGTTTCGGGTTGGAAAAAATCCTCGCGCCTCCAAAATGCCGGTGGTATACACGGCATCGGTTTCTGCCACGCAGAAACGTCATCGCAAGTCTGCTCAACGACTGGAGAACGACCATGAAGCAACCCGAGCCATCCGATCCCTCTCACTTCCACGCGCACTGCTGTCCGTGCGTCAACCACGCCGGCGACGGCCCCTCGGCCGTGTCGCGGCGCGGTTTCCTCGGCGGTGTCAGTCTCGCCATGCTCGGCGCGACCGCCCTCCAGGGCATGACCTGGCAGGCGCTCGCCGCGCTCAAGCCGGATGACAAACCGCTGGCGCGCCGCCGGCCGCTGGTGGTGAAACCGGTTTTCTTCTACTCGACCTCGTCGCACCGGCCGATGACCAGTTGGCGGCCATGGGGCGGCGTCGAGACGCAGGCGCAGGCCGATGAGGAGATGATCCGCATCGGTGAGGAGATCAAGAAGCTCACGGCGCGCGCGGATTTTCCCGTGAAGTTCCTGCCGCTGACCCCGATCAAGGGCGGCCCGCTGTCGTCGGTGACGGATCTGGCGGCGGCGGACGTGGTGATCGCCTACGCCTCGAGCGGAAATGCGGCGCAGCTCGAGGAATTGGCCGATTCCGGCAAGGATGTGATCATCTTCGTGCGCCACAAATCGGGGCCGCTCTATTTTTACTACGAGGCGGTCAGCCCCTTTACGTTGCGCCGGAGGAAGAACGACCGGGTGGTGGCGAAGAGCTTCGCCGAGGACGATGTGGTCGTGGACAGCCAGGACGAAATCCTCTGGCGGCTGCGCGCGCTCTGCGGCCTGCGCAATACCATCGGCACGCGAATCGTCGCGCTCGGCGGCGCGCTCGGCTGGGGCATCGGCCCGAAGGCGGCGGAGCTGGCGAAGGAACGCTTCAAGCTGGAAATCGAGACGGTCACGTATGAGGATTTGAAGAAGCTGCTGCAGGACGCGATGGCCGACCCCGCGGCGGTCAAGCTCGCCAAACAGCAGACGGCCGATTACCTGAAGCTGCCCGGCACGAAGCTGGAAACCGGCCGCGATTTTCTGGAGCGCTCGTTCCTGCTCACGCAGGTCTTCAAGCGGATGATGAAGCAGGCCGATTGCACCGCGTTCACCATCGGCCACTGCATGGGCGCGCCGATGCCGATTGCGCGCACCACCGCGTGCATGCCGCTGAGCCTGATGAACGACGAAGGCTACCTCGCGTTTTGCGAGTCGGACTTCGTCGTCATCCCGGCGGGCATGTTGCTGGCCAACATCTCCGGCCGGCCGTCGTTCCTCAACGACCCGACCTACCCGAAGCACGACGGCATCATCACGCTCGCCCACTGCACCGCGCCGCGCAAGATGGACGGCAAACACATCGAGCCGGTGCGCATCCTGACGCACTTCGAGTCCGACTACGGCGCCGCGCCGAAGGTCGAGATGCGCAAAGGCCAGCTCGTCACCAACCTCATCGCCGGCTTCGAGGGAACGCGATGGGCCGGCCTCTACGGCGAAATCGTGGACGCGCCGTTCCTGCCAATCTGCCGCAGCCAGATTGACGTCCGCTTCAAGGCCGACCCGATCCAGGTCGCCAAACGCATGGGCGGCTTCCACTGGATCACCGGCTACGGCGATTCCATGCGCGAGGTCGCCTATGCCCTGCGGCGGCTGAACATCGAGTTCGACAAAATCGGGTAACCGGAACTTTTCCGGAAATCTCCGCAAGAATCCTGTAGCGGCGGTCTCTGACCGCCGAATGATTGCAGAAACGGAACGATTCGGCGGTCAGAGACCGCCGCTACAGGGCGGCCAATGGCTTTTAGCAGAGACTTCTTCCGGGGTTGCGGCGTTAGTCGCTCTGGCCAAAGCCGGGCGGTACTTTGAACTCGATCCGCCGCCGCATGAAATAGTGCGGCTTGTGCGGCGGCCTGTGGCCCCAGCTTTCGCTGTAGCTGTAGTAGAGCCAGCCGGCGAGCGAAGAGCTGACCGGATCGTCGAGCACCAGCGTCGTGTGCCACGCCAGCTCGCGGCCAATGACAGGAATCGTCGGCACCTTCCAGATTTGCTGCGTCCGCTCGCCCGGCCAGTGGATGCCGTCACCGGAAAACCCAACATAGACGCCAGAGCGGCCCGGCTTCTCACCTTCCAACCACGCGCTCATGCAAAACAACATCACGAACTGCCGCAGCGCCGGCACGTAAGTCACCTGCGGAAATACGACACAGGCATCGCGTGCGCCGCTCGTCACGACCGGCGTGTCGCGCCCGCCGAGGCCCGGCTCGGTGAAGCCGCCGTCGAACCATTTCCGCCACGCGTCCGGCTTCATCGCGTCCGCCACCGCGCAGCGCGCCATGCAGATCGTTACGCCGCGCCCGCCAATTGATTCGTGTGAATCGTAGTAGCAATAGAGAAACCTCCCGCCCGGCGCCGCGAGCAGCCACGGCTCGCCAACGCCCTGATCGAAGCGTCCACCCGCCACTTTCGCCAACTGGCCGGTGAGGATGGGGCCGCGCTTCTCGAACATCGCGCCGCCATTGTGCGAGACGGCCAGCGCGATGCGGCAATAGAAGCCGGGGATGCCTTCCTTGTTGCGCTGCATCCCCTCCTGGTCTTCGGCGTGGTAGATCGCCAGCAACTCGCCCGACGGCGCGCGCCACGCGCCGCTGATGCCCGCGTAACCGTTGTCGAACTCGCCCGCTTTGCCCGGCAACAGCACGTCCCGCGGCGACGCGAGCCGGGTCATCGAGTCACCTTCGAGCATCACCGTCCTAATGCCTGCCGCCAGCAGCACGCGGCAGTTCGGATGGGTGCGGACGATGACGGTCGCCTCGTCGGGAAAATAGCGCAGGCCATACTGCTTGTCGGCCAGCAGCGTTTCCGGCGGGCCGAGTTCGACCGCGACAGGTTTCGATTCCGCGCCGCAAACGAGCGACGATGCGGCAATCAATAGAGCGGCGATGAAGCCAAGAAAGCAGTTCGTATTTTTCACGGCACGATTTGAATCGCATCCACCACGACGTAGCCGTCGGTGTCGGCGTTGGAGATGACGATGCTGGTCGCGCCGCCCGCATCGAGTTCGAAACGGCCGAGCGAGTGCAACAGCCCGCCGATCTCCGGCGCGCGACGCTGGTTCACGACCACCGTCTTCTCGCCATGCGATGTGTGGATGGTCACGGGCGTGTTGGTGGCGCGATTGTTCTCAGCGCCGTAGGCCAGCCGCACTTCATAGACGCCGGCCTTCGGCAGGTTCGGCCGGAAGCGGATGGACTTCGCGCCTTTGCCGGCGTTGCCGTCGGTCAGGTAGCCGTCGCCGATGAACGGCGTCGTGTAAGTCGAATTCCCCCAGTCGCCGATGACTTCGGCGGCGGCGTCATCGAGAAGGATGCCGCCGAACTTCCTCGCGGCTTCCCCCAGCGGCACGCCGTGCGAGGTTTTCGCGGGGGCAACGCTCTCTTCCGGAGTGTCGTGCGTTTCCCACGGCAGGCGCGCGCCCACGTCGGGCTGGTCCTGGTTCTTCTCGGCGCGGCGGGCGATCTCCACGACGCGCCCCGGCTCGTCATAGACGCGAATCTCGCAGATGCCGGCGGCGTCGGACAACGTCACGCGCAGCTTGGAGGCCGTGACGCGCTCCAGGCCGAGCACGTGGCGGCGCAGCGGCTTGCCGCCGACGTCCGCCACTTTCTTCCAACCGCCATCCACCCACGCTTCCACGGTGAACTGTTTCGGCGCGTGGTGCTTGGTGAAAAATGTTACGTGGACGGTGTTGAACTTCTGCGGCTCGCGCCAGGCCAGCTCGACCCAATGCGGCGGCGCGGCGTTCTTGTCCGCGATCCATGCGTTGCTCTTGCCGCCAGCGACGCGGGCGATGCCGTTGATGACGTTCGTGGCGGGCAGCGGTTCGCCTGCCGGGCCGATGCCCTCGCTGGAGGCGGTGACGTGCGCGGCGCGGGCGAGGTCGGCCGGATCGTGGCTCGGCAGGTCAATGAGGTAAGCGCCGTCCTTGAGCAACTGCTGCTGAAGCTGGTCGAGGTAGCCGCGGTAGACGTCGCGCGGCGTGGCGCCGCGCTCGATGCACATCCCGGCGGCGGTGCCGGCGGCCTGGCCCATGACGGCGCACGTCAACTGCACGCGCGTCGTGCCCATGCCGATGTGCGTGGCGGAAATGTCGCGGCCGGCCATGAGCAGGTTGACGACGTTCGTCGAGTAGAGGCTGCGATACGGAATCGAGTGCATCCGGCCCATGTAGGGATGATGCGACGGCATGCCCTTGTGGAAAAAACCCTCCGAATAATGATCGTCGAGTCCCCACGCACCGTAGGCCACCCGGTCGGGGAACAGCGTCTGCTCGGCCATGTCGTTTTCAGTGAACACATAGTCGCCGATCAGCCGCCAGCTTTCGCGCACGCCGGCGAGGGTGCCGACCCAGACAAGCTTGTGGTCGGCGGCCTCGTCCTTGAGCTGGGGGCAATCGTTTTTCACGTGGCCCCAGATGCCGTAGATGAGCTTGAACAGGTCGTCGCGGATTTCCTCCTTGTCGCGGTAGGTGTCGCGCGTGCCGCCGAGTTCGAGCATCCACTGCCAGCCCATCTCCGCCGTCAGGTGCGGCGGATGGCGGCGCTCGGGAAAATCGCCGCATGAGGAGAACTTCACCGCCCACGGCGGCGTCGCGAACGCCTGCTTCGCTCCCGTGGGCTGGCTGAAGTATTTCAACGAATTGCCCATCGTGGTGTCGTCGGCTTTCTCCGGCGCGAGCGGTTCGTTATACATCGAGCGCGGCTCGCGGCCGCGGCGGCAGACGGCGCCCGCGTCCTTGCCGACGATGCCGTCGCCGGTGCAATCCACAAAGATGCGCCCGCCGAAACGCAGCCGCTCGCCCGAGCGCACGTCGAGCGCGAGCACGGCGGCGACGGCGTTGGTCGCGTCGGGCCGCGTCTCGACGCCGGTGACGTGCGTGTTCAGCCGCAGCGTCAGGTTCGGCTCGGCCGTGACGAGACGCTGGAGGCGGCCGGAATAATAGCGCGTCTCGACCGCCTTCTGGTTGCCGTCGGTGCGGACCTCCTCGATCAACCCGGTCTCGCGCGGATCGCGCGCGTCCCACCGTCCGCCGGGCCAGACGCCGACGGGCGGCACGAGAATCTCCGTGCTGCCGTTGCCGCCGAGCACCGGCCGGTTCTGGATCAGCGCCGTGCGCGCGCCCATCCGCGCCGACGACACCGCCGCCATGCAACCCGCCAGCCCGCCGCCGACCACCACCACGTCGTAATCGCCGGCGTTCTTCACCTCGCGGCTCACGCCGCCGAATTTCTCGCGCAGCGCAGCGACGGCGTCCTTGCCGTCGGGCGGCGTCCAGTTCTCGTCCGAAGCCAGCACGAGGACGTCGCAGCGCCCGTAATAACCGGTGAGATCGCGCAGGCGCAGTTCGACGCTGCCGGAAAGCTCGTGAACGCCGCCGTCCTCCCAGCGCCAGCCGTCCTTGCCGCTCGCGCCAAAGACGCCGCCGGCCACCGCGCCGTTGATCAACACGTTGAACCGTCCCGGATGATGCGCCGGACTCCAGTCGCGGTCGCGCACCCAAAGCCGCCAGCGCCCCGCGCGCGGCAGCGCCACGCGCGTCACCGCGTCCTTCACCGGCGTGCCGATGCCGTCCGCGAGCAGATACGGCGAGCCCATCTGGTCCACGAACTGCGAATCGTTGGCCCACCCGCCCGCGTCGTCAAACCGCTCCGCCTCGATCCAAACGATGTCCGCCGCCGCGACCTGAAAACTTCCAATGACGAGCGCCGCCATCGCCGCGACGAGCCATTGCTTTCCAAAACCAGTTGTCCCGATGGATTTCATGAAAGTCTTTTTAATCTGCCGTTCGTGTGAACGCCATGAATACGGCATGTTTCATCGTTGAGCCAGATGGTATCAGAATCATTCACTCATCGGGCATTGGAAAAACAATGTTCACCTGCCTGCCCGAAGCAGTTTTCGAAGTCTCCGCAAGAGCCCTGTAGCGGCGATCTCTGACCGCCGAAAGACGTCCACTCCCGCAACGATGGGTGAGGAGGGCATGGGATGCGGGCTGGTCAGTCTACCGCGGCCAATTCGGCGACGATGACTTCCGAAGAGTTCGCGGCAGCGGCGCGGGCTCCAGGGGACGGAAGGATTCATGGGCGATTTTGTCTGGCGCGTTCGGCGAGGCGGGCGCGGGTCATGCGTTCGCGCAGGCCGCCTTCGGCGATGAAGGCTTGTTCCAAGTGGCGGAGTTGCTGGCCGAGAAGGTAGTTGGTCAACTTGATCAAGCCGATCATCACATTGGCGGCAATGGCCGGGTCGGAATTCTCGATGCCTTTTTTGAAAGTGTCGTAGCTGACATTGGGCTGGCGGTTGAGTTCCCGGAGACGGCGGGTGTAGGGGTGTTCCCGGGTCCATACTTCAATGCCGCGCACGCGCAGGAAGTCGCGGTAATCTTCCAGCAGTTCTTCCAAGCTGGCGCGGGCGACGTTCGTCAGCTTGATTTCTGTTTCTTTGGAAGTGCCGGAAGCCTGGCTGCCTTCCAGGATATTCTGCTTCCCTGAGCGCGCGGCCTGCACCATCTGGTCATAGGTGCGATCGCGCTTTTCCAGATAGTGACTGCAAAACCAAACCGTGCCGTCATAGACGATCCGGGCTTTCTGGAAGGAGAGCAGTTTTTCGTAGCCGCCGTGAGGGGGGATGAATTGCGAGGTCATCGGGTTATCCTCCGGAAGGGACGAAAGTGACAAAAGTGACGGAAAGACAAAGTTGCGCGTGGATGGCTTGTGTCCCTTTCGTCATTGGGGTCACTCGATAAACACGTCGCTCAAGCCCGGCACTTTTCTTGCCCTGATTCATCTATGCTCCATGAAACTGGTGGCAAACTCGCAGCATGGCCTCCAGATTCTCCGGCGGCGTTTCCACGGCCAGCGTGCAGCCGGAGCTTAGGACGAATCGCCGCCGGCCGCGAGCCTTCACCGTCTCCAGCGCCTCGCGCGCGGCGCGCCGGACGTCGGCCGCGCTGCCTTGCGCCAGCACCGACACCGGGTCCAGATTGCCCCAGAGCGCGATGGACGGCGGCACGATCTCGCACGCGCGCGCCATGTCCACTTTGTGGTCAATCTCCAGCACGTCCGCGCCCGACGACGCCATGTCCGCGAGGATCGGCGTGCCATCGCCGCAAATGTGCAGCGACACCGGTTTGCCGGTGGCGGATTTCAGGCCGGCGATGAGGCGCTTTTCAAACGGCAGCGCCGCTGAGCGATAGAGCCGCGGCCCGACCAGCCCGGCCGGCGAGTCGCCGCCGCTGAGCATGTCCGCGCCGGCGCCAGCGAGCGCGCGGCCGTAAGCCAGGCCGTATTCCATGCACCGCTCCATCAGCGCCTCGACGAACGGCGGATCGTCCACCAGC
Source organism: uncultured bacterium (assembly GCA_903870275.1). GTDB lineage: Bacteria > Verrucomicrobiota > Verrucomicrobiia > CAIQCK01 > CAIQCK01 > CAIQCK01. The sequence goes on along the minus strand of CAIQCK010000107.1, from coordinate 42,944 downwards.
TTGAGCATGATCTCGTTGATGCCCATCAGCGCGGCGGCCAGCGAAAACGGATACTGGTCGAAACCGGCGACGACGAAAACGTCCCGCCCCAGCGCCGCGACGACGCGTTGCAGCGCGTCGAGCATCAGCGGATAACGTCCCTGCGATGACGGGTCGGGCGGCGGAATGCTCGCGATGTCCGCCGCCGTGCGCACGAGCGGCGCGCCGATGCCGCCGAGCGGCTGGTCGTCGCCGGTCGCGCCGACCGCCGCGCCCATCGCCTGCGCGCTCACCCACGTGTCGGCCGAAACCCACACGGCGTCCGGCCGGAACCGCTCGTGGTAGCGGAGGACGCATTCGGCCAGCGCGCGCGCGTCGGTCGTGTAACGCAGCAATGAAACGCCAGCCAGCCGCGCGCAGATGTGCACCGCCAGCGGCCCCGCCGGCGTGCGCGGCGTTTCCAGCCCGCCCAACGCGCGGATGACGATCTCCCGCGGCGTGACGCCGATTGAATCGCGCTCAGGCATCGGCCTCCTTGACCGCCCGGTTCATCTCCGCCTCGCGCCGCTCGAACGACTCGATCATCTTGAACTGGACGCGGGCGCGGTCGGCGTTGTGGCCGGGGCGGTGGATTTTGAAATAGCGGTCGCCGCGAAGATGGTCCGTCAGAAAGCGGATGCCGATTTCAAACGTGATGAGCCTCGCGGAGAAAACGAGGTGGTCCTTCTCCGCCGGGTTGAGGAACCCGCCGGCGGTGGCGAGGTAGCCGCGCACCAGCGCCTCGAAGATGTCCATGCGCGCCTCGACCCTAGAGAGGTCGCGTTCGTCCTCGGCCGTCGGGCTGCAAGCGGTGCGACACATGTCGCCGAAGTCGTAGAGCGACAGGCCCGGCATCACCGTGTCGAGGTCAATGACGCAGACGCCCTCGCCGGTGGCGTCGTCGAGCATCACGTTGTTCAGCTTGGTGTCGTTGTGCGTGACGCGCTCCGGCAGCACGCCGCGCGCCTGCAAGGCGAGCAGCACGTCCACCATCGGCTCATGGCGCAGGCAAAACTCGATGTCCGGTTTCACCGCCGCGGCGCGGTTGCACGGGTCCTCCTCGACGGCGGCGCGCAGGGCGTCGAAGCGTTGCCGGCTGTGATGGAAACCCGGAACGGTTTCATGCAAACGCGGCGGCGGCAGGTCGGCAAGCTGTTTCTGGAACAAGCCGAAGGCCTTCGCGGCTTCGCGGGCCTGGGCGGCGGTCGTGATCTGGTCGTAGGTCGTCGCCCGCTCGATGAAGAGGTAGCACCGCCAATGGTTGCCGCCGGCGTCCACGTGCCACGTCCCGCCCTCGCGCGTTGGCACGAGCGTGAGCACGCGGCGGGCGATCTGGTCGGCGTGGCGCTCCTCCAGCTTCCGGCGCACGTGGGAGGTGACGCGCGCGACGTTATCCATCAGGGCCGGCGGGTTTTTGAAGATGGAGTGGTTGATGCGCTGGAAGATATACTTAGTAGCTGCCTCTAGTTTACCATAATTCACCATGTAGGTATCATTGATATGGCCGGTACCGTAGGGAGCGGCTTCCAAAAATTCGCCGCCGATTTCAAAGTGCGCGGCGACTGATCGGAGGTCGTGTTTCAAAGGCGTCGAGGTCATGTCACGCAGGCGCCGGACACCGGCACCGTTTCTCAAGCTCCTTTCGCCAGCGCGCGCTGGAAATCCTCGAGGCTCACCGTGCGGCCCGTCAGCCGCGCTTCCTCGGCGGCGAAACCGATCATGTGACTGTGCACCGTCGAGTCGAGGCCGGCCTCCAACGGCGCGCCCGGCGGCCGGGACATCTCATCGTAGAGCGCGTTGACGAGGCCCGGGTCGCCGCCGGCGTGAGATTCGTAGCCGCCATCCGCGGCCTTGACCGAGTAGCGGACCGGCTCGCCTTCATGCGGGAGCAACACGAGGTTCGCGCCGAAATGTTTCCGATACGTCTCGCCGCCTTTGAGCACGCCGCGTGTGCCGTAGATTTCGAGATGCCGGCCGTTCTCAAACGCGGTCATCGTGAACGTGCCCGTAATTCCGCCATCAAACTCCATCGCGATCACCTGCCGATCCACCGCGTCGTTGTCGCAACGATACACGCAGCGGCCCCATGGGCTGGCCCGCAACCACGACGTGATCTCCTCCACCGTGGCCGTCTGCGCGCGGTCGAAAACCATCGGCAGCCAGACCTCGCGTTTGTCGGTGGTGTAGCGCAGGGCGTTGTAAGGACACGTCTCGCCCACCGGGCAGCCGTCGGTGCAACGGGCGGGCGATCCCGCCGGCGCGCGGTCGGCGCGGAAGAACTCCACCGAGCCAAAGCTGGCGATCCGCCGGCAACGCCATCCCACGAGCCAGTGAACGATGTCGGTGTCGTGGCAGCACTTCGACAGAATCATCGGCGAACTTTTTTCCACGACCGACCAATGGCCGCGCACAAACGAATGCGCCTGATGCCACGGCTCGACGCCTTCGCTGGCCTGGATGGAAACGATGTCGCCCACCGCGCCCGATTCGATGATCTCCTTCACCTTCCGGTAGAACGCCGAGAACCGCAGCACGAAACAGACCATCACGCGGCGGTCGGCCTTCCGCGCGCGGCGCTCGACATCGAGCACCTGCGCGGCGTGCGTGGCGATGGGTTTTTCGAGCAACACGTTGTAGCCCAACTCCAGCGCGCGGCAACAGGGCGCGTAGTGGTCGTTGTCCTGCGTGGCGATGAGGACCACGTCGGAGAGCTTGCCGGCGGCCAGCAACCCCTCGGCGCTGGCGAAGCCGCGAAAATCATTGCGACCTGAGATATTCCGAATCTTTTCCACGCGCCCCGGCACCGGGTCGGCGCCCGCGACGATTTGGAATCGCTCCGGCTGTTTGGCGGCCAGCGCGGTGTAGGTTTGCGCCCGCGATCCGCAGCCGATACAGGCGAGCTTCAGAGGTTGTGGTGTGGTCATGATTTCGGTCTCCTGTCCAAGGTTCAACTCTCCGGCATCGGCGTCGAGTCGGCCGCTTCGAAGAACGCGACGATGTTTTCCCACGGCGTTTCCGGGCCGAGCACGTGCGCCGGCGCAAGAATCAATCCGCCGCCGCGGCCCACGTCGCGGATGCGCGCCCTCACTTCCGCCCGGACCTCGTCCGGCGTGCCGAACGGCATCGTCCGCTGCACGCTCACGGTGCCCCAAAACGAAAGCCGCTCGCCATACTTGCGCTTGATCGCCGCCGGCTCCATGCACTCCGGTTGCACGGGATTGAGGATGTCAATGCCGGCCTCGATCAAGCCGGGAATCGCCGGCTCGACGTTGCCGTCGGAATGATAGAACACCTTCGCCGCCGGATTCGCGCGCTTCACCGCCTGCACCGTCGCCGCCAGGCGCGGTTTCAAAAACTCCCGCCACGTCTCGATGCTCATGAGCAGGCCGTTCTGCCCGGCGATGTCGTCGCCGGTGATGATGATGTCCACGCCCGCCCGCGCGAACTCCGCAGCCGCGCGCTGCTGCAACGCCGCCGTGCGTTCGAAAAAATAGTGCGCCACCTCCGGCGCGGCCGCGAGGTCCATCATCAGGTCCTCCATGCCGCGGATATACCACGATTGCTCGAAGACCGAGCCGGCGAACGCCGCCACGGCGAAGCCCTGCCCGTGCAACGCCTCGACGCGCTCACGCAGCCCGGCGTAGCGATACGGCTGGTCGAGGTCCGGCCATGGAAACTCCTGGAGCCGCGCGAACTCCTGCACGCCGCGCAACGGCGACTCGATGTGAGCGAAGTGATAGAAGCCGCCGCCGCGCCACCAGACGCCCCATTCGTCCACCTGTCCGCTGGCGAGCGCTGTTTCAGCTTCCGCGCCGAACCATTCGGCGAACCGCTCACGCGGCAGCGTCGTCGGCTGGAACGTGACACCGGTGATGTCCATGCCGAAGTAGTCGAGCGGCGTCTTCGGCGCGCAACGCTCGCGCAGCAGCCGCTCGATGGACGGCGTGTAGCCGATGGCCTCCTCGTAAAGCAGCCGCGGCACGCGGTCCGTCGGCTCGTGCGCCAGCGCGGCAAGGACTCGTTCGCGTGAGGTCATAGCGTGGTGAGACTGTGTGGAAAGCGCGCCGGACGCCGGACGCGGCCGTCACATGAAGTTGCGCGCGTTCTTATCTCCAATCGAGTCACAACGGCAGTGACTGTGCCTCAACCGCGCCGGCGATGGCAACTGTCTTCGCGCTGCGCACGACTGTGATGGCGGACGGCGGTGGCGTTTATTTTATCTGCGCCTGCGACTCGGGCAACGGGTGCAGCGGCCAGTTCGACACATCCTCACGCGCGGTGGCGAGATATTTCACCAACCGGTCCGCGATCTCCGGATGCTCCGCGACGACGTTGTGCGATTCGCCCACGTCGCTGGCGAGGTCGTAAAGCTCCAACGGTATGCTGCGGACCTGGCGGACGCCTTTCCAACGCCCATCCAATAACGCCGCCTGCGTCGAGAGGTTCCCGGTGTGGAATTCCCAATAGAGGAATTCGTGCTTGCGCTGCCCGGCGGCGCGCCCCAGCAGCGTCGGCGCAAAGCTGATGCTGTCAAGACCCGCGGGCGTTGTCGTGCCAGCCAGTTCCATCGCCGTGGCAAAAAAATCACCGAAGTAACCGACGTGCGCCGAGACGCTGCCGGGCCGGATTTTTCCCGGCCAGCGCGCGATGAACGGCTCGCGAATGCCGCCTTCGTAGTTGTCGCGCTTGAAGCCGCGCAATGGGCCGGCGGACTTGAAGAATTCGGGGTCCCACGCCGTGAACTCCTTCAACTCCGGCCCGTTGTCGGAGGAAAAAATCACGAGGGTGTTGTCGTCGAGACCAAGTTGTTTCAGCCGCTCCAGCAAAATTCCAACCTGGGTGTCGAGGTAGGTGATCATCGCCGCGTAGCCTTTTTCCGGCAGCGGCCACGGCTTGTTCTCGTAGATGCCGAAATCCGGCACTTCCGCGGCGCCGGCGGGCTCCTTGACCGCCTCGTCGTTCGCGTGCGGAATGGTCGTGGCGAAGTAAAGGAAGAACGGTTGGTTTTTGTTCTGGTCCACGAACTCCAGCGCCTCGTCGAGCATGAGCTTCGGGCTGTAAACCACGCGCTTGGTCGCGATGCCGCCGGTGCCCCATTCGCCGTTCCGGCCCACGGGAATCGGCCGCACTTCGTTAGGCAGCCGCACCTTCTCCCGGTTGCGCCAGAGGTAGTCGGGGAAATAATTGTGTGCGTGGACCTGGTCCAAGTAGCCGAAAAAGTAACCAAAGCCCTGTTCCAACGGATGGCCCGGCATGTCATCCATACCGAGGCCCCACTTGCCAATCAGCCGCGTCTTGTAACCCGCCTGCTCCAGCCGCGCCGCGACCGTCACATCGTCGTGCGTCAGCGACTGTTTCGCGCGCTTGGTGACCGGGGCGTTGCCGCGCACGCGACAGTGACCGGTGTTCTTGCCGGTCATCAGCACGCAGCGCGACGGCGCGCACACGCTTGCGCCAGAGTAGAACTGCGTGAACTTCATGCCCTCTGCGGCCAGCCGGTCAATGTTCGGCGTCTGGATTTTCTTTTGCCCGTAACAGCCGAGGTCGCCGTAACCCAGGTCGTCGGCGAGGATGAAAATGATGTTGGGTTTTCCGGAAGCCGCGACAGAGCGCGGCGACAATGAGCAGAAGAGAAGGGGACCGATCAACAACCAGAGGATCGTTTTCATTCTTCAACTGGTTCTTCTATCATCGCGTATTCCGTCGTCGGCTTCGCCTTTCCCGTTTTGCTTTTTTGCGGGACGGAGCGCGGCACGGCGCGGCCGTCGGGCTTGGCAGGATCGTAGCCCGGATTCGGCGTGGCGAACCGCGCGCCGGTCTCCTTCTGCCACACGTGAAGCTTGTCGAGAAGTTCGCGCGTCTTCTCCGGCTCGCGTTCGGCAAGGTTGCGCTTCTCGCCCTCATCGGCGGCGAGGTCGAACAACTCGACCTGCGGCCCTTCGCCCCACTCGATGAGTTTCCACTTGCCGAGACGGATGGCCGCGCCGGGCGCGCCGCCCTGGTTGCCGTAGTGCGGGTAGTGCCAGAACAACGGCCGCTCCGGCAGCGGCGCGGCGCCTTTCAGCAACGCGACGAGGCTCTTGCCGTCGCCGGGATAGTCCGCGGGCAGCTTCGCGCCGGCGGCTTCGATGAGCGTCGGAAAATAATCCGGCGTGCAGACCGGCGTGTCGCTCACCATCCCGGCTCGCACGACGCCGGGCCAGCGCACGATCAGCGGCTCGCGGATGCCGCCTTCGTAGAGCCAGCCTTTGCCGGCCCGCAACGGCAGGTTCGAGGTCGGCGAGCCTTCGCTGGTCGAGAGGCCGCCGTTGTCGCTGGTGAAGATCACGATGGTTTTTTCGCGCAGGCCGAGCTCATCGAGTTTGCGCAGAACCTTGCCGACGGCGAGATCGAGCGCCTCGACCATGCCGGCATAGACGGCGTGCTCCTGCGCCAGCCGCACGTCGCGCGTGCCTTCGCGGCCCCACTTCGGTTCGAGGCCGAGCCGCTGGCGCTTGGCTTCGTATTTCGCGCGCAGGTCGTCGCGAGCCATCAACGGCGTGTGGACGTCGTAGGAGCAGAAGCTGACGAAGAACGGCCTGTCTTTGTTGGCCTCGATGAACTTCGCGCACTCGGTCGCCAGCCGGTCGGGCAGGTGCTCGCCCGGCGGGCCGTCCGCAAGGCGCGGATTGCCGTAAGGCGAAAAATATTTTTTCCCGCCGGAGGGATTGCCCCAACTACAGCCGCCGACGTTCACGTCGTAGCCCTGGTTCTCCGGCCAGAAACCTTCGGGGCCGAGATGCCACTTGCCCGCGTGCATCGTCGCATACCCGGCGGCCTTCAGCACTTTGGCAAGTGTCGTCTCCTCAAGCGCGAGCCGGTCGGCGTAAGGCGCGGGCAGCAGTTTCGTGTTGCGCTTCCACTTCTCCGGCTGCGCGGCGCCAATGTAGTCCGTGACGCCTGTGCGGACGGGCCACTTGCCGGTGACGTAAGCCGCGCGCGTCGGCGAGCAGACCGGGCACGCCGCGTAAGCTTGCGTGAAACGCGCGCCGTCGCGGGCGAGCCGGTCGAGGTTCGGCGTCTCGTAAAACGTGCTGCCGCAGCAGCCGAGGTCGTGCGCGCCCAAATCGTCGGCGAGGATGAAGATGATGTTCGGTTTTTCGGCAGCCGCGACGGAACGCGACGACAACGAGCAGAAGAGAAGGGGACCGATCAACAGCCAGACGATGGTTTTCATTCTTCAGTTTTCTTTGCACCGCCAAAAAAACCAATCACTCGCCCGTGCCAAGCGCCAGGACGGCAAAGGCGTTGCCGGCCTCGGCCACCGAAAAAGCTTTCATGCCGTTGGGCGAGGCGGTAAACCACCGGCCCGATGCGCGCTGGTGGGTGCGAAGCCAGTTCTTGCCGCGCTGGACGGCCTCGTGACCCGCCGCGACTCCGGCTTGGCGCAAGGCGTAAAGCACCAGCCCGGTTCCGTAGCCGTCGCTCGGCGCATCGGGGTCGAGTTTTTCGCCTTTGTGGTTGACCCATCCGCTTCCCAGCGACCCCAGAGACCAGCCGCCATCGGCGCGTTGCGCGGCCAGCAGTTGGCGGATGGCGGTTTGTCGCTCGTCGGGCGTCATCAAACCGTCCAGCTTTGCCGACGCCCACAACAGCCACGCCGTGTGATGGAGATTCGGCGGCGGCGTGGCTTTCAAATACGCCCGCAGCCTGACCAGCCCGTCTTTTGCGGCGGCGCTCTGCGCGTAATCATCCGGCGCGAAGCCCGCGCCCACCGCCGCGAGCACCGCGCCGTAATAATCGTCGCTCTCGAACGGCGGCCAGTTGCATTTTTTCCAATCCCACGCGCCATCCTTCCGTTGCGCCGCCCACATCAAATCGAGCGCCTTGCGCGTCAGCGGATGCAGCTTGCCGGTCGTCTGCGCGTCGTTGACGGCCAAGGCAGCGGCCGTCGCCACCACTTCGATGAGTTTCGGTTGGGCGTCCTTCGCGTCGGCGTCCCAGCGGGCGACGCGTTCCTCGAAAAACTTCCTCACTTCCGCCATCGCCGGCGAGGGAACGTCCTTGAGCGCGCCACGGGTCATCAGGAACGGATAGTTGACGTGGCAGCAGCCACACTTGTGCTGCCGCGTCCATGTGAGCGAGGTGCGGTCCAGTGACTCGGCTGCCTTCGCCAGCGAGAACTTTCCCGCCATCGGTTCGTCCGCCGCCAATCCCGCCGGCGGCGCGTCGGCGGTTTTCTCCGCGGCCCTCGCGGCGGGAAGCAGCAGCAACACGGCGAGCGCCGCGCTTGTCACGAGCCTGCCGTTCGCCACCAGTTTGGTTTGTCTCGATTTCATCTCATGTCCTTCTTCTAGCGCAACAGTTCCTTCCTGGCGGTTTCCGCAATCCGGTCAACCTCCCGGAGAAAGTCCGGCGGCATTTCGGGATCGTGCTGTCCGGCGACGATCTCGCGCCACGCAGCGTCCGCTTTGCGCAGGAGCTTCTCGTCTTCCTCGCCGGGGCGCATCACGGGCCCGCTCCGATAAGCGCGGTCGAAATATTTCGCGTCCCACAGCGTCTCTTTGAAATGCGCGGCCGTGTGGTCGGTGTCGAGATAGGAAGTGGTTTCGGCGAATTCCATCGTGTTGATCAAGTCCACCGCGAGCGTCTCGTCGTTGACCGCAGCGCCACGACTGAGCATGTGCATCGCGCGATTCAGGTCGAGGTCGAGCATCGCCTGCGCCGGCGAGAAGACCGCGCCGTTGTCGAGCAGGCCCAGCGGCAGCGGATGGCTGACCATTGCGCCGAACGCCATCTGGCGGAAACATTTCAACCACGCCGCTTGGATGCCGGGCGCCTTCGCCTCGATGTAACCCGGCTCCACGTTCAGCACCAGGCCGTAGCGGTAGCGGAACAGTTGATGCAGCATCGCGTCGGTGAGAATGGCGGCGGGCGTCGCGTAACAGACCTGCGTGGTGCGCATGTCCATCTCGCCGGCAATGGAGGTGGCGTAGTAAAACACGTCCGGGTCCGCCAACGAGCACGCGGTGATGCCGCCGAGGATTTCCGCCGTGGCGACCACCGCGGCGCCGGCCGGCGTGACGGGCGCGGTGCCGCCGAGGATCGTCATCGGCGCGAAGTTGACGGGGAATTTGTATTTCAGCGCCTCCTGCAACACCTCGCACGAGCGCGCCTCGATTTTCAATGGCGACGTGGTGCAGTAGGCGGCGACGAAGATCGGGGGCTGCGTGCGAAGTTGTTGTTCGTCGCCGCGCGTGACGAGCTTCGCCATCTCGGCGAGATATTTCACCTCGGCGGCGCAACTCGTGCCAACCCAGCCGGGCTTCCGGGTGTGGCGCAACAGCAGCCGCGCCGACTCGATGATCTCGATGCGCGGGTCCACGTCGCCGCAGATGAACGGCGCGCACACAGCCCGCACGCAATCCAGGCCGTTGCCGAGCCGGATCATGTCAATCTGGTCCTGCGTTGTCGGCCTGCGGAATTGGCCCGTCGGCAAATCGTAGATCGTCGGCGTCGCGAAACCATAGTCGCAGATGAACTCCTCCGGCGCCGCGACGTCATCGGGCGGCAGCTCGCGGCAGAACGGATACCACAGCGACGAGCGCGCCATGCGGTAGCGGCCGCGTTGCGCGGCTATCTGCTTCTCAACCAGTTCCGGCTTGAACCACGCGCGATGTTCGCCGAAATCCACGCGGCAGCCCGCCTCCGCCAGCGCCTCCAGCAGGAACCGGCCGCGGATGCGAAGGCCGGTTCGTTCGAGCACGGCCAGCGCGCCGCGATGGATGCGCTTCATCCCGTCCCCATCGAGAGCTTTCAGCAAACCTTTGAGCACGGTTTCAGCCTTTCGGTTCTTCGCGATACCAGACCAGTTCGATGTTCGCGCCGTCGGGCGTCTGGAAAAAGCCCGCCACCGCGAAGCCGGCGTCGAATGGCTCCAGCAGCACCTTCATGCCCTTGCCCAGTTCCTGGATCTGCTCGACGCTGTCCACGCGGTAGCCCACGTGCGGCATGTCGTGCAGCGGGCCGGTGACGGGACTGTCCGACTCGAAGCGCAGCCATTCCACGCGGAACGGGTGTTTGTAAGCGTCCGTGATCCACACGCGCGTCGCGGCCACGAATTGTTCGCCGTTTTTTTTCCCGGTTGTCGGAATGCCCACGTGATCGAATTTCATCGGTCTCCTTTGCGCCTGATTTCTTCCAGTTTCACCGGCCGTTTCTGCTGCCAGGACAGATCGGCGGCGAAGATCACCTCATGCGTTCGCACGGCGTCGGCCAGGCCCGTCAGCGGCATGTCCTCGCCGCGCGCGAGCGATTCGAAGAACCGGTCGAACTCGACCTGATAGGGATGGTCGCTCACGTCACCGGAATCCACCGGCAAATAAGGGAGCTTCGTCCACCGGCTCCGGTCGTGGCCGGCGACGAGGTTGGAGTGGAACTTGTCGTCGAGCAATGCGCCCTCGCTGCCCACCAGATGCGTGTGGAAGTAATACGGCTGGAAACAATCCAGCACCGAGGCGACCTTGCCGATCTTACCGTCCTTGAACCGGAGCATTGTCACGGTGGTCGAGGGATACTGGTAGGGCGCGAACGCGGCATTCGCCGACGCGGTGCTGTAGGCGAACACCTCGTCCACCTCGCCGTCGAGACAGAGCAGCAGGGTGTCCATCGCGTGGCAGCCCGCCAGGAGCAGGCTGCTGACGCCGTCCTCGGCGGTCTGATACCACTTGAAGCCGGGATACCACGGGCCGATGCCGTGGAAGTAATCCACCTCGCCGTAGTGCAGCCGGCCGAGCTTGCCATCATCCAGCAGCGACTTGATGGTGCGGAATTGCTCCGAAAACCTCAGTTCAAAACAGACGCACAACTTCACGCCCGCGTCGCGCACAGCCCGCTCGACTTCCCGCAAGTCGCCGAGATTCTGCGCCAGCGGCTTCTCGACGATGATGTGCTTGCCGGCGCGCGCGGCGGCGAGGATCTGGTCCTTGTGGTGGCGGTGGTAACTGCAAATCGAAACGACGTGCAGGTCCGGCTCCGCGAGCATCGCCGCATAGTCGGTGTAGGTCTGGATGGGACAGGCGTGCTTCGCCGACAGCTCCGCGGCGTCGAGCGTCCGCGACGAGCAGACCTTGGTGACCTGGCCGCGCGGGCCGGCGTTGATGGCGGTAATATGAGCGCCCGCCGCCCAACCGTAGCCAATGATGCCGACGTTGAATTGTTTCATGAGCCGTTCGCTCCTTTTGTTGCGCGACGCCAGCGGCGCGTGAGTTCGTCCCAACCGGGAGCGTCGCCGGGCAGGTCGTGCAGCACCGGCTGAAGCTGGACGACGCCTGCAAATAAATCCGCCACCGCTTCGCCGATCTGCCAGAGCGTCTGGCGGAAGCCCGCCTTGTCCGCAAGCGCCACCATCTCGGCGTAATGCAGGCCGGTGATCTCGCGAAACTCTGCCGAACAATCCCAATCGTTTCCGCTGCGTTCAAGCTCCAGTTCCTTCAGCCATCCGGGAATGAGCGCCTTGAGGTAGCGGCGGTTCTCGGTCATCACAACGTTGAGCAGCGGCGCGAGATCGGGCCGCCAGCCGTCCCGGAAGTGCCGGCCCAGTTCGCCGCGCGCCTCGCCAACGCGCATCGTGTGCGGCTGCAACGGCTCGACCGGCGCTGCCGCGAGGTCGGCGAGCAGGTCGGGCCAGTTGAGTTTCAGTTCTTTGCGGCCGACTTCGTGAAAGGTGACGAGGTCCTGGATCGGCCGGTTGCGCGACGTGTATTGGCCGTCGAGCAAGCGCAGCGTCAGCCCCGGATGGACCGATTTGATGAGGCTGTCGCCGACGATGTGCGCGAGCGTGCCGAAGAGATACGCCAGCGGACGTTCGCCCGGCCCAAAAATCGTCCGCGCGTCGCCCGCCGCGCAGGCGAAGTAATCCGCCAGATGATCCCACGGTTCCTGCAAGCGATGCTCCTCCGCGCTCCAGCCAAAAACCAGATGCGACCGCCCGTAAAACAACCGATGGATGTCGCGGGCGGTGTATTCGTGTCCGGCGAAGGTGAGCTTCCACGGCCGGACCGCGCCGCCGGTGAGGGGACTTTTCTGGAGAGGCACGGTGCCGTAGCCGACTTCACGGCCGGTGTCCACGCACACGGCCTCGGGCAATGTCTGGATGTCGCAACCGAGGTAGGCGCCGCAGAGATAGCTGTCCCAATGCCGCCGCAGCAACGGCGCCACCGGCAACCGGCGCGCCGCCGCTGCCTGCGCGCCGAGCACGGCATACATCGTGTGGCCGATAATCCCGCTCACGGCGCGAGCAAACAATGCGAGCCAACGAAATGCAAGACTGTATGGAATCCTTCGACCCATTCCATCGAAGCGCTATGGGGCGGTCGGGTCAAATTCGACGTAATACCAGATGGCGTTGCAGTCTCCGCCCAGTTTGATGGTGGTCGTGCCGGGACCGGGCACAATGTAGTTGGCGCCCGTTCTTTGCACCGGCACGCCGGAATGGGTGCATTCGTAGAACTTGAACCTGGCCGGCTTGTAGTTCACGGGGAAAGTGATGGCGCCGGTGATCTTCTCCACCTGGGACTTGGCGTTGTTGGAGCCGTAGGTGGTGATACGAGTGTAAGGCGGATAAACGACGGGCGGATTCTGGGTGTTGTCGGTATAAGCGCTGGTGTTGTAATCCGCCTGATCATTCCGGCATTGCCCCAAGGCGGTAATCAGGATTTGCTGCCGCTGTTTCCAGTTCTCCAGACTCTGGCCGTTCAGGGAATTCATGGTGATATTCACGAAGGCCTTGGTGCCGCCGTCGCAGACTGGAGTGAGTTTGCCGCCATCCACCGCGACGGAAACGCCACCTTGGAACACGGCGGGCGTGGCGCTGGAAATATAGCGATCGTCGTAATAGCCCACATACCCTTTGGCCAGCGGCGCGTCGAAGCGGGTGAAAAGCCCCTTGTATAAGCTCAGGCGATTGGTGTCGGGCAGGACAAACGTCTTCGTCGGATCCCATACATTGGGAACCTGTTTGTGAAGCACTTCGCCCGTGCGCTCGGGAACGACTTCAACGCCGACCACGTAGCGGAGCGCGAGGTCGAAAGCGGATGGGCCGATATAGGAATCCCATGAGACGTTGGATGTCGGAACCGCCTGCACCCTGGATTCCAAAGTGCGGCGGTGGACTTTCATGAACCTATCCTGAGTGAAAGCCGGGATTTGATTTCCACGAAACAGCCTCGCGCCCGCGGCCAACGCGGCCAGCGCGGTGGGATGGGACATGATGAGTTCCTCCCCCTGAACCCTGACCTGCCCGCCGGACTTGGGCTTGTTGATGTCCCCGTAGGCGCGGTTGTCGGACTGGTAAGCGAAACAATACATGCCGTCCCAGTCCTGTGCGGCGCCGTAGGCGAGCAACGTCGTGTAATCACCGAGGAGAAGACTGGGCCCGCGATAAGCAAATTCGCTGACGACAAACGGCTTATCCTTGACGCGGCGACTGGCGACGGTGGCGAAGTTTCCATACTTGTTCGACAGGAGCATGGGGCGCTGCCGGCTGTCGCAGGCGGTCAAGAACGTGTCATAAGCGCCGAGATACATGTGCTCGTCGTGATAGTCGAACGAACCGAACTGGCTGCGGTCGGCATACGGGGCGCCCCAACTGTTCTGGCCGCCGGTGACAGGCAGGTTGTCACTGCCGCCGCGGTACTTGGCCGCGTGCGACTTGATGAAGCCGATCATCGTGGAGTTGTAGGTGGCTTCGAGGCGGCTGATCCATTCAACACAAGCGTCTTTTTCGGCCTGCGACGGCGATGTGGCCGTCCAAACCTTCGTGCTGCCGTTGAAGACCTCGCGATAAGCGGAACTGCCCGGCGCGCTCAGAAATCTGGCTTTGTAGGTGGTCCTGGTTCCCGGCCAGAATTCTTCCGTCCACTGGGGTTCGGTTTTTTTGCCATTGGAACCTATTCGTCCGTCAATGCGCCCGGATGCCCAGGCTTCATAGAGTGAGTTCTCGTTGTTGATTTCCACCAGCGCGAGCACGGGATCGGCGATCAATGGATGCGCGCCGGGAGTGGCTGGATCCACATTCATCAACAAGATCAGATCCATCTGCGCTTGCAACACGCGGGCAAAAACGGGGTCCGTCGCTCCAAAGGCCGTTTGCCCGCCGTTCTCGGGGAAACTGGGGTGACCGGGAACGAAGTCGTCGTCCCCATTCCAGAAGGTGATGGTCAGGTAGATGTTGCGCGCTTTGAGTGCGCGAACGAACCGCACGAACGTCGCGCTGGCCGCCGGATCAAGCGCCGTGCCTTTGGCGTTCAACAAGCCAATCGGGGCGGGATTGATCAAGCGCATCGCGCGCACTCCGTTGATTCCCAGGCTGGCAAGGCGGTCGGCGGTTTCCTTTGCCTCGGCGTCGGTGCGCGGCCACGGGCTGTTGTAGGGATGGGCCGTCGCCACCTTCGACGACGCGCTGAAATTGACTCCGACGAACCTGACCCGGCCAGCTCTGTTTACAAAGTGGCCGTAGTTGGGGAGTGCAGGGTTGTTTTGGACGCGCACATAGCCGTTGATGACGCCATCCACGGCCCGCTGGTTGAGATCACTGCGCACCGGCGCGTTCAAAGCGCCGTAGGCGACAAAAAAATCCATGACGGAGGATTGCTGCGCGGCCGCGTGCGATGAGGCCAGCAGCGCCAAGAACAAGACCGTGAGGGAGAGGATTTGTCTCATGAGTTGGCCGCTGCTTGTTTCGGGTTTTTAAAATCGCCCCGCGCGCCCGCGCAGAAAGCAAAACCTAGCGCGCAGCCGACGGCGACGGTGGCGGCGGAAGTTGCTCCACGTCCTTCGCGAAACCTTGAATGCGATTGTCCTTCAACGTGATCTTGCTCGTCTCCGGGCCGAGGCGGATGGCGGTTCGCTTCGCGGGGCCACGCGTCTCGATGATTTCGTTGCCGGACAGCACGATCGACTCAGTGCCGCCTTGAATATCCACCGCGGCGCCGTTCTCCGGACCGTTGTCCACGAGGCGGTTGTTCTCGATGCGGTTGCGGTTGCCGGCGAAACCCTTGCCGCGCTCCGGTCGGAACTGGATGCCGGCCTGCTTGCTGCCGATCACTTCGTTGTGGCGAACCAGATTGTCGGTGTCGTGATGGCCGATGGAAATGCCGACGCGGTTGCCTTCGAGATGATTGTTTTCCGCCACGCCGTCACGCACGCCCCAGCAGAAGAAGATGCCGATGTCGTTGCCGACGGCGCGATTGTCGCGCATGATGGCGCGCTGCGAGCCGGAGCCGGGATGAAAGCCGAGGCCTTTGTGGCCCTCGCTCACGCAATGCTCCACCCGCACGTCGTGGCAAATCTGCCAGCTCATGCCGTCGCCGTTGTTGTTGCGCGCCGTGACGCCGCGGATGACCACGCGGTTGCACTCCTGCATAAAAATGCAGCCGGCGTAGTTGCCGTCGAGGTTCTCGTTTTTCTCCCGGTTGCCGTCGAGAACTAGGTCCTCGATGGCGATGCCGCTGACGTTTTCACCCGAGAGGATCGGGAAGAGCGTGGAGACCTTCGTGTCGCCAGCGCGCCAGAAATTCTGCCGCAATCCCTGGTCGAGCTTGAAGCGGTTGCCGCTGCGCGCCACAAGCGTGCGCTTGGCGACGTCCGTGCCGCCGTGGTGCGGGTTCTTCGTCCGCAGGCAGACGCCGTCGCCGACTTCGAATCCCGTCGCATCCGTGAGCGTGATTTCCTGATCGAACCAATCGCTGTCCTGCGCCAGCGTCGTGGTCGTGGACGGCTCCTTGATGAGCACCGTCTGCGCGCCGCCGCCGAGCAGGCGGACTTTGGACTGGAGATAAACCGCGTTTCGCAGCCGGTAGGTGCCCGGGAGAATCTTCACCGTGCCGCCGCCGAGCCGCGCGACGTAGTCCACCGCCGCCTGGATCGCCTTCTCGCTCGTGCCGGAGATATCCGCGCCAGCCGGGCCGACGGTGACAGTGAGCCGCTGTTCCCACGCCGGCTCCTTGACGGAATCGCCCAGCGTGGCGCGTGGGACGTTTTGCGTCGGCGCGTCGGCCGCGATGGCGGCGGGCGTCCAGGACCAGCAGCAGGCGATCAACGCGATGATGACTCGTTTCATTTCGCCTCGGCTTTCTGCGTTTGCTTTTCAGCCTTCAGTCTCTCGATGAGGTATTCCTGCACGGTCTTGTGCTTCACGTCGGGCGCGCCGGGATAGAACAATTCGCACTCGACACCGACGCTTTTGCACTTTTCCTGGAGCTTCACACCGAAGTTGGACGTGTGCGTTGGGTCCTTCTGCTCCTGGCCGAGCGCCGGCGGCGTGCCGTAGAAGAGATAAACCGGCGGATCGTCGGCGGTGACGAGCGCGTAGGGTGAATACTCCGCGATCCACGGCAGGATGGTGTCGCGCTTGGCGAGGAACACGTCGAACGACGAGAGCTTCTTTTCCTTGTTGCCGGCGAAGCCGAACGCGTGGCCGCCGTATTTGCTGTTGGGCGTCCACTCCTTCATCTGCTGCGGGTCGAGCGTCGTTTGCGCGACGGTGACGGCGGCGCACCACAGCCGCGTGGACTCGCGCGCGACGGGGTCGCTGCTCTTTGGGTCGGCGAGATCGTCGTGGAACGCCAGCCACAAGCTCGAACACGCGCCCGCCGAGCCGCCCGACGCGCCGATGCGCGCCTTGTCAATGTTCCACTCGGCGGCCTTGCTGCGGACGAACTGCAACGCCCGCGCCGCGTCGTGCAACGGCCCCTTCACCGGCGGCACCACGCCGTCGGCCGTCGCTTCGGCGATGAAGCGGTATTCCACCGACACCACCGAGATGCCAGCCTTCAGCATCTGCGGCAGCAAGCCGCCCACGCTCATGCGGTTGCCATTCACCCAGCCGCCGCCATGAATGAAGAACAGCACCGGCGTCGGTTTGTCGGACTCGGCTTTCCAGAAATGCAGCACCTGTTTCGGATGCGGCCCGTAGGCGACATCGGCCAGTGTCGGCTTCGGGCCGGGCGGCGGCTGCGGCGCTTTGGGCGGCGCGTCGGCCGCAATGGCGGCGGAGATGGCGATAGCGGTCAGAATACAAAACGCGGATGTTGTCTTTTTCATTGTCTGTTTGAGTTAAGCGGCGCCGATCGCCTGAGCAAAAATGACGTCAGGTTGTCTGGCTGCGAAGCAGCAGCCTAGCAGACATTCTGCGGAAATGCGTCGCGAAAAAACCGGCATCGGCAACGCGCAATGGCCGCGAGCGCCTCAATCCAGCGACGTTTTCTCGAAATCGGATTCGTTGACCCAACCGGCTTTGATTTTCTCACCCTTCATGTAGCGCTCGTAAAAGTTGCGCTGGCCCTCCTGGGCATACGGCTCTGCCTCGAAAACAGCGCCGTTGCCGGACATGCGCGGATCGTCCTGCGCCTTGAGTTCGTCGAAGAGCTGTTGCTGGAGACGTGCTCTGCGCGCCTGCTGCTCTGCGCTCGCGGCGAGGTTCTTCAGACAATCGGGATCGTTCTTCAAATCGTAGAATTCCTCAGCCGCGCGCTTGCCGAAACATTCCGCCCAGTGCCGGTCGCTCGCGTCCTTGCGGTGAGCGTCGAGGACCACGGTCTTCGTCGCGCCGCCGTCGGTGTTGAGGTAGCCGGTTTCGGGATTGCCGGCGGGCCAGCGCGCCGGCTCGAAGTTGCGCAGGTAAATCCAGCCGTCGGTCACGAGGCTGCGGATCGGATAACCCCAATCGTGCGGCCGGCCCACGTCGTGGCGCTCCTGGCCGAGCAACACGTGGTCGCGCGAGGGATTGACGCGGCCGGATTTCTCCGAGCGAAAAATGTCGGTGAGGCTGCGACCCGCGGCGGACGCCATGCCGGTCTGCGCCCACGGCACGCCGACGACCTCGATGAACGTCGGCGCGAAGTCAATGAAACTGACGAAATCACTGACGACGCGGCCCGGCGCGCGGATGCCGCGCTTCCACATCGCGGCGAGCGGCATATGATTGGAGACCTCGTATTCATTGCCTTTCGAGCGCGGGAACGGCATGCCGTTGTCGGAGGTGACGATGACGAGCGTGTCGTCGAGTTGACCGCGCCGCTCCAGTTCGGCCAGCATCCGGCCGAGGTGCCGGTCGAAGTGTTCGACCTCGAACGCGTAGTCGAGCATGTCGTTGCGGACGACCTCGTTGTCGGGCCAGTAACCGGGCACGCGGTCCACATCGGAAAGTTTTTTGCCGCCCTTGGCGATGCCGCTGCCGTATTCGTAGGGGCGGTGCGGCTCCGTGGAGCCATACCAGAAACACCACGGCCGGCCTGCGGGCGCGGCGTCGAGGAAGTCGGCAAAGTTGGCGGCGTAGTCGTTGCTACTGATGTCTTTTGTGGGCGGCGGCGCTCTGCGTTTGTCAAACCGCTTGCCGGCCATCGCGCGCGGTTTGCCGCTGGCGTCGTTGGCCACGCCCGGCGCCCAACCTTTTGCGGTCATGCCGGCGAAGCAGCCATGCTCCGAGAGCGCCTCGGCGTAGGCCTTGAACTCCGGCGGAAAAAAACAGACGTGGTTGCACGCGGCCTTGAGCTGCCAGGGATTGCGGCCGGTGAGAATGCACGCCCGCGACGGCGCGCACTTGGCGTTGGGCGTGTAGGCGTTGGTGAAGAGCACGCCCTCGCGCGCCACGCGGTCGAACGCCGGCGTCTTCACCCACTGGCAACCGTACGCGCCAGCGTGCCCATAGCTCCAGTCGTCCGCGAGCGCAAAGAGGATGTTGGGCGTCCTAGCCTCCGCCGCCTCAAGCCGGCCAGCCAGTAACCCCAAAGCAACAATCACGGCAAAGCAAAAGGAATGAGCAACCGTTTTCATTATATAGGTATGGATGCATCAAACGTTCGATGTGCTAACGCCGTTGAGTTCGCGGCGTCTCGCCCGCTCCGATCACGGGCCGCGCCTTGACGCTTTCCAGATACGGCGACTTCACGCGCACCAGCCACGCGACGAGCAGGTTTTTCATCCGCTCGGCTTCGGCTTTATATTTTTCGCGGTCGGGATTGCAGCCGATGAGGTTGGTGACCTCGTTCGGGTCGTTCTGCAAATCGTAAAGCGCGTCGAGGGACGGCGCGTCGGCCGTCTGGCCGAACATGAACTTCCAACGGCCGTCAAAAACCATGAAGCCGGGCAGGTGCGTCGCGTGCCATTCCGAGACGGCGACGCGGTCCGCGCTATCGTCCTTGCCTTCGATCAGCGGGCGCAGGCTCCGGCCTTCGGACTCGTGGCCGCTCATGCCGAGGTAGTCGAGGATCGTGGCGAACAAATCAATCTGCGCCGCCGGCGCCTGAACGACCTTGCCCGCCGGGATGACGCCGGGCAGGCGCATCAGCAACGGGATGTGGGCCGCGCCTTCGAAAAACTTCATCTTCGAGTGCACGCCGTGGTCGCCGAGCATCTCGCCGTGGTCGCTGGTGAAAATCACCAGCGTGTTGTCGGCGAGGCCGAGTTCGCTCAGCCGGTTCAGGATCTTGCCGATCCAATCGTCCACTTCCGTGACGAGGCCGTAGTAGTCGGAGATCATCTGGCGGACTTTTTGCGGGTCGCGGTAGGGACCGGTGTCCCGGTTTTGCTGCCGCCAGTAGGGTGAGTTTTCGCCGCGGTCGTTCAGGCTCACCGGCACGGGAATCGTGTCGGCCGGATACATGCCGTAATACGGCTTCGCCACCGCCATCGGCGGGTGCGGCGGGCTGATGGAAATCGTCAGCGTGAATGGGCCGCCGGTCTTGTGGAGCCGTTCGAGTCCCTCGATGCCTTCCTTGGCTGTCCACGCGGTGAGCGTGTGCTCGGCCGGCACGTCGAGGCAACCGTAGGTGGTGCCCTGGCCGATCTCGAGGTCGCGCTTCACCTGTTTGCCGCGGCCAAGTTTTTCAACCTGCTCCTGCGTCATGCCGTAAGCGCCATCAATCGGGTCGGGCGTGTAAGGCCGGCCATACAGATTCGCGAGCAACTCGCCCGGTTTGAGCGGACGCTCCGGCACGTGCGCCTCGATGTAGGCCTTGAACGCCAGCCCCTCAGCCATGTCGGCTTTGGAACCGGCCGGGCGCTTGCCGTTGACCCAGCGCACGGGCTGATTGTAGTCGAGCGCCATCTTGTAAGGGCTGTGATACTTGCCGTGGTATTCGCCGTGGTAGCCGTTGCGCAACAGAACCTGGTCGAACGTCACGAGTTCGGGCAGATCGTCGCGCGTGATGTCCCTGTTGTCGGCGACCTTGTGCGTGCCGACGCTGCGTCCGGTCAGAATCGTCGTGCGCGCCGGCGAACAGACCGGGCAGGAAGAGTAGAAGCTGGCGAACCGCGCGCCGTCCCGCGCCAGCCGGTCGAGGTTCGGCGTCTTGAGAACTTTGTTTCCCGCGCAACCGAGCGCGTCCCAACGCTGCTGGTCGGTGATGAGGAACAGCAGGTTGACCGGCCGCTTCGGCGCGTCGGCGCTTTGAACCACGCGAGGGCAAATAACAAGAACGGCGAGAAGCAAAAACCGTGGGTCAAAAACAAATTTCATAAGTCCTTGTCGCGATGTTTACGGAGTATTTCTTGCCCGTCTCGGGTTGGGGAGAAGCATGGCTATTCTTTCAGCGGCTCAATCTCGCGGATGCTGAGTTTCTCGTAAGCCATCGTTCCGTATTCGTGTCGCAGATAGACGCTCATCATCGGCTTTTTGTTTTCGGAATCGGGCAGGACCCGGCTGTGGATCAACGGCAACTCGGGCTTCACGCCAGGCGCGGGCGGCGTCTTGCCGACGCCGAAATTGCTGCCGTTGTCGGTGAACTCGGTCATCTTTTCCCAAGCGCCGCCGTCTTTGCCGCCGGAGAGATCACGGTAGAGTTCGAGTTTCACGCGGTCGCGCGACAGATTTCGCAGCACGTATTTGACGCCAATGCTCGCGTTTTTCGGCAATTCCGGCCACGGGTGCGCCGTGGCAACGCTGGCGCTGCCGCCATCCCGATGATGTGCGATCTCCTTCTCAAACTCCCAACGACCGTCCACCGTGACTTTCGCGAAATAGCCGCGATCGTCGCAAAGATTTTTCCTCTCGTCGCCGGTGGTGCCGTGATCGGTGCGCGCTGAAATCTGCAAGCCGGAATAGGAAAGTTGTTTGGTTTCGCTGATGCGTGTGAAATAGACTGTAATCTCCAGGTTTTCGTCCCATTCAGTCTGTTTCTTCGGATCGTGCACATACATCCGCACGATGGGTCCGCTCGCCGTCAGCCTGCCGCGTCCATCCACCTCGTATTTGCCGTCACCATGAGCGCAATCAAACCACGGGTCCTTCGGATCAATGCCCGTGAAGGCCCGGGACGAACCGCTCCAATTCGCAAACCATTCCCGCCCGCCCGGCTTGGCGGGGAAAAGTTTGCGGATGCCGAAGCAGTCAAGGCAGGCGGGGGCGCTGGTTGACGCAGCGTCTTTCTTTTCCGGCGTATCGGCGGCGTGCAGCGCGGCCAGCGGTGCCAGCAACAACGCGGCTACTAGAAGGCGCAAGTGCTTTATCATTTATGCTTCTCGTTTCCTTTCGTCTGCTGACGCATTGCAACCAAACCTGTAGCGGCGGTCCATGACCGCCGGATGTTGGCTGGGAGCGGCGACTTCCAAGTCGCCGATAATTATAAATTGAGCAGGCGACGTGGACGTCGCCTCTCCCAGTTGTTCGGCGGTCTATGACCGCCGGTCTGCTGACATGTTCCAACACCGGGAACCGCGAATCGTTCTGCCATCTTCGCGACCTCGAAGCAATCCTAGCCGCGCGCATGCGGATTTGTTTAGCAACTTCGGCCCGTCAGGGACGACGCCGCTGGGATTTGTGGAACAAGAGCGAACACTTGTGTGCTCAATGGCAACTGTCATTATGGACCGTGCCTGTCGTAGGCCGCAGGTCATTAGGGAAATGTCAGGTGATGCCAAAAGTGATACCGCGAACGGGATGGGAAATGTTCTCGACCAACTCGAGGGGAAGATTCAGAATCCGGCAGCCACTGAGGAGCGCAGGAAGAATGAAAACCATTAGCCGGCACCTGTTCCTGTTATTTGGGGTCATGGTTTTGAGTTGCCTCGCCTTCGGCGGCGAGATTCATGACGCTGCCGCGAGGGGCGATCTGGAAAAGGTCAAGAAGTTGCTCCAAGACAATCCCGATCTGATTTCAAGCAAAGACGACAGAGGTGGGACGCCTTTGTGCTTGGCGATGGCTCATGCCCACAAGGACGTAATGAAATTGCTGCTGGCCAAAGGGGCTGATGCCAATGTCAGGGACAACGAGGGCGCGACTCTATTGCACGAGGCAGTGTCGAAGGCTCGCAAGGACGTGGTGGAAATGTTGCTGGCCAACAAGGCCGCGGTTAATGCCAAGGATAGGGATGGCAGTACGCCTCTGCACTATGCAATGTATTATGGCCACAAAGACGTAGTGGAATTGCTGCTGACCAAAGGAGCCGAGGTCAATGCCAGGGACAGGGATGGCTTCACGCCTTTGCGCTGGGCGGCGTATTATGGCCACAAGGCTGTGGTGGAATTGTTGTTGGCCAAAGGAGCCGATGCCAATACCAGGAGAAATGACGGTAGCACGCCTTTGCAAGTGGCGGCATTTTTTGGCCACAAAGGCGTGGTGAAGTTGTTGCTGGCCAAGGGTGCTGAGGTCAATGTCAAAGACAAATTCGGCGAAACGCCCTTGCACGGTGCAACGAAAAAAGGACGCAAAGAGGTTGTGGAGTTGCTGCTGGCTAACGGCGCCGAGGTCAATGCCAGGGAATCCGACGGCAGGACGCCATTGCACTATGCGGCAGGTGATGGTCGCAAGGACTTGGTGAGATTGCTGCTGGCTAACGGGGCCGAGGTCAATGTCAGGAGGAATGACGGCGGCACGCCTTTGCACGAGGCGGCGTATTATGGTCACAAGGAGGTGGTGGAGTTGCTGTTAGCCAAAGGAGCCGAGGTCAATGCCAAGGACAACAACGGTTCAACGCCTTTGCAGGCGGTGTTGGGGAGATGCGAGACTTTGTGGATTGAAGGCTTTGATGCGATACTGAAGAGCCACAAGGCCGCCGTGGTGGAGTTGCTGCGCCAGCACGGCGGGCACGAGTGAGTATTTGACTCCAGTCACCACCTAGTCTTCGTAATTCATTCGGCCATTTCGATGTCCTATGCGCATGCGCTGCGTCAACTCTACCGTATTGAGCCTTCGGTAGCGGTTTTTGACGTTTCCAACACGTTTTTGCATGTTTCGTAGATGGTGGGGCGGCTTTCAAACGGCCCGCCGGTTCAGTTTAGCCGCCTGCCGCTTCATTATCGCCGCTTGGGGGTTCCGTAATTCCGCCTAGGGGTTCATTATTACCGCCTCGGCGTTCCATTTTGCCGCTCCGGAATTATGTATCACCGCTTGCAGATTCTTTATCACCGCCGCGTCGTTATGTTTCACCGCTTGGGGGTTACATAATGCCGTATGGGGGGTCGGTATCACCGCCCATGGGTTCCGTATCGCCGCCCGGGCGTTCCTTACAGCCGCCCGGGGGTTCCATATCGCCGCTTGCAGGTTCCTTCCCACCGGTGTGCGATTCATCGCCGCCGACGGGTGATTCCCTGCCGACTCCGCACGGGTTGGTGCGCACGGGTTGCGCGCGGTCCCGAGAGCGGAAATGCCCTTGCTTTTCACGGAACGGCGGAGTTACAAGGGCGACAGCAAACCCCTCAAACCTATGAGCACGACGAGCACTTCTACGGGAACGCTGCCGCTGTCGTTGGAGCAGGTCAGCATGTTGTTGAGCGATCAGACGCGATGGAAGCTGTTGCGGGAGTTGAGCAAGGGCGGGTTGGTGCCGACGACGGAGCTGGCCAAGCGCGTGGGTTGTTCGGCCGACTCGGCTTACAAGCATCTGGTCGTTTTGAGCCAGATGGGCATCGCGGTGCAGCGGTATCGCGGGTTTTATGAGATGGCGCCCGCGTTCCTGCCGCCCGCCGGCTCGACGACGCTCCACCTCGGCCATTGTCTGGTGCGCCTCGACACGCCGCTGGTGTAGGGCGGGCGTGACGAGTCAATTCAGCTTCTTCTCTACTTCTTCTTTTCCGGCAGCAACCAGCGCGGGGCGATTTGGTCGGTCTCGGAGCTGTTGATAAGCCAGTTGAGCAGGCGGGTGCGGAGATCGGTTTCGACGGCGCGATACTCCTCGCGGCCGGCGAGGTTCGTGCGCTCGTGCGGGTCGGCTTGCAGGTCGTAAAGCTCCGCGTACCCTTCCGGATAGTAGCAATACTTCCAGCGGCCGGTGCGGACCATCTTCGCGTCGGGATGGCGGATGCCGGCCACGCCTTTGCCTTTCTCGAACGACATGTCGAGCTTCCCGCCGGTGATGACTTCGGGAATGACGTTCTCGCTAAAGACCTCGTCGTGCGGCTCATAGGCGCGTCCGCAATCCGCGATGAGCGGCGCGAAGCTGCGCCCCTGGCACTCGCGCGGCTCGGGCAGGCCGGTGAATTCGAACAAGGTCGGCAGCAGGTCCACCGACTCGATGAGTTGATCGTAACGGGCCGGCTTGACGCGGCCCGGCAGGCTCAGCATGAGCGGCACGCACACCGAGGACTCAAAAAAACAGTTCTTGTCCATGATGCCGTGCTCCATCAATTGCGCGCCGTGGTCGGAGCCGAAGACGATGAGCGTGTTCGCCGCCTGGCCGGTGGCGTCGAGCGCGTCGAGGAGGAGGCCGATCTCGCGGTCCACCTGGCTGATGGCGCCGTAGTAGCTGCGGTAAATCCACTCCAGCCGCTCGCGGCTGATCTTCAGGTCGCGGTCGCCGCCGCGCATCACGAGCTTTTGCAGAGGCAGCGGCAGCTTTTTTACATCCTCCTCCGTGAAATGCTCCGGCAGCGGAATCTCCACGCCGTCATACATCGCGTCGTAAGGCGCGGCGACCTCAAACGGCCCGTGCGGTTTCCAGAACGAGGTGTAAAGGAAGAACGGCTTCTCCTCGCGCGCGAGTTCCGCCAGCCAGTGCCGCGCCCGCAGGCCGACCCAGGCGGTGCAGGTGAACTCGGCGGCGATCGCGGCGCGAAACGGATTCTTCCCGGGCGCGATGTCCCTGGCGACGGCGTAGTAGTTGATGTCTTTGTGCGGATCGTTGGCCTGCCGCCATTTCACATAATCCGACCACGGATCGGTGAGTCCCCCGCCGTCGTGCAGTTCCACAATGTCGAACCCGGTGCGGCGCGCCTCCTCGGCGGTGGGCGGATAATAATGGAGCTTGCCGACCGACGCGGTGCGATAGCCGGCCGCCTTGAACCGCGCCTGCATCAAGACCTCGGCGCGGTCGAGCGGCGTGTAATTGACGCGGTTGCGGTGCGCGTGCGCGTAGCGGCCGGTGAAATAACTGATGCGCGACGGCACGCACACGGGCGCGGCGACGAAGGCGTGCGTGAAGTTCGCGCCGCGAGCCGCGAGCCGGTCGAGGTTCGGCGTCTGGATGATCTTATTGCCGTTCGCGCCGACGCAGTCCCAGCGCTGCTGGTCGGTCATGATGAACAAAACATTCGGCCGGCGCGCCGACGCATCGGCGGCCGGAGATGAAGGGACGGCGGCGCAAAAGAACGCGGCCAGGATGGTGATGAGGCGTTTCATTGTTTGGTGTGACGTTGGAAATATTCGAGCCAGCCGAGCGTCAGCGCGTCGCTGATTTCGTGCGAGCGGCGCAACTCCGCCGGTGTTTTGCCCCAATAGAAGCCGATCCAGCCGGCGGCCAGCGGGCGCGACTTGTCCATGAACTCCTCGAACTCCATCATCGGGCAATACAACGGGAAAGTTTCCTCGATCACCACCGGCTTGCCAATGGCAAAACCGCGCAGCGTCTCCAGCGCCGCCGCCACTTCGCCCTTCTTTGGATAGACATGGACGCTGATGAAATCGAGATCGCCGGCGATTTTCTCCGGCACAAACCCCGAAGTCAGGCCCGGCCGGTCGAGACTCCAATCCACCAGACCCACCGTGACGAGATGGCGGCGGTCGCATCGGCGAACGGCGGCGGCGAGCGCGCGCGTCCACTCGCGGGCAATCGCCGGCCTCTCGCGGCCGCGCTGGTCGAGCGTGACGCACTGCACGAAGCAACTGCCCGCGAATGGCGGCCCCAGCCAGTCGCCGGGTTTGCGCACGCCGCCGGGCACAACCGGTTCATTCATGAGGTCGTAGCAGAAAACCGCGGGACTGTCGGCGCACACGCCCGCGACCGCCTCCCAGAAACAGGCTTGTGCGCGCCAGCGTCCGGCTTCATCGAGCGCGTCATACCACGCGGGCACGTCCTGTTTGTGATAGCAGCCGAGGCCGGTCAGATCGAGGCGGAGGCCGGTGCGCGCCGCGAGCGCGAGCAACTTCGCGAGCTGGGGCAACGCCGCTTCGTTCGGCTTGTCGGCCGCGTTCATGAACCGGCCGAACTGCAAATGCACGCGCACGACGTTTGCGCCGAGTTGCTTCATCCCGCGGAAGTCCGCCTCCACCTTCGGCCACTCCCGCTCCCAGAAATCCTCGAGGAGCCGCCCGGTTTCGTCGTGGTCGTAGTTGAAGCCCCACGGCACGAACGGCTTGCCGGACGGCATCGTGACGAAACTTCGCGCGTCCTTTGCCACAACCACCCGCTCCAAATCCGCCGCCACCGCCTGTTCCGCGACGATACAGCACGCGATGCCGGCCAACAGGACACAGAGGGAGCGCCGCATGTTTTTACGGCGCCTTTCCCCCCGCCTCTACGCAAAGCGCATCGCAACGCGCGCGCAGCCGCGCGAGGTCGGCGGCTCGCTCCGGCGCGCGGGCGAGGTCGTGGATTTCCTGCGGGTCGGCGGCGAGGTCGAAGAGCTGCTCGACCACCGGTTTCATCTCCGGGTAGCGCGCGTATTTCCACCGCGTGGTGCGGACGCCTTCGATCAACGGGTAAGCCTGGTCCCGCTGGCGGAAATTGTTTTCGCAAAAGAAGTCCTCGCGCCACGCGGGCGATTCGCCGCGCGCGATGGCCGCGAGGCTTCGCCCCTGCATGCCCGGCGGCGCGGGCGCGCCGGCATAGTCGAGCAGTGTCGGCGCGATATCAATGTTCAGCGCCAGCTCCTCGCGCGAACGGCCGCGGGCCGCGGCGGGCACGCGAGGGTCGCAGACGATCAACGGCACGCGGAGGGAGGCGTCGTAGAGCAGTTGCTTGCCGCCGAGGCCGTAGTCGCCGTGCATGTCGCCGTTGTCGCTGAGGAAAATGATGACGGTGTTCCGGTCGAGCCCGTTTTCCGCCAGCGCGGCGCGGATGCGGCCGATGGCGCGGTCCATGCCGGTGATGAGGCGGTAATAATCCTTCATGTTGTTCTGGAATTTTTCCTCGGTGGAGAATCGCTGTTCCCAATAGTTGGTCCGTGCGTTGGACGTCCGCAGAAACTCCGGCAGCGCGTCGAAGAGCTCGGCGCGCGCCGTGGGCGGATGCGGCACCGTGAAGTTGGCGTAGAGGTCGCGCAGGTCCGGCTCCGGCTCGAAACTCAGATAGCCGCGGCCGGAATGCGGTGCCTTGAAGCTGATGGACAGGCAGAACGGTTTCCCCGCCGGCACGCCGCGCAGAAACTCGCGCGCCTGCTCCACCGTGATTTCGTTGAGGTGTTTTCCGCCGTGCGCCTTGGGAAAATAGAGGCCCTGGCCGTAGAAGCCGAACCAGCGGTCGAAGACCTCTGCGCCCTCGATGTCGTGCTTGAGGTCGGCGACGCCGTATTTGCCGATGAAGCCGGTGTGGTAGCCGGCCGCGCGCAACAACCACGGGTAGCTTTTTTCAAGCTGCGCCCGCTGGAGGCTGACGCTGTTGAAGTTGCAATGGTGCGCCCGCTCGTATTGGCCCATGAAAATCGAGGCGCGGCTGGCGGCGCAAACGGAGCTGGTGACGAAGGCGTTGACAAAGCGCGTGCCCTCGGCGGCGAGCCGGTCGAGTTCAGGCGTGCGCACGACCGGGTTGCCCGCGCAACTCATCGCATCCCAACGCTGGTCGTCGGAGAGCAGGAAAAGGAGGTTGGGTTTCGCCGGCTCGGCGGCTGAAACATTTACCGCGCCGCACACTCCGAGCAACAAAAGCAACAGAAGAATTTTGAACGCGCTCATGGTTTTTCGCCTCAGTCAGCCTTGATGACGCGGCGCTGTTCGGGCAAAACGGTTCCGCTTTCCAAAATCTCGACGGCGCGGCGGTGTTGGGGCGAGGTGATCGCGCCCTGGAGGATCGGGTCTTTCGTCTCGACGAGGTGTTGGTGAAGCCGCTTGAGCAGGTCGTCTCGAACCGCGGCGAAGGCCGGCTTCTGCGCCAGGTCGTTCTGTTCCCACGGGTCCTCGGTGAGGTCGAAGAGTTCGACGTGCGGGTGATACGCCATCGCGTGGTTCGGGGGAACCACGGTGTCGGAGGACGGCCGCCAGCTCTGCGATGGGTCCATGAACGCCGGCGCGGTGGTGAAGTTCACGATGAGCTTGTGCGTCTCCGTGCGGATCGAGCGGCGCGGGTCGTAGTAATCGTGATAGTTGAGTTCGGCAAAAATTTCACCGTTCGGCTGATACGTTTTGCCGTCCAGCAGCGGCGCAAACGAGCGGCCCTGCACGTTCGCGGGAATGGGCACGCCCACCAGATCGAGAATCGTCGGCAGATAATCAATGTTGCAGATCATTTCCGAACGCACCACGCCACCGTGCCAGCCGGGTCGGGAAGGCAGTTGCAACATGAACGCCACCTGCACGCCGGGATCGTAAAGCGCCCCTTTCGACCGCGGCATGGCAACGCCGTGATCGGTGGTGAAGATCGTGAGCGTGTCGGACGCCAGACCGTTTTCCTTCAGCGCGGCCAGCAGCCGCCCGGCTTGCGTGTCCATGTGCCGGATCGCGCCCTGCAAACCGGCCAGTTCGCGCCGCGTGCCGTCCGTGTCGCGCAGGTAGCCGGGCATCTCGACGCCCAGCGAATCGTCCGGTTGCAGCGCCGGGCCGGGAAAACTGCAGTCGCCGGGCAGCGCGCCGGGCCACGCCGGTTGTTTGTAGGACAGCCGGTGCGGCTCGAGGAATCCGACGCAGAGGAAAAACGGTTTGTCCGGCTTGTCGCGAAACTCGCGCAGCAAGCCGATGGCCGCGTCCGCCGCGGGCTTGGCCAGGACCGGGGAGAGGTATCGCTCATAGCCGCAGCGTTGGTAGCCCGACGCGGTTTCGTGAATCACGCCCACGGCCGCCGTGGCGTAGCCGGCGTCGCGGAGAATCTGCGCCATGTGTTTCTCGTCGGGATTCAGGTCCCAGGCGAAGTTGGCGTGGCACAGTCCCATCACGCCGTGCGAGTGCGGGTAGCGTCCGGTGAAGATCGAGGCGCGCGACGGACTGCATCCGGGATTCGTGCAAAAACTGCGCTCAAACCGAACACCCTCGCCCGCCAGCGCGTCGAGGTTCGGCGACTGCACCGTCTTCACGCCGTAGCAATGCAGGTATTGGCCGAGGTCGTGGCAGTGAATGAGAAGAATGTTGGGCCGTTTGGCCGGCGTGCCGGCAAAAACCACCACGAAACCAAGCCACCATGTCAAAGCTGTCATCCGATACAACCAATGGCCTTTGCTTTTCATAATCGTCTCCTTCGGACTTCGCTTTGCTCGTTCGGTTTGTCGCGTGCTTACCACAACCGCGTGCACGATGCCAGTGCAGGCAGCTCCGATCGTTCGCGAGGTCCGTAACCGTGCGTCAGCAATGGCAGCCCGGCTTTATCCAACGCTCGCTTCCGTCAATCCTGCTCCTGCTTGCGTTTCTTCGCCCCCTTGCCGCCGGGCTTCGGCGCGCCCTGGCCGTCGGAGAGGGCGAGGGCTCGGCACTGATCGGCCTGTTTGTTCCAAAGCTGTTCCAGTTCGTGAACCTTGTCGGGCATGGCGGCGGCGAGGTTGTTGGATTCGCAGCGATCCTTGCTGAGATCGTAAAGTTCCCATTGCCCGCCTTGTTTGGCAGCGCTGACAAGTTTCCAGTCGCCGACGCGGATGGCGCGGTTGTCCTCGTGGAGCCACCAGAAGGAATTGCGTTTCGTCGCGCCGTCCCGCGCGAACGCGGGTACGAGGCTCTTGCCGTGCGGCGGCGGCACCGGCTGGCCGGCGAGCGTCTGCGGCCACGCGCCGCCGGCGAGTTCGAGGATCGTCGGCACCAGGTCGGTGATGTGGCCGGGATTGTGGCGGAGTTCGCCGCGCGCCTGGATGCCGGCGGGCCAGTGGACGATGAGCGGCGTGGAGATGCCGCCTTCGTGGACCCATGTCTTGTGACGGCGCAACGGCGTGTTCGAAGCGCTCGACCAGCCGGGGCCGATGCAGAGGTAGCTGCCGGCCGAGCCGGGCGCGGCGGCGGGATCGTGGCCGTCGCCGCGCACCATGATCTCGGCGCTCGCGCCGTTGTCGGAAAGAAAAAAGATCACGGTGTTGTCGAGCACGCCCATCGCCTTGATCTGGTCGATCACGCGGCCGATCTCGCGGTCCATTCGGTCCACCATCGCGGCGTGGACGGGCATCTTGTCGGACTGGAACTCGCGCTGCCGGTCGTTGAGTTCGCTCCACGGCAACGGCCAGCGCAGTTCGCCGGGGCCGAGTTTCTCGAATGCGGCCGGAAAAAAGTAGGGCGGGCCGACTTCGCACTCCAACGCCGACAGCGCACAGTTGACGATGCCCAACGACTTCATCCGCTGCCATCGCGCCTCGCGCACCGCGTCCCAGCCCACGCGATACGTGTCGCGGTAGCGGGCGATGTCCTCCGCCGGCGCTTGCAGCGGAAAATGAGGCACGGTGAAGGCGACGTAGCTGAAGAACGGCTGGCCGGCGTGTTGTTCCGCGTGCTCCTTCAAATACTTTATTGCGTGTCCGGCGATGGCGCTGGTCGTGTAGTAGCCGCTGTCCGGCTCGACCGGCGGCAGCTTCACGTCGTCCTCAAGATGTTTCTTCGGGCTGAAGTTGTGGTCGTGGTCTTCGAGACAGTAGGAGTGGTCGAAACCGCCGGCGAGCTGTTTGCCGTCCAGATGCCACTTGCCGGAATGATACGTGCGGTAGCCAAGTGGCTTGAGCAGCTCCGGTAACAGCCGCGCCCATTTCGGCCGCATGCCCTGGCCACCGCCGGCGATGCCCGCCATGCCGTCGCGTCGCACCGCCTGCGCGTAGTAACCGGTCATGATGCACGCGCGCGACGGCCAGCAGCGCGCGGTATTGTAAAACTGTGTGAACCGCAAGCCGTTCGCCGCCAGCTTGTCGAGGTTCGGTGTCCGGATTTCTCCACCGTAGCAACCCGCATCGGAAAACCCCATGTCGTCAGCGAGAAAGATGAGAACGTTCGGTTTTGCAGTCGGCCCGTCGGCGGCATGGATGGTTGCGGCCAGCGCAAGCATGGCGAAGCAAACGATATAAATGCGTCTCATTGCACTTTCCCCTTTTTCGTCATCAATTCGATTCTGCTCTTCGCCAACGATCACCTATTCTCCGCCAAAACTTGGACAGCTTTCGGCTGTTCATTTCGGTTTCAGGACAAGCTCGTAGCTCTCGCCGTTGCGACAGGTTACCTCAAACTCATGATCGTTTACAGCGCGAACGCTGACGGGGCCGGTTTCGATGCTCCAGGCGCCGTTCAACCGCAGCCGCAATCGTCCTTCGCCGCCCGGCTGGTAGGCCGCCGGCACGTTGGCCATGGTCTGCTTGCCCAACCGCAAATCCGGGTCCGCCACGGCGAGGATCAACCGGTCAGCTTCACGCCGCGTCATCACCAGACACGGCGAATCGGCGCCATTCAGCGCGTCGTACTTCAACCCCTCGGCCGCGCCAAACAGGACGTAGCCCATGATTCTTTGGCCGGCGAAATAGACGATGTGCGCCGTGTCGTCGCGCCGCAAGACTGCGAAGTCGGGCGCGGCCGCATAGCGCTTCATTGTGTCGTCGGTGGTATCGGGACGGACCGCATATGCATAGCCGGCGTGGTCCGGCGCACGACCGTGGTCCAGCCAGGCGACAGAAAAATCGCCCTCGGTTTGGCGATTGCCGCCGTTGTCCATGGACTGCTGATGGTGCGTCCGCGTCTCGACAAGTTGAGGCTCGGGAAAATAATAACCGTTGCCGACAGGATCCGTCATCCATTGCACGCGTCGTTGCCCCGCGCTCGGAAAGGACGGCGGGCGGGTTTGCAGCGCCGTCTGGTAAAGCACCGTCTCGGTAGCGTGATCGGCGTCAGCGTTGGCGATGCCTGATCCGAGACAAACGAGGGTGTCGTCCACGAAAAACACCGATTTGCGAAAACGGAAGGATGGTTCATAACACGGATCGGCAAACCGCATGGCCCACACGCCCTGTCGTCCCTCCAACGCCACACCGCCCATAAACGGGTCCTGGGTGTAAATGCGCAACCGGTCCTGCGTCGTCGGCAGGCTCTTCAGCGGCACACGAATGACCGTCGTTCCGGGCGGCCGCAGCCAATCCCAGCCCGCTTCGCGGTAGCCGCTCGCCTCGCCGCTCACCGGCTCGCCCCGGGAAAAGATCTGCAGCATGCCGTCGCTGCTGTAGCGGCCGTAATGGTTTTCCCCCGGCAGATCTTCGTAGTTCCAAACGTAACGACTCCAGCCGCGCACGCTGGCCACCCACTGGCTCCGGCGGTGGAAGTTCATCGCCGCGAACGGATAGACCCGGTGTCCCTGCGGATGCGGTTCCGGGCGGTATTTCTCCGCGGCGTCCAGCAGCCATGGCAAGGCGCCTGGCGAGTCGCTCCAGTAGATGCGCGCGCCGCACCACCCGTAAAACCGTTGCACTTCCGGCGCGGCGGGATTCCAGAGTCGGGCATAGGCGGCGCCCAACTCGGCGTCTTTCAACGCGTCCGCCATGTAGGCGAAGGCCGGCGTGATCCCGATCAGGCGCGGCCCGCTGAACGGCCAGCGCCCGCTGACGCCCATCGGCATCTCATACTGGCCGGCCATGAACCGGAGCGTTAGCAGCGCCCGTTTGATGTTCTCGCCGGCTTCGCGCGCCAATCCAAACCGCGTGCCGTTCAATAGCCAATAGGTCAACGATGCCATAAGCGCGGCGTCGTTGCCATAGGCGCTGGCGTAGGCGGTCGCGTGGTGAAACACCGTGCCGTCCGGCTTGAAGGTGTCGCCGTAACCCGGCGCCACGGACAACGCCGCGTTGGCCCATCGCACCAGACACTTCATGTCTCGCAACTTCTCCGGCGAGTCGTCGAGCATCAACACGTAGAGCAGCCGGAACAGCAGCACCGAGCGCACTTCATCCGCGTTGGCGCCGGGATGATCCGGCACGCGATAGGTCGCGCCCACCGACAAATGGTAGCGCAGGGTTTCCAGTTCCCGCCCCAACCGGCCCTGCTCCCGAAGGAAATCGCGCAGGATATAGACGGCGTGGACATAGCTGGCGATCCAAAGTTGTTCGCCGCCGTAACTCGTGCCCATCAAACTGCCGGCGGTCCAGCCCTGATCGTGAGCGTAATCAATCAAATCGAGAAACCGCTGGCGCGCCCGCTCGCTGTGGTTCAGCCTCGCATCGCAAGCCAGCGGCAGGGCGATCTCGCGAAACGCGGCCGTGACCAGATGCGGTTGATTTTTGTCCCGTTCGCAAAAAGCGCCCGGCCCGCACACTACCTCACCGCGCCGCACCAAGCCCAGCCGCTCGAAGGCCTCGTGTCCGAATTTGACGTAGGACCGCATCGATTCGAGCCGCGTGCGGACCGGTGCGCGCGGGTCGTCCAGCCGGCCGAACATCCACTCCTCGTAGCGGCAGGCGATCTCGCGAAAGGCCCCAGCGTCCTGATCGGATATCGTCCGCGTCGGTGTGGGAGGCGGCACGGCCGCATGATCTTGGGCGGTGAACCAATACCGGTGGGGGTTGGTGAAAGGAGTTTGCTCATCGCCTTGCCGGCACCATTCCACTGGTCCGAACTCGACCGCGTCCACAAACAACGTGCCGCTCGCGTCGGGCGCCGTGATCTGGAATCCCTCGATGGGCGCGGCTTTTTGCGCGTCCTCGCGAAACTGCACCCATACCGCGCGCCAGCCTGTGAAGCCGAGGTTGACAGGAAAAACCCACGGCCCGGCCTGAAACCGCAGCGCGCCGCGGACGGGATGCTCGCAGTAAAGCCACAGCCTGAGACCGCCATCGCGCGCCGCCAGGGCTGCGGCCATCGCGGCATCCGCGTCCCGCCACAGCGTCGCGCCCGGGGAAAAACCCCACCGCAGGGAATGCTTGCCCAGTTTCCAGTGCTCTTCGGAAACCGACATCATGCCGCCAACCGAGCGCCATCCCGCCACGCCTTCCTCAAAAGAATCCACCGCCCATGCGGCACCGGCCATGCACGCCGACGTCCAGTAAACCCTAATGAGCGCGCGCGTGAGGTTTGTCATTGGGGTGAGACGTAGATCGCGTAAAGTCTCGCGGCGCCGCCTCGGGCGAACGAGACGCGCACGGCAATGCGCCCTTTCGGCAGCGGCATGACATGGACGCGGGTCTCTGACTCGGTGACGCTCGCACTGTTGATGACCTTGAGTTTTTCGTCGAGCAGTTCGATTTTCAGCGGCGATGCAACACTGACGCCGGTGGCGTTGATAAACAGTTTTGCATTTTTGCCCGAGTCAAAGAACGCCGTCTCACAAGCCGCCGGCGCATCGCTCTTGATCGCGCTAAGGCATCCAAAACCGTCGCGACGCAACGTGGCAAGACCGATGTCTTGATTCCGAAACTCCCCGTCGCAGTCCCAGTGCGAGTACCAAAGGCAAGTCTGCTCGCCCACGTTCGCGAAGGCGTGGGCTTGCAGCAACGCGATGCTGTCCCATTCGCCCTCCTTGCCGCGCGCGATGATTTTGAAATCGGGCGCCGGCTCGCGCCAATGGATGCCGTCGTTGCTGACAATGAAACCGAGATCCACGCGCGTGCCCAGCAAGTGCGATTTCGCGCCCTTCGGCGGGCGCTCCGGCGCGTCCTGCCACTGGCCGTAGATGCCGATCAGGACGTTGCCGCGATTCCAGACGCCCGCGCCCATGTGCGTCTGCTGGCCCGGCAAAGGCTGCGCGATGAGTTGACCGGGGCGCGCAAAACCTAAGGCGGTGGTTGGATCCCAATGCACAAAGTCCGCGCTGCGATACACGCGCATCGCGCGGCCAATGTCGCCGCCGTCGGGCCGGAACAGCCACGGCGAAAGCAACTGGCCGCTCGCGTAGTAAAAGCCGCCGAAGCGATACAGGCCGCTGACCTCGAACCGCTCGCCGCCCGCGTTCATCGGACGGTCGCCAACCACCTTCCACCGCAAGCCGTCGGCGCTCGTGGCGCACACGAAGGAGCCCCAGCGTTTTTCGTTCGGGCCGATCGGGCTGCGGCCGCCCCGCACCTCGTCGAACGGCACATGCGCGATGAACGCGCACTTGTAGCGCCGCGACGGATCCGGCTCCTCCGGCTCGTGCAACACCGTGAGGAAATCATCCACGCGCGTGAACGAGAATGGCTCGCCTTCGATGAGGCAGATGTTGTTTTGCTTCGAGCCGTTGAACTCGACGAGTCCCAACTCCGGCTTCACCCAATGCACGCCGTCATCGCTCTCCGCGTAGCACATCGGTCGCCAGTAGCCGGGCGCCTGGCCTTTCTCGATTTTTGTCTGCGACATGCCGAGATACCACATGCGGAATTTTCCGCCGACGCGCAGCACGCTGCCATACATGACGGCGTGGCCGTGGTCCGGCGCGCCTTCCGGGCCGCGCCGCAGCACGGGATTGGCGGGATGTTTGTCCGCCGCGACCATGGTGAGTTTCAGGTTGCTGCGCCAGGGAATGGATTCGTCGTCGAAGGCGAAGAAGACGCGTTCCGATGGCTGCGCCGCCCAGCAACCGATCGCGCAGAGACTGAAGGCGGCGACAAGGAATGTGGAGTGTTGCATGTTTATCGTCGTTTGACGGTCAGGCGGGTTCCCAGTACCCCGCGCGTCAGATTGCCGTTGTCGTCAAGGAATTGACCGTCATACACGACCAGCAACGTGTCGGGTTCTATTTCCTCGACGGAATTGTAGCTCGTCGTTCCGCGGTCGTAGAAACAAAAATGGCCCTTCCATGTGCGGCTGTCGTCCAGGCTGAACATCAGCCAGTTGCCGGGCCGGCCGTAGGTGCAAACGAGGACGCCGTTTTTCATGCGGCAGGAATTCGGCCACACGCCCCGGTCCGCAACCGGTTCGGGTTGCGACCATGTCTTGCCGTCGTCTTTCGACCGGCTCAAGTAAAGCGGCGTGAACCTGCCGCCGCTGCCGCCCGTGCGCATGAAGCACAAGATGTCGCCGTTCGGCAGGGTCAACAGGTCCGGTTCGCAAAAACTCTCCAAGCCAATGCCGGGATCGTAGGCGACGGTGGCGAGATATTCCCAAGTCCGGCCGCGGTCGGTGGAACGCACCACGAATGTGCGATATTTGAAGCACTGCCATTTCACGGGCATGGTTGGCACGAGCACACGGTCGGTTTTGAACTGGCCATACATGCCGGCCAGCAAGCTACCGTCGCGAAGTTGCACGATGGCGTGATCGGCCACCGGACCTTGAAACTGGCTGCCGTCATCGCCCGTTCCGCCGGCGCCTTCGGGAATGAGGATGGCAGCGGTTTCTTTTTTCAAGGTCAGGCCATTGTCGGTAGAGCGGGCCAGGTCGCCGGAAAACCAGCCGTCACGATTGGTTTTTGTCGTGCGGAAGCCAAGCTGGACAATCTCGCCATCGGGGAATTGAAACGCGCCGACGTGAAAAGGGTGCGCGCTTTTCCACGTCCTGCCGGCGTCGCTCGAACGCTTGTTGCCGACGGCAAGGCCGCCGTCGTTGAACTTGAACATGCTGATGTACTGGCCGCCAGGGATGATGGTCTGTGTTTCGCCGATTCGCACGTCCAGGCCAGCCACATCCGGCTTGCCGGCAAGGGGTGGTTCGATCCTGCCGCCTTGAAACCGCACCCATTGCCAGACCGCCTCGCCCGTGGCCGCCGAACTGGCGCAGCCAAAGCCGATTTGATTGCGGTTGTGATTGGCCTCGGCCGTGAACTTGCCTGCGCCGTCGAGCAACAATTTTTCATCGGCCCAGACCTTGATGTCTGAGCCGTTTATTTGAACACGATAGGTGTGGTAGGCGTGCGCCGCGTCGAAAGGCGCGCTCAGTCCCGCGGAAGCGAGCACGATTTTGTCGGAAAAGAATGTCACCCCTTCCTCATGCACGCCGTCCGCCACCAACAGCGCCACGCCCCAGGGCGCCGAGCATGAAACGGCCTTCAACCGCGTCTCCACCGTCGCGCCCAGCGCGGGGTCCACGTGCCAGTCCAGGTGGTAAAACCGCCCGCTTCCTTTCTGCGTGGAAGGATCCGCCACGCGCAAGCCCTCCTGCGTCTTCTCCGACCGCGTCAATTCCGACGACCAGCCGGTGACGCCGCGAGCAAAAGTCCCGTCATACATCGCCTGCCACGACGCGTCCTGCGCCGAGGTCGCCGCGAACGTGAGAGGGCCGCGACTGGCAGCGCTCAGAGCAAAAACCAGCACAACCAACGACGCGAGGGATTTGTTCATGGCTGGGTGAACTGCGATTGATATTCCGGCGGAACGACCTCTTTGATGAGCTTGGCCTTGTCTGCGCCCGTCGCCTTCGAGCCGTCGGGTTTGGCTTTGCCATTGATGAGGCAGTCCTCGAATGTCACCGCGCCGGGCATGAGCATCTCTGTGTTTTCCAACGTGAAGCGCTTCGCACGCAGCACGGTATTTTTCTGCACTAGCGCTGGTTCGGGCTTGCCGAGGCGGCGGATGAGAACGTTGTCGAGGCTCAACTCGCAATGCTCGCCGTCGCGCGCGCTCACCGTCAACGGATGCTCCGACGACGACAGCACGACGGCGTTCCCGACCTTGTAGCGACCGTTGTTCAGGAAATACAAATCGTAGGCGTGGCAGCCGGCGATGAAGACGTGGTTGTAACTCGTGTGCGCCGCGACGGTGTCGGTGATGCCGGTGCTGTTGCCGATAGAAACGAGGCCGTCCACGCGATACTCCGCCGACTCGTGCGCGCTGATGCCGTCGTCGCCACACTCGATGGCGCGGATGTTCTCGAAGACGACGTCGCGGCAGTCGCCGTGGATGTTGAAACCGTCGTTGTAGGGATGCGTGCAAGTGAGGTTCCTGATGACGAGATGCGCGTTGTCGCCGCTCATCTGCACACCCGCGCTGCGCACCGGCGCGCAGATGTGCGCGTCGGCGAGCTTTTGTCTCGCCGGAATCTTCACATAAAACGTGCCGGCGATCCGTTTGGAACCCGGCTGTTCGTGGGATTTGTCTTCCACAAAAGTCCATTCGCCGGGCTGCAAGTCTTCCAGTTTTTTGAACGGCGCTTTTTTGCCCTTCGACGTGCGTCCCATGAGATTCATTTTTCCATCCCAAAGGAAAAACCAGCGGACCAGCACCGCATCATCCAAATTGCGGGCGGGCACCAAATCGTCATTGGCGAAAAGCCCGGGCGACATTTCCTTCCACTTCGCCGGGTCGAGCGGGTCGGAGCCTTCGAGGGTCGCGCCGTGGCCGTCGAGCGTGATCGGCCGTCCGGGCGCACCTTGCTTGGCATAGAAACCGGCGTAGTCGTGATAGACGATGGGTTGCAAGTGGATCGTGTCGCCGGGCTGCGCCAGTTTGATGGCGTCGCGGATGGTTTTCACATCAGCGCCGATGCGGATATCGCGCCCGTGCTGCGGCCTGTGCCTCATCGCGGCTTCGTTCTCCTCCGGGCTGACGACGCTGAAGGCGTGAGACCGTTGCGGCAAATCAACGACCCGCCAGGCGAGTTCAGCCAGACGCAGGTCGGTGCGTTGATCGCGCATCCGGCGGAGCGCGGCGGTGCCTTCGTCGCCGCAATCCAGCATCGCATTGCCGATGGGACGCCAGCCCCAGTCCGCGTCGTCGCGTTTCGCGTCGCTGTGTTTTTCGAAAGCGGCCGTCAGCGCGGCCAGAATTTTCGCGCGCAGCGGCTCGATCTCGGCCTGCTTGAGCGCGGCCAGCTTGCCCAGCGACACGGCGGCGCGATTGGCGACGGTGGAATCCTTGTCGTTCAAGGTGACGATGAGCAGTTCGACGGCCTCCGTGTTGTGGGCCACGTTGCCCAGTGCCTCGACCGCAGCGAATCGCGGGAACCGGGCCTTGTCACGCAGACCTTCCCTGAACACAGGCAACAGTTCGGGTTTGGCGTGAACCTGGAGCGTGCGCATGGCCACCTCGCGCACCTGCTCGCTCTTCGAGTGCAGCGCCGCTTCGGTGAGTTCCGCCGTGGGCAGCGGCGACAACCGGCGCAACCCGATGATCACGCACTCGCGCAGCATGTGGTTGCCGTTTCGCTCCGCGGCCTGCAACAGGGCCTGACAGGCAGCGGGGTCTCTGCGGTCGGCCAGCGCCAGCGCGGCGGCACAACGCACGCCGTTTTCTTCGTCGTTCAAACCGGCCAGCAAGGGCTTGAGGTCCGCCGTCTTCGACTTGCCGAGGGCCTGAAGCGCGAGACGGCGCTCAATCAGGTTCGACGAGCGGGTGGCGGCGGCGATGGCTGTTTCATCCAGCTTGAGCGTGCCGGCAATGCACTGTTGCAAAGCGCGCATCCTTTGACTCACGTCCTGGCTCTTCAACGCTTCGGCCGTCTGCTCCGGCACAAAGCCGCGCTCCAGATGCTGCGCGTCGTCGCTCACGGCCAGCAGCGTGGGCATGCCCTTGGCTTGAAAAGGCTGCCACATCTCCCGGAACGGGCCGGACGTCATCACACTGACCTCCGCCTTGGTGCCGCGAGCCAGAAAACGCATGTCCTCCAGCGTCTTCAATTGCGACGCGCCACTGTTGTTCCCGTAGATGATCAACTCGTCCACAAGGCCTTCGCGCACCCAAGTGTCCACGCCCATGTGGTGGCTGCCCGCGGTCAACACGAGCTCCGGCACGTTCCACGATTGCGGCCGGCGCGGATCGTTCGAGTTCACCACCATGCCAAGCTTGATCTTGTGCTTGTCGAGTTCGGCCTTCAATTCGCGCAGGAAGGCGGTGATGTAGCTGCCACGCAGCCGCAGCCAGTCTTCGCGCGAAGCGCCGCGGCGGAACGGCTCCGCGCGGAGGTCCAGCTTGAACTGCTTTTTGAAATCCTCGACGATGGGATCGCTGTAACCGAACTCATCCTGGAACCGCAGTGAGTAGTTCTCTACATACGTGAGGAAGCAGATGCCGTCGTAACCGGCCTTGAGCGTCTCGCTCACCGTGAGGTTCACAAGGGCTTTGCGCGCTGCGGGATAGGCCAGCTCGATCGGGCCGCCCTGCCGGCGCGCGCCGTGTTTGTCCGCCGGCGCCCACTCGGGGTGTTCGAGCTTGAGCTTGGATTCAAACGGGAAGGGGTAGTCGTTGAAGGTGGGTGTGTCCGCCGGCGATCCCCAGTCCCACAAGGTTCCCATGCCCCAGATCTCCATGCCGCGCGCGCGCGCGGCCTTCACGGCAAGCTCGTCCGGTTTGACGTTCGCGTAGAGCCATTGCATCCATGTCCAGAGTGAGTAGTAGCGCGGGTTTTCGGGCCGCGCATGCATGGTGGAAATCCAGCACGCCTCCTCCAGACCGCGCCAATAGATGCGGCGCGCGTGGTTGACGTTCTTGAAGAGGTCGAACGTCGCTTCAATACTGGCCTGCGAATCAATCGGCAGTGATGAACCGAGGAAATGATTGTCGCCCGTGCTGACATAGACGTCCATGACCGGCTCGGCTCCGGGCGCGATGTGGCATGAGAGGACGAGGGCCGCGGCGAGTGCGAAATGAATTCTCATCGGTGATTTCGGGTGGCTATTTTTCGTTGCCGGCCTTGTCGCGCGAGGGCAGGACGACGGCGGGTTCCGGGTGCGCGCTGATCCAATCCTGGCGCAGCTTCAACAACCGCTGCACCACGTCGGGATGCTCCGCCGCCAGGTTTTGCTTTTCGGAAATGTCCGTCGCGAGATTCGAGAGAAACAGCTTCTTGTCTTCAGCGCCCAGCTTATCGCCGTAAGTCTCCTGATTGTTGCAGATCAATTTCCAGTCGCCCTGCCGCACCGCCCACTCCGCGTTGCGCCCGCGGCCGACGTGCCAATACAACACCTCGTGCGGCGACGGCGCGTCGGCGGAACGAATCACCGGCACGAGGCTCTTGCCGTCAATGTCCTCGTTGAGCAGCCGCGCGCCGCAGAGTTCCGCGATCGTCGGCATCCAGTCGCTCGCGTGGACCATCTGCCCGCGCACCGCGCCTTCGGGCAGGTGGCCGGGCCACGAGATCATGCCCGGCAGCCGGATGCCGCCCTCGAACAGGCTGAACTTCGCGCCGCGATACACGCCGGCGCTGCCGCCGCCGAAGTGCGCGCGCTCCTCCGTCGAGTGCCCGTTGTCGGACTGGAAGGCGATGAGCGTCCGCTCGCGCAGGCCGAGGTCGTCCACTTTCTTCAGCAGCGCGCCGATGCGCTCGTCGCACGTGGACAGAAAGGCGGCGTAGAGGTTGCGCGGATACGGCAGGTCCTTGAAACGCTCCAGCCACTTCACGTCGCCCTGATACGGATAATGCGGCTCGTTCAACGCGAAATAGACGAAGAACGGCCCCGCGCGGTTTTGTTCGAGGAAGCGCGACGCCTCTTCGACCATCAGGTCGCCGAAGAACCGGCCCGGATAAAACACCTCTTTGCCGTTGCGATAGAGATCGTGACGGTTCGGCCCCTGCCAGTAAAAGAAGTGCGAGAAGTTGTCAATGCAGCCGCCCATGTGACCGAACGAGTAATCGAACCCCTGGCCGTTCGGCATCTGGTCGGGCTTGAACCCGAGGTGCCATTTGCCGATGTGCGCGGTGGCGTAGCCGGCCGCCTTGAGCATCTCGGCGATGGTGACTTGTTCCGTCGGCATGCCCTCACCGCCGGGCAGGGACGCGGCGTTGCCGACCAGTCCCGCGCGCAGCGGATAGCGCCCCGTGAGCAAACACGCGCGCGACGGCGAGCAGACCGGCGCGCCCGAGTAGAATTGCGTGAACCGCACCCCGCGCGCCGCGAGCGAATCCATGGCGGGCGTCACCAAATCCTTCGCGCCGTAGCAGCCCGCGTCCGCCGCGCCCTGGTCGTCGGTGACGATGAGGAGGACGTTGGGCTTCGCCGCATCTGCCGCGTGAAGCGTGCTGCACAAGAGGGAACAAAGCGCGAGGATGAAAACATGGGGCTTTTTCATAGCAACCGGCAGCGTGCCAGCAGAAGCCAGCCCCGCGCCATAAGAAAATCCCCTTCCACGTTTCCCTTTCCCCCGTTTCGCGTTTCCCCGTCACTCCCCCGCGATCACCGCCCAGGTGGCTATCGCGCTGCACACCGTTGTCCAGTAGCCGTATTTCTCGTAGATCTGCGCGGCGGTTTTCGTCTGGTCGGCTAGCGGTTGAGCGCCGTCCATTTGCGGGTCGGAGGCGTTGCGGATTGCCGTCCAACGCGGCGCGCCCCGGCCGAGATCGTTGATCGCCAGCCCCAACACCGCGTCGCCCATCTCCACCGCGCTGCCGCGCCCTTGCAGCCCGTAATAATTCGTCGTGTCGTCGAACGCGAAAAAGTCCGTCGTCACCACATTGATCGGCCGCACCTGCTCCCAGTCGCCGTAGAAGATCTTCGGCGCGCGCGGGCTGGCCGGCAGTTGGCTCTTCACGGTGCCCATCAGGGTCTTGGCCGCGCTTTTCAAATACTTCCGGCTCACCGGCGAACAATGATAATACCCGTTGTGAAACGCCGCGTTCTTGAACGACCGGATGCAATCGAACCGCACCGCCTTGCCGATGATCACGTCCCCCAGCACCACCCCGCCGCCGATGCCGCCCGCCGTGCCCGTGGTGATCACCATCTTCGGCTGCGTCTCGGCGATCAACTGTTTCCACAACAACCGCACCGGCAGCTTCGGGCCGTCCTGGCTCATGTGCAGCTCCGACTTG
>CAIQCK010000106.1 GCA_903870275.1 uncultured bacterium | reverse complement strand
GCCAGTGCAATTCGACCTGAGTCTTTTCGCGGCTTCTGGACTCACCCTTCAGCAGCCCAGAAACCCCCAAAACCTCACAACTCTCTCGCGGCCGCCCTTTTCCTCGCAACGGGATAGCCAAACTCCAGTTCGCGTCACGGAGTGACGCGACTACTTTGCGCACATCATCGAGCACCGCCTTCGCCGCAGTGCCCATGCCCGCGGCGGCCGAAGCCTCTGCATCCTCAACGGCCCAGAGCAACACGGCGCGTTTGCGCGCCACCTCGATTGGCTCCGAGGGCAGTCCTTCGACCTGTTTACGGAGGTCGGGAAGCACCTTCACGGCTTCATCGAGCGCGGCGCGGTTTTGCTGCGCTTCCAGTTCCTCCCGCCGCGCGCGCTCGGCCTCGGCGAGCCGCCTTTGCTCGCGGAGCGCCACCAGCGTCCGTTGTTTGGCGCTGTCGCGCACAACGCGGAAATCGCCGAGCTGGATGTCCAAAGCCGCGGCGGCGTGTGGCGCGCGTGTAATCATGAATTGCGCGAAGACAACCTGGCCGAGGTCGCGCAGCGGGTCGCCGCCCGCCGGCGTGATGAACCTCGCCAGCGAGGCCTGGCACTCACGCCAGCCGGTGAAGTTGAGCGTCACGGCCTCAGCGGTGTCCATGTAGTAGAGTGAACCGCGCCCCTGCGGCCCCGGCGCGCCCAGTTGGATCTGCAAGCGGTGTCCGCTGCCG
This sequence comes from uncultured bacterium, assembly GCA_903870275.1. Classification (GTDB taxonomy): domain Bacteria; phylum Verrucomicrobiota; class Verrucomicrobiia; order CAIQCK01; family CAIQCK01; genus CAIQCK01. The sequence continues at coordinate 73,790 of CAIQCK010000106.1, read as the reverse complement.
TCGCCCTTGATCCAGTAACGGATGCTGCCGGCATCGGCCATGTCGAGCGGCTTCTTGAAGGAGAGCGTCGCCCACGTGAACTCGAACGGCGCGAACCCGCTGCGCCATCGCTGAACGCCCGTGCGCGCGCCGTCGTCCACCTGCGACTCGAGCGTGGAGTTCTCCTTGTGCCGCCACTGGTCCACGAGCGCCTTGTCGCCCGGCCAGTCAAACGCAAGGTTGGTTGCCGCAAATGCAACACAGGTTGTTGCGAGCATGACGGTGAGGAGTGTTCTCTTCATAAATGATCAAGGTCCTTTCGCCACAATCCGCGGATCGCCCCATGCGGCCCAGTCGAAGCTGAAGTCGCCCAGCGCGTCGGTGACAAGACTCAGCACGATCGTCTGGCCTGCGTAACGCGCAAGATCCACTTCCACCGGTTTCCACGAACCCGGCATCAAATCAGCCGACCAGAGTTCCCGGCCGTTCACCTTCACCCTGAAACCGACACCGTGGGATTTTGAGCCGTCGCGGATGCCAGCGGCCGTCTCAAGCCGCGCGGGCGTCGGCGGCAGCCGCAGCAGGTAGTCCACCACCATCCGACCGTCCGGCGGCGGATGGGTGTGCAGTGCCGGCTTCTTCATGCCGCCGACGGAGGCGTCGCCGGCCGACGGACGCATGAAATCATGAGGCGCGCTCTCGGTGCCGTCCCCGGCGACCAGTGACGCCACATGCGGCGCGCCGCGCAGATCAAGCGGCAGGCTGGCTGCGTACGGTTCCGCAAAGAGCAGGCAAAAGCTCCCCGGCAACGGCAGCGACACTGCATAGCGATTCCCACCCGCCGCCGCCAGCTTCAACTCACCCTCGGGGCCCAGCGCGGCGCGTGGCTGACGCGGACTGCAAACAACCACCTGGCGTGGTTCGTGCGATTCGGCAACCACGCGCGGGCGGAAGAACTGCGCCTGATCGAAGTTCGCGTTGCCTTTGGGGCCGGGATCCGCTTCCAGCCGCAGTATAATATCGCGCCCGCTCAATGGTGACAGGTCGAGCGTCAACGGCGCGGGTTCGACGGTGGCGTTGTGTTTTTCAGCCGCGAGCCGCTGCTCGCCGGCACAAGCCTCAACGCGAAACGTGACGCCGTCGGATTTGCCGCCGACGCCACGGCGCAAACCCACGCCGGCCATGAACCGGACGACCGGTTGGTTGGGCAGCCGCAGCCGGTATTCAATGAAAGTGGCGCCCGGCAGCCCAGCGCCGCGCCACGGCGGATGGATGAAGATGCCATCCGTCTCCATCGCCACATGACCGCCGGATTCATCCCGCAACATCGTGCCTTCGGTTCGCCGCCCGATGCCATCTTGCAGTCGCACGCCGACGGCGACGCGGCCGTTGAAGTCCCAGAGCCGCGCCACTTCCGAATCGCACACGTCGAGACTGACGGTTGCCATCGCGTCGTTGATGCTGGCGCGCCGCACGATCATGCCTTCGGGCAGCGCCGCGATGTGGAACGCGTTGAGGTCGCGCGGCCGTTGCAGATGGGTGTAGCTTTGCGACGGGTCCAACCCGAAGAGCCGTTTTTCGTCGTAAGCCATCCAGCCGGCAATGGTTCCGGGCACGCGCGCTTCGTTGACGCCCTCGATGCGCTGGTAGATTTCGTTCTTGTTGCCGTCTACCAGCACCGTGCCGCTCTCCCGCCGCAACTCGGCACGGTTGCCGTCGACGAGCCGGTAAACCATCAGCGCGTTCTTCGGCCACGGCGGGGTGAAATCTGGCAACGCCCGCGTCCGCTGGAAGAACTGCGCCTCCTTGAAAAACGGCGCCAGCAGATCGCCCGATTGCCGCAGTTGCGTCGTGCTGGTCCACGCCAGCGTCGGGAGAACGCCAAAATGATCGTAACCGCGCCGCCATGCCTGGTAGAGCGGGCCGCTGGCCGGATTCACCATGCCGAGGTAGCCATAGATGGCCGTGTGCGGCGTCAACAACGCGGAACTGACCGGGTGAGCCATGGCGATCACGCGATCGCTCCACGTCCCGTCGGCGTGGTTGAGACCGTGGAGATGGCGTTGGGCAAACTCCTCGTGGCGATACGTGACCTCGTTAAGGCCTTCGCCTGAGATCGCCACGTCAGGCAACGCGGCGCGCAGTTCGCGGTGAAGCGCGAGAATGCCTTGCGCGCAGTTCATGCCGTCCATGAGGCCGTTATCATCGTTGAAGATGCAGAGCGTCTGGTCGAGGTGCAGCGCATCCACGCGATGCTTCGAGCAGAGCTCCTTCATCCGGCCGACGAACAGCTCGCGCCACGCGCGGCTGGCGGGGTTGATGTAGGCAAACTTGATGACCGGCTCCGCGCGGTCCCAGAGCCACCACAGCGGTTCGTGGGTGAACGCCTGGCGCATATGCTGCGCCTTAAACTTTTCGTAAAGCGGATGCAACGGGTCGCACCCGAAATAGTTCACGTGCGGCATGACGCGAAAGCCGAGCGCGTGCGCCCGCTCGTTCCAAGGTCCGAACTTCGCATCGGCAGTGTAGTCGGGGTAATTCCGGTCGTAGCCGTCACGCCGCCAGTGTGGCACGTAGAGCAGCGTCTGCTCCGGATTGAGCCGCCCGGCCAGTTCATCGAGCAGTTCCATCTCCATCGGCACGATGACGACGGCGCGAATGTCGCGCGCCCACTTCGGCTGCGTCGCACGTGCCGCGGCGATGTCGAACGCCTGCTCCGCCCACTCGCGGTAAAGTCGCGCGCCTTCCAGCCACGAGCCGCGATACGGGCGCAACCGCCACGCCACAGACTTCACCTCGCGCACGCTGGCAAACGGCGCGGGCGCCTGCGTCTCGAAGGTCAGCGTCATCCGTCCGCCGCGCCGGCGCACGACCAGTTCCTTGAACTGCATCGTCGTGTCGTCGCTCATCACGAGAAACCCGCCGCGCTTGCCTTGCAGCAACACAAACTGCGCCTCCCAACTCATCGGCCAGGTGAAGCGATGCTCGCCATCCGGCGCTCCCGCCCCCAAACGCAGCCCGCTGTGGCCCGGCACAAGCACCTCGACGCCCTCGGCCAGTTCCGCAATGCCCCACGACACGCCCACAAGCGGCGGCATTTTGACAGTGGCTTCCTGGTGGATGACAAGATCGTTGCCCTCGGTCGAGATGCGTTGTGTCACTTGAACGACATCGCCAGCCACGAGTATTTTGTCGCGAGCCACACGCGCGCCCGTGGCCGGCGCCGCTCCGTTGGGCGCAACAAACGTTTCGCCGGTGAGCCGGTTCTGCAGACGCACCAGCACGCCGTCGCGCCACCCATCGGACGCGGAATCCCGGGCGACGGCGACGGCGCAAGACGCCAGCGCAAAAGTGATGAGGGTGCATGCGCGCATAGGTACTCCGGGAATGTTTTTCGGTCGCGAGCCACGGCCCTTGGCGGATTTAAACAAACCGCCGCGGCTGTCCCGTGGCGGCAAGCACGCTGGTCCAGAGCGCGCCTTCGGGATCCACCCGTTTCTTTTGACTGACCGCGAGCGAAATCGGCAGGTGCGTCAACATCCCGTTCCAGAGGCCGATCACCATGTTGGTCTTGCCGGCCATCGCGGCATGGACGGCCTTGCGCGCCAGTTGATCGCACAGCACCGCGTCGTCGCAGTTCGCCGGGGCGCTGCGGATGTAGTAGCTGGGATCGAAATACTTCACCTCCACCGGCGTGTTGATCCGCTTGGACCACGCCACGATCTGGTCTTTCAGGAACAAGCCGATGTCGGCGTGACGATGGTTGCCCGACGCGTCTTTTTCCCCCGACAGGTCCTTGAGATGTTCCTGGCCGGCGCCCTCCGCGACGACCACGACGGCGTGGCGGCTGTGGGCGAGGTAACAGCGAAGCGCCTCGAAAAAACCCTCCGGCCCTTCGAGCGCGAAGGGCACTTCGGGGATGAGGCAAAAGTTGACGTCCTGGCTGGCGAGCGTGGCTCCGGCGGCGATGAACCCGGCGTCGCGCCCCATGACCTTCACCAAACCGACGCCGTTGAACGCGCTGCGCGCCTCGCTGTGCGCGCATTCCAGGACGGTGCGCGCCCTTTCGACGGCGGTGACCATGCCGAACGTGCGGGTGATATACATCACATCGTTGTCAATGGTTTTGGGGATGCCCACCACCGCGATGGGCAATCCGCGTTTCTGGACCTCCACCGCAATATCACGCGCGCCGCGCAACGTCCCGTCACCACCGGCGCAGAGCAGGATGTTGATGCGTTGCGCCATGAGAAAATCCACGATGACATCCGTGGGCTGCGGTCCGCGCGACGAGCCGAGCATCGTGCCGCCGTCCTCGTGGATGTTGGAAACGATTTCCGGAGTCAGTTCGACCGGCGGCAGGCCGACCTTGGGGTTGAGACCGGCGTAGCCGTAGCGAATGCCCAGGACGTTTTTCACGCCATGGTTGTAATGCAGTTCGAGAAACGCCGAGCGGATGACATTGTTCAACCCCGGACAAACGCCGCCGCAGGTCACCACGGCGGCCTTGGTTTCCGCTGGATTGAAGAACAACTTTTCGCGCGGCCCCGCCTTCTCGAAGAAAATGTTGTCCGGCAAATCGGCGCCGGTTCCGCTTTCCACCTGATAGCGAACCCGCGCGTCGTCGTGCACAAATTGCCCCGCGCCGTCGCCGCGCGCTGCGGCAAGCCGCAGGGGCGATGGAATGCGTCGGGGACCGAGGTTGGCGATGGCGGTGCTTTCGGCGGTGATCATGGTTGTCGGGAGATTGCTGCCATCAGTGGATGGAGTTCAAGAATGTTTTCGCCAAATTCCGGCGCGGCGCGGCGGAATGGATCGGCTTCATCGCTTCCTATTCTCTGTCGGTTCGGGCGGCAACGCGTTCGCCACCGCCGTCACTTCTTTTTCTGCTTTTCGACTTCGGCAAGGCATGGCGGTGGCTGGCAGGCGGCGGCTTGGACCGTCACGGTGGCGGTTTCGAGGTCGGCCGCCGCGGCCGTGAGCCGGATGGCGCCCGGTTTTTTTGCGGTCTGGACGACGGCGAGGCAGAGGCCGTGGAACGCCTGACGCTGGCTCGCCTTGAAATCCTCATGGCTGATGGGGTTGCCGTTACCAACGGCGGCGATGACGCCCGGGCCGCTCAATGTGAAACGAATCAGATGGCTGGCGTCCGGGCAGACGCGGCCTTGCGCGTCCGTGACCGCCGCGGTGACGAACGCGAGGTCCTGACCGTCGGCGTGGATGCGCGAGCGGTCCACGCGGAGCGTGATCTTCGCCGGCTTGCCGGTGGTGACCACGGTGTCAGTCGCGACGACACGGCCGTTTTTCCTCGCCACGGCCTTCAGCGCGCCGGGCTGATACGGGACGTTCCACGCGACGTGGAGCGACGGCCGGGGCGTGGCCACGGCTTCCTTTTTCCTCTTCATCTCGTTCTTCTTGATCTCGGGCACGTCCACGAACGTGTCGAAGCACTTGCGTTCGCCGAGCGATTTGCCGTTGAGGAACAACTCGACCGTGTCGGCGTTGGCGTAGCACCAAACGGGGATTTCCTTGCCCTCCCATCCTTCCCAGTTCCAGTGCGGCAGGATGTGGACCATCGGCTTGTCGAGCCACTGGGTCTGGTAGAGATAGAAACGATCCTTCGGAAATCCGCACAAGTCCACGATGCCGAAGTAGGAACTCACCGCCGGCCAGGGATACGGCGTCGGTTCGCCGATGTAGTCGAAGCCGGTCCAGACGAACTCACCCGCGACCCACGGCGAGTCCTTCATTTTTAGCAGTTGCACGTCGGCGAGGATGGCCCACGGCGGCCGGAAGGTGTCATAAGACGAGACGTGGTTTTCGGCCTCCGCAACGATCGTCACCTTGTTGCCGCCAGCGGGCTTCAGGTTGTATTCGCCGCGCGAACTGACACTGGAGGACGTTTCGGAGGCGATCATCGGCTTCAGCCCCTTGAACTGGTCGTAGTCGTCAATGTTGTAGTTGACGCCGAACACGTCGAGTGCGGCCACGCCGCCGCTGCGGACCGCGCCGGAGGGATTGTTGCAAGCCGACGTGGCCGGGCGCGTCGGGTCTTCGCGATGGCAAATCTCCGCCAGCCGCCGGGCGATCTCCGCGCCGGCGGGCGTGTTGATGTCGTCAATCTCGTTGCCGATGCTCCAGAGCACGACGCACGGATGGTTGCGGTCGCGGTGGAGCATGGCGACCAGGTCGCGCTCGCTCCACTCGTCGAAGAACCGCGCGTAACCCATCGGCGTCTTCGGCTTCTTCCACTCGTCGAACGCCTCGTCCATGACCAGGAACCCCAGGCGGTCCGCGGCTTCCAGCAGACGCGGCGCGGGCGGGTTGTGACTGGTGCGGATGGCGTTGCAACCGAAGGTCTTCAGAATCTCCAACTGCCGATCGATGGCGCGGTCGGCCGCCGCGGCGCCGAGGCAGCCCAGGTCGTGGTGGTCGCAAACGCCTTGGATCGCGACGTGCTCGCCGTTGAGAAAAAAGCCGCGGTCTTTCGTGAACTCGAACGCGCGGATGCCAAACGGTGTCGCGCAGCGGTCCGCCGACCCGCCGTCGGCGACGACCTCCGACACCGCCGTGTAAAGATTCGGATGCGCCAGCGACCAGAGTTTTGGCGCGTGCACGGCCAGCGTCTGGTCGAACGCCGCCTCGCCACTCGCGGCAATGTTCTGCTTCGCCTCCGCAACTCTCACTTTTCTGCCGCGGGCGTCGAGCAGCGACGTGCGCAACGTCACCTCCCGCGCCGCGCCGGACTGGTTCAACACGCGTGTGCGCACGCGGACGCCGGCCGATTCCGGCTTTACCTCTGGCGTCGTCACGTAAACGCCCCAGTGCGCGACGTGGACCGGCGCGGTCAGCGTCAACCAGACGTGGCGGTAGATGCCCGCGCCGGAAAACCAGCGTGAGCAAGGCTGGTGGACGTTCGCGCAAACGGCGAGGACGTTGGGCGCGCCGAACTTCAGGAACGGCGTCAGCTCATACTCGAAACTGCTGTAGCCGTAGGGCCGGTTGCCGAGTTTCTGGCCGTTGAGCCACACGTCCGAGTCCATGTAGACACCCTCGAACTCGACGAAGACGCGCCGGCCCTTTGCGCTCTCCGGCAGCGTGAACGTCTTGCGATACCAACCGACGCCGCCGGGCAGAAACCCGCCGCCGCTGCCGGCCGGACAATCGGGATTGAAAATGCCTTCGCTCTTCGGGCCTTTTGCCGATGGGTCCGGTTCGATGCTCCAGTCGTGCGGCACATCCAGCCCGCGCCAGCCCGCGTCATCGAACGCCGTCTGCTCGGCGCCCGCCGCATCGCCGCGGTGAAATTTCCATTCAAAATCCAGCAACAGTTTCTCGCGCGGGGACGCGCCTTCCGAAATCGCGCCCGCGACGGCGAGCAACGCCCAGCTTGCGATGAATGAATTCAATTTCATAAGGCCTCTGCTTCTGAACATCTCACGAACCGGCAGTGTAGCACCAAAAATACGCGTCGCCACCGTAGAACGGACGTCCATATCCGTTCGGTAACGGGCTCAGAAGCCCGTTCTGCACGATCCAACGCGCTCGCCATCGGGGTTTTGAGACAGCCTCTGCAACCGCGGTCCGCCGTGTTTGCCTCACGGGGTCGCCGTTGTCTGGCTCTGCGGGATCATGGACTTGATCATCTCGCGCTGGCTCTCAACGAATTTTTCGTAGCTCTGCATCTGATCCGGCGTCAGCACGGCGCGCAACGCCTCCTTCTTGGAGTCGAGCATCTGGTCCACCACCTGCAAGTCGCCGGGAACTGACGAGCCGGCGCCGGATTGCTGAGTCATGGCTTGCTGGTATTGCTGCTGGAGGATGCTGCCGACCTGTTCCCGTTGTTGATCGCTGAGCTGGAGCATCGGCGAGAGCTGCATCAACTCCCCTTGGCTCGCCATCTGGACTTGCTGCTGCTGCTCCTGGGTTTTGTATTGTTGATAGCCCGTCCACTGGTCTGTGGAGAGAAGCGGCTTGAGTTCCCCATCAAAATTGAGCTTGGGAGCCGACTTCATGTCCTCCGCAGTCAGTTTGCCCTCGAACATCTTCGAGGCCATCTCCACCTGTTGGTCGGTTTGCTTCTTCAGCAACTCCTGGACCGCCGCAGCCTGTTCGTCGGTTAAATGCAGCTTGGATTTCAAAGCGGCCAGTTTCATTTCGGCCTGCTGGCGAACCGCAACGGCAACCATTTTGCCCATGCCGGCCGGGCGCGATGCCGCGGTCAGGTTGCCGGTGCCGCTGCCAATGCGGGAAGGCGGCGGCTCGGGCTTGGCCAGCTCGGTGATGTGCTGCCCCAGTTCGTCGAGCAACGCCGTCTTCTCTTTCTTCAAACGGCGGATTTCATTGCTCTGCTGGGCGAGCATGAGCTGGAGCTTGGCGGGATTCGGCTCCGGGGCGGCCGCGGCGGCGCGCGCGGGCGCGGGCGCGGACGGCTTGCCCGAGCTCAAATACAACGCAAGCACGAGCGTAATAACAACCAAACCTCCCAGGGCGGCAAACAACGCAGCTTTCATACGGCTCTCCTTCCGGTCACTTCCAAATCACAGACATTATATGGACGAGGCGGGACTCCGTCGAGACTCACCTACCTGAACGCCGCAAACAGCGACCGCAATTCCTCCTCAACCTGCGCCGGCTCGGCGAGCGTTTGCGCAATCTCTTCGCGCAGCAGGCCGCGGTAACGCCGCCGCAGCCGATGCACCGACACGCGTGCGGCTTCCTCGGAAATGCGAAGCACGGCGGCGGCCTGCGAATAGGAAATCACGGACCTGTCGGCCGTCAGCAACGACTTCAGTTGCGCGAACTGCTCCGCCTTGCCGTCGGCGGCGCATTCGTCGCGCAGCCGGCCCACGACGCGCTCCAGCAGCGCCACCGCCCAGGCGCGGTCGTAGAGCTTGTCCGGGCTGAGATCGTCGCGCAGTTCGAGTTGGTAGCGCGTGTCGGCGTCCCGCCAGTCGAGCGAGAGATGCGCCGCGTGCCCGCCGCGTTTCTGGCGGCCGGCGCGGTCCCACTCGTTGGCGAGGAAATGTTTCAGCGACGCCAGCAGAAACGCCCGGAACCGCCCGCGCTCGCTGCTGAGTCCTTCGAGATAATTTTTCTGGAGAAACCGCCCGAAGAACGTCTGCGTCAAGTCCTCCGCGTCCTCCTTGGAGCGGCCTCGCCGGCGGGCGTAGGCGTAAAGCGGATACCAGTAAGTGCGGCAAAGTTCCTCCAGCGCCACGTCCGCCTGCGGTGAACTCTTGCGCCCCGCCGCGAGCACGGCCGTCCATCGCGTGGTGACGAAACCCGCGTCGGGGGTGTGCGGGGTTGCATTGACGTTGGTATCCATTGGGTCGACGCGTTATTCCCCCATTTACCCTGTCCAATTTGTTTGTTTTGTTACACGGCGCTGCTGCTTGCGCGACCATTGCCATAGCACGAGCGGCAACAGAAAGAACAAGTTCAGCCAGCAGGCATAACGCATCATCACCGATGTTTTTTGAAAGAAACCGCTGTTCTTAAAGAACGCCTCGGCAACGGCATCGTTAGCGTGCCGGGCCAGCGCCACGCCGCCTTGCGCAAGATCATGCGCGACGGCCACGCCGCCCAGCGCGGCGCTCCAACCGATGGCGCAACCGCCGAAGGCTTGCCAACCCACCGCAAATCCGCCGATCGCCCACGGCCCGAAACTGACCCCACCAAAAGACATCAGTCCAACCGCTAATCCTCCAAGCGTCAAGAGACCGATGGAGAATCCTCCGAAGCTGATTGGGGCAACCGCCATCGCGCCAAACGCAAAAATCACGCCGATGGCCGAATCGCCTCCCGCAATCCAAGCTTTCACCGGTCCGCGCTCAATCCCGCCGCGAAGGCGGATGTGAACCAGCGGCAAACCAAGCAGAAGGAGGTTGCTGCGATACTCGAACAGCGATGTTAACTGCGGCCGAGGCGCTTCCACTGCCAGCCGGCGATGTTGTCGCCGCACCCAGACTGAGAGAACCATGGCCACGACGACGTAGCCCGCGCCCAACCCGATCAGCCATCCGGCGAACCGTGCCGGATGCGACCTCGGCCATCCCGTGAGCGTCAGCGAGACGACAGCCAGACAGAACACCGCCATGCACGCGGCGAGAAGGCGATAGAACCTTGTGACGAAGGTGCGCCTCTGCGGAGACGACGCTTCATCGCGATCCAGCCTGTAACCAAAGAAAAGGGCCACGAACATGAGAACCGGACCGAGCACCGCATTGGCCAGTGCGACCCACGCGGCGGCTTTGACTGTGACGCTGCCTTTGGCGGCCGTTGCGCCGATGGTGGCGGCGGACGCCGAGGTTGTCAGCATCGGCAACGCCGCGAGCACACCGAGCGTGAACGCCTGCGTCGGGCCGCTGTGGCGCAGCGCGGTCTGGACGAGCTTGGACACCTGCTCGGCGAGCATCGCACGGCCGCGCGAAAGCCGTTGCATGACAGCATCTTGGGACAAATCCAGCGCGTTGGCCACCGCCGCGGCTGATTCGCCGTGGCGATAGTAAAGCACCAGCGGTTCGCGGTAGTTTTCCGGCAGTTCGCGCAGGGCGCGCCACACAATCGCTTCCTCCTGCTGGCTGATGACATGATCGCACGGCGAGCCGGCGGCGGTGGAAACCGCGAGCGAATCGTCCCACGCCTCCGCCCGGGCGGTCGGCGTGCGTTGCAGCCGGCGGAGCGAATTGTTGACGACGTTTCGGGCAATGCCGCAGAGCCAACCCTTAAGCTTGACCGGTTCCCGCAGCGTGCGCAGTTGGCGCCAGGCGGCGATGAAGGTCTCCTGCGCGATGTCTTCGCTAAGATGCACGTTGCCGCAGGCGCTGTAGGCGAGCGAGCAGACGAGGGTCTGGTAACGCTCGACGATCCTGCCGAAGGCGTCGGTGTCGCCGTCGAGGCTGCGCGCGACCAGTTGGGTGTCATCGGGTGCCACGGGTGCTGATAAGGTTGTCATAATGCCCATCTGTGGTCGAGCGCCGCGAAAACCTGACAGGAAATCTTCGACATAGAGCTGCCTCATTCAGCTTTCACAAGTCAGAGGCTTTTATCGGGTCTTCGGTTCCCGGTGTCCACGGCGGCTTACGGTTTGCTGCCGGTCTTGCACGCTTGTTCGTTCAACCAAGTCAACCCGTCGCGGATCGTTCCGAAGACGTCGCCTTGCCAGCCGTGGCCGCCTTCGTAGGTCTTGAACTCGACACGGGCGCCGTGCGCCTGAAGCGTCTCGCGGGCTTTCTCCGCCATCTTGATCGGGATGAAATCCTGTGGCGAATGCAGCACGTAATACAACCGGCCCTTGGCCGCCACCAGATCAGGCAGTTCCTGGGGCTTGAAAACGGACATCGCGACGAATGAGCCGGTCACCTTCGTTGTGGGATCTAGCGAGGCCGCATACGCCGCCGGGCCGCTGGACGACCAGCTCAACGTAAAGACGCGCCGCCAGTCCACCCGCTCGGCGCGCGCGATCTCGGCCACGACGGCGGCGAGGAACTGTTCCGTGGTGAACTTCGCCGCGGGGAAACGGCTTTTCGATGTCGGCCATACGATCTCTTGGGACCGCTGCTTGTTCCATGCCGGCGCGACGAGTTGCGCGACCAACCAACCGTCGGGCACGGCATTCTGGACGATCCGCTTGATGAATGGCTGAAACTCGGCGCTACCATCGCCGCCCGGCATCACCAGCAACAACGGACGAGCCTCCTTCGGTGCTGTGCTGGCCCCCGCCTTGCGGATGATGAAATAGAGTTTGCCCGCATCGCCCCCCGCATGATGTTCCACAGCCGTCATGTCCGCGATGTCGGATGTTTGCGCGCCGGCCGTTCCAACCAGCATCGTCGCGGACAGCAAGGTGGCGATGACAATCTTCATGTGGGCATAGGCGGCTTCGTTTGAGACGTGTTCATGCACCTTCTTCAGAAGCAAAGCCGGGAATTTGTTACAAAAAATCTTCACCGCGCCAAGTCGGGATCGAGGCGGCGCAATGCGCGGTATTGGAGCCAGACTATCGGGATGGCAACTACTATGCCGCCAAGGATCATGAGCAGGAAAGCGTGTGGGTAACGATCGATTTTCGGGGCATCGGTGCCATACACGCGCAGGGTGCAGCCAGCGCCGGCCTGCTCCAGCTTGGCGCGGATGACATACCGGCCCGCCGTCGCGCCAAACGTCGTGCGGAACCAGAAGCGCGAATGATCATTGAGCGGCCCTTGGTAGTTGTAGGGTTTGCCCTCGGGACCCACTTTGATTTGCGCTTGGGCGTGGCCAGCCGCGGGTTTCAGGATCGGGTGGAAACAATTCATGCCTTGCTTCACCTCGAAGATGTCGCTCCACTCTTTGCCGATGTCCCGGCCCGGCTCCAGCGTCTTCTCGTAGTAGAGGACCGCGTTATCAAGGCTCGTATCGGGGCGCACCGAAAAGCAATAAATCCAGCCCGCCAGCGCGCCCAGCCAGACGAGTCCCAGCGCGATTCGCCACGGGAGTGTGGGCCATGGGGCTTTGGGACGTTCGTCCGCCGCAGCATCGCCGGCGGCCAGGGCGATGTCGTCCGGTGCGGACAGGCCGCCAGCCGCGGGCAACCGCTCGGCGATCAAGACTTGCAGGAGTTTGATTTCGCGGAGGGTGGCGAACTTGCTGTGGAGCACCCAGAACCAGAGTTTCATGAGCACCGTCCCCTCGAACGCTATGATGATGCCGATGGCCAGCACCAGCGTTAGTTTGGGATCATCGGTGTCAAAGAACAGCCAGTACATAAACAGTATCGCCGCGAGCGAGCCGGCGAGGAAGACCCACAGGATGCGGCCCGCGACACGCTGTTTCCGGCGGTATTCCCGGGCGATCTGTTGGTTCAGGCGCACCACGTCGGTCGCGGGCATCGGCGCGGGACTGCGCAGGGCATTGCGGAGTTCGTGTTCAAACGGGTCCATAATCTTTCTCCATGATTTGTTTCAATTGTTGCCGGGCGTGAAAGAGGCGCGATTTGACCGTGCCGGCGGGCAGCGACAAAATCTCCGCCATCTCCTCGAGGGAAAAATCCTGGAGATAACGCAGCGCAAGCACCGTCCGGCTTTCCGGCGACAGCCGCGCGAAGGCGGCGTCAATGTCGGCGCGCCGCCCGTGCGGCGGCGGCGTTTCAGCCGCGGGAGTTTCCAGGCGCAACGCCTCGGTATACCGGTCCGCCCGATGGTTGCGCCGGCAATGGTCCGCGCATTTGTGGCTGGCGATCTGAAACAACCACGGGCGAAACCGTGCCACGTCGCGCAAGGTCACCAGCCCGCGGATCACCACCAGCCAGGTTTCCTGCACCGCATCTTGCGCGGCGGCCCGGTGGCCCGTCAGCCGCCAGGCGTAATTCAACAGCGGCTGCTGCCACCGGCCGACCAGTTCCTCGAACGCCCGGTCGTCACCTGCCTGGCAACGTGCGAGCAGCAGGTCGTCTCGCAGTGAGTCGGAATTCTCCATTGGGCTTTGCAGTAAAGTCGTCTGCCGGCGCTGTTGGGTTCAAAAAAACGACCGAAAGCGCCGCGGTCGAGCAAGTCACTAATGTGTCACCGGTTGCCTCGCCAGTTCCAGTGCTCGAAGAAGGATGTCATCATTCCCGCTGCTCCTCGAATCCCGGACACGGACGTCCGGTGGAATTCCAGTCATTGAATAATCATGTCCCGTTATGGAGAGCACGGTCGGTTCCGTGCGGAAGAAAATCGTCTTCCCGCCCACCAGTTCCGCCATGTCTTTGCCATACAGGGCGCCCGCCGTTTCTTCGCCCACAAGGGTCGCTCTGGAGTTGCCGCGCAGCGCCATCGCCAGTATTTCCGCCCCACTTGCCGAGTTCTTGTTCGTCAAGAGAATCAGCCGCGCCGCGATCCGGGCGCCCGGGTTGGATTTGAACGCGATGAGACGACCGTCTCGAAACGCGCAGAGCCAAAGCATCTTGTCGTCCAGGAAAATGTCCGCAACGGCATTGACTTCTTCCGGCCGGCCTCCGCCGTTGTCCCGCAGATCAAACAGGATCACGGCTCTCTGATCGGGTGTGTGCGCGCGGATAATCCGTTTGACCCTGTCCGCAACACCAGACCCTTCGAAGGTCGGAATCGTGATGAGCAGAACATTCGTCTCAACTTGCCGCGCCTCCACCCTGGCCGCTGCGGCGGAGCCGCGCGTGACGTCGAAGGTCAGAGTCGTGCTGTCGCGTTTGACCGCGAGTTTGACAACGCTGCCCGGCGGCCCTTGGAGGATTTTGCGCGCGTCCTGTGCCGTTCTGGCTTCCGCCACTTCCTTTCCGTTCACGGCAACCACAACGTCGCCGTTCCGCACGCCCGCCACTGCTGCCGGGCCATCGGGCACAACTTCCACGGCGGGCCATCGGTCCAGCTTCACACCGACAAGGCCCCGTTCCTCGGTCGCCGTCTCGCGGGCTTTCATCTGTTGCTTCAAGTCCTCGGCTTGCTCTTTGGAGAGCACACATTGCGCAGCCCAACCTGAGTTTGTGAGCATTCCATTCAGCCCCGCTTCGATCAACCGATTGGGGTCGGCCTTCTTTGCGCCAAGCGCCCCAAGCTCTTTGAGAATCGAATCAAAGCTTTTTGTTCGTGAGACGGTTGACACCCATGTGTCCTGTTGTGCCACTCCGGTCTTGCCGCCGGTTTGCTGTTCGAACTCCTTGCAGAGCGACTCGACAGTGGCTCGTGCCAATCGCGTGACATCCGGTTTCGGATACCCTTTGGCGAGCAACACAGCGAGCGCGTGATCCAAGGCATTTGAGAACTGGCCGTGAACCGGCTCGTCCGTCTTCTTCACAAACCTCTCCACAAGGGCCTGCTCTTTTCCCGTAAGAAAGACTTCAACGATATTGCTCGCACTGGAGGCATTATCCGCCATCCAGCCTTTGCCCAATAACACAGTCTTCTTACGGACGGGTTGGATGTCAGCGTTGTTTGGCGCGGCGTTGGGAGTGCCGGGCGGTGACGTTTCGCCGGCCAGCGTGGCAAGACTGCCTGCCAGTGCAAGCGCGATGAAAGCGTAGGCGTGCATGTTTATCTCTTCCTCGGACTACGCGGTGTTGTCACATTCATACACCTTCTACAGAGCCAAAACCGAGGATTTGTCACAGGAAATCTGCGTCCGTGATCACTTCTTCTTCAGCAAGAGCGCCGGTTCTGCGGTGTCCAATCTGAACTCATACTCAATCTCGTCCTCGATGGGTGTGCCATCGTCAGCGCGTTCGGGTATTTCGGGCTTCAGGCGGCGTGCCGCCGTCACGGCGCCGCGGTGAACCGCAACCCGCCGCCAGCCGAGCGCCTCGTAAAACCGCTGCGCCGGGCGATTCTCATTCGTGGTGACAAGCCAGAGGCAGCGGCAACCGCTCGCGCGAGCAAGCGACCCCAACGCCTCCAGCAACCGCCGTCCCAGTCCCTGGCGGGGACGCAGCACGATCAGGGTCACGACCTCGCAACGCGCGCCTTGGATGCGATGGTGAACTAGCCCCATCTGCTTTCCCTTGTCCTCAGCCAGCAGTCCGGGCAACGAACGCGTGTCATGCCGGACTCCACGCGAGATGATTTCCGGCGTGCCGAAGTAATGAGCCACCAAGGCCGCCGCCCAATCCCGATCCGACTCCGTGACGGGGCGTATCGTCATTGCAGAGATGACTTTCGCTGTCGCATTCGTGTTGCTCCGCTTCGGCCATTGTTCAACGATGGCGGCATCGTTCGCTTTGGGACATGGTGGAATTACTTTGTGAGCGTGGTCCTTGCGCCAGCGTGTTGTCAGGGGGCTTCCTGTTTGAACCGGAACCAGACAGCGAGCTTCTTCCCGTTGATCGGCGCGGCGAAATCGAACCAGACTTCATCACCGTCTTTCAGGGCGCCGGAAACGTAGAGATCATGGGACGTGGTTTCAATGCGCATCGTCTGCTTGTCCAAATCCTTGTCAGGGACAGGATCCGAAACGTTGATGCGGGCGGTGTAGGCGATTCTGTCGCCTTTGAGATACGGTCGGATGAAAACCGTCGTGCCGATATGCACGGGCTGGAAGCTGCCCGGCGCGACACTTGCCGGCAGATATTCGCGCGTGCATTCGATCTGCGCCTGCTGGCCTGCCTTGGTGGTGACGCGTGGCGCACTCAGCACATCAATGTCCTTTCGCTGGGCCAGTTTTGCGAAGTCGTGCGGAATGGCTCCCTGGCTGGACTCGATGAATTTGGCTTCGACGGTAATCAGCTCGGCGGCCATCGAGGCGGCAGCCAGTGCCGTCGCCACCACGAGGGTTGGGATCAGGACTTTCATGTCTGGCTCTCTTTACACGATTCCGTTGTCATCCTGCACGGTCATAATGAAAACTTCTTCCTGATCACCTCGACCGGTTTGGCGGCTTCGTTCGCTGGGTGAACCAACTCAAGATCAACCTTGCTGCCGGCCTTGCCCAATGTCTCCAACCGCACGGTGATCGGCAATGGCGCGCCGGTTTCAGGCCGGAACTCGCCAACCCGGATCGAGGCCGTCCACGGCGATCCGCGGCCTTCGTCGAAAACGAAGCGGCCGTGATCGAACTTGATCAGGCCGGCGTTGGTGGGCGTGAGCGCAAGAATCGGACGCTCGGGGTCCTTCACCGTCAACTTCAGCACGCCATGATCCGGCTCGATGAATGCGTTGAAGTAAGTGTTGGTTGCAAAATTGCAGCTCCAGTTGCCTTCGTCACCGACGCTGATAACGATGCGCGAGTTCTCCAAGCCCCAGCCCTTGATGACCGCCCGATCGCGGCTCACGTCCACCCAGCGGATTTGCGGCGTGGCGGGAGGCGTTACATTAGCCGGCGCTGCGGGCGGCACCAGCAACTCCGGCACGGGGGGCGGGGCTTTGTGGGACATCGAGGAGATAAGGACAAAGGGGATAAAGCCAAGCAGCAGGAGGCTGAGAAGCAACGTGACAATTCCGATGGAACTGGACGGCGTGCCGAGTTTTTTGGCGGGCGTGCTGGCGGGCGCGTGGCCCGTCGCGGCGGTGACGGCGGCGCGGATGGCGTCGAACCAGTGCGCGACGTGCCGGTTGAAATACGATGGCGGCCCAACCAAGGCGTCCTGGGGACTGAGGATGATCCGTCTGCTCTGGCCGCCGTCATCGTAGGTGACGCTGATGAAATGAAGGCCCGCCGGATGCATCACGCGCGGGAATTGGCCAATGCTCAGATCGCGGATGGCCGCGAGCGGGATGACGGTGTGCATTCCCGCGCCTGAGAATGTCAGATGGCGTTCGTCGAGGATGAGTTGGCCCCTGTTAATCCAAAAGAAAAAGAACTGGTGAACAAAAGTGGCGAGATGTTCCGGCGTCGTGAGGCGGCAATTGCCGACGTTGAGCACGCGCGGCGACGACGTGCCGGCTAGAGGCGGCGCTTGCGGCAGATGCGCGAACGGCGGAACCGGCGTGCCGGCCTGCGGCTTGCTCGCTGCGCGCCGGACACTGCGGATGATGAACAAACTGACCGCGACGACGGCTATGGCAACAATCCATGGCAAAACCAGAACGATCTGGCCCAACGAGTTGCCGTTGGTCTGCCCGCTTGTGATGGGTGGATTGGAAACCGACTCGTTTTGAGGCGCCGGCTTCCCCTTGGGTATGTTGAGCGCGTTCGCAATCATCCCGGCCACATCGACTGGGATAAAGTTGCCGGTCATTTCGGGGAAGTTGCCAGTAATGGCGATCTTGTCGCGAATCACAGAGCGAATCGTTGGTGTAGAGAGCACCTTGCCATCGAAGAGGATGACGAGCCGTTTGCCGATGTTCGCACCAGTGATCTCTGCGAACCGTTTCGCGCCGGCCTCGTTGAAGTCAACGGTCACTGAAGCACCGTACCCAAACGAAAAGACTATGGACGCGCGAGCCACAGCCAATTCGTCAAGCAGGACATCCTGCCGAACATGCAGCACTCCACCGTCAGGATCAACGAACGTGTCGGCGGGCTGGGTGTCCTTGTCGCCGGCAACGAGACGAAATTGCAGGCGCGGCCCGTTGGTCGCGTTTTGAGACTGCACCGAACGCGTCTCGCCGGCCTCGTTTTGCCGCACCAGACGGACCTTTTCTTCCGCATCGCTGACGGCGGACTTCAAACGCTCGTCGTCGAGAACCGCCACGGCTGCATCGCGGAGTTTTTCCGCATCCGCTTTGAGTCCAACACCGACAAGTATCTCGATCTTTTTGCGGGTCTTACGGACCAACTTGTTGTCGAAACACCGGGCACCCTCGCTGTCCGTCTTCTGCGGGTTCCCCCGCTCATAGAAGCTCTTGAACTCCGATGGCGTCGTGTAGCCGATGTAGCACAAGCAGAGCGCGTATTCGCCTTTGCTGAGGAGCGCAGCTTCAGCATCGTCATAGCATAACGTAGCCAACGATGCGTCTTTTTGCCGGATGCTTTTGAACAGCGCGACAGTGGCATCATCATCGCCCAGCAAGCAGTTGATCTTGGCCACCACATCGAACAAACGATAGTCGCAATCACTATTGGAAAGCGTTTGCGTGTCCCGGTCACGGACTTCGATCAAAGCTTGCATGGCCTTCGGATAACGCCGCGCCAGTTCCGCCCAACTGGAGAGACCGAAGGTCAAGAGGTAGGAAAAATACTTGTCATGCAGGCGATTGAAACACCAAATGTGCCGTTGGAGGGATTCTTCATAGCGCCCCTGGCTCATGAGTTTGTCCGCCTCGATCCGGATTTTATCGAAATTCGGCTTCTTGCCCGGCGCGAGCGCGGGCGACCAGGTTTCGGCGGCGGTAGAAGAAGCGTCTGGCACGGCCTGTAAAGTTTTGCCTGGCTTCTCCAAGCGCACGGTGATGGGCAACGGCGCGCCGGTTTCTGGCCGAAACTCGCCGATGACATACGAGCCGTCGGGCTCCGGCCTCAGCGGGCCTTCGCGGAAGACGACCCGGCCTCGCTCGGTTGTCATCGGGCCGATCTCGCTGTTGCCCGATGTGAGCAGCGCGTTGCCCAGCGCATCCTTGACGAGGTAGTTCAATCCTCGCCCAAACAGGGGGTGCTCGATGTTGGCTGTGAAGGCTGAATCGTTGTGGAAACTGCAACTCAAAAAGCCCTTGCCGACGCGGATAATGAATTTCGCATCCGGCGATCCCCAGCCCTCGATGAGTTTCCCGCGTCCGCCATCCACCACGCGCGTGATCTTTGGACTGACGCTGCTTTTCTGCGGCGCTGCCGGAGCTTTGTCCTTCACCAACCGCACCGCGATCGGTATCGGTTGGCCGCCACCCGGCTGAAACTCGCCGAAGACCCATGAGTCATCTGCTTTCTTTGCCGCCGCCTCGGCCTCCGTGTCACGCCGAAACTCGCCGATGACATACGAACCATCCGCTTCGGGTGCTGGCGTGCCCGGGTGGAATACAATCTTCCCGAGCATTGGACCAGCCGGGCCATCAAGGCGATAGTGCGCATATATGCTGTGCCGGGTTTTGATGACCCAATTGGCGCCGTGCCAATTGAACCAAGGCCACTCGAGATTGATGTCCAACATCGCGTCGAGATACAGACTCCCAGGCGTCCAACGATTCGTCATCGTGCCTAACGTGATAATCATCCCCTCACCATTAAAACGCCGCTGCTTGACGACCGCTTTATCCGCGCTGACCTCCACACTTTCGATCTCCGGTTCCGACATCTTTTCAGCGGGCTGCCGATCTGGCGAGGTTCCGGCGCGCGTGTTGAAGACGACCTTGCCGATAATGTTGGCAGCCGCAACGGACTCCGGCGATGTCTGGCGCCGTTGGACGCGGACAGCGCCATCACGCGGCCCGGCCTCCACCACACGCCCGACAATGACTTTCCCATCACGCCTGTAAGCGATGATATCGCCCGGCCCAAAGGTGCGGGCCAGTTTGTAAACCAGCATATAGCTGCCGCGCGGTATTTCGGGACTCACCGCATCGGTTTCGGCGCGGTAATTCCCGATCACAAACGTGCTGAGGACGAACGCAATCACAAGACCCACCGGCAGGTCCCGAAAGAGAGCCGATCTCCAGCGACGCGTCAACCACTGTGCGATTCGCCCGCGAGAATCCGTGCCGAGCGGCTTTTTCGCCGCGCGCCAGACGCGGTGGATGATGAAGAAAACAGCCGCGGCGGCCATGATAATCCACACCGCAACGCGAGCGATGTTGTTCAATGAGTTGCCGTCAGTTGACACGGTCGTGGACACCGCGCCCATCCATCTTATCAGTGCGTTGCCGATAAACACGCACCCGGCTGCCACCACCACCGCCACGGCCATCGCCAGGAACGCGCTGATGACTTTCCGTGCGGTGCTGGCCTTGGCTGCCGGGGCGGACCCGGCTTGTGCCACCACCTTGGCACCCAGTTTCAACGCGGCCAGGCGCATGACGGCACAGGCCGCCATCAACACGAGCACCCACGGCAATTCACGGGGTTGGAACATCCGCCAAGGTTGTACAGTCACCAGCCAGATCCCCAACGCGATTGCGAGGTTTACGCCCAACACTGTTAACCCGAGCGTCCCGCAGAACATCAGCACGCCCGGCCAGTAGAATTGACGCCGTCCCCCATGCTCGGCGAACAGAGGCAAGCCACTCGTCGCCGACTTCACGCCTGCCAGCGTTGGTGTCCCGCCTTTAGGCGGCATTGGTTCCGGACCGGCTGAAGCGGGGACACCGCCTTGTGGCAATGTGGTTGCGATGGTCTCCACTATATCGAGGCGATAACTTTCAATCCGCCATTCGCCATTAGGTTGCAGCGCGGCGACCGCCGTTTCCATCGCCGTTCGCTCGCTGCCGAATGTGGTCTTGCAGCGGGTTTCATGGCGTGTCCCGACGTTAAGCCAATGGAAAGGAAACTGTTCGCGCCGCACAGCTTTACCCAGTGGGCGGCGGTTTTTTTCCATCCGCGCCATCCATTCATCCTTGCCAATGTCCCGCTGAAAATACGGGGCAGCCCGCTCCCAAGCTCGCGCATAATCCCCATCCTCCAACGCCTGCCAGAACTGGAGCACGGGCAGCGGATTCGCCGATGCGTGTTGGGCGAGTTCATTCGACGCCTTTTTTTGAAGCCAGACGGCGGCTATCGTCAGCAAAATCAGAACGAGCCAAAGGATTGGCTCGGAGCCGCCAAACATGAAATTTGGAAGCTTCCCGAACAGCAACAACATGTAGCCCGCAGCACAGATGGCGCAAATTACCGGAGCGGCGTATTTCAGTGCTTTCAACCAGAGATTAGCGTTTCGGGATACAGGCGGTCGCTCGCCGGGGAAAATACTCTCCGCCGGGTTGGCGGTAGTTGCAATCGTCTCCACCTGCGTCTTCACTTCACTGACCTGCTGGTAGCGGCGGTCGGGTTCCTTCTCCAGCGCGCGCAGGACGACCTCGTCGAGACGCACGTCAATGACCACCTTCTTCGACGGCGCCTCGAATTTCCCCTTGGGCAGTTCGCCGGTGAGCATCTGGTAAAACACGACGCCGAGCGAGTAGATGTCGGCGCGATGATCCACTT
Source organism: uncultured bacterium (assembly GCA_903870275.1). GTDB lineage: Bacteria > Verrucomicrobiota > Verrucomicrobiia > CAIQCK01 > CAIQCK01 > CAIQCK01. The sequence continues at coordinate 52,316 of CAIQCK010000106.1, read as the reverse complement.
CCGACGGGTGTTCCGTCTGCTCCGGGGCCATGTAGGGTGGCGTGCCCATCACCAGGCCGGCTTCCGTCTGCGTGGAAGGCGGCGCGAGTGTCCCGCCGGCGGTCGTGGCCGCCGGTTCGCGCGCGACGATCTTGGCCACGCCGAAATCGGCGATCTTCACCTGGCCTTCCTTGCTGAGCAGGATGTTCTCCGGCTTGATGTCGCGGTGGACGATGCCGCGGTCGTGGGCGAACTGGAGCGCGTCGCAGATGGGCGGGACGATGGCGAGCGCCTCTTTCGGCGTAACGCGGCCCGCGCTGAGCAACTGCCGCAGGTTCATGCCGTCCACGTATTCCATGAGGAAGTAGAACAAACTGGGAGCGGCGACGTCCACGTCGCCGGTTTGATTTGGGGCGACGTGGACGTCGCCCCTCCCGGCCTGCCCGAACTCGTAGAGCGTGACGATGTTCGGATGGTTGAGCTTGGCCAGCGCCTTGGCTTCGCGCGCGAACCGCACGGCGAACGACGGATCCTGCGCCACGGCCGGCGGCAGGATTTTCAGCGCGACGATGCGGTCGAGCTGTTTCTGGCGCGCCTTATAGACCGCGCCCATGCCGCCGCGGCCGAGCAGTTCGAGGATTTCCAGTTGGGGAAATTTTGCCGCCAGGTCCGCCGGAGCCGGCGGCACAAAAATCGCCGCGCGCGGCCCGGTGGCGGTGTCGCCGGCCGCGCCCTGTTGGAGCAGGCAGGCCGGGCAAAGCCCCGCCAGCGCGCCCGCCGGCAACGCGGCGCCGCATTGGGGACATGTGTTTCCGTTCGGCATGGCCGGTTTCGCCTGAGACGTATTCATACACCCTCCTCAGAAGCGAAACCGAGAATTTGTTACAAGGAATCTGCGTCCACGATCACTTCTTCTCCGACCAGAAGATCAATCCGGTATCGCGAAGTGAGCCACCTGACAAATTGAGCCAAAGCCACCGGGAACACCCTAGCCAGACATCATTTCGGAGAATCTCCCAGCCGGCTGAGAAGCTGCATGAGCGGCGACAGCATCACGGATACGGAGAACTGCCACTGCACAAAGAGAACCACGATGATGACGGTCGCCGCGATAATGCCAAGGCCCTTCGCCCGCGCGAAAAACAACAGGCCCAGACCCAGCGCGGCCAGCAGGACAGGCGTCACAATGAAAACTCCCGCGTGCCCCATCACCCACTGCGTGACCAACGGCAGAACTGCGTCGAAGTCTTGGAAGATGCGGGTCATCGCCGGAATAACGAGCGCGGCTCGGACGCATGCGCCGGCAAGCGTCAGGAGGATGAGCGAAAGTGAAATCTGCGCCGCTCGAATAATCAGTGTCTGCTGCCTCTTGATCTGCTCAACCTCTGTTGCGGTGTTGGGTTCGTTGGTCATTTTAGGATTCCGGTCGTGATGCTTGACGATCCACGACTGGGCCACGGCCGCTGGCGGTCTCCGCAGCGAACGCGACCGCAGCAATGAGAACCGCCATGCCGGTTATGAAATGAAATTGCCAGTGCATGGTGTTTTTCGAGTGGCTTACGGGTACAACAGAAAAGTATTCGCCGTGTTGGTCGTCAACCAAACCATCATCAGCCAGCCCTGTCGGAAACGGCGTCGGGGTGGCTGCCCTCAGGATCTCGTGACAGCGCCTTCTTGAGCCAGGCTCCGGCGAGGTAACCGGGAAGGGAAGCCATGCACTGCACAACCGCCAACTCCACATGCGAGACGCTCTCCCGGTGCTGGGTATAAAAATAGATCGCGACCAATCCGCCAAGGCCCGCCAGCAGACCGCCAATCAGACCCGCCAGCGGCGGCCGCGGGCAGAACAGCAATCCGCCGATCGCGCCGCCGACCGAGGCGCAAGCCAGCGCGGTCGGGAATGTGAAGGGTATCCCCAAACCGAATCCGTTCATTTCGAGAGCGGGTATTATGCAGAGCAAAACGAACACACACAGGCCTATCTTCTGCATCTTTGTGAGCTTCTGGATTGAAAAAACGGTGTTCCTCGGCCTGGGCTTTTCGGTGTTCTGACTGGATTCCGCCAAGCCTTCCAGAAACTCCGTTGCCGACTGCACCGTCTCCGCATCCGCCCGAGGATTCCGCGTCACCCGGTCCATGGCGGCCACCAGCGGCTCCAGTTCCTGCGGAGATTCCGCCGCATTGATTATGCGATTCAGCATCCACACGGTGTGTGTCACAGGCTTCCGTTCCACGGATGCCAGGAGCTTGTCGTCGTAGTCCTTCTTGCCGAAACACTCGACGAAGTGCACCAGCGCACCGGGCGTGCCATAGTCGATCTGCGGGTGTTCCTCCATGAATCGCAGAATTGGCTCCACCGCTTCATTCCCCACCCGGGCCGCCAACCACGATTCGGTAAGGTGGTTGGACTTTGCCGGAAAATCGTCGCTGGCGTCGGCGATGCCTTGAAGCTGACGTGTGATTTCTTCGGGCGTCATGATCCGTGTCCTTTCAATGTGCAGATGAATTGCCGCACATGCTTCTCCACATCCTTCTCTGCCATTTACTTACGCCTCAACAGGATTAATTCACTGCGCCCGGCGATGGAAAGATGGCGCGCGCAGCCGGGGATCGTCCTGCGTTTTCCAGGTCGAATATTACGTTCAGTTAATCGCGGCTCGGACGCAAATCTTTCAAATAAATAGGAATTATTTTTCAGCGCGGAACCTCATGTGGGAATCGAACGCCGCACTTCGACAAGGGCGGTCATTTCGTGCGAAGTGCCTGCCCGCTTCGCCGGCGCATTCTTGCCAGACGGCATCATGGTGAACGAGTCAGGGTGAGAGAGGCCGCGCTGAATATCATCTTCTCCTTCCATTGGTCCTTTTCAACGAGCTTCGAGCCGCTGGTGTGAACTCCTCCTTTGAAAACGCCGCCGTTAAAATCGAGCGGCATCTTGACGCTCTCGCGTATGATGCCTTCAACCGACACGATGGCGCCGTCGAGGTTGCCCGTAATAATGTAGTCGGAGTACAGATTGAACATGCGGCCCAGCCAGCCGCGGTTCGACTGAAAACGCCCCCCGATGAGTTTGGCATCGCCCACTTTCCCCGTCACGCTGCCATCGGCACGGATGTCCACCGAAACGGGAAGGTTCGTTTGGTGGCACCAGGAAACGATGATCCGGGCGTTCCCTTCCCAGTGACCCGCCATCGTCGGTGTTACGGCGCTCTCGTCTGCTCGCAAGTTCCAAGCCGTCAGCATCAAGGCAAGAGGGACAATCCATTTGACCACGGTGGCGACGGTGTTTGTTGAAGATGTGTCATTGTGATTCATGGCTTGAATTCCGGTGGATGTTGTTGGTTCCACTGAATCAGGCGCGTAGGATCGCCAAATATAACGGGGTATGGGCCATTCATTCACCTTCTACAGAGCCAAAACCGGGAATTTGTTACAGGAAATCTGCGTCCACAATCACTTTTCCTGCGGCGGAAGATCAATCCAGTATCGCAAGGCCAACTGGCCGTTCCAGGCGACGGATTCGCTGAACAGCTTGCCGCCGTTTTTCTGGATCGTTCGGGCCGAGCCGATGTTCGCGCGGTCGCAAGTGAGCAAAACCCGCCTCAGTCCCATGACGCGGGCCTTTTCCAGCATCATCGCCAGCATTTGAGTTGCGTAACCTTTTCGCCGCTGGCCGGGCCGCACTGAGAAACCGATGTGCCCTCCCATATCCTCAAAAGCGGGCGTCAGCCGGGGGCGAATCTCAATCTCGCCCACCAGTTCGCCGGCTTCCGAAAGCGCCCAGTAGGCCGAGTAGGGTACTTGATCCTGCGGAAGGTTGACGCCTCTCGCGTGGTCCTGGAGTTTGCGGATGCACGCCGCCACGTCCGCCGTTTCTTCCGGGCGGTGATACATATTTTTCTCCTCACCCGCCTCGATGAACTCGCGCAGATAATCCCGATACGCCCGCTCCAACTCCAGCGTCGGCTCGATCAGACGGAGTCGTTGCGTTTCCATGGCGGCTAAGGATTCTTTGGCTTGCGCGCCACGGCCACCAGGCGCCGCGCGTCCGGACCGTAGGCGCTGCCACACAAGTCGCCGTAAAGTTTGACGGCAGCAAAGCCGGCTTGTGTCAGCCGATCCGCCAGCTCCTGCCCGGAATAGATCGTGTGGTGAAACCGGAACGTTTTCGACCGGCTTTTGCGGAGCAGGGTCCACTCATTGCGCACCCGGGTCCAATCATCGAAAATTTCGTGGCGTTGCACCAACAGCGCGCCGTCGGGCAGCCGCTCGGAACTCGTCGGCTGAAATACCTTCGCCAGCTTCTCCTTGCCGACCACGTCAATCAGGCAGGCACCGCCGGGCTTGAGACTGGTGAAAATATTCCGCAGCACCGCCACATCATCCCGCTTCTCATCAAAATAACCGAACGAGGTGAACATGCTGATCGCCAGATCAAACGCGCCAGGCCGCACGAAGTCCCGCATGTCCGCCCGAACCCATTCAATCTTCACTTTCGCCGCCCGGGCCTTGGCGCGGGCTTTATCGAGCAGGAAGCGCGTCTTGTCCACACCCGTCACGCGAAAGCCGCGTTTGGCCAGCGCCACCGCAAACCGGCCCGGCCCGCAACAAAGATCAAGCACCGCTTTGCCCGTGGGGCGGGTTAGCTTCAGAACCGGTTCGACTTGCTCCTCCGCATCCGTGAACTTTTGGGCGGGAAACATGAACGGATACAGTTCCCGCCAGAACGCTTCATTGTCGAACCATTCCGTTTTGTGGGGTTTGCTCGTGGTCATCGCTCACGTTGTCCTGTGAAGTTATGAAATTTATACACCTTCTACAGAGGCAAAACGGCGAAAATGTTACAGGAAATCTGCGCTCACTCTTGCTCGCCTTTACTTCTTTTTCGGCAGCGCCCGCGTCGCGCCGGTGGAGATGCCGCCGTCCACGAGCAGTGTCTGGCCGGTGACGTAGCCGCTCGCTTCCGACGCCAGGAACACCACCGCGCCGTCGAGGTCCTGCGGCTGGCCGGGGCGCTTGAGCGGGATGCGGTCGCAGAGATACTCGACCCACTCCTTGTTCTCATACATCACGGCGTTTTGCGCGGTCTTGAACCAGCCGGGCGCAAGACAGTTCACGGTGATGCCGTGGACGCCCCAATCGTCGGCAAGGCTCATGGTGAGCTGCTTCACGCCGCCGCGGCTCGCGCCGTAAGGGCCGAGTCCCGCGTAGCCGGCGACGCTTGTCACGGAGCCGATGTTGATGATGCGGCCGTATTTCCGCGCGATCATGTGCCGCGCCACGGCCTGGGCGACGAAAAACGTGCCGCGCAGGTTGGTGTCGAGCACGAGGTTCCAGTCGTCCCACGTCACGTCGAGCGCCGGCTTGCGGACATTGCAGCCGGCATTGTTCACCAGAACGTCAATCTGGCCGTAATGCGCGACAGCGGCGGCGACCGCCCGCTGGATGCTGCCGTGGTCGCGCACGTCGAGCGCCAGCGGCAACGCGCGGCGTCCGAGCGATTCGATTTCCCGTTGAAACGGCGCCAGCGCCGCCGCGTCGCGGCTGGTGATGACAAGGTCCGCGCCGGCGCGGGCGAGCGCGCGGCCAAGATACTGGCCCAGCCCGCGGCTGGTTCCTGTGACGATGGCAACGCGGCCGGTGAGGTCAAAGAAGTTGGTGTTCATAACGATCAGATCGCCCACGCCGCGCAGTTGGCGCGGCGGGTCGGATTTGCGGAGCCATCGGACAGGGGTTTCACGTGATCGCTTTCACTTCAACCCCGGCAAGCTGGCCGTAGGTTTGGATTGTCCGTTCGTGGTTCCCCATCAGGAAAAGTTGATGGAAACCTTTCACGTCGCGTGTGTCGGCGACGCCGTTTAACTCAAACTCCACGGCGGTGCGGCAGCAGCCGGTCGGCGGTTGCGTAACGTTCGCGCGCACCCGGCCCGTGCCGACGATGATCGTCGGTTGCGTCGCGCTGGCCATCATGACCGTGATTTCCTTGCCAATCGGCCACATCACCTCCATCGAGCAACCGGTGCGCGTGTGATAACTGCGCAACCAGTAGGGCGCGCGATATGGTTTGTCCAGGCCCTCCAATCTTGTCGCGCAGGTGCAGTGCGAGCCGATCAATGTGTTGTTGACCGTGTTGGGCGACGGGTCCTGGATGAAACCGGGCCGGTTCAGCAGATGGATCGCCACCAACTCACTGATGACGGCATTGCGGTCCGCCTCGCAGCCGCCGACGATGCCTTCGTCCAGCAACTTCGAGAACGCCATGCAAACCGGGTTGAGCCAGCCGAGACAGGCGATGGAGATGCCGTGGCATTGCTCCGCCTCCATGAGCCGGCGGCAAACGATGTAGTTGCGGGCCGCGTCGAGGATTTCGCGCCGCGACGGCTCAATGATCCGTTTGGCGTTTCGCGCGTAATGGTTTGCGATGGCGCGCGCCTCCGGAGTGTCCGCGACGTTTTTCAACTCCCGTTCAAACCGCGCGCGGTCCGTGAAGCGCAGCGCCGTGCCCCACGCCGGCAGCATCACGTCCGGACCGTTCTGGGTCAGAATCAAAATGCGCGAATTCTTGAGCCGCCACGACGTGTTGAACATGCGCAGGGCCGTCTCCAGCCATTGCACGTCCGGCGTAGCGCCCAGGAACGTCTTCGGCGTCTTGCGACCGCACTGGAAATGCGCGGTGAAACCGCTGACGTGGCTGTAAACGACCGTCGGGATGTCGCCGCGCTTCTCGACGATGTCGTTGACCGGCTTCCACATGCCGAGGCTCATCGCACCGACGATGAGACCGTCCGGCGGCGATTGCTTCAGGTCGGCCAGAAGGCCGGCGACATCCTCCGGCTTGGAGAGCGGCGTGTCGCGCACGTCAAGTTCGACGCCGAGTTTCTTCGCCGCGTCGCGCAGCGTGCGTGTGAACAGCGCCTGCTGGGCCGGCACGTCGCAGTTGCCGCCGGGCCAACTGACGATCGGTTCCTTGTCGGGGCGCACGTACACCACCCGCACGCGCGGTCCGCCGGGCGGTTTGGGCGCTTCCGCGTAGAGGGAAGAGGCGAAGTCGAGCAGTTCAAACTCCGCAGCGGCAACAGCGGCCGTCGCCGTGGCGGCCCGCGATAGAAAACTGCGCCGACTCATGACACTGCCATTCTGGCATTCCCTGTTCATACGGACCTCCTCGTTTTCTCTTATCACTTATTTTATTACGAACTCCACGGCGCGCGGTTGGCGCGGCTGAGCAGATGGTTGGCTGCCTCGTCGCCGACGAACCGTTCGGCCGCCGGGTCCCATCGCAGTTTCCGCTTGAGCCACATCGCGATATTGGCGAGGTGACAGATCGTGGCGGAGCGGTGGCCGATCTCAATCGGCGCGGCCGGCTCGCGGCGTGTCTTGACGCAATCGAGGAAGTTCCGCATGTGGTTGGTGCTCGTGCCGAGGTGGATTTCGTTCGCGCCGATGATCGAGGTCTTCAGCGACGCCGGCTCCGCGAAAAATCCGCTCGCACCCATTTCAATCCAACCTTCGGTGCCAATGAACCGGCACTGCGCGACGGTGCGATCGGGATCGGCCTCGGTGTCGGTGGTGCAGACCAGTTCCACGCCGTTGGCGTAGCGCGCGCGGAACTTCACGATTTTCGCCACGGTGAACAATCCCGCCGTCGGCCACTCGCTTCCGTCGTCCTCGATCTCGATCGGGCCGGTGTGCTCGGTGTCGTTGCCCCACTGCGCCATGTCGAACGCGTGCGCGCCGAGGTTCGTGGTTTGGCCGCCGGAATAGTCGCGCATGAACCGGAACGTATAAAGGCACCGGTCCTTGTGATACGGCTCCCACGGCGCCGGGCCGATCCACATGTCATAGTCGAAACCGTCCGGCACCGGCATCGGCGCCCACTCGCCCGGAGGACCGTGCCGGTTCCACGTGCCGATGCGCGTTTCGATCCGCTTCAATTGGCCGATGCGGCCGTTGCGGACCAGTTCACAGCCGAAACGCGTCAGCGGGTTCGACCGTTGATGGCTGCCGGTCTGGACCACGACGCCCGAACGGCGGGCGGCCTCGACCATCGCGCGGCCTTCGGCGAGCGTGTAGCTGAGCGGCTTCTCGCAGTAAATGTCCTTGCCGGCTCGCGCCGCCAGGATCGTGATGATCGCATGCCAATGGTCGGGCACAACAACCGCCACCGCGTCCACGTCCCGCCGCGCAAGCACGTCGCGGAAATCCGCGTAGGCGTCGCATCCGTGAAATGTCCCCGCGCGGCGTCGCTCGGCGTAGGTGTCCTCCACGACCTGCTTGGCCGGTACGCGACCGCAGAACTGGCTGACGTTCCGGTAGCCGCCGCTGCCGCGGTTGACATCGCACACCGCCACGATCTGCGCGTCCGGCTCCGCCAGGAACGCCTTCATGTCTTGGAAACCCTGGTTGCCGACGCCGATCATCGCGAGGTTGACGCGGTTGCTCGGCGCGAGCGCGCCACGAGCCGAGGAGGGGATGAAGTTCGGCGCGCTCGCCGCCGCCAGCATCGCCGCGGCTTTGCCGGTGGTGTGGAGGAATTCCCTGCGCGTGAGACGAGGTTGGTTTTTCATCATGGTGATTTCCTATTGGACCGGCGTGAGGATGACTTTCAACAATCCCGGCTCCTTGCGATAAAGCCGGTCGAACCACGCCGCGCCTTCCGCCAGCGGCGCGACGGCGCTGATAAGCGGCTCCGCGCGGACCGCGCCGTCCGCCAGCAGTTTCAGGCAATCCGGGTATTCGCCGCTCGACGCGCACGAACCGAAGACCGTCAGCTCGCGCGTCACCGCCACTTGCAGCGGAAACTCGATCTTCGGCGCGACGTTGCCCACGAGCGCCACTGCGCCGCCTTTGCGGACGCAACGCAACGCGAGGTCCGCCGTCGCCGTGACGCCGACCGCCTCGAACGCCGCGTCCGCGCCGCGCTTGTTCGTAAGCCAAAGGATTTCTGCCAGCGCGTCCGCGTTGCCGGAATGAATGGTCGCCGTCGCGCCGATTTGCGCCGCCACCGCCAGCCGGTCCGGCGCGACATCCACCGCGATGATCTGCTCGCAACCCGCCACGCGCAGCGCCTGCACGAGCATCAACCCGATGATGCCGCAGCCGATCACCACCGCCCCATCGCCCCGCGACACGGGCGTGCGCCGCACGGCATGCAGCGCCACGGACAACGGCTCCACCAGCGCGGCGTGCTCGAACGACAGCACGTCCGGCAGGCGGTAGAGAATGCGTTGCGGCACCGCGACGAATTCCGCAAACGCGCCGTGATGGCGGTATTCGTCGCACGACACGCCAAGCACGCGGCGGTTGCTGCAGAGGTTGATCCGGCCCATCCGGCAAAATTCGCACTGGCCGCAATAGATCGTCGAATCGAACGTCACACGGTCGCCCGGCTTCCAATCCGCCGCCGCCGCGCCGGCTTTCGCGATCACACCCGACGCCTCGTGGCCCATGACGACTGGCGGCAGTCGCCGGCCGGTGCTGCCGTCCATGCCGTGCACGTCGCTGCCGCAGATGCCGCACGCCTTCACCGCGATGAGCACCTCGTCCGGGCCGAACGACGGCGCCGGCATCTCGTCGAGAGCCAACTGTCCGTAAGCTTTGAGGACCAATGCTTTCATAGTGTTGTCGCGCGAACGGAGTGTAGCGCAGCAGCCGCCGGAGACAACCTCCGGTTTTCAAAATGCCGCCCGGTGAATCCACCTTGACGCTGTCTGCCTCGATCCGTTCAAGTCCGCCCACGTCACCGCCCGGCGCTCACGTCATAGGCGAACAGCTCGTTCAAATGACGGATGTAGAGACGCCCGCCGCACACCACCGGATGCGAGAGGCACGGCGGCTTGTTCTCCCACGATGGTGTGTAGCGGCTGACGACGGTCGCGCGTTGCGGCGTCACGTCCACCAGCGACATCGAGCAATCGTTGCCGAGGCAATACAGCCGGCCGTCGGCGTAGGTGACCGAGACTTTGCCGATCTCGCGGGCGTTATACATCGTCTTGCCGGTGGCAAAATCGACGCAGACCAGACCCTTCTTGAAGAGCCGGCAGCCGCTGCCGTAGAGGCAACCGTCGAGCAGCATCACGCCGCCATGGCAGTTGTCGAGGTCGGTGCCGAACCACGCTTCCGTCACGCTCCGGCCGTCGGCGTTGATCTTCACCATGCGACCGCCGGCCTTGTGGCCGCTCGTCACATACACCGCCCCGTCGTGAAAAATCGGCGAGGTGACGTTCTGGTCGCAAGTGCTCGGATGCTTGTGGCTCCAGAGCAGCTTACCCATAAGCACGTCCACGCTCAGGATGGTCTCGTGGGTCAGCGTGATGAACTGCCGCACACCGTTGTGTGTCACGATGATCGGCGAGGCATAGGCGGAGCGGTCGGTGATCTCCGTGTTGGCCCAGATCGTCGCGCCGGTTTTCTTGCTGAGCGCCACCACGCGGCCCTTAACGCCGCCGGGCGCGCAGAGCAGCATGTCGCCCTCGATGATGACGTTCTCGGTGAAACCCCAGCCGCCGCTTTGCGCCTCGAACCGCTCCGCAAGGTTCACCGACCACAGCGGTTTGCCGGTGGAAGCGGTAAAGGCTGTCAGCAAACCGTGGGCGTTCATCTGATAGACGACGCCGTCGTTGTAAGTGGGCGTGGTGCGGGCGCCGGGCTGCAAGCCTTTCCACGACTGGCCGTTCGGCGTCTTCCATTTCAACCGTCCGTTCATATCCAGCGCCATCACCATCAGGTCGTCGCCGAAATCGCCCGTCGTGAACATCAGCCCTTCGGCAATCGAGACGCACGCGAAGCCCCGGCCACAGTCGGAGAATTTCCAGAGCAGCTTCGGCCCACCCTCCGGCCACTCCTTCAGCAGCCCGGTGTCGCGCGAGCGGTTGTCGCGCGTAGGTCCGTGAAATTCCGGCCACCACGGCTCCGTCACTGTGACGCTCCCGCAAGCCAGGATTGCAGCCAGCGCCGCGAGCGTGAGCCGCGGATATGAGATGGGGTGTTTTTGCATCACTTTTTCTCCTGCTTGCGGACGGCCCAGAGGTAGTTTTTCGAGCCGATGTAAAGCGTGCCGTCCAGCGCCACGGGCGAGGCGTAAATCGGCGCGCCCAGACTGACCTGGCTGAGCACCTTTTTCTCTTTGCCGGCGGCCAGCACCCAGAGATGTTTGGTGGTGGGCAAATAAATCTTTCCATCGGCCACGAGCGTGGACGACCAGATCGGGGCGTTGGTTTCGTGGACCCAGTAACATTTGCCGCTCTCCGCGTCCAGACAGTGCAACCGCCCGGCCACGTCGCCGACGTAGAGCAGGCCGTTGCTGATCGAAACGGTGGAGAGCGTCCGGTCCAGTCCCTGGTAACACCAAAGCTCGCCGCTCCGGGTGATGTCGCCGGTCTTCGTGGCGTCCAGGCACCAGAGCGCGCCGCGCCCTTGGCCGTGCGCGGGATCGCGGCCAATGGCGACATAGACGCGGTCCTTGTAAAACACGGGACAGGCGATGATTTCGCTCATGCCAACGAAACTGCTCTCGTTGTTCTTGTTGAGCGATTGCCTCAGCCGTTTGTCGCCGAGGGAATAGTGAGTCGCCCAACTCAGGCCGCCAAATTGTTTATACTCTGGCGGATTGCAGTCGCAGGACCAGACGGTTTTGAGTTTGACGGGTTTCTCCGGCACCGAGGTCAACGCTTCGAACGCGTAGCAACAACCGTCGCCGCCGCCGAAGAAAACCAGCTTCCGTCCATTCACGACACCCATGGACGGCGTGGACCACTGGCCGTGCATCAGGTTGGGTCCGATGTGCTGCGCGTCATCGGTGGCCACGAGCCGGCCGGTCCGTTTGTCCAACACGATCAGGTTCGGCGCCGTCGGAGCCGGCGTCTTCCGTTCGTCGGCATAGGCGACCCGCGCGTCGCGGTCCACGCCGTTGGAAGTGCAGACATACAACAGATCGCCATCCACCAGCGGCTGCCCGTCGCAGGCGTCGGACGGCCGGACGCCGAGCGCCCACAGGTCGAAGGTCCACACCACGCGCTCGCTTCGAACGCTGGGCGCAACGGGCGGCTGATTCGTCGAAGTGTTTCCGATTTCGTTCGATATGTAGAACGGATGGGTGCTGCCGTTGGCATCGAGGCACATCACCTCGCAGCGGTGGTTGACGAAATACACGCGGTCGCCGTCCACAGTGGCCGTGGCGCAAATGCCGAGGTTGGGCGTGATATGGCCCAGCATGAACTTCAGGCCCTTTTCGAGTTCGTCCGGAAACTGCCGGAAAGGCGCAACATATTGCCACAGCACCCGGCCGTTGCGCGCGTCAAGGCACTTGAAAACGCCCCGGCCTGGCTCGCCGCCACCGATGAAGATTTTTCCACCGGCCACGGTCGGCGAAGAATAGGTGTTCGCACTGGTCCGCACGCCCCACACGACGTTCGTGGTGGTGGACAGGATGATTTCGCCTTTCGCCGTGTTCTTCTTCCCCGGCTCGAACGTGTCCGGCAGATTTTTTTCGTCGGACACCATATTCTTGCAATGCGAGCCACAGAACTCCGGCCAGTCTTTTGCGGACGCGTTCCTGCCGGAAAGGGTCAGCGATGCGACGAAGAACGCGATGAAGCAGCGGCGATTCATGATTTTGTAATGTCTGCGCGGACTATGACAGATCGTGCGGCAAGAGGGCATGGATTATTTTTCCATCCGCGATGGCCAAAGTTTCACTCGACCGGACGAGGCGGGGGCCGTCGAAAGACCGGAACGCGTTCCGCGTCAGCCAAACTACGGTTCTTTGCGTCCGCCTTTGAATCCGGCCATGTCGGCTTCGGGCGTGGCCAGCATCAACTTTCTGCCGGTTTCGATGGCTTGAAGCATGGTTTGGAAATCCGGGTCTGCCGGGCTGGCAAAGAGCGGCGGCGTCCGGCCTTGCTGGGACTTCGTGATGCCACGGCCGCCGGCTGCTTTGCCCAGATGTGCCGTCAACGCCGGGCTGAGGCTCGGGTGGGTCAGGTTGATCCACGCAAACCGACCGGTCCAGTCAGTCGTGTTCTCGTACTTGCCGTGGCAACCGGCGCAGCGGTGATTATAGACGCCGGAAAAATCCCGTGCGAACCATGCGGAGAGCTGCCCCGTCCCGACGTCGGTCCACAAATCGCGCCTGCCCGGCGACAGCAGCCGGCTGTTGGCGTAGGTGCCGTAGTAGGGAACGTTCGCGTCCATCCAGATGTAAACCCGCTGCCGGTCTTCGAGCGGAATCTTCTGACCGCAATGATCTGAGTCCACGATTCCCGTGAGCCGGCTGGCGTAACAACCGGCCCACAACGGCTGGTTCACCGCGGTCGGTGTGCGCAGCAGCCAGTAGAAATGCACCAGCGGTTTCCCCTTCGCCGCTTCTTCCGGCAACATTTCGCCGGTTTCCATGTTGTGCTGGCGATACGAGCGGCTGCGGCCGAGCAGGTTGTCGTAGGCCATGTTGAAGTAGCGCGTTTTGTCGCCGCTGAGATCGCAGCCACCGGCCGGGTCGCCGCCGCTGTGGCAACGGACACAATACTTGTCGAGCACCGGCTGGACGATGGTCGGAAAATCCACGATGCCGTCGTTACCCCACACTGGCGTCACCAACTCCCGCGGCGGATGGCCGGCCGCCAGCGGCGGTTTCGCGCCGGCGGGACTGGACGATTGCCGCGCCTCATGACAACCGATGCATCCGACCCGTTCGCCGGGCATCAGTTGCGCCGCGGAGGTCATGCGTTGCAGCTCGCGTCCCTCCGCATCGAGCACCTGGAAATAAATCTCGCGCAACGCCGGCACGCGGAAATGCGCCGAGCCGTCCGCCTCGACCGGCACAGTGCCCCAGCATCGTTTCGCGTAGTAGGTGCCGTAGCTCATCACCGGCGATTGATCGAAAGCACGCGCACGCAGGTCCTCGGTCTTGCGGACCTGTTCCATCACGCGAAGGTATTTCACCCGGTCGCGCTGGATCACCGGCTCCAGACCGCGGTAAACATCTGTGAGCAACACGACGCCCGTCGAGTCATCCGCCGGGGTTTGGATTCGGGAAGGAATCGCCGCCGGCATCGGCGCAGGCCGCAGCGGAATCGGAAAGTAGCAACCCATGTCCGGGTCTTCGTAGAGCAACCGCTTGTTATCGTCCGCGTCGAGCAGGAAAATGCGGTAGCGGAACACGCCGCCGCCGCCGTAGGAACACAGGAACGTCCGCTCGCTCAGCGGAAACGGATCGCGATACGACCACTCGTGTCGCGTGTCGCCAATCGTCGGAAACTCCTTCGTGATGTAAGTGAACCCTTTTCCCTTTGGCGCTTCCGGACCGAAAGTGCGCTCGACGAAGCCGATCGCGCCGTGCGGAAATCCATGGTGCGGCGCAAACGTCGCAACCACCTTGTCGCTTCGTCCCGGCAACGGCCGCGCCTGCCAGAACGTCCCGACGTCGCGGATCGTGTTGCCGAAGTAGAGTTGATACGCCGTGCCGTCGGGATACTGCGTCCAGAGGCTTTGGCGAAAAGTGAGGTCCCGGTCCACATATTCCCATCGCGTGAACAACACCCGGCCGTCCGGCAGCATCTGGGGACTGAGATCGGAGAGCGTGTTCATGCTGACGCAGCGGATGCGTCCGCCGTCGGGCGACATGACGTGAAGATTCGCGGCGGGGCCGGGCTGGCAGAGCGTGTAGCCAAACCGTCGCGTCGAGACGAACACGATGTCGCCGCCCGGCATCTCGCACGGACTGATGTCGTAGAACGGCCCGTCGGTCAACTGCTTCAATCCGCTGCCATCGGCGCCGATGCGCCAGATGTGCCAGTGCGGTTCCCCTTTCCGCCGGTAGGAGAAGAACAGCGTCCGTGCGTCGAAGGAGACGTTCAGGTCGTAGATGCAGCCGTCGGGATCGGCGAAAATGGTTTTCGCCGGTTGCTTGGGTTGCGCCGGATCGAAGATGCGGATGCTGCAGCCCGGCGCGCGCGGTTGCGCCGCCCAGATGTCCTGGCCGACCGCCGGCGGCGCGCTGAACGGATGCCGCGTGATGAACGCCACCGGCGGCAGCCCTTTCACCCACAGCGTCGGCGGACACGGGCGGCGGACAGCCTGCGTCTCAAACGGAATGGTCCGGGTTTGGCCGCCCGTCTTGATCCGGAAATTCCGGAACTTCGCCTCCCGCTGCCACGGGCGAAAACCAACCGCGCCCGGCGCTAGTGGATGGTCCTTGTCTTCGTAAACGGCGATGGATTTGCCGCTGACCGACACTTCGAGCGACTTCTCCGTAATTCGCACCGCGAGTGGAAACCATTGGCCGACCGGCACGGCGCACGGCGCGTCCTGGATCAACTCGAAGTTCTGCCGGTGTCTTCCCAGCCGCAGCCTCTGCCGGTGCACATCGAGCGAGATTTCATAGCCGTTGAATTTGTCGGCACCGACGCCCGGCTCGCTGACCTTGACAATGAGACCGGCGTTGCCGCCGCGTCGGTCGGTCAACAACATCTCCACGCTGACCTCGCCCTCGGCAAAGACCGGCTCCTCCAGCACGAGCTTGGCCCCAGCGTCCGGCCCAGCCGACAAGATGCCATCCTTCATCTGCCAGTGCCCGCCGTACGCCTTGAAACCTTTCGCCAGCGGCGTCTCCTCCACCAACTGAAAGCCCTTGTCCGGATCCGTGAGGCCATCGGACGGGGCTTGCGCACCAGGCGAGCCCATCCACCCAACGAAGAACAACGCAGCCAGTAGTTTTCGTTTCACCACCGTCAATCCCGTCGCCGGCATCTCATGATCCGACGCAAATCGCGCGCCGGTTACTTCGCCGTCTTCTTCTCCTCTTTCTTTTCCGGTTCCTTCGCCGCGCCGGCGTCGAGCTTCTTCTTCACGTCCGCCAATTCCTTGCTCAACCGCTGGTTTTCCTTTTTCACGTCGAGCACTTCCTGGCGCAGGTCTTTCAGGTTGTCGGAGGGTTTGTTGACGGCGCGCAGCGCGGCGATGGCCTTCTCGGCCGCCTCCTGTTGCGGGGTTTCCTTCGAGGCGGAGGCGAACGGTTGCAGCAGCGCGATCGCTTTCGGGTCTTCGAGCGTGCCGAGCGCCTTTAACGCCGCTGTCTGGAACCATTCGCGCTTGTGGTTGAGGAACCCCGCAAGGAACTCGCGCACGCCGTCGCGCGATTTCTCGTTCCGCGCCAGGAACGCCAGCGCGTCCAGCGCGTCGCCGAAACTGTAACTGCTGAACGCCGCCTCGCGTTTGACGAGCGTCTCGCGCAGCGGCGCGATGAACGCGGGATTGTCCTGCGCGCGCATCGCCGCGATGGCGGCGTCGCCGAGCCGGTTGTGATGGGAATCGCTGTTGAGGAACCGCAGCAACGCCTCGCGCACGGCGGGCTGGTGATACGGCGCGAGCCCCTTGATGGCGGTGGCGAGGATGACGGGATTGCGTTCGGTGTCGAGGCAACGGAGCAGCGCCTCCAGCGCCCGGGGATGGAAGAAGCCGCCGATATCGCCCACGACGGCGTTTCGGGCGCGCGCGTCCGGTTGCTTCACCGAGGCAACCAGCGCGTCGAGCGCGTCGTCGTTGTGAATCTTGCGCAGGCTCTCGGAAGTTTTGACCCGCACGCCGTAGTAGGCGTCGGCGTTCAGCGCGGCTTTCAGCTTGGCGATGGTCGTGAGATCGGTTTTGTCGGCGAGCTGCTCGGCGGCGAGCAACCGGCCGATCATGTCCGTGGCGTCGGCGAGTTGCGCGTAGAGCATCGCGACCGGCGGGTTGAAGTTGATCTTCGCCAGCAACGAAAACTCCGGATCCACGCGCACAATTTCTGGAGCCTGCCGCAATGGCACGTAGAAGTCCTCCGCTTTGTCCTTCACGCGGACGCGATGATCCACCGTGCCGGCCTTCGACTTGAACCGCAGCGTCAGCGGGAACTGGAAGAGCATGACGTTGTCGTTGACCGCCTGCGTCTGGCGCACGCTGACCCTGGCGAGTTTGGTTTTCTCGTCCCAACTGTAGCCGACCTCCAGCTCCGGCTGGAGCGCGTGATAAACCCACTGGTCGAAAAACCGGTCGTAGGAACGTCCGGAGAGTTCCTCGATGACGACGTTGAGGTCCTCGGTGACGACGTTTCCGAAGGCGTGGCGGTCGAGATAGGTCTTGATGCAACGGCGATAGAGGTCGTCGCCGAGCTGGCTGCGGAGCATGTGCAACACCCAGCCGCCTTTCGGATACGCGCGGTAGTCAAACTGCTCGAACGGCGTGCCGTAACGCCGGAAGATGATCGCGCGCGGCGGCCCGTTCGTGCTGCGGCTGAGCACGACTTGCGCATCGTGGTAGAGGCCGTAGAGCAACTCGTCATGGCCGTGCCGCTCGCCAGCGAAAAGGTTGGCGTAGTAGGTCGCGAAACCTTCGTTGAGCCAGACCTGGCTCCAGTCCTTGCAGGTGACGTAATCGCCGAACCACTGGTGCGCCATCTCGTGCGACACCAGCCCTTCGCTCGAGGTGAGCGTCTCCGTGTCGGTCTGGTGCAATGTGCGGTCGGTAAGCGTCGTCAGGGTCGTGTTCTCCATGCCGCCCCAATGGAAATCGCGCACCACGACCTGGCCATATTGCGCCCACGGGAACGGCACGCCGATCTCCTTCTCGAAAAACTCCATCGCCGGCTTCGTGTCGGCGAACGTCAGCGCCGCTTCCTTCGCGTCGCTCGGCGGCGTGTAAAACCGCAGCGGCACGTCGCGGTGCTTGTCCTCCAGTTTCGTGAAGTAGCCCGCCGCCAGCATGATCAGATAGTTCACATGCGGCTTCTCCTGCGACCAACGCACCGCCACCAGTCCGGTCGCCGCGTCCTTCGTCTCCGAGACCTGCCGGCCATTGGAAAGCACCATCATCCCTTCCGGCACATGGCAGGTGACCTCCGAGGTGAATTTCGCGTTCGGATAGTCGTAACACGGAAACCAATGCCGGTGCTCCGTGGACTCGCCCTGCGACCAAACGTGCGTGTCGCCGGCGGGATACCCGTTGGACGGTGTGCGGAAATAAAGCCCCTCCACCGGCTGCGCCGAGTAACGAATGGCCAGCTTCGTCTCGCGCCCCACCGGCACCGGCGTGGCAAACGCCACGACGATCTCCTTGTCGGTCGCCTGATACCCCGCCAGCTTCGCGGTGCAGGTCACCGCGCTCACCGCCAGGTCCACCGCGTCGAGCCGCAACTCGTCGAGCGGTTTGGCGACCGGCTTGAACGTGAGCGTCGCCTCGCCGCGCACCGTGCGCTTCTGGAAATCCGGCGTCACGTCCAGCGCCAGGTGGAGGATGTCCACCTTGCGGTCGGGAGCGTATTTGATGTCGCCGGTGGATTCCGCGCCCGAGGCCAACGCGACGCCATGGCGGCAGAGCAGCGACTCCGCGTCGGTGGATTCGGCGGCCAGCGCGGCGCACGACCACAACGCCGCAACGCAGCAGGAGAGCAAATGGCAGGCTTTCATGATCCGCAGCTTCTAGCGCAAACCCGCCGCGATGGAAAGCCTCATCATCAGGCACCGGGGTTGACTAAAGGGTGAGGGAGTGATTGAAAAAACTCTTCGATAGTGCGATGATTCCGCGAACAAAGGAATGAACATGCAAACCCACATGGAGAAGTTTTTCTGCCGGCGCATTGTCGCGGCGGCGATGGTGGCAGCGCTTTGCGGCCTGGCCGGCGCGGCGGACGTGCAGCAACCGCAGATTTCGTCCGGCGTCGAGGGGAAGGGCGACTGGTCGTTGGAAACTGGCAGCGGCGTTTTGTTTTCCAACGTCCGCTCCACCGCTCTGGACGGCTACACGCTTGTGCCGGTGACGCTGACGGCGTCGCTGAAGCTGGACGACCCCAGCGACGACGAGGGCTGGTGGCGTGGTTATACGGAATTTGCGTTCCGGCCTTACGACATGGAAATCACGCACGGGCCGGAGACGCGCATCGTGGGCTTGGACTTCGGGCCGCGTTACAATTTCGTGCAACCGGGCTGGAAGGTGGTGCCGTTCGTCGGCGCGATGGTCGGCTTCGGGTTCGCCAACACGCAGGCTTATCCCAACCCGGCGGTTCCCTATGGTCTCGGACAGGATTTCAACTTCCAGTTCACGGTCAACACCGGCGTCCGCTACGACATCAACGACTCGTGGTATGTCCGTCTGACGCTCGAATACGTTCACTTTTCCAACGCCGGCCTGTCCGAACCGGCGCGGCAGAACCGCGCGATTGACGCCGCCGGCCCGCAGCTCAGTTTTGGCTACCGGTTCTAGGCGGCGGCGCTTCTCCATCTTTACAACCGGCGTTGAAAAAGACCCGGCCGGCGTTCATTGACCACGCCGCAAACGTGGCCGGCATCGCAGTGACGCCCAGTTTGTGGAAACGGATTGCGCGCTGAAAATGACTCAAACCATGACGCGCGGGAACCACCGGCTGGTTTTTGAAATTGTCCCCGATGTCTCCCCTGATGTTCTTCTTAACAACTTTTTGTGTTTGCCATGATGCAGCCTGGATTCGGTTCTGAAGAAAAATTCCATGTTCTTTGAAACATTTGCATGCGGTCCGTGTTTAACTCATGAATGTCCGTTACAAAGGAGATCCCTGCGATGAAAGCCAGTCAGAAACTTGTAGTGTTGGGGCTTGTCGGCGCTCTGTGCATGAGCACGAGCCCCTTGTTGGCCCAGGACAATCCACCGGCAACCAAACCGTCTCAATCCGGTTCCACCCGGCCGGGACGCGGCAATTACGATCCAGCACAGTTCCAACAGCGCATGCTGGATAATGTCAAGGAACGGCTCGGTTTTTCCGATGCGGATTGGAGTGCTGTGCAGCCGTTGGTGCAGAAAGTCTTCGATGCGCGGCGGGACACGAGAACCAGTGGCACGAGCATGTACCGGTCCAGTCGCCGCAGTGGAGGCGATCAAGCCAATCGTCCCAGTGGTGATCAAGCCAGCAGTGCCGGCGGAGATCGTGGGAATCGGCCGAGTTCCTCCAGCAGCCCGAGTCCCGAAACCCTGGCGCTGCAGAAGGCGATTGATGACAACGCGCCCGCCGGGCAGATCAAGGACGCGCTCGACAAATTCCGCGCTTCCAAAAAAGAAAAGGAGGCCAAGCTCGCCGCCGCGCAGGAAGACCTTCGCAAAGTCCTCTCCGCCAAACAAGAAGCGCAAGCCACGTTGATGGGATTGCTGCCGTAAAAAACCCGACGGGGAATTGGTGGTATGGATGCTTCATGTCCATCACTGCTTGAAGTGTCTCCGATTGGGGAAAAAACGGTCGTGATTCGTGGAAGAATGCCTGCGTTTCCCGCGCGAGGCCCATGCTGCAGCGATTCATCCCGCAAGATGAGAGACTGTTTTCGGGAACAACCATAAAGAGGAACGGTGTCTGGTTGCACGGCAGCGCTGCGACGTCCAGTTGCCCGTTGCGCAACGCCTTTAAGAAATCCTTCCGCCGCGCTGGCGACGCTGCCCGCCACCAATCGTCCACCCTCGCCAACGACTCGCAAGTCCAATAGAACTTTCGAGGCGCTGGATCTGACATCGTCGCCAGCACTGCGTCGAGTGCAATGTCGATGTAGCGCCGTTGAAGTTCCCGGCACACGCCCGGCATGTCGGTGAACCCAACATCGGTGTGTGAAGTTGATTATATGGATTCGCTCGATCGGAAACTGCACCGGCGCGGGTTTCCGCGCCGTCTCTTTTGCCAGAAGCGGAAGGGCGGCAGCGAGGACTGCATACAGCATCTGTTGCGGGAACGGCCCAACATGTTTTCAAGGCTCCAGCGATTTTCCTCTGCTGTAGCCGAACACATCGAACCCCGCAATAAAGGCGCGGTTCGATTTCGTCTCCGGCGACTGCGCTCTGATGACTTTCAACCGCACAAAGCGCACGGGCTTCCCGCACGTCACCGGTAAATCAACCCAATCGGCGGTATTGTTGTTGAAGCCGGAAATTTTGAAGTAATCAGTTCCGTCAACGCTCCCCTCCAGTTTCGCTTCAAATGTATTGCGGCTCCGCGCCATGAAGTTGCCGGCATTGTGCAACCGCCAGCGGGTGATGATGGACAATTCGGTCATTTTTACGGTCAGAATATGAGGGCCTTGCGTTTCCTGAGACTGCCACATCGTCCGGGGATTATCGTCAAGAGCCTTTTCCGGTCCCCAGCCTTCGACAAAGCTGCTGGTGGTCGCCGGCCGGCCTGTGGTCAACGAATGTTCCAAGTGGATTTGGAATTTTTCCGCCCCGACGCTGTATGGACGGTTGTTAAAGGTCAACTGCTGGCTGAGACCATAAACACTCACTTTGCCCCTGAAAGCTGCATCAAACTCCGGCCACAGCGAGTGGCGATTTCTGCCGCCGGTGGCGAAAAGGCCGATGAAATCTATTCTGCCCCCGGCATGGAAACGCGCCGTCTCCACCTTCGGCACGTCGAAGATGCTGCTCCAGAAACGGGCGTCGCGGCAACCCCCGTTTCCCTGGTCGGCGAATTCCATGAAATGGTGCGGCGCAAACCCTGCCAGATGGAAAGTGCTCAAATGTGTGCAGTCGCCAAAGAGATAGCTGACGGCATTCTCATCGAGATAACGCTGCCATAGCTTGCGTTTTTCTTCGCCGGACGGTTTCGGAAACTGACTCATCCGAAAATCGTTGATGGTACCGATGTCGATGTTGATGTTTTCAAGCTGCACTGAGTCCGAATTGGCTCCGACGCGAATCCCATGCCGATACATCATACCCCACAGATTGACGATCTGGGCACGGTCGCAACGTGCCAGACCAAGATCGATTCCGTTGTAGGCATTCAGTGTCACGTCGCAGACATATGCCCCCTTGCCGAGGCCGCGCACTGCATAAGGATAAGGATGGATGATCAGCTCTCCGCGGTCATTGGTCTCCCATTGGTTTTTTGCGTAGCTTACAAAGACCCCGCGCAAGCCCGCGCGCTCTCCGAGATCGATGGCGGCCTGGGCGTTCTCCGGGTCTTGTGTATCGGCGCCGTGATCAATAATCAGGCTGGTAACATTATACCAAGGCCGGATCACGGCCCCCAACAAAGCTCCGCGCAGTTCCACCCCGGAGGGCACTTGGATAGGGGCCTTGAGCAGAATCGTGCCGCGGGGCAGCAGGACAGTCCCGCCGCCGGCCTTTCCCGCGAGGTCGAGGGCTTTCTGCAAGCCCGCGCTGTCGTCACTCGAACCGTCGGCAGTGACGCCGAAGTCGCCAGCCTGATAGACGGTCCCTGGCCCGGTTCTTGCCGCCTGCCGCAACGGCGCAAATGAATACTGCTGGCCGGCAAGCTCCGGATAATTGTCCAGGTCAAAGTAGTGGGTCCCAAAATACCAGGCTCCTTCGATTTCAGTCCGACGCCCTCTCACTCTGCCCATTCCGCCGCCAAAACCATACTGGCTTCTGGACGTCATCATGACTTTCTGTTCGTCATCCTCCAGTTTCACCAGCACCGGCGTCCTGGATTCCGCCAGATCGGCGTTGTAAAAGGACAGGCCGTCAACCTTCCCGATCTGCACTCCTATCAACTGATTCCGCACGAAGGACCGCACCTTGGCCGCAGTCTCCGGACTCATGCCGGCCTCCGGCAGCTTCGTCCAATAATCGCTGTTGAAACGCAGATTGCAGCAGGAGCACAATTCGCAGGAACTCTTCAGCGCAATGCCGCGCTTCAGGACCGTTCCATAGATCCCGGATACGCTGCTGCCGCTAAAGTCGCTCATCATGACCCCTTGGTAACTGTTCACCAGGGTGATGTTTTTTATGCAGGCGACCTTTCCCTCGATGGTGAAGGGATAGGGAACAGGACTGGCCGGATTCTGCTCGGGATAGATGATGGCCAGATTGAAAACATTGGCATGTCCGCAGTTCGGCGGCGACAGCAGGGCGGGACCGGCGGAATTGCCTTTGTCCGCATAGGCCAGAAACAGGGTGCCAGAAAGCGGCTGTCCTGCTTCGGGCTTCCGCCACTCGCCGCAAAGCGTGACCGTGGCAGGCAGATTCAGACTCTTGTCGATCCGATAACGTCCGGCCGGCAGGTAAACGATTCCACCTCCATGTCTGGCAACATCACCCATGGCTTTCTGGATCGCGGCGGAAGCATCCGTTTTGCCTGTATTGTCCGCGTTATACGGTGGATCACCAGCCACGCTGCCCGCCACAACCAATTGTCCGTCCTGAGTAAAAACCGCTTTGAAGGTTTTGAACGAATCCACCGGGCCGGCTGCTGCAACCCCGGCAAAAACCCCCATGACAGTCAGAATCATCCAGCCGCTCCCAAGCATCACCCGCGGTCTTCCTGTTTTCATGTTTCTTCCATCCGGTTGAAATAATGGCTTCCGGGATAATAACCGAACCACATTCCAAGGCTGGTTATTGTGTGAAAGCAGAGCATCAAGGACACTGTTTCACGACGCCGGCCGGATGACGAAAAACACGGCCTCCCACGGCGCCAATTCCAACATATATTCGTGCGGCAAGGCCACACTCCGCAGGACGTGCTCACAGTCGTCGGGCTTGTCGGCGCGATAAAGATTCACGCTGGCCTTGGCCCAGCCGGGTGCGTTCCGCGTGTCGAGTTGCAGATGCAGCGTCTGCTTCGCGTCGGTGATATTCACCAGACAATGTCCCACGTTGCCTTCAGGCGATTGCCAGGAACTGGTGAGCACGGCCCGCTCCACAAAAGGCTCGGTATGCCATTTTTCGCCGCGATTAACGCCCATCGGAAAGGTGACCGAAGGCACGTCGAAATCGAGCGGGTGAAGCATCCGGCCAAGCATCAAGAATCGCTGCGCCTCGGTCTTCAGCAAATGCGAGTGGTTGCGGAGCATTTTGATCTGGTCCGCGTGGGTCTCGGCCATGACCGATTGAGACGACCAAACTGAGGCGGCCGGCGTCTTGCCGGTCACCAGATTGACCGCCATATCCCGAACGGTGGTGTTGTTTTTCTGCTGGCTCAAATGCGGGCCTTCGCCGCCGTAGGCAATGGCATACTCGTGATAGAGGTAGGTAAACAAAGGAAGACTTCTCGCGCCGGGCGCGGCGTGATACCAAAAATGCTCGCGATACTCGCGAGTGTGGAAGCCGTCGAGGTTGGGGATCACCTCCTCGTGGAGTTCCTCGATCGTCAGCAGGAATTCGGGGCTGAGCGATTTGCCGTGCTTGCGCATATCGTCGAGCACGTCGCGGAGAGATTGCGATTGATACGGCCCGATGCCGGGTTGGTGCCCGTGCGAGGTGCTATAGCAGGCATCGGCGCTGAAATAGCCAAAGGCCGCCTGGTCCATTTGAACGATGTCGATGCCCAGGGCGTGGGTCTTGTCGAGCACCGTGCGGAAGAACTTCCTGGTTTCCGGCGCGGCGGGGCACAACTGGTAGGAATGCCGCTTCCAGACGTTCTCCTTGCCGGGCGCGGACTCGTTGAGCACGTAGGTCTTGGGCTTGCCCGTCGCGGCGTCAATCACCATCGAATCGGTGTAACGTTCCCATCCCGACACATCGCCGCCGTCGCGTCCTTCATTCTGGAAGGTGTAGAACAGGCCCGAGAGATAAACGAAGGGCCGAAACCCGTCCCGGCGGATCTGTCCGAGCATGCCTTTGGCGTGTTCCTCGTCGAAGATGGGAAAGTAATCGCCGGCGGTCCATCGGCGGTGGTTCTCCCAACCGGCCAGCATGGGCACCACCGGCCCGTCGATTTTCTCGCGGAACAACCGCAGATGCTCCTCCAATTGGGGATAGTATGAGCCGCTGCAGACGCGTGTTTTGGGATCGTAGGTGCGCATCTCGACGGTATGGATGCACGGCCCGTGTTTCCAGTAGTCGGGGATGTCGGCGCGGTGGACAAGCGTTTTCTTGCACCACCGCTGATGCACGGCCCAACGCTTGTAGATGTCGGCCGTCTGCTGCCACGTGCCCGACGTGACGCCCAGGACCACGTCGTAGGGGCTTTTCCACCGCGTCGCCGACGATTCCGGCAATTGATAGTCCTGATAGAGTTGATATCCGTTTTTCTGCTTGGAAACCCACAACGCCCGGTTACATCCAACGGCGTCCATGCTGGCCACGTAAACGCCGGTCGTGCGGTCTTGATACGAGCAGAACTGGGCCGACTGGATGCCGGGGAATGGCCAGCCAACCAAATAGTGATCCGGCCAGTTCTTGGCGGGGTTCTCGATTATCGCGCCGGGAGAGGCGGGCGCGATGATGAAATCGTCGTCCGGTGTTCCGATGGCGGGCACGGCCGTCACATAGGGAAACCGAACCGTGACAAGTTTCTCCCGATTGGGATTATCCACCGCGATTGACCAACGGACGGTTGGTTCCGCATCGTCCAGCACGCCGTCAAGTTTGACCTGCATATCGCCGACCGGCCCCAATCCGTTGAACTGGACCACGATTTGCTGACTCTTTGCAACGCGAACGACTTTGATGAATCCCTGTTTGGCGCTTCCACTTTTGACAGTGAGGTTTCCACCTTTGGGTTGCGAGATCACAAGTGCAAACAGATTTGGGTCCGCCGGCTCGGCGATCAGGTTCATCCCGGACGGCTTTTGCACAAGCTCGAGCACAAACGGCACCGGCTTTGTGGCAAAGACCAGCCGCACGCGGGCATTTTCCACCACCACGGTGTCGGTTTGCGCTGCAAGCACCGCCGAGCAACAAAACAAACACAGCGCCCAGAGAAATAAGAAGCGTTTCATGGCAGGCTCCCGACTGTTTCTTGATGATGATTTCATGGTTACCTTCCAAGGGTTGCGCAAAACTTTACGGTTCCTCGCGGAGTCTTCCAGCAGATGCCGGAACCGTCATGCACGACGGTGGCCGCCGATTCGGAATTGACTGACTTTACCTGCAGGCCGTCGGGCAAATGGATGTGCAGCACGGTCCAAGCCGGTGGCGCGCGATCGGGGAAGGTCACTTCACCGCTCACCCGCGAGGTGGTTGCGTCGTAACGCATTTGATAGGAAACGGAACCGAAGTGCGTGGGTGCGGCGGTAATGCCCACGGGCTTGCCCGACGCGAGCCACTCGCGCGGCGCGCCGAGAGCCAATTGCAGACCGTCGTCGTGTTCCATGACCATCATGTCGCGCAGAGCGCGGACCACGGCCACGGGTGTCCACAGGTGTTGCCGGTCCCCGGTGCATTTGGCCGAGCCGGCTTCCTGGCCGCGCTCCTCGCACCAGGTGTAGAGCGGCGTGCCATGGTTGAGTGTGGCATAGAGGTAACGGGCGGCCGCGTCGCCGTTACCGCGTTGCAAATGGACCTCGGCCACATTGTCCAAGGTGATGGCCACCCACATGCCGTTGGTCAGCCAGCCGGTGTTGACGGGAATGCCGCCCGGGCTGAGGTGAGCCTCGATGTGGCGCAGGGTGCCGGTAACCAATTCGTGGTCGGGCGCGAGCAGGCCGCAGGGAAACGCGATGTTGAGCACGCCCCAGCGGCTGCCTGTGGTCTTGCCCGGCGTGCCGGGAATCCAACGATAGCCGTTTTCCTGGATCGCGCCTCGTTCGATGGCCGTGAGCAGGTCGCGGCGTGCGGTTTCGTAGATTGTCTTCAGTTCGGCGGCGGCGGTTTTTCCAAGGATTTCGGCTGTTTCCAAGGAAATCCGGTCGGCATAGACGGCCCAGATGTTGTGGGGAAGGAACTGGCCGTAGAGATCGTTGCCATCCTTCACTCCGCAATCGCCGAACCCGCGGGGCATCAGACCAAAGGTGAGCGGGCGCTCGCCGTCGGTGCGCCGCGTCCGCGCCCGTTGGCGATCCTGCCAACGCGAGCTGGCGACCATGCGCGGAAACACATTGGCCAGGTATTTCCGATCATGCGTGAGATGGTAATGCTCCATGGCGACCCACGATTTGAAGCCCGAACAAAACCAAACCAGATGCCCCCAACCGCGATGGTCGTTCCAGTTGCCGTCGGCCTCCTGCATGTCGAGTGAAATCCGATACCCGGCGGCGGACTCGCGGTGGAATCCGTTTTGGTCCAAGGCGATGGCCACGATGCCCGCCTCGGCCGGATTGTGCGCGCGATACGTTTCGGTGCCCGGAACCGCGCCGAGGTAACCATTGATGGCCGGCTCACGCATGATGAACAGATCCGCCAGGCAGGCCGAATAGCCATTCGCCACGCCCTGGTCGGGAATGCTCAGTTTCGTTGCCCGGCCAAGCAGATCGTGCCACTCGCGCCGGCCTGCAGCCATCTCTTTTGCCCAGTCGTGCTTGCGGAGCATGGGCAAATCGGTCGCATAAGCACGATAGGGCCGCACGATCCAGCCCACGCGTTTTTCCCCCGGTTTCAGATTCCACACGAGGACCATGCTCTTCGGGCTGGGCGGCTGACCGTCGGCTTGGAGCGAGTATGCGTCGGCCGCCAAACCGAGCACCAGCACGCGGTCGGCGCGTTCGTTCCAGCCGGCTGTCAAATTGTCAGCGGCATATTGGGATGGTTCGACCCATCCGGGATTTTCGCCCCAGCGGGATGATTCGCAGCGCAACACCACCTGGTGCGGTTGTGAGTCCGTGTTGGTAATCTCCACCCGGACGACGGCCGCGGTTGTGCCGCCGATCACTTCCAATCGTGCGCAGCCGGCCTTGTCGTCATAGAAGTTTTCCAGGGCCGGCAGCATCCCGTCAAGGCGAGTCCAACGGCTGCGGGCAAACGCATGTCCATCTATTTGCGGCGTAATGCGGATGTCCCAGTCGGTCTTCGGCGTTTTGAAGGCATTCAGTGGATACTGCGGCATGGCCAGGCAATCGTAGGTCCACGCCATGCGGAGGCTGCCCGGCTGAAGGTCCAACAACGTGCGGTCGCTCGCGTCGGGGCGGCCGACAGTGATCCGATGCGGCGTGGCAAACGCGTAGGAGAAATCAACCTTTGGCGGCGCGCCGCCGCCCTCCCGCCTCGCTTCACCGGCAGCGGCGGTTGTCGGCGCCGGCGTTGGCGAGACAGCCCACGCCGCGGGAACAGCCACCGCCCACAAGATCGCCACGCTGCTCAGCCAACACAGTTCATTTCCCTTCATCGCAGGAGTTCCTTTTGCAAACGGCGGTTTGAAAACGCAGCGGGTAATGGTCCAATAGGTGCAGCACCGACGGCTGCTTGATACTGCAAGCGTCTGAAGGTGTAAAGCATAAGCAACTTGCTTGCAGCGATGGGCGTTGAATGGCAGTTCGCGTTTGCCCGTCCCGAGGGGAGGGATCCATTTGCCGGCGACGATTGACTTCAAAGTGGGCGGACAACATTCAGCAAACCGGTGACTGGAGCGTTTTCACACTCCACGACGACGCGGCACCCAACGATCGGTTCAACTACCGGGCGAGGTTGGAGCAAGTTCCCGGAAAGTAATGCGGCGACCAGGTCAGTCGTTGTCGCGGGTGGCAGTGATCGCCCATTCGGGATAAGGTTCGTTAGCGCGCATGGCGCGCCAGAGGGTGCGATTGAGGATATCTTCCGGGGCTTTGTCGGGCTGGGAAAAATCCATTTTCTCGGAGGCAAGCATGTCGCGGTAGCGCTGCGGGCCGAGTTCGGCCTTGGTACTGCCGTTCATCTGGTCGAGCGGCACGTTATTCGGCACGGCGACAAACGGGGTGAGGTCGGGCGCGTCGGTGAAGCAGTCGCTCATCGGCACGGCGCTGGCGTCGAACTGGTTCATCGGGGGCAGGCCAAGGATTTGCTCCATCGTCCGCAACAGACTGGTGGTGTTATACTGTGTGCTGATGACGGCGTGGCGTTTAACGTAGGGGCCGGCGACGTAGGCGGTGGTGCGGTAGCCGGTAACGTGATCATAGCCGGCCTGCGGATCGTCCTCGATTGCAAAGATCGCCAGGTCCTTCCAGAAGCGCGAGTGGCTCAAGCCCTCGATGACGCGGCCCATGGCGAGGTCGTTATCGGCGTTCATGGCGGCGGGGGTCGGGCAGTTGCGCCTGATCCCGCTGCTGTGGTCGTTAGGCAGATAGAGGATGACGAGCTGCGGGAATTCGCCGTGCGCTTCAAATTCCTTCAGCTCGCGCAGAAAGAAATCGGCTCGGAACTGGTCGGGCACGTCCAGCGCCCAGCCGACGGTGTTGGTCGGCGAAAACGCGCGCAGGGATTCGATGCTGGGGATGCAGGAGAAGATGATGGCGTCGCTCTGGGTGCGCCACGCCTCGAAGCAGTCGCGGAAGCCGGGCTTGCCTTTCCTTCGCGCATCCCGCCACTGGATGGTGGCGCCCGTAAACTCGCCGTAGTTTCGGAAACTGACGCGGTGACGGCGCGCGTTGTCCCAAATGAAACCGCTCGGCGCATAGGCCAGCGCGTCAGTGTCATTGATCACGCCCCCAAAGGGATAGGAACGCGGAAAACCGCAGAAGGATTTCTCCAGATAGTCGGAACCGAAGGCGGACATGCTCCATTGGTGCCCGTCGGCGCTCAAAATGCCGGCGCAGCAGGTGTTGTCGAGCAGCGCGAATTCGCGGACAAGCTTGTGTTGGTTCGGCGTCACGTGCTCGCCGAAGATGCAGAGCTGCGCGTTGCCGTTGCCGGCGGCCACATCACCCAGAACCTGGTCATAGGTGCGGTTTTCCTTGATGATGTAGACGACGTGTTTGATGAGGCTCGGCTCGCCGATCCGCTCCGGGATGGCCCGCGGCGGCTGACCGGCTCGCGGCGGCAGCAGCGTGACGGCGATGCGCGGCTGGCGCAGGTTGTCCCAGACGACCTGCGAGAGGCGCGGCAGTTCATCTTTCGCCGGCAGCGGCACGAGTGAGACCGTGCCGTGGAATTGCCTCGAATTGAAGCCGTCGGCACGCAGCGTCTCGACGGGATTTGTGCTGTCCGCCACGGAAAAACGTTTGCGCGGCACATCGGCAATGCTCTTGATGTTTGCCACGCAGAGTTGCTTGCGCGTCGCATCGAAACACACCGCGCTGGGATACCAACCGACCGGGATCAATCCAAGCAGCTTCGATTCCTTGTCGGCCGGGTCGAAGCGGATTACGGCGACGGCGTTCTGTGTGCCGTTGGCCACGTAGAGTGTGCGGCCGTTCGGCGCGAACTCCAGCGCATTCGGCGAAGCGCCCAGCAGATCGTTCGGTCGTGGCTTGGCCCAGATCGTCTCGACGATCCTATCGGTCGCGGTGGCGATGACGCTCAAGTTGTCGCTCATCGCATTAGCGCAAACCACGTGGCGGCCGTCCGGCGCGACGGCAAGCGCGCTCGCGTGCAGGCCCGTGACGATCTCGGTCTGTTTGCCGGTCTCCAGATCAATCACCGTGACGCTGCCTTCGCTGGCGATGAAGCGCTCCGCGTCCACGCGCACGACGGTGCCGCGGCCGGCCGGCCCCGTCAGGTCGCCTGCGCCCGGCCGCCGCCCGCCCCAATTCGAGACGTAGAGTTTGTGGCCAACCGACACGACGCCGAAGGGCGCAACGCCGACATCGTAAGTCTTGAGCGCCTTGCCGGTCTCCACCTCAATCTCGATCAGGCGGTTTGAAAGATTGCCGCAAACGAACAACCGCTTGCCATCGGGCGAGAACGCGAGACCGGCGGGAATCTCTGCGGCGCGACGCGGCGCCTCAGCCTTCGGCAGTGCGACGACGCGCCACGGCCTGACCTCGCTCTCTTTCGTGACCTCGAACAACTTCACGTCGCCATTGACGTTGCTTAGCGCGAGGCGTCCCCCATCGCGCGAGAACGCGAGACCATTGTAGCTGATCTGGCTTCGCCCGTCGTAGTCGAGGTAGGCGGCGGAGGAAGCATCCGGCGGCGCGCCCTTGCGGACTTTGGGCAACGGCACGCGCTGCTTGATCGCGCCGGTGGCGGGATCGAGCACGACCACAACGTTCGTCAGGCCGGAGACGATCAGCAGCTTGCCATCCGGCGAGAGCGCCAACGCTTCCGCGCGCATCCCGGGCAATTCAACCTGTTTGCCCGCCGGCGTGATGACCTGATTGACCGGCAAAACAACTCGTCCGTCCCCGTGACGCCCGACGGTTTCCTTGTCCGTTGGCTCTGCGCCGAACAGGTTTAACGCCAGCAACGCGCTCAGCACGACGCAGGGCCAGCCCTCATTTGAAACCATGCGCATCGTGAAAAGGACAACACTTGTTTGACTGGAGTATTTCGAAGAAGCCATTCCGGCAAAAGCATAGACCGCCCCAGACGCCAGACAAGAAGATTTACCGGCGGCTTGCCGCCTCAGAACCGGGCAGTGAGGTTAACTCTTGGACTGAATGGCCTGCCATGGTTGCGGGGCGTAAGTCAGATGGGAAGCGTCATCTTACAACTTGGCACGTTACAAACAAACCGTGCGGTTGAAGCTGCCTCCATGGAGCGCTGCCTGAAAAGTGAGGATTAAAAATCAGCGGCAACCATGTCTTTACACGTGTATGATGTGATCGCGCGAGTTTTGCCAGAGACGTACCGCAAGAATAACAACCCAATGCTTCAAACCAATATCCATCACCAGATGAGAACCCTCCTTGTTTCACTTGTATTTGCGCTCCTCACGCTTGCCTCTCGGGCCGACACCGCCGCCGATGTGGCCGCGTTGAAACAGTTGCAAATCCAGCATCCTTGCCCGCTTATCGTCGAAACGCCGCTGGTCAGGGGCGGAGTCCCGCTTGCCGCCATCGTCCCCGCGTCCGGCGAGCCGTGGATCGGCGCCGCTGCGAAACTCCAATCGGCGATCTCTTCCAAAACCGGAGTCACCGTCCCCATCATTCCGGCAGAAAAGATTACCGACGCTGACTGGTCTTCGCGCCACCTCGTCATCCTCGGTAATCTCCTTGTCAGTCCAGTCTATGCCCGACTTTACAACAATTACTTCGTTTGCGCGGACGCCGCTTACACCGGCGCCGGCGGTTATGAATTGCGCACGGTTCACAATCCTTGGGGAACCGGCCGCAACGCCGTCGCCTTGGGCGCGCAGGACGCGGCGGGCGTCGAAGCCGCTATTGCCCGTCTTGTCTCCCTAATCAACGAACACGCCAAAACGGGACAACTCGCGCTGCCCCGGTTGCTCGACTTGCATTTCACGCCGGGCGGCCGCCGTGTTCCGCTCGAAACCGTGCTCACTCCCGAAGCGATCACCTCGCAGAAGAAAGCAATCGATGACTACGCCAGCAAAGCGGGGCAAGACGGTTCGGTGGCCCGTTCCGCCGCGCGCTTCGCCATGCTTTATCACCGCACGGGTGATGAAGGTTGGTTCCAACTCTTTCGCCATGCCCTTCGGCGTCATCTTGAATTCTATGCGACCGATGAATACGTCAACCAGGAGGGACCGCGTCGCTACGACCGCGACTTTCGGGACAGTTGGGCGTATCGGTTGGTCATCGCCTGGGATCTGCTGGAGGAGCACCCCGGCTGGACCGATGCCGAACGCCTCGAAATCACCAACCACATGCTCCGGCTTGTCTTCGAGTGCAATCTCAAGAACGGCTGGGATTCTCCAAGAGCGATCAAGCAGTGGATGAAGTTCGACAGCATCCCGCACAATCATCAGACGTGGCCGGGCCTGGCAAACCTTTTTGGCGGCTTGTATTTCAGCCGGCACTACCAGATTCCCATCGCGCAGACGTGGCTCTCGATCGCGAAGACGATGTTCCACTCCGCCTCTCGCAGTTCCAAGCCGCAGGAGGATTCCTCCGGTTACGAATGGATTCCGCAGCGCCACATTTTGATGTATGCGCTCGCCACGGGCGACCGCACTTACATCGAGCAGGGTCACGCCGCGGCCACCGGCCGCGCGCTTCTCATGTCGCTCGACCCGCTCGGACATCAACCCGCCTGGGGCGACCACGAGTATCTCTTCGCGACTTCGCAAATGCCCGAGCTTTTATCACTGCTCGAATATGCACTCGGCGACGGGCGCTTCCGTTGGATGATTGAACGTCTTGGTGTTGATGCTCGCGGCGAGGTCGAAGAGCCGCACTGGACCCCTGTGGAACCCAAATGCCCGGATGAACTCACGGGTGTCTCGGTCAGCTACCTGCCCAGGATCCACTTCGACATGCTCGGCAGCGATCACGATGACGCCTCCCCATTCCGCGCGCCGAATCTTCCGTTCGAGCAGACGTTCGACAAGCTGGTGCTGAGGAGCGGACTGGGCCGGAATGACGACTATCTCATGCTCGACGGCTACGCGGGCGGCGGGCACGGCCACCTCGATGGCAACGCCATTATCAGCTTCACCAGCCGCGGAGCGCATTGGCTCGTAGATGGTGAATACATCCGGCGCACGCCAAAATACCACTGCGCCGTCACGGTCCAGCGCGATGGGATCAGCCGTACGATGCCAACGAATGCACGGCTTGATGCCGCTGTCTGGTTTGGCGACGGGGCACTCACCCGCACCGTCATGCCGCACTACAACGGAATGACCTGGAGTCGCAGCCTGATCCACGTTTCCAATGGCTACGTCGCGGTCGTGGACGAACTGACCGCCGAGGAACCCGGCGACTACAGCCTCCGCTGCTGCTGGCGCATGCTTGGTTACGCGGAATTGAAAGGCGATACCGTCGAGGTGCATCAACGCGAGAAGGGCTTTGCTTTGCGTAATCTCAGTGGACAACGGCAGGAACTCGTCTTCATCAAGAACAGTGGCGAATCAATTTACAGCCGCACCGCTGGAGTCCCCATCCACCAACTCTATCAGCTTTCCAATCAACATCTGGACGCTGGCCAAACCGTCCGTTTCATCAATGTCTTTGCCGCCGCCAGCGACCGGATTCCCACGCTGGATGCGGCATCCATCGGCGACCGCCGCGCTCGCATCATCGTGGATGGACGCATGGAGTTGTTCGGCGTTGATGGTCTGGGCGGGCCGGCAAACTCTGACGCAGCGGTCTATCGTCTCACCGCAGATTCCGCATGGCTGGCCAACGCCAAGCACTTCAGCGTCGGTCCACATGAGCTGTTGGCTCTGCCGCAACCCGGTAGCGCCCGGCTCGATGCGCGCGGGCTGGCCCTCGGAACACCGCAATCGGTCCCAGCACCGGGCCTGCATCCTGCGGAGACCATGACAAATCCACGCCCGTCAGCGCGGCCAATCGCTTTGTCCGCCGCCATTACTGAGATGTCGCAGGTCCAACCGTCAGCCGCGCTCAGTCATCCACCCGCCGGACTTGTGCCGAAGTCATCGCTGTTTCGCTGGCGCTTCGCCGATTTCCAGAATTGCCCCTCCGTTCTCGAAGTGAGCGATGTCCAATCAGACGTTCCACCACGAGATTCCAAGCGACCGATCAATCTTCTCATTGACGGCAAATTCACCGGCTCAACCGACTCCTGCATATTTCCTTCGGGCAAGACGGTCAGCATCACGGTGGATCTCGGTTATAAACGCCACCTGAGCGAAGTGCGCGTCCACGCCTGGGAAGCCTATGATTGGTGGAAAACCAAGGACATCCACCTCACTCTCAGCAACGATCGCTTCCAGCAGGACATTCGGGATGCGGGCGGGCTTCTCGCCGCGGGCAGAACAAGCTTCGGCACGAATATTGACACGCTCCATTCCTCCGGGCCTTTGAATCAAACCGCCCGCTATCTCCGTGTCACCGCCGAACCGTTGACCGCCAAAGCCGGGGTTTACTTTTCGGAAATTGAAGTTCTCGGTTTCGCCGTTGGCGAGAAGCCAAAACTAACCGCCGTGGCGTCTACGGACCTCAATGGCAACGGCCATGCGGATGTGATCGTCGGCGATGCCGCCGGCGAGATCGTGGCCATTGATTCCAACGGCAAGGAGCTTTGGCGCAAACGTGCGGTGGCCGGCATCACCGCCCTGGCTGCGGGATCGCTTTCCGCCGGCACTCCACCCGTCGTGATCTGCGGCGCGGACGACGCGACCTTGCAGGTGTATGCCAGCGACGGGCGACAGCTCGCCTCGGTCACGCCTCCGGATTTTCGATATGTGCAAAGTCGCGTGCGCAATATCACCCTGGCCGACCTCGATGGCGACGGCACGGCGGAGATCGTCATCGGTTGCGATAGCTGGCAATACATGGCTTACAAGCTGGTGTCCTCCGGGGCCGATGCCCCTGCGGCGACCGGTTCGTATACGCTGAAGCTCGCTTGGAAAGGCGTTTACTACGCACACGCTGCCACGGTCTGCCATATCGCCGACCTCGATGGTGACGGCCATCCGGAGATCGTGGCGGGCAATGACTACTACTCTCTCCAAATCATGAACAACCGCGGCAAAGTCGTGGCGAGCGGTTCCAGCTTTGGGCCCGAACAAACCGCCGTCACCTCGGTGGCACTGCCTGCCGCCGGTCGGCGCGCCGTTGTCGTCGGCATTGATGACGGCGATGTCGTGGCGTTCGATTTCAAAGGCAAGCGCCTCTGGATGTCGAACGTCGGCGACCGCGTTACCACACTCCGATCCGATGTCATTGACAAGCAGCCACGCGTCATCGCCGCTTCCGAAGGCGGCATCGTGTCCGCGTTCGATTCCGCCGGCCACCGCCTCTGGAGCCGCAACCTCGGCTCTCCAGCCAAACGCCTCGTTCGCGAGGGCGACACCTATCTCGCCGCCGCCGCCCAAGGCGTCATCTGCCTCTCGCTCGACGGCCAAATCAGGGATACCGTTTTCACCCCGGCCCCCGCCTTTGACCTCGTCACCAGTAACGGCACCGTCTTCGCGCTCCTCACCGACGGGTCGGTGATCTGCCTGCGAAACGAGTAGCGGCGTGGGACTGGCCCGCTGTTTTTTTGGCCGCCGAAGATTCCTCAATAGTGTCGCAGGATCAGTTCCTCAAAGTCAGGCGCGGCAGCATAACATTGCATGGCTTCATCGGTCGTATCGGGCCGAATCGCGCAGAAACCTGTTAAACCTCCTAGTGTTTGAGCGGCGCGATCCGAATATTTTCGAGTTCGACGCCTTCCATGCGGAAGACCATCTTCTTCACGGTTAAATCAGGACGATAGGAAATCATCGTGCGCTGTCCCGCGATTTCCGCATCAACCAGAGAACCCCCAATCTTGTCACTGCCCTTGACAATCACGCGGACCGTGAACGGTTGATCAACGCCGATGAGGTTTTCGATCGCATAATTGCCGACCCCCGCAGGCGAGCCGCCTTCGCGCAAAGACTTCCCATTACCCGCGAAGTGGCTCAATGAACCCGGACCGAATTGCGCGCGCAAATCATCCAGACGAATCTGTAGTTCACAGGAAGCCTGTTCACCGTTCTCAGGCAGGAAGGAAATACCGAATCTGCCCTTCTTCGCCTCTGCAGGCTGAACCTTGAAGGTCAGGATGAATGATTCGCTCTCTGCCGGGAAGATCATCGTTTCGGCAACTCTCGCTGCGAGGGTTTTCGGCGTCCCGGTTGCGGGCATTATTTCCTTCATCCACTTCGAGCCGATTCTGCCGTCGGGGAATTGAACCAGCTCGCGGATAATCAGAGGGCCGCCCCAACCGTGGATTGGAATCCACGCCGCCATCAGGAAACGGCCGCCGGTGATTTCTGTGATCGCGGGAACGTTCGAGCCGTCGTAGAAGTCGAGTCCCTTGGCAACGACAGATGCATACGCCAAGTCAGGCGCGTCGGCGGGTTTCGACCAAAGGTCTTTGAAGCCGCCGATGATGTAATCGAACTTGCCCCAGCGGAAGAAGAAGGTGCAGTCGCCTCCGGGCGGGAAGTCCGGACGGATACACCACCAGCCGCCATCAACCGACTCCGATTCCCACATGCCCTTTGATCCGGCATTTGCCAGCATGCGCAGTTTGCCTCCCGGGTCCGTATAGACGCTCGGGTTTTGGCAGGGGTGAAACATGACATTCGATTTCTTGAAGCTCGCAATGCCGTCCGCGCTGACGGCGTAGGTCGCGCCCGCGGGAACGCCGGGTGTTGTGGCGCGTTTGAATTCGCCCGTGCGCCCGTTCTTCTTCAGGTATTCCCATTGCGCGGGCCACGTTGTTTTTTCCTGCGGATAAACGCGCCCAGTGTGCAGGCCATAGCTGATGTAGAACTGATGATTGAAGACGAACGGCGTGCCCGTGCCGATGCATTCCCATTGTTCTTCGAGCGGCGTCGCGGCCTCGTGTTCGGTCCACGTTTTGAAGTCTGTGGTGGAGAGGTGTTCGAAGTAGTGCGCTCCTTTTCCAAACTTGCTGGCGTGATGGCGGCGGTCATACAAATAGAACACGTGATAACGTCCTCGGTGGAAGAGCGTCACGACATCGCCCACCCAACTGTTGTGCCCGGGAGGAGTCCAGTATTGGATGCCGGGCGAGGGGTTGGGCGTCTTCGCCTGTTTCTTCTCGGACTGGATTGCAGGAAGATAAATCGCTGCTTGCCTGACATACTCGGAATCCAGCTTCCACGAATTTTTTTCGGCCCACTGCGGATAGCCAAAAGGGAAATCGTTGTCGAGCAACTCGCCGTCCACATACATCGTCCAGCGCGCGCCGGAGAAATTGAGGACGATGTCGTGTCCGCCTTCGGGTTTCTTGAGCATGGCGAGCGGAATGCCGATGGTCATATTCTTCCAGTCGGGATGCTCGACTGAATGGAGCACGACATTCGCTTCCAGAACCGGCACCGAGCCGTCGGGCATTTTGAACGCCGGATAATTTTGGCGTTTGCGGTCGAGCGGATCATGCTGACGAAGACGGACGACCAGCACATCCGGTATTTCGAGAATGCTTTTCTCGCCATCGAACTTCTTCAAGTCCACCGTGAACTTGACCGTGAAGCCGCGGGTTGTATTCGCCGGCGCCGCGAACTCAGCCTGCGGAGACTGCGCGGTGAGCGTGCTCTGCGCGGGCTGGGAGGTGTTGAAGAACCACAATAGCGTTAGTAATTCGAGCATCCGTTTGTCTCCTTTCGTGACGATGTGGGTGATTTCACCGCTCAGGAGCGGCATGGGTTGCGCTTCCTTCTCCCCCAAGAAAAAAATTCAACAGCCAGCATTGGGAATGCGATTGCTCGCAACGATCTTTTAATGTTAGGGCATTCCCGACAACCATCTTTTTAAACCATGTTGAGGGTTGAGGTTCAGTTTTCGGCGCGGCGTCGGCCATGATGCTCTTTGTACTGTTGGTTTCATGGCGTTGGCACGCGAGGGAAAGCAGGATGGTAATGATCTACAGTGCATTTCGTTTCATTCGATATCTCCGTCACCTTCACCGATTGGCAATCTCACTCCCCGTGTTTACAAGGAATCGAAATTCATAGTCAACAACGACGCAGGGAGGCCCATTTTTGGATTCCCGCCTCGCTCCACTGGCAGTTTTGGTCAGTTCGTGTTGCCTGAAACGGATGTTTGAGTATTGCCCGCCTGATCCGTTCGGTTCCTGTGCGGGGTATGCGTCTATCCCCTCAATGAATCCGCTGTTTTCAGGGGAAGACTTTGCCCTTGTGCACCAACGACTGCCGCCTACAATGCCGCCGATGTTTGAACAAGCCACGTAGATGAGCATGACGCCGGCAGTCATGAAGCAAGCACAACGCGCCCGCTTCCCTCTTGAAAAGTTCGTCGAATTTGCGCCTCGGTGTTTTCGTCTCCGGGTCTTCCTAGCGGTCGCTTTATTGATGTTGGGTTGGTGGAAGGGTGGAGTGACGGAGTGTTGGGCCGGGGAAGGTCAGAGGCAAGGGGTCTTGCCTTTGGTCGAGAGCCGGTTTGAGATCATCGCTCGCGAGTCCTTCAGCTCCGCGGCCAATGGCGAGATTTTTCTGGAAGCGTGCGAGGCGGCCGATACCAGCCGGCTGCTGGCGGTGCGGGTTGAGGTTACGGCCAGCGATGGCAGTCATCCCGATGGGTCCGGCCGGGGCGTTTACAATGACGGCCGGTTCTTCGCCGATGGAAAGTTCTCGGTCTGCGTTCCGCTAGGCAAGACCGCGATCCGGCTGAGCAGTGGGCCGGATTATGTGCCGCTGGAGATGACCCTTGAGGCGAAGGCGGGTGAGCGGGTCGGTGTACGGGCGCAACTGGTCCGGTGGTTTGCACCTCACCAACATGGCTGGTTTGGCGGTGACAACCATGTGCACGCCCAACATGATGCCCACGCGCTGGTCAGAACCGACATCGACTTCGCCGCCCTGCAAGCCCGCGCCGATGGCCTCAGTTACATCACCGAAGCCGGGCCACGCGAATTGACCGCCGCGGAGTTGGACCGGCTGAGCCGTCCCGGGTTCCTGATGTTGCACGCCGCGGAACTGCGTCCCGCCTGTTTCGTGGGCCATCTGAACACCCCGGGGATCGCCCGGCCGCTGGCGGATCGGCTGGATGCGCTTGTCCACCGGCCCTTACCGGTCCAGGCCATTACCGAGGCTGTCCACGAACTAGGCGGTGTGACGATTCATTCCCATCCCCTTGCACCGCCCCATCAATTGCACTGGATGGGCGCGACGGAAATCTTCTCGGATGCCGTCCTGGGCCGTTGTGCCGACGCGTTAGACACCGATTCGCCCGCGACGGAACTGCTGCGTTTTGCGGTCTTGAGCCTGGGCAACCGGCTGGCTGTGAGTAGTTACACCGATTGCGATCTTGGCCGGAGCCGAACCCTGTCACCGGGCGATCGTCGTGTCTATTGCCATGCCAACCAGCTCAGCGCGGCCGCCTTGGTCCAGGCCATGCTGCGTGGCCGCACCTTCGCCACCAACGGTGGTCCGCTGTTTGGCTTCTTCAGCGTGGACGATCATTTGCCCGGCGACGTGATCCGCTTTGCAACCGAACAAGCTTTCACGGCCCGGGCTGAGATTCACAGCCGGCGACCCTTGAAGTCGATGGAGATCTATCGGCGCGGCAACCGGGTCGAAGCGTTTGATGTCAAGGATCGCCAAGGCGAGTTGATCCTGACCCACCCCATCCGCGAACGTGAAACAAGCTGGTATACCCTGCGGGCCGAGGATGTGGACGGTCATTGGGCCGTCACCAGCCCGATCTATTTCGAGCCACGCAATCCCCAGCCTCGACCGGCCGCCTCGGTGTTGTTGCTGGAAATCAGCAACATCTCCAGGTATGCTTCCCTGCGCCGCGAGTTCTTTGCCCATCTCGTTGCCACCGTCTCGCCGGGGCAACAGTTGACGGAAATACAACTGGTCAATGATGGCGCAGCACTCCAACATTTCACGCCGGTAAACGGCAATCAACTGGCTTCCGGCGAGATACCCGTTACCGGACGGAATGGCAACTATGCGCCGGGCTGGATCTGGTATCCAGAGCCGGGCGCGTCGAATCATTTCCAAGCGGACTATCCTGTCACGGGCAGCGGCTGGTATACGCTGTGCGCGACCACCGCCGGGGGAAAGAGACTGGAATCGGATGCAGTGTATTTCGATGCCGCCAATCTCAACAGCCAGGAATTGTCCGTGGTTAACATGGTCGGCGCCGACACGCGATTCCAGTTGTGGGGCTTTGGCGAGGAAACGCCCCTGGCCGCGCTACAGCCGCCGACCCAAGCCGGGGAGTGGTGGTATCCGCGCAAGGCCTTTGGGAAAATTCAGGCCCGGTTTGCAAACGAACCGCATGAACTTAGCGGTGGCAACCAGACCATGAGCAGGCTGTTCCGAGTCGTGCCGTGAACAGGGCGGGATCAGAAGGACAATCGACAGGATCGACAAGAACCGCCCGCAATACCGGTTCACAAAAACACCGCCGGTGACGAGATGAATGACGGCAAACCAACCCGGGATGGAGTATATGTCATATGAGACATGTCGGTTAAAAAGAGTCAATGTCATGAGATAAATAAGGCGCAAGCAATGATTCGTCGCTTGAGATCCATTGTTCTCTGTTTGGTGTTTTGCGTTGGCTTCGGCGCGGCTGGAGAGGTTTTGGCGGACGACTGGCCGATGTGGCGTCACGATTTCAGCCGCACGGCGGAAACTCCTGAAAAATTGGGGGACGAACTTCACCTGCAGTGGACATGGCAGTATCCGCTTGTGAAGCCCGCTTTCCCACCCACGTGCGGGCCCAATAAATCTCTGGAGAAGACGCTTAACGCGGTTGGCGGTCAGGAACTTCCAGGCAAGAATTTGAATGGTAAATTAGGGGAGTTTGACAAGGGATATGATCCCATCGTTCTTGGCAACACAATGTTCCTCGGCTCGTCCGTCAGCGACCGGCTGACGGCCATTGACATCACCACCGGTGAAGAGAAATGGCGATATTACGTGAACGGGCCGATCCGCTATGCGCCCGTTGCTTATCAAGATTGGGTCATCTTTGGTTCCGACGACGGCTACGTATACGGCCTGAAGGCCCGGACCGGGAAGGTGGCGTGGAAGTTCCATGCGGCCCCGACCGGCCGGCAGCATCTTGGCAATCAACGGCTGATTTCGGCCTGGCCCGTGCGGGGCGGACCGGTTCTGCACGAGGGCAAGGTATATCTCGGCGCTGGCAACTGGCCGTTCGAGGGAACGTTTTACTACTGCCTCGACGCAGCCACCGGGCGTGTGATCTGGGAAAACAGCACCTCGGGATCGTTTTTCAGGTTCATGAACTGGGAGCCAGATCGGTCCTCCGGCGGCCCGGTGCCTCTGGGATACTTCGTGATCGACGGCGATGCCCTCGTCACGCCGTCTGGAAGGGACAGGCCCGTTCGCTGGGACAGGCATACCGGGCAGATGATCGTGGATCCGAAGGAGAACTCCATGCAGCAGATGCACGCTCGCGAGAGCGGCGTGTGGGGCCCGGACAGGTTCGCCCTGACCAAGGGGAAAATCGGCGAGATCACGGCCGGCGGCAAGAAGTTCAAAGGATACCCGGGCGTCCAAGGCACCGTGCACAATCTGCTGGCCGCGCAGGAGCGATTGTTTGTCGTGACGAACGAGGGAAGCATTTACTGTTTCGGGCCGCAGCACCTCGAAAATCCCAGGACGTTTAAGGACCCGAGCGCGCCGCTGCAAAGCGCCGACGACAAATGGAAGGCGTTTGCCGCAGAGGTGCTTTCCAAGACAAGCGGACCCATCGGCTATTGCCTGGTGCTGGGAGCGGGGACCGGACGACTGGCCGAGGAGTTGGTCTTGCAGAGCCAATACAAAATCGTGGTGGTCGAGCCAAACCCTGCCAAAGTGGAGGTGCTGCGGCGCAAGTTCGACGCTGCGGGGGTCTATGGCGTGCGGATCAGTGTGCAAACGGGCAATCCGCTGAACGCGGGTTTGCCGCCGTATATGGCGCGACTGATCGTTTCCGAGGATACGACGGCCGCGCTGCAAAAAGCTCCGGCTGAGGTTGCCAGGAAAGTGGTGTTTTCCCTTCGGCCGTATGGGGGTATCACTGTGCTGGAACTGCCTGAGGTTGTTCACCGGACGATTGCCGATTGGGTTCGTGGATCCTCCGATACGGTGACGGTTGAGCGATCCGGGGGACTAACCCTGTTGAAGCGGCCGGGCGCCTTGGCCGGCAGCGCCAACGTCCGCGGCAATAGCTTCAAGTCGGATGATCTGAGGGTCAAAGGTCCGATGGGCGTGTTATGGTATGGGAGCGAACTGGACTGGGTGGACATGGGGGATGTGTTCTACAACCGCCATGCGT
Organism: uncultured bacterium; assembly: GCA_903870275.1. Lineage (GTDB taxonomy): Bacteria > Verrucomicrobiota > Verrucomicrobiia > CAIQCK01 > CAIQCK01 > CAIQCK01. The sequence goes on along the minus strand of CAIQCK010000106.1, from coordinate 9,921 downwards.
ATGTGCGTGACGCGAAAACGCGGGGTTGGGATCAAAACCGGCCGTATGCGGACGACATTATTGATGGCGAAATCAGGATTTATGGCCCGGTGTATGTGACCTGCGTGGACGCCTATACGGGTCTGATACTGCGAAAGGTTGTCAAAGATTACGTGCCTTGGCACGAGGGAGGCGGACTGCCTCCGATCGAAAAGTTCGCGGGGGCTTCCACCGCCGGGTTTACCTCTGCCGACAACAAGTATGGCGTGGAAAAGGGGGTGCTGGTGCGGCGGGATGCTGCCGGCAACACCGGCAACGGCAGCAAGCCCCCGGAAAAACCGCCGCGCGCAGCCTATCCCGGTTTTGCGGCAAACGTCCTGTTGGGAACCCGCAAGAATCCCTTGACCGGCAATGAAGAGCAAAGAGTTATTTCCAAGGGGGCCGGTTGTGGCCCTGTGATTGACTGGGGATTAAGCCCGTTGGTCACTATGCGTTCTTCTTATGCGGCCTATTATGACAAGTCCATCGAAAGCGGGACAGTCACTCTGGCTCCTGTCAGGGCCGGCTGCCGACCCAATATTATTCCCGCCAACGGCGTCCTGGCGGTGATGGACCATTCCGATAATTGTGGGTGCAATTATGCGCTGTCCACCTCGGCCGTGTTCGCCCCCACGCCCGTCAACGATATGTGGACGGCCTGGGGGCCGTGCATCAACTTTTGGTTCGACGAATACTATAACGCCCCCTGGACCAAACTCCCCAATATGGCTTGGGACAATGGCAAGGGCTATCAGCCGTACAAGGAACGATGGGACGCCCGGACCCATAATAAAATGGGCGTGCTGATCCAAGGCTCGATCCGCCGCGTGGGCGTTAATCTGGGCGCCCAAGCCGACATGATGTCCCCCGACGGCGGCACGCTCTGGCTGAATTATCCCGATATCGGCGGGCCTTCTCCCGAGGTCGCAGTGACGGTGCAGCCGGAACGAGTCAATTGGGTTCGGCGTCACTCGTTCCGCATCAAGTCGGGGCAGGGCTATCGCTTCGTGTGCGCCACGAGCGGCGAGGGCATCGAGTCCGTGCGGGTCAAACTGTATAGCGACGTGGAGCGCGCCTTTACGGTTCGGTTGCACTTCGCGGAACACGACGAGACGATCCAGCCGGGCGAACGGCGGTTTTCCGCCTCGCTCCAGGGCCGCAAAGTGGACGACATTGATATCGTCGCCGAAACGGGGGCGGCCAATATCGGTCTGGTGAAAGAGTATAAGCAAATCAAAGCGAAGGACGATCTCACCGTGACGCTGAAGCCGGCGGCTTTGCGCAAGACGCTGCTTTCGGGGATAGAGATCGTGGCTTCCGACGCAACTTTGGGGGCCATACCCCGGATATTACCTCTGGAGAATGATCCCTGGTTTGGCGACGAATAAACCGGAGCCTGCAAACAGGACGCCGTTCACGGGGTTGATGATTGGATGGTATCCGGGAGCGATTTGGCCTGGGTTTTCGGAGGGATCTGGCCGGCCCGGATGGAAAGTATCACCGCGGTTGGAAGGGGCTTTCTTGCCACGTCCCACTCTTGGCATCAGTTTTAATGCTGTTCGCGTGTTTCCTGTGGGACGATTGTGAATCGAGTTCGACAATAGTTATACGGCATTACCGCTTCATCATCTTCTTCAGTCTTCGTTTGCTTGCATGCGTCTTAATTAGAATGTATGGCACATAGCATAACAATGTTAACAGCCGCTGGGGAGTGAAGACACCCAGCTTCAGTGCCTTTGCCAAGATCTGCATGACATGGCCGGGGGTGTAAAACTTCCGATGAATCCTCTTGAGGATCGCTGTCAGTTCCTTTCGGCCATATCTTTCGGAGTATATCCCGTTGTCCTGGCCTATGTAATATCCGGCGTTCTCTTTAACAATGTCCTCCAACGGCGAGAATTTCTCCCACCGGAGCCTGTTCAGTGAAATAAAGTCCAGGCCTATCTCACTGGCATACTGCGACATCATGAGCATCTCGTCTTCGTCCTCACCGATGATCCCTATAATAAAATACCCGTTGATCAGCATGCCGGATCGTGCCAGCACCTTGAACGCATCTCTGACGCCATCGGTCTTAAAGCCTTTTTGCATTGCCACCAGCGACTTGTCCTGGGCCGACTCCAGCCCTACCATCAGGACTTTGAAACCCGCCTTCCTCATCTTCTTCAACAGTGCAGGTTGTCTTGCGATATCAATCCTTACGTTGCACAGGAACATCTTCTTTATCCCTCTGGAGATAATGAGATCGCAGATGCTCTCAACCCTGTTCATGTCGGCGGCAAAATTGTCGTCTACAAACGCCACAAACTCCGCATCGAGGGCTTCAATTTCTTCCACCGTGGATTCGGGACTTCTCGCCTCCCACTTCCGCAGCTGCCCCAGAGGGTTGAGCTTGAAGGTGCAAAACTTGCACTTGTAAGGGCACCCCCGGGAACTCATCACGGCGTCGAAGCTCACCCCCAAGTCAATCCCCCTGATGGTGGCACGGTATGTCGTTGTCCTGAGTGCTCTGTCCGGACTTATCGCATCATTTACAGAAAGCAGGGGCCTGGCCTCATTATGAATGACTTTGCCGTCGTCTACATACGAGATCCCCTTCACTTCTTCCAAGGGCCTCCCGCTGAAAAGGTCCCTCATGGTGGCTTCGCCTTCCCCCCTCACGATTATGGATATATTCGGGCATCTGAGGAACAGGTCTTCAACGTAATCCGTGGCCTGCCTTCCTCCCACAATGACCCTCACATGTGACGGAATCTGCCGGATCACCGAGCAAACTTCGTCGTATGAGTAATTCCAGTTCACACTCACCAGAGCCGTGTCCACCGAAGGGCCAAAATAGCTCATCGGGTCTTTGACATACCTAGCATCCACGATCCTGATGCTCTCAACCATATCGCTGACAGCGGTTGCGACATATTCGAGACCGATGGGCGGGAAAAACTCGTAAATGGGCACCTCTTTCACATAGGGGTAGAGGCAGAGCACATGGGATGGCTTGGGGCCACACAAGGTCGCATCGGGGAAACATCCCCGCGCATCGCGCCGCGATTCGTTCATTGTTGTCGTCATTGTGCTCATCTGCGTGGCCCGGTCGGACTTCAACGGCAGCGTAACAGGTTCCTCCGGGCTAATACCAACCCCAAATGATCGTGAAGCGTTTGTCATGCGTGAGACCAATTGGGAATTGCCAACGAAACACGAGTTCAGCGCATCGGGAACAAGTCACGGCCCGTCTTAACGACGCCAAACAAAAAGGGAGGCCGAGAACCGGCCTCCCTTTTTGATAAGTTTCTGCTCTACTTAACGGCGAAGATTACTTATTTGCATCCGGCTTCGGCGCGTGGGGCTTGGGCGTGCCGACACGAGTGGCGCACTTCTTGTCGCCGTCTTCCGAATAGGCAACAAACACCTTGTCGCCAACCTTGAAGTCCGCGCAGGTCTTTGGGTCTTTCTTGTCGCCAAACACCGTGTTCTTGTCCATGGCGATCTTGACATCACCATCCTTTTTGGTGGTGACGGTGATGCAATCGGGGCTGATGGCACTGATCGTGCCAACGAGATGCGGTGAATGTTTCTTGCCCGTATCGTCCGCGGCAGACGCGGACAGAACCATGGCCACAACGGCCACCAACGACAACCCAGCTACAGTCCACAACTTCTTCATACCTGTTCCCTTTGTTAGTTTTGTTGATTACTGACGCTCGACGGAACGCATATAGAAAACGCCCGTCAGGATACAAGTGGTAAAACCCAGCGGTGACTATTAGTTGCGAGATTAAATTCTGGGCTCAGGGTCTCTTTGCGTGTGGATCCGTTTTGACCTGAAAACCCTGAAATCCAGCGTTTGTCGACATTCTTGCGACCAATCTGACGACCGGTGGCGTGGAATGAAACCAACATTCCCAAGGGAGTGGCTGCGCACTGACTGCAAATGAAGAGGCAGCCAGTGGGAGCGGTCGTCAAATAGTCGGACCCAGTCCGGCAGCATCGCAGCAATTCCTCTGGCCAATGCAAACCCGAACTCTGCCGTCATTTTTCAATTGATGTCTGAGGCAATTCACAGACAGTTCGGACTGGGATTTCGAAAGGACTTGAAGGGGCAGGATGAAAAATACCACCGGGGCCGGAAGGGGCTTTTCTGCCACGTCCCCGATTTTACCGAGGTTGATGTGAGCAGGAATTGAGTTCGGACGGGTTGAGCCGTCTGTTGCGTCCATCACGCAGAAGCCGACGCCGTCCTATCACGCGTATGAATGTGACGCAGAAGAAAAGCATCACTTCAAAGACGTTGGTTTCATGTGGACCAATCTGCCTGACGGCAAGCCGCTTAACGATCCACCGTTGGAACAGAGAATCGAGGCGTTGAAGGTTCAACACAAACAGTGATTTCCCGATGCACCCGGATCCCCAACTGAGTCAAGGTATTGCAAATCAGTAAAATGGTCGGGGCGCCGGGATTTAAACCCGGGACCTCCTGCGCCCAAGGCAGGCGCGCTATCAAGCTGCGCTACGCCCCGACAGGCGTGTCTTCCAATGGAAAACGATGTTTTTTGTTCGACACCAAGTTCTCAAATCTAACAAATATCACTCTTTTTGTCATATTAGCGCCAAACAGAGAGCCGCATATCAAAAACAGCAGATCGAAAAAAGAACCTGGCAACATGAAAACAGAACCGTCTTCCTCCACCACGAAATCCGGATGGACAAAAGTTGCCCAGTATCTGTTCCGATATGAAGCCACGGACGAGATATTTGCACGCTTTCGAGTTCATGGCAAGATTGTTCGAGTAGCCACCGGCCAGACGATGGTCGCCAACGCCACGCTGAAGTTGCGTGACCTCATGAAGGATGAGTTCGATCGATCCGCTCAAGCCGATCCCTCCATGAGCGAAATCAGAACCTTCGGCGGTGCGCTGGCCGTGATGAAGTGTCGCATCCTGTGATTGTCCCGTTCGACCCATGGGTATCAAGGACGACTGCCGACAACGGCTCAGGAGCAGTTAAGGAAACGGCGGCTGGAGTTGTCCGAGCGACATCCGCGATAGATGAATGCTTGAATCGCGAACTGCTTTGGGTGCTGACCGAAGCTCGTGTTGTAATCGAAGACTTCCTTCAGGAATATAATCACCGCAGGCCGCACAGCCGGTTTGGCTATCAAAACCCCGTGCGGTTTGCCGCACAACAAAATCCATCCCCCGCTTCGGCCGGGCTACGCCCTCTCTGCGCTGGGGATGGACAAAAACACAAACGACCAGGCAGCACAGACTAACCCTGCGAGTGGCTCGAAAAGATGAGTCCGGTCAAGACACTTGGGAATCCACTGAGGGAGAGAAAACCGACTCCTGCACGATCATCACCCCCGAATCGAACAAATTGCTGAAGCCGTATCCTCCAGACCAGATGGAGTTCTACACAGTCGGCCCGATCATCAATTCACCGGCGAACGATGCGCCTGATTGTCTGGTTGCCACTTCGCAAGAGGTGCAGTTGAAGCCGTGAAATCAATTCGGCGAGCGTAGGGCTTCGACGCGGAATAAGGAGATTTTTCAGCAGCGGATCTTTGGGCGGATTCAGTGGTGTTCGGGTCATAATCCACTCCCTGGTGTTTGCTTCCGGTCAGGCAGCCTATAAGAAAAGCGTGGATCGGAATTTTCGAACGGCTGCTGCATCGAAACACAAACTTCCGATCCACGCGGAATCAACACGAGCCCCTTGGCCGTGCCTCAGACAACGCCATCTGAATTGACGACGAACCTGTATCTGAACACCCTGCGCCCGATGTTTATGGTTTGCTGGGAACGGTGGTCTTGGACTCTTGTGACTTGGTCACGGTGCCATCGGGAGCTTGGGTGACGGTCTTCTCGGTCGATTTGACAGTGCCCTCGCTGTTCGTGCTGCTGGTCGTGGTTTTTGAAACTTCGCGGTCGCACGCGGCCAGCAGAAATGACAACGCCAAGGTGGACATTGCCACGCAAATTACACCCATACGATTCTTCATCTTTTTTTCTCCATTTACTTTCTATCGGCTTTTACACTTACTTTTGTGAGTGTGGTTTTCTGTTTCGTTGATGAAAAGCTACGTCACGGGCCGGCCCTTCGCTATGGGGTGAAACCCTACCCTCGGAGGAGGATCTGGCGTAATGAATGACCAGTTGCACACTCCAATTGATGTTATTGTTCGACCGCGTGGAAGGGGAATAGCGGAGTGAGTGCAAGCGCAGTGGCAGCTCAATAATCCCTTTACGCCATTCAGTTCTCAACAACCCTCTGGGGTGGGGCCTTCTGACGGTTCACCCATCTCCGCTCAATGTCCGCTTATTTTCCAATTCTGTTTGAAGGGACGAGGTTCTGTTGTCGTCAAAGGGATTAACCAGCCAGCATTGGCCGGGGTGGAAACACTGCCAGTGAGATGAGGTTCGAAGTGACGCTGCCAAACGGTGCCGGTTTTGATTTTCGGCTTTTGTGGGAGGTGACTCCTCAGGCGATCGGCCGACTCGGCGGTTTGGTCGTCCCCCTTGATAACAAGGGGCCTCCCACTGTTTTCTTCACCGCGGCAAGCAAAAGCTGCGCGTGCAATGGCAGCAAGGCCAAGCGACCCAGTAGGGTTTCGCCCCATAGCGGTCGTACGGTTTTGAGGTGATGTTCTTATGTTATGAAAGGCAAATGGCTCATCCGTTGCTCGATCCTTCTGGCACCCGAGATTGGCGGAGACAGAGAAACGAGCCGAATGGCTCATCAATCGAACAACAGCACTGGTTATCGAAGGTCAAACAAACCGTTATGAAAATGTTAAAATGCTCTGCGATCTTTGGAACGCTCGTGGTTGGGGCGTTGGCCACGGCACTTTGTGCTACGGTCACCCTGACAAGCAACGACATCGTCAAAATGTCGAAAGCGGGTGTCAGTGACGATGTGATCATCCAAACCGTCCAATCCACCGGCTCGAACTTCCGTTTGACCGCACAGGATGTCGAGGCGCTCAAGCGCAGTGGCGTCAGCGACCGTGTTGTTGTGGCGATGCTGGCCGCTCACCCCGCTGCTCCGCCTTCCGCCCAACCCAGCGGGCCCACAGCTCCCGTGATCCGTGAACCGGGTGGGCCTGATTATGCGGGCGTGCCGAGCGATCAACAAGTCGTGCGCGCCTTGCCGGTTGCGCCTCCAACTTACTACCAAGCCCCGCCGCCTGCGCCCTACTACTACTACGATCCGTATTACAACCCATCACCTGGCTACTACTACGGCCCCCCCGTGGGTGTCTATTTCGGCTACGGCGGCTGGCATCATCATCGCTGGTGAGATGACTGCTGCGAAGCATCCCGCAGACGCGGCTCCAAGCGTATTGGGGCGGACATCGCTGTGAAGCCCTTGCGGAATGACCCGGAACTAACAAATTAAAGTAGCACAGCGAGAGAGTTCGGTGATGACTCTAATGTCAAAACTGGAATTTGATCGTTGTGCTATTTGTTGTAGTCCTGTCCGATTCCTAGCACCAAGGTGACTTGCTGGCACACACCCAATCCGACCGGCGGCAACGGTCCTCAATCACCGCCACCGCCGGAATTGGACTGGGACTTCTGGCTGGGCCCGCTGAAGTTGCGGCCCTATGTGGCCGGAGCCTACCATCCAAGCCATTTTCGCTGGCTCATGGAGTCCGGTGGGGGGGTGATCCGCGACCGCGGTGCCCATGTAATGAGCATCATCCTCTGGTGCCTCGATGCCGACCATCAGACGCCGGTTTCGGTCGAGGCCACGGGCAGTCCGCGTCCCGAAGGCATTTGGAACTGCCCGCCGTTGATGAAGGTCATCTACACGTTCCAGAACCCGGATTGGCAGTTGATCTGGGAACAGCCGGGCGATGTGCGCGGCGAGGGCGGCTTCGGCATGGTCTTCCACGGCGAAAAAGAGACACTGGCGGTCTGCCGCGACGGCACAAGAATCCCCGCTGCCGAGCAGGTCCGCAATTTCAAGATCCCTGCCGGCGGCGTCGAGGTCTATCGCATGACCAAACATGCCGACTATAACATGAACCACAAGGAGGACTGGTTGCAGGCAATTCGTGCGGGCAAGAAGCCGTGCATGAACATCGAGATCGGCCACCGCGTGGCGACCCTCTGCAACCTCGGCAACCTGTCCTACATCCTGAGTCGCAAACTCACTTGGGACGGCAACAAAGAACAGTTCGTTGGCGACGACGAGGCAAACAAAATGCTCTGCGGGAAGCGGTAGAAGAGCACGTCCGTTCAATTGGCAACTCTCTGTTCGTTTTCACCGCCCGGCTGGAAACGCAAATCCATGTCCGTCGTTTACGCTTGATTCGCCACGGGCGCTTTGTAACATGCGCCAAGACTCCGGCCAGTTGCGGTTGAGTTATTCTGCGTGGCCGGTTCATCATGTGCATCCTTGGGGCGCACATCTGGTTTCAGTCAAGGGAAACGTGACGCGCCATTCGACATCCAGCTTGAGCACGCGGTTGCTGCTACTTGCGTTGGTTGCCATCCTTCCGGCCCTGATTCTCGTTGCCTGCGGCAAGACGGGCCTTCTCTGCTCAGGGTTGGCAACCGTGCTGGCGTTGATCATCGCCTGGTGGGGCTGCAAACGGTTCGTTCTGAAACCGTTGAACGCCTTGGTGGACGCCGCACAGCAATCGGCCAATGGAGTCACATCTCTGCGAGTCGAGTCGGCACTGCAAATCGCCGAATTCGCCCGGTTGGCGGCGGCGATCAATGAAATGGTGTCGGCGGTGCGTGATCGCTCCGGCAAACGGCGGCTTAGTGACTACCGTTACCGGCAGTTGATTGAGAGTTTGCCCGAAGCCCTGCTGGTGCAGAAAGCCGACAAGATCGTGCTGGCCAACCCGGCCGCCATGAACCTGCTTGGCGCCACCTCACTGGAGCAACTGATGGGCAAGACCCTGCTGGAGATCGCACACCCGGACAGTCGCGAGGCGTTCGCGCAACACATGGCCCGATTGAAAAACGGCCTCCAGCTCCCGCCACTGGAGGAGAAGTTTCTGCGGCTCGACGGCACAGCCTTGGATGTCGAGGTGACTGCCGCCGTTGTCGGTGGTCATGACGAGCCGTCGGTGCAATGGATCGCCCGGGACATCGCCTCCCGCAAACAGGCCGAGCAACAGGTGCGCGAACTGTCGTTGCGATTGCTGAAAGCGCAGGACGAAGAGCGGCGACGGATTGCCCGCGACCTGCACGACTCCACCGCGCAGGAACTGGCCGCCATGATGACCAGCCTGGGCATCATCGAGGAATCGTTGACGGGGAACGACGGGCCGATGCGGCAGCGTTGCGCGGAATGCCGCGAGCTGGCCGAGCATTGTGCAACGCGGATTCGCGCCACTTCGTATTTGTTGCACCCTCCGTTGCTGGACGAACTGGGTTTGACCATCGCCTTGAAAAACCACGTGGAGGGTTTTGGCAAACGCAGCAATATCCAAGTTACCTTGGACCTGTCGCCCGATGTGGGCCGATTGCCCCATGAGACGGAATTGACATTGTTCCGAGTCGTGCAGGAAAGTCTGAGCAACATCCAGAGACACTCCGGCAGCCGCACGGCCACCATTCGGCTGTTGCAAGATGCCGAGAACATCGTGTTGGAAGTGCGGGATCAGGGCCGCGGTCTTCCGTTTGTGGTGAATGAAGACACACCGCCGCCCATGAACCGGCTGGGGCTTGGCATCGCCGGGATGCGAGAACGGCTGAAGCATTTGGGAGGCCGGTTGAGCGCGTTTTCGGACAAACAGGGGACTATTGTAAACGGCGGTTGAAAAGTGCAGCGGGTGGCGGTCCAATAGTGCAGCACCCATGGCGGGTTGATACCGCAATCGTCTGAGAGGGTCAAGAACACAAGTGAGTTGAGGGTGTGCAGACCCCTGCTTCCCTTCCCCCGAGG
>CAIQCK010000105.1 GCA_903870275.1 uncultured bacterium | reverse complement strand
GAGCGGCGGTCTCCAGACCGCCGAATCGTTTGGATTCTGTGATGGTTCGGCGGTCTGGAGACCGCCGCTCCAGGGCTTTTGCAGAGGTCTCCTTATTGGGTTGCGGCTCCGCCGTGCCGAGCCAGCCAGCCTTCGGGCACTGATGCGAATCGCCGCCGGTTCGCTGCCGATTCGCCACTGCAATCCAGCCAAGCTCACCGCCAAGGCGATCCGCGACGGGAAATTGCCTGCGCATCCGCCCGCCGCTGCCACGCCCTGCCGTCCGAGCATTCCGCCAGAGGAACCCAACCCGTCTGCCTTTCCCGGCTGGTATTCCGTATTCATTCCAAAGTCCGGCCCTGCCGTTTCCCTTATCGCCCCCCTCGCCCTTTCCGCCGCATTTCCGTCTCCGCCCCTGCCCCCTCAAATCCAAACCCTGCGGCAACTAACAAGTTGCCAATACCTTCGGAAACACGATTTGCGCGGCTCATGGGGAGGGACTAGGTTTTTTTGTAACGACCGAGCAACCTAAAGACGGAGGGTACATTGAAAAGTAGAAATGTAAGTTTTGGGTTGGCTGTCGGCATTGCACTGGCAGCGCTCGTGTTCGCAGGAACGCGGGAGGCGGCGGCGCAAACGGCAGGGGACAAAGCGATCCGGGGAGCCGTCGGCATGACCTGCGGATTCCTGGAACTGCCCGGCAACATCCACGACACCAGTGTCAAGGACGGCGCGGTGAAGGGATGGACGTTGGGCTTCATGAAAGGCATCGCCATGATGCCCTTGCGCACGCTGGTTGGCGTGTATGAATTCGTGACGTTCCCAATAGCAGCGCCGGACAATTTCGCGCCCGTGCTGAACCCCGGCACGCCATTCGGTTACTGGAACAGCAGCATGCGCGAACAAAGCCTCGCCGTGAATCCACCGCCGCCAGTCATGACGACGCAGCAGCCGGGTGTGAATGCGCCGCCATCGGCCGTGACGGCACAACCGTACACGGAAGAGAAACAATAACTCATGACACAAGCAACCCATGCGCTGCGAGGCGCACCGGTTGAAACAGCGGCCGGCTCCGCGGAGTCGGCCGCTACTTGTGCCGGCTCGATTTGCAGGAGCCGATTTCCGGTTTCTACCCATTCTTCCCGCCGGATGCCGCCTTTCAGACTGGCGACGGCTATTTGATCGTGGTCTTGGGCAAAGTCCGGCCAGCGGCTTACGGCGCGGCTTGGAGCCGGACGGCGCGAAGGTTGATGGCTTTCCACGTGGCCGGGTCCTTGGCGCGCACCGCGACGAGTTGCTCGCCGGGCTGGCTGATCTCGATCTGACCGAGGTTGACGTTCTTGAACTCGTCCCATGTGGCGGTCTTGGCCGCCTTGGCGGCGAGGCGTTTGCCGGCCAGCTCGACGACGAATTCGGAATCGTTACAAGCCGAGTAGTTGGCGCTGACCTTGAACTTGCCCGGTGCGTCGAACTTCACCTTCCACGAAACCCATTCGTCGCTCTTGTCCCAGAAACCGATGTTGGTGTGAACGCCTTTGGTTTCCTGTTTGATGCGGCTGCCGTGGAGGTCGGCATCGTCGGCGCGGAGGCTGAAGCTGCCCTTGTCGTCGGCATGGATCGGCTCGAACACCTGCTCGAACGGCACGGGCTTGAGGTCGCTGCCGGTGATCTTCAGGCCCACGGTGTATTCGGAAACCTTTTGCGCGGGGAGCGTGACGACGAGACCGTCCGCGGTCTGTTTCCAGGTCAGCTTCGCGTGGGAACCGAGCAGGCGGATGCCGGTGATGTTGTTGACGTTCTGGCCCGCGGGCTTGGCGAGCGAGCGGATTGTGATGCAACCATCCTGCGGCCAGCCGAGAGCGATGGCGTAGAGAGCCGCGCCCTGCGTGGTGAAACGGATGTCCTTGGAGGAATACTTGAAGTCTTCCTTGAAGTGGCCGCCCTTGGCCCTGACCGGCCCTTCGCCATAAACCAGCCATGGCCGCGAACCGAAGATGGCTTCGCCGTGGATGGCGGTCCAGTCGGCCATGTCCTTGAGCATCTGCTCCACCTCGGGGTCGAGCGAGCCGTCGGGGCGCTGGACGACGTTGAGGAGGAGGTTGCCGTTCTTGCTGACGTTATCCACGAGCGTTTGAACAACCCAGCTCAGCGGACGGAACTTCCAGTTGCGGTTGTAGAACCAGTCGCCGATGGAGGTGTCGGTCTGCCACGGGTAAGGCTCGATCTTCGGCATGATGCCGCGTTCGAGGTCCTCAACCCAGCGGCCGTCGGATTTTTGTTTGCAGTTATAGACCACGTCCACCTTGCCGCCATGACGCGCGGCGCTGCTGTTGTAGAGATGGGCGATCATGCTCAGGCCGACGACGTGGTTGGTGCCGAACGCGACGCCGCCGTCGGTGTAGAGCAGGTCGGGCCGGTAGTTGTCCACCAGTTCCTTGATCTCGGCAAACCACTGCTCGTGCCATTTCGGGTTGTTGCTATACCAGCCCTTGTCGTCCGGCTCGGCGGGGAAATGATAGAGATCCCAGAATTTTGCGTTCGCGCCGTCGTAAGGCACGCCGGCCTTCGGCCCGGTCTTGTCCGCGCGATGGCTGCTCTGGAACCAGGTGAAGCTCGCGCCGAGGTGCTCCGAGACGCCGAAACGCAGGCCGTTTTTCTTCGCCGCCTTCTGCCAGTCGCCGACCACGTCGCGATGCGGTCCCATGTTGACGGCGTTCCACCTGTGAAGCTTGGAATTCCAGAGGAAGAAGTTGTCATGATGCGTCCCCATGCTGACAAAATACTTCGCGCCGGCTTTCTTGTAGAGCTGCATCAGGCGGTCGGGATTCCATTTCTCGGCCTTCCAGAGCGGGATGATGTCCTTGTAGCCGAACTCCGACGGATGGCCGTAGTGTTCGAGGTGATACTTGTAATGCTTGTTGCCTTCCTCGTAGATGCCGCGGGCATACCAGTCGCCGTCCATCGGCACGGCCTGCGGCCCCCAGTGCGCCCAGATGCCGAACTTCGCGTCGCGGAACCAGTCGGGGCACTCGTATTGCTTGAGCGAATCCAGCGACGGCTGGAACTTGTCCTGCGCGACGGCTGTCGGGGCCGCTTTCGTGCCGGTTGCGGTTTTATCAGCGCAGCCGCCGCCAAACAGGGCGAAAACAATCAATGTCAGTGTCGTTACGATTTTGTTCATGGGTTCTTTCCTCTCAAAAACAACGGCGTCACGCCGTCACTGCCTTTTCCAACTGCCGCAAAATTCCGTCCGGCTCGGCCACGCCCGTCTTTGTGATGGCGTCGGCGCGCGCCTGCGTGTCGGCGACGGCGTAAACGCGCAACTCGTCGGCGTTGCCCGATGGGCGGACGTGGGCCACGTCGGCGTTGCTGAAATAGATGCGCACGCCATCGGTGTAGTTGAGCCGTGCGATATCGCCGAAACCCGCCGCCGGCGCGAAGAATTTACCGAGCGTCTTGCGGATGTCGAGCATTGCCTTCGTCTGCGATTCCGCCGCCGGCAATTCGCGCCGGTCTTCGTCAAGCAGCGCCATGCCGCCTTTTTCAAAGACCACTTCCTTGATCTTTCCATTCGCCGGCGAAAACCGCTCAACGATCCGAAGGCTGACCGGGCGCGGAAACTTCTTCAGCAGTGCGGCGCGGCTGAAGCGTTTCGGCAGCCGATCGAACAGCGCGGTCATCGTCACGCCCTTCTCGACCATGCTGAAGAGCACGCCGAGAATCGGCAGCATCGCGTCGCGCGTCGGCAGCGCTCGCAGCCGCTTGCCGCCGCGCTCGATGTCGGAGCCGGTCAGGAAGCCGCCGTTGGCTTCCCATCCGCAAACGACCTTGCGGCCCTTGGCGCGCGCCTTCTCCATGCCGGCAACGACAAACGGCGAGCCGATGCGCGTCTTCGGCTCGACGAAATCTTTCAGCGACCCGCGATCAATCGCGTCGTTGCAACTGATCGGCACCACCACCGCGTCCGCGCCAAGAAACTCCGCCACGATCATGCCGACTAGGTCGCCGCCGAAAAACTTCACGTGGCCCGACGCCTCCACGCCGAGGATCAGCGGCCGGTCGCTGTCGCCGTCGGTGGAAACCACGGCGTCGAGCGGTCCGTGCTGCGCCGCGGCTACGTCGGCGAGCGCCTGGATTTTGCCGAGCTGCTCCTCGTCAATATTCTCGGTGTCAATCGGCACGAACGTCTCGCTGCGGCCGGCGGGAATCGCTTCAGCGCCGAGCTGCCGCAGGATCTCCACCAGCAGGTCGCGGCCCACCGCCGAATGCTGATAAACCAGCAGTCGTTTGTCTTTCAGGCTGCGCCCGGCAAAAAACTCCGTGTAACGCCGGATGTAGCCCGCGCGACCGGCGGGGTCTTCCGGCGGCAGCGATTGGTGGCCCGATTTAAAAAGACCCTGCTCGTTGAACAGCGAGTCGGCGAACGGCTGGTTGTAAAGGCGCTCGCGGACCTGCTCGACGCGCGCGTTGATCGGCGCCTCGTCCTTCTTCAGCAACTCGCCGCGCGCGGTATTGGTCTTGTAGCCGTTGCGCTCGAACGGGATGTGGCTGCCGGTGATCATCATGCTGCCCTTGCCGCGCTCGAGGGCGTGGCAGGTCAGCGCCGGCGTCGGAATCAAGCCAAGGTTCACCGGGCGCATCCCGGCGTCGTGGATGGCGCGCACGATGGCCTGCGCAATCTCGCCGCGGCCCTTCTCCTCCGCCGCGTAGCGCGTGGAACTGGGCCGCAGGTCGCACGCGAAGAAAAACCCGTCGCCGTGCACGATGCCGCCGGCGGCGCGCGGCAGCGACTGGAGGTATTCCAGTTCCGCAAGCGCGTTGATGTAGATTTCGAGTTGCGTCAGATGAACGACATCGCCCCGGCGTCCGCTGGTGCCGAACTTCAGCACCTGCGGCTCGTAAGCGAGTCTGGCCCTGAGCGGGCTTGTGTTGGCCGGGTCTTTCGGGTTCATCGTTTCAGGCCGCGGAGTCTATCATCTTTGGGCGGCGGCAGCTTCTGCAAAATCGCTTTGTCCTCGCATCCGCACCGCTGCTCAACGAACCACCAATGTGAACCATCCTCTGGCCAATGTGAATAGCCAGAATTGACCGGAGGATGACGATTCTTGACCTCTGCGGTTCTCTCTTACCGCCGACGCCACCCGGCCCTGATCAAAAGACGGCTGCGAAAAATCATTGCCGCGCGCAACGATGCGCGGCGATAGTAACGCCATGCCTCCGATCCTCTTCTTGCTATTGACGCTCAGCACGTGCGCGAGCGTCGCGTGGAGCGGCGAAGCTTCCTCCCCCGGCAACGCCGTGGTGAACCTCGCGACGTATTCGCCGAAAGCCGATGGCGTGAACGATGACACGCCGGCGCTGTCGGCGTGTTTCGCCGACGTGGCGCGGCGCGGCGGCGGCGTGGTGACGATCCCGCCCGGCGATTATTTTGTCGCCGGGGAGAAACCGGCGCCGATTCCCTCGGCCACGACGGTGTTCGCCTACGGCGCACGTTTTCATCTGCCCAAACAACTCGGCGACAAGGCGCGGCGGGTGGTCTTCTGCGGCACGAATGTGACCTCCTTCACATGGAACGGCGGCTTTTTCCAAGGCGGCTGCTTCGACCCGGCGCTGCGGGAAAACTCGTGGGAGCCGAACGTGAGCACGCGCATCTTCGTCATCGGCACGACGCCCGGCGGCGTGACGAGCGACATTGCGTTTCGCGACGTGCGCTCGGAAGGCATCGCCGGCGCGGTCATCGGCGTCGAGGGCGCGGCCAAGCCGGGCAGCGAGAGCGAGGTGGCGACGTTTGCCGAGCGTGTCCACGTGGAGAGCTGCACGCTGCTGCGGAGCGGAAAGTTCATGTGGGACTACGGCTATCTGTGGCAAATCATCGTCTGGCCGGAGGACTACGAACCGTGGGAGGTCGAACGCGCGCGGCGTTACTTCCGCAACGACCTCTTCCGCTCCGGCGTGCTGATGGCCGACGGCGATGATCGCGTGCGTCTGGACAACCGCGAGCGGCCCATCGGTGTCAGCGTGAACGTCGAACCCAAATACGCGCTCTGCTTCCTCGGCGGCGCGCTGCCGAAAAACATCACGCGGGGCCGGCAATGCTTCGTCGTCGAGTCGGGCGCCGACTTCATCCGGGTGGCGGACCAGCCCGGCGGCAGGCCGATTCGTTTTCAAGGCGCGAGCGGCGATGGCGTCCAGATCATCCGCGACCTTCAAAGCGCGTTCCACTCGCTCTACGCGCCGATCGGCGCGGCGGCGGGCAAGGGCGGCGTGGACATCCAATGCGCCCGCGACGTGCGGATCACCGGCTGCCAGCTCAGCGCGCTGGGCGACACGATGCACGTGCAGCGGTGCCGCAACGTGGTGTTTGCGAGCAACCACATCCTCGGCTCGCGGATGGGCGCGTTCTTCCTGGCGGAGTATTGCAAGAACGCTACGATCACCGGCAACCTGGTGGACGGCACCAACGGCTCGCGCGTGATCAGCGTCGAGAAGTCCTGCGAAGACGTGACGATGACGGGTAACACGTTCCGCGGCGGCGGGCGCGGCTGCTGGATCAACCAGCCGAAGAACTTCATTTTGCAAGGCAACGTCTTCGTGAACAACACCACCAAGGGCGAAAGCGACCCGCGCCGAGGCCGCCGCAGTTATGAGACCGGTGACTATCGGCGCTGGCCCGAACTCTATTTCACGTTGTATCAGCCGAAAGGTGCCTACGGTCCGGTCATCGTGCGCGACAACGTGTTTGCGCCCGGTGAGGGCTGCGCCGACGCGGCGGTGACCTTCGCGCCCGGCGGCCACGACCTGCGGATGAGCGGCAACATTTTCCAAAACCGTCCCACGACGATCCTGATGGACCCTTCGTGCTCCAACGCGGCTATCCAAGACAACACGGGAGCGGTGCTGAAGCGCGAAACGGTGGATTTCAATCATGGCCGGCGCTAGCCGTCGCGGCAGTTGCGGGGAAAAACGCTTTTGTTCCGGTTGATGCCGGGCTAAATTGAGGGGTGAAGCGTGAGTCGGGACGAGGGCGTTTTTCACGATGACAATCAAACCGGAAACCCAACAGAGGCTTGCCTCGCAGGGGGCAGCGCTTTGTCTGCTGGTCGTTCTTGGCTTGATTCCGTGTTGTTCCTGCAAACCGGAACCGTCACCGAAGACGCCAACGGTAACGATGGCGATGGGCATGTTGCCGTTGGCATCGCTTGCGATTCTGGCGGATCACGAAAGATTGTTTTCTCGCGCGGGTGTGGCGGTGAACGTCAAGAAGTGCGCGACCGGCGTGATCGCCATGGACGCGCTTCTGTCGGGCGAGGTTCAGGCGGCCGTGGCCGGCGACACACCGGTGGTGTTCGGCAGTTTCAAGCGGCAGGATTTCCGCATCGTGACCGGCATTGCGGCGTGGGACAACGATGTGACGATCGTGGCGCGAAAGGGCCACGGCGTTGTCCGCCCGACGGACCTGAAAGGCAAGCGCATCGCCACGGAAAAAACCTCGGTGGCGCAATTTTTCCTGCACATGTTTTTGTTGAGGCACGGCTCGTCGGAGAAGGAGGTGACGATCTGTTACATGCCGCAAGCGGAGTTCCCACAAGCCCTGGCCCGCGGCGACGCCGATGCCGCGTCGGTTCGGGAGCCTTTCACCAGCCAGGCGATCGAGTTGCTGGGAACCGACGCGATGACGTTCGAGGAACCGGGGCTTTACGTGGAGTATTACAGCCTTGTGGCTTCCGAACGTTTTCTGAAAGAGCAGCCGGAAGTGGCGCGCCGTATCGTACGCGCGCTCATCGCCGCCGAAACACTGGCGAAGAACCAGCCGCAGCGCACCATGAAGATCGTGGCCCAAGCGACCTCGATACCGGAGCCGACGCTGCGCCGGCTTTGGCCCCGCATGGATTTGCGGGTGAGGTTGAGCCAGTCGTTGCTGGTCGCACTGGAAGACCAGGCGCGATGGGCCATCGGCGATCATTGGGCGGGCGAGGCGGCGATGCCGAATTTTTTGCGTTTCATCCATCTCGACACGATGCTGGCGGAGAAGCCGGCGGCGGTGAACATCATTCGCTGAAGGCACGCGATGAAGATCAAAACCAAGTTGCACATCATCATCCTCTGCTCGCTGGGCATCATTGCCTTCGCCTCGGTGACGTTGATGACGGCGATCCAGCAGGTCAAGGCGGCCTGGCGGGAAGACGCGATGGCGAACGAACTGACCCGCGGCCTGTTCGAACTGGGAATCCTGACGACGGACTATGTGTTGCACGACGGCGAACGCGCGCAGGAGCAGTGGCAGACGAAGCACGATTCCCTGACGCGGTTGCTTGACAGCGCGGAGTTTGCCAGCCCGGATAGCCAGGCCATCCTCAAACAAGTCCGGCAGAACCATCAAGAAATCCGGAACATTTTTGCCAGTCTCGCGCAACTCCAGGCCGCGCGCGGCCGGCTTCCCGGAGACTCCGGCGTCTCGCCCGAATTGAAACAGCGGTTTGTCGGCCAGTTGGACGTCCGGACTCAAGCGATGGTGTCCGACGCCTCGGAACTGGCCGCGCTCAGCCGCCAGCGCGCGGCGGCGGCCCTTTCCCAACGCACCATCGTCGCCCTGACTTTTGTGGGATTGATGATGGTGATTTTGATCGGCATCTCGTGGCTGTTCGATCACCGTGTCGTCCTGCCCCTCGAACGGTTGCAAGAAGGCGCCGCCATCATCGGTTCCGGCAACCTGGACCACAAGGTTGACGCGGGATCGCGGGACGAAGTCGGGGAACTCGCGCGCTCCTTCGACGAGATGACGGAAAAGCTGAAGTCGGTCACGGTTTCCCGCGACGACCTCACGGTGGAAATCGCCGAGCGCAAGCGCGCGCAGGAGGAACTGCATCACGCCAAGGAAGGCGCCGAGGCGGCGAGCCGCGCCAAGAGCCAGTTTCTGGCCAACATGAGCCACGAGTTGCGCACGCCCTTGAACTCCGTCATCGGCTTCGCCAACATCCTGCTGAAAAACAAAGGCGGCAACTTCCACCCGGAGAACCTTGCGTTTCTGGAGCGGATCGCCGCCAACGGCAAACACCTGCTGGAGTTGATCAATCAAGTCCTCGACCTTTCCAAAATCGAAGCCCGGCGGGTGGAGATCGAGACTTCGATGGTGGCGCTGGATCAGTTGATCGCCGCCATCATCAGCCAGTTCGAACCGCAACTGCGCGACCGGCCGGTCAAACTGGCCGCTCAATTGCCCGACTGCATCGCCCTGTTGGACACCGATGTCGGCAAGCTCAAGCAAATCCTCATCAACCTCATCGGCAACGGGGTGAAATTCACCGAACAAGGCAGCGTCACCGTGCGCGTCACGGCGGACGAAATCACCGGCCGGCCCGTTCGCATTGACGTGGCCGACACGGGCATCGGCATCTCCCACGACCGGCTGGCGGCCATCTTCGAGGCGTTCCAGCAAGCCGACCTCAGCACCACCCGTAAATATGGCGGCACAGGCCTCGGCCTGACCATTTCCAAGGCGCTCTGCGAGTTGATGGGTTACCGGCTCGAAGTCGCCAGCGAACCCGGCCAAGGCTCCACCTTCAGCATCGTGCTGGCCGAACATCCGGTAGCCGTCGGCGTCCCCGTGCATCCGGCGGTGCTGCGGGAGGTGCGCGGCCTCACCGCCGCCGAAGCCGCCGTCGAGGTCGCGCGTCACATTCGTGCGTTGGAAACCGCCGAGCCTTTGCGCAACAAACTGGTGCTGGTCATTGACGACGAAACCGACTCGCGCTCGCTGCTGACACACCTCATTGAACAATTTGGCTGCCATGTCGTCGCCGCCGATGGCGGCGAACTGGGTTTGCGCATGGCGCGGGAAATCCGGCCCGACCTCATCACCCTCGACCTGCTCATGCCACACATGGACGGCGGGGAAGTGCTCCGGCGGCTCAAGGCTGACGCGAATCTGAAAGACATCCCCGTTATCGTCGTCAGCGTCGTCGCGCACGAAAAGCGCGGCACCGTCCTCGGCGCGGTGGAGATGCTCCAAAAACCCGTCTCCCGCGAAGACCTGCTCCGTGTCCTCAGCCTCATCCCGCGCACCCGCATCCTCGTCGTCGAGGACAACGAAGACGACCGCCGCCTTTTCGCCGCGCACCTGGCGGGGCGCGTCACCGAACTGCGCATGGCCGCCAACGGCCGCGAAGCCCTCGCCACGCTGGAGACCTTCACGCCCAACCTGATCCTGCTGGACCTGATGATGCCGGAGATGGACGGCATGATGTTCCTGGACACCATCCGCAAAAACCCGCGCACCTGGCACATTCCCGTCTTCATCGCCACCTCCAAGGAACTCACCGCCGACGAAGCCAAGCGCCTCGGTGCCGAAGCGCAAGCCGTCCTGAAAAAAGCCGAGGAATGGGGCGACGACCTCGAGCGGATGCTCAACGGCATGCTCAAGGACAAACCCGGCGGTGCCCTCCGTCCCGCCGTCCCCACTCCTCCGCCCCGGCTATCATGAGGCATCGACGCTCAGCGCCGGGGCGCGGAGATCGCCGAGGCTCGCGGAGCCTTTGCGCTTCTCTGCGCCCCGGTGTTTCATATCAGTTCCCTTTATCAGGACGGCCTGCGCACTTCCGATATCTCCGCCCGTCCTGGATAACGGTTTTGATTGCCGTCTGATCTCACGACCCGGCGGCGACAGTCGTTATTGACGCCAGCACGGTCTTCACACAGAATCCGTGGGTTTGGCAAGGCGGCAAAAGAAGAAAACACTCGTGAGCGACAGCAATATTTTGGATGTGGCGGCACTGGGCCGGTTGGAAAAAATCGGAGGCCGGAAGCTCATCCGCGACATGATCGTCATCGTGCTGGACTACGTTCCCAAGAAACTCGAGGCGGCCCGCGCCGGCGAACAGGCGGGCGACCTGGACGCCATCCAAAACGCCGTGCATCCCATCCGCTCCAGCGCCGCCAATGTCGGCGCACGCGCCGTGGAGGAACTGGCCACGCGCATCGAGCGGCTGGCGCTGGAAAAACAGGCGGGGCCGATCCCCGCGTTGCTGCGCGAGCTGGAGGCGGCCTTCGCCCAAGCCCGGCCGCAGCTTGAACGGGAGCGGGACATTTCGTGAAAAAGATCGTTCTCGTTGAAGACAACCCGGACAACCGGCTGCTGTTCCGGACGCTGTTGCAGGACCTCTACGAGGTGGCCGAGTATGAAAGCGGCGTCAGCGCGTGGGAGAGCCTGCGGCAGGAGAAACCCGACCTGGTGTTGCTGGACATCTCGCTGCCCGACATGGACGGCCTGGAAGTGGCGCGGCGAATCCGCGCCGACGCGTCGCTGAAGGGCCTTCCCGTCATCGCCCTGACCGCGCACGCCATGTCGGGTGATCGCGAGCGGTTCCTCGATGCGGGATTTGATGATTACATCACCAAGCCCCTTCTGGACGAAACGGTCCTTTTGGAAGCGATTGACCGCTGCCTGGGCCGGCGCGGCGTTTGACGCTTGAAGGCGGTGTTGGAGGCCGCTGGATTTCATTCTCAAAAAACATGACGACGACAGCGAAACAGTTGGCCGCCGCGGTCATCGCGCTGCTGTGGGTGGCCAACCTTCCGCACGGCGCGGCTGGAGCGGAGACCGCCGCGCCGGCCAGCGCCGGCCTGATGAATGACTGGATGCGCCAGGAAAACGACGCGATGAAGGCGTGGGACTTTGGCGGAGAGTTTCGCCTGCGTTACGAGGATTACGAAGGCGCGGTGCGCGCCGCCAGCACCCTGACAAGCGTGCCGACGGGCACGAAGCCGCTCACGATGCCGGTGAATCCGAACACGGATTTCATCGCCCGCGGCCAGGCCAACAGCAGCGACCAGTTGTTGATGCGCGAAAAATTTCACGCCGGCTGGTCGCCGACGCCGTGGTGCACGGTTTTTGCGGAGATGCGCAACAACACCTCGAACTGGGATCAACGGTCGCCGGCGCCGGACGAGGACACGGGCGTGTTGCAGCAGGCTTACATTTCGTTGGGCGACCCCGCGCAGTTTCCGTTCGTCCTAAAAGTCGGGCGGCAGGAAATGATGTACGGCGACCAGCGGTTCATCGGCAACAGCGATTGGAGCAATCTGGGCCGGACGTTCGACGCCGCCAAGCTGCGGTATATCAATGATTTGTTTTGGGTGGACGCGTTCGTCTCGCGCGTCGTGGTGCCGTATCAGGACCACTTCGACGAGAACAGCAGTTACGACACGTTCTCCGGCATCTATGCCTCCAGCCGGAAAGTCGTGCCGTGGCAGGTGACGGAAGTTTATGCCCTCTCCCGCAACGCCGGCCAGCAGGCGACCAGCGCGTCAGCCTACGACGTGCCCGGCACGCCCTCCACCGCCCGCGACATCCTCACGTTCGGTTTCCTCGTCAAATCGCTGCCCGATAAACTCGCCGGCTGGGACTACAGCCTCGAAGCCGCCGGCCAGGTCGGCACCATCAACAGCTCGACTCTGAATCAACGGTTGAATCAGCAAGCCTTCGCCATGTTCACCGACGGCGGTTACACCTGGACCAACGCCTGGGCGTCGCCGCGGCTGGGCTTGAGCTATGATGGCGGCACCGGCGACAGCAACATCAAGGACGGGAAAAGTGAAACCTTCGACAACCTATTCGGCACGCGCCACCCGCAATACGGCGTCATAGACTTATTCTGCGAGCGCAACATGCACATCCCGCGCTTGTCCGCGTCGTTCCACCCGCTGAAGCACCTGACGCTCTCGGCCGACTATCGCGCGTTCTGGCTGTGGGATACGAACGATTACCTCTATCCCATCTCCGGCAGCGGGCGCAACAACGCCACCACTGGCTACGGCATCCATCCGAATTACGATTCCTTTGTGGGAACGGAACTGGACCTGGTTGCCAGTTACGATTTCCAATCGTGGTGGAACGTGCAGGCGGGCTACGGCCATTTCTTCGTCGGCACTTACATCAAACAATCCGTCGGCGCCATCCCGGCCAACGGCGGCGCCACAGACGCCAACTTCGTTTACGTCCAGACGTCGTTCAAGTTCTAGCCGTCGTCACCGCAACGTGCCGACCTGATAGCTCAGGAGGGCGCGCTGGGTCAGGTAATCGTATTTCGCGCCGGCCACGGCGATTTCGGCGGAGGTCTTGTTGAGCTGCGCCTGGCTGAGTTCGACGATGGAACTCGCGCCGACTTTGTAGCGCGCCTGCGCCAGGTCGAAGGCGATGTTGGCGTGCTGGAGCAGTTTCGCGGTCAGTTGCACCTTCTCGGAGGCGTAGTTGGCGTTGAGCCAGGCCACGCGCACGCCGCTGGCGATGTTGTCCTCCATGTCGCGAATATTT